>NZ_ANIK01000056.1:0-120000 GCF_000347175.1 Leptospira alstonii serovar Sichuan str. 79601
CTCAGACCTTGTGTTATCAATGAACCTCGTCAGAGATGGATCCTAAAGGATAATTCCTTTTGGACTGCGGATGGGTTTTATCGTTTGAAGGATACCAATGGTACGGCTATATCTCAAGAAACTCTAAGGACAATTATAACCACACCTTAGACTCTTCGATGGACGACTGGACGAAAACCGTGGCCACTCCCGGAAACATCAGCATTAAAACTTTCATAGCTTGGAACTTGGGAAACGACCGCTACTTCATTAACTCCAAAGGCTCTGAAAAAAATACCACGTCCATTTACTACAATCCAGAAAGCGGACATCTCGCTCAATATAATCCCGCTAACGGATCTCTCTATTGTATGTATTCTAAGGTGAATGATAATAAATGGAATTGGGTTCAATGGGGATTGTGCAGCGACGCAGCGATCAGTAAGGATAATCCCGCCTATTGGAACGTCCAACTTGAAACCGACGAGGGAGGGATGATCACCGACTACAAAGGTAATGTCCTAAGAGTTACCAGGTATGGATCGAATTGGGGCGTTGCATATGCAGCTAAACCTTCTTATTTGGAAAAAGATACCGCCAATAGTCCGACCTCTCTGTTTACCGTTGATAAAAATTTACTGGATTGGGCGCGTTACACGGCGGGCAATCTCGGTAAGACAGGACAGTATTGTCCGGCCGGTAACAAGGGAAGTCTTGCATATAAAAGGGTAAAAAGAACCTTACCGTCCGATTTTCAATTAACGGATGAGTGGATTCGAAGACTATTTGCGATAGCGGTTTCGGTTGGACCCGTAGGTGAGGGCGATGCCCATGGGATGTGCGGCGTTTGTCTGCTTCATAGCTTTCAGATGATAGCTGAGCTTCAGGAGTATCATTCTCAAGGACCTCTTCAGAGTGGAGGTTACTTTTTCGATACCAACTTCAATGTGGATCCTTTCGTCTCGTTTGGACAACGTTATCCGCTGTTGGATATGTTGCTGACGGATATTCCTAGAATATACGGTCCCGCCAATAGGAGAACCGTACAGTTAGCATTGGCATCGGCTAGAACTATGTTGCCTCAGTACAACTGGATTCTTTCTAACGAATACTCTACTCGGTCCGCGATACGATCCCACATTAACACACTTATAAATTCTCCCACCGGAAGCATTTGGCTGGGATTATTATGGCAACGTGATACGGATGGAACGATATCAGGGCATGCCGTTCCGATTCTTAGGACCTCTCAGGGGATCGTGGTAATTACAACGAATTCGTATTCGTATTCGTTTTGGCCGGGATTTGACCTGTTCAGGAACGATTTAACACCCACCAGCGATCCGCTCCAGGTAATAAATAGACTGGAATCGAGTAGGACTCTGACAGGATTTACAACGATACAATTAGCTGGGGTTTACCACAATACTTTCGACTTCGTAATTGCTAACAGGAATTGCACCGGAGAAGGCGAAGACAGAAGAGGTACAGGAGAATACCCGACCGGCGCATCCGTAAATCAGTGTCCGGAGGAGGGGCGATGCACACGGCTTTAAGTCGGTGATCTGGAATAAAACTTTTCCCAATTATCCCGAATAGGACATAGAGGAATGTGCCCTATAGATGAAAATTCTTCTGATTGAAAAGTCTTACTAATTAATTGGGAGATTAACTATAAATTAGATACATTTATAACGTATTTTATTTATAGTTAAAAAGAGCAATTTAGAGCAAAAAAGATATTTTACAAAGATCTGGGTACAATATATCTGGGTCTATAAGTTAGTTATAGGATTTTAGGTCATTTTTAGGTAGATTCGCTCTATAGAACCCTTGTAAGAGTTTGTTTAAATTGGTAAAATTACTGGTGAAAATATACATGGATATGCCTTTTTGCGGAATTTCCCCAAATTCAGAGTTCGATAATTTCTCTCATTTAATTTTAAGATTCTCATAAACCTGCCCAAATGAACCTAACAAATCTTTCATTTGTATTATTAGCTCAAAATCACAACCCTACCGTGGTAGTAGAAGATTTCTGGAAAAGCGTAGGCGTAATTAATGACGCTTCAGAAATTAAAAAAGAAAACCTTATAATTACACCTGGCTTGTCGCAATTACATCTGGAATCAGGTGAGAAAATTGTTGTTGATCCAAATAGATTCCAGGTTCTTAGCAACTCTAAAGAGAAATTAGTTCACATTTTAAACAGCTATTGTAAGAATCTTCGCTATATTCAGGGACAAGCACTTGGATTTAACTTTAATATAGTAACGAAACCTAACATATACAAAGAATATTTAACAAGAATTTTATGGGATGCAGTCCCCGATCTAATTAACTTAGCATTTCAAAAAACATATAATAATTCTATTGCAACAATCAATCTGGACATAAGTTCAGAGGATCAGGCCGTTTTTTCATTTAACTTTAATTATGACTTTGTAAATACGGCATTAGGTGATTTGAAAATTAATTTTCAATTAGAATGGGAAAATTGTGAAAATAATGCTAAAGATTTTGTTTCCAATTTAGAAAAAGGGAGTTTAAGCAAAGTATAAATTATGGAAGAGATCTTCAATTCACTTACTTTTTACTCAACAATAATTTCTAATGATCTAATTTCAGTATCAAATAAAATATATCAAAAGCGACTATTATATTTATTTGATATTGAATTGAAGAAAATTTCAAGTGAAACCATCAAAAAAGATTTAAAAAAGAAGTTCAATGAATTTCTCAGTATTATGTATGATATTCTTAATGGACAAGAACATGTGAAGATTTGTCCAGATCCGTCGGTTTATCTTATAGGGAACTATGGAACCAACTATAGTATTCATTTTGAAATTTTTCCCTCTTCCGAAAATGCAGATGATTCTCTTGAATGTGCCATGACAATTTTTCATAATAAAGAAAATATTGCAAATGAGTTCGGCCTTATTAATGAGATTGCAAATAGTTTAAAAGCCTTTATTCAAAAAACTACAATTAACGATGAGAATCATATTCCTAAAACGGCTCCTAGAGTTTCTGCTAGATCTCTTAATTCGATTTCAGATCAAAAATCAAATGTATCCAAATCACCTTCTACCAAAGCCTGGATACCAGCTTTATAATTTCGACAATTTAGAGTATCAAGATCATTGGTTATTGAGATTTACAGAATGTGATCTTAATGAACCAATGCTGATTGAAGAAAAATTAAACCCTGCAATTATTGCAAAAGAAGAGGGAGAGTTCACGCGGTATTCCATAAATAAAATGCCTCCATCTAGAACAGAGGATATAAAAATTAAGGTTTTAGATCCGTTTCCTCCTCCTTTTTATGAGAGTAATGCAACTGAATTTATAGAATCAAAAGATATTCGATTTTTTATTGAAAATAAACGAAGATTTTTTGGTTTAAAGGTCAAAGATTTTCATAATCATGTTGGTAAATTTCCTAAAACCTTACCAGGGAAGCCGTCCGTAGAAGAAACTAAGGAATTTAAAGTAATCGTTCTTCACAAACCGTTAATGGTTAATTTCTCTCACTGTGAATTTCAAATTACTATTGATGGAAATCCAGTGGAAAAATTAGAGAGTAAGGGTTGGGGCCAAAAAGTTCGACATCTTATGAAAGCTCGAATTGTTGAATTAGCAATTGCCTCGTGGATTTAATCGTCAAACATCCAATAGATCTTTAGGCTTTACTTTCAACCTCTTTGAAATCTTAAAAATAGAGTAAGATTATCCATTTTCGAAGTCCTTAATAATAATATGAACCTTACTAATATATTTATGGAAGCATTAGAAGTTACACCTAGAGAAGCAGGAAGATTTATTTATATGCATTACGGTATTTATTTACCAAATGAGTGTAAGATTTTCCATAATAGGTATTTACATTTAAGATATTATCTTCGCAAGATTTTGGACAAATTTTCTGAAGTAGTTTCAGCTTATCCTCTAGGGATTTTTCTTTATGAACTTTCAAAAAGGGTATATACTCCTGATATTCTTCTAGGAAAACTTTTCGCTGAAAATCCGGGAATTCCTGAAAAGATTCGTTCTGACGTACGAGAGATATATGGGGAGCCAGAAGGAGACTCACGACCATTTGTATATCGTGTGAAGCATCGTCGCCGCATTGAACGCATACAGGAGAGTTGGTTGTATAAAAACTTCCACAAGAAAAACATTTAGTGATTGTTATTGATTTACATTTTGAACAGAATACTGGAGGACTCAAATTAGACGAATACCTTTCGAGTTTTAAACATTCTTCGTTATTACATAATGTATATCTATATGAAATCATAATTTCTTTTTCTATCATAGAACATTAAAATTCATTTATATGATTTAAGTTGTCAATTTGTTTTCTATTTTATTTCCCTTATAGGACATAGGATTTGTCTTTCATAATTTTTTTTATACTAACTATATATGGATAAATCTCAAGAACAAGTTTTGGATATTCTTATAGATAATATCCATAATAAGAATAATGATGAAGAAAATCATTACTTAAAAGAAGCTTATAAGATTCATCAAAGATTATCTCGAATGCAAGATAGCTGGGTTTATAAGTTATTTTTGAAGATCCAGAGTGGCAACCCATTTAGCCATTGGAAGAAGTGAAGCTTTTAAAATTACAAACGGAAGTCTTGTAAGTTGCGTTGCAATGGGCTGTTCGTAAACAAATGCTACAAAAAACCATACATTCTCTTTATTAATTTCTGAATTAAATTGTTCAATGGAATTATTCGGAATACCAAATGATAAAGGAACTGCTTCTAAACCAGAACATTTCCATAAAGCCCAGGGCAAGTATTCATTGTCAAATAATACTATTGTTAATTCTCTTTTAAAATAGTTTGAAATACCACTTTGCCAAGGGAGGGTAGCTTGCCGAGTATGATAAATTTCTTCACTTAACTTTGAAGATAGTCTATTCGCCTCATCTTTATATGTTTCACTCATTTTGATTATTACAGTTAATAATTCAGAAATTAATTTCTGAATTGTTGTTAGGAAATGTCAATAAAATTAGATTACATTTTCTTATAGGACATTAGAAAATTAGGCTAAAATTGAGTTTCTTCTTATCGCACCGAATGATACAGATTTACCAACTCAATCCATCGAGCCAACTTTACTTCGTTTTCCTTAGATTTAGGTAAATCAGTTGGCAATTGTAAACGTAGATGGATGTCAATGTAAGCGTTAAGGAGCCTCGGATTTACTGAGAATTACGTAAGATTCCAATCTTCTTGAGTGAGATAATTCGTGATGTCAGATATCGATCCTTTGCTTTTGGGCATACTTTTTAACTCCTACAATTCTATCAGTGGGAATCATTGAAGAATGAATTTCTGAAATTTGCCCAACTAATGGAATATGGAACTAATAATCACTGAAGAATATGCAGATAAAATCGCTGAAGAATTACGACTCGCAATAAGAAAGGCATTAGTCGGCAGACCTTTTTCATCTATTGAAGATGGCATAGTTTTTGAAGATCATACAGCGATTATGGGTGGATTTGCCGACCCTGCTGGTAAATTGATCATACATCAGCATAACCAAGAACGTCCTTATTATAAAGGTAGTTATCGAAAAATGTTAGATATTACTGTTCAATTTTGTAAGGGCTATGTGAATAACTTCAAGGAAGTTTGAACTGATACTCTTTATCGTCAAGCCTCAGCAATAGTAATTTCCTAAGATCTAATTCACAACTATTAGCAATTTGTCTTAGATTTCTTTCAAAACTTTCCAGATTTTCAGTCTTGATACCTTTTAAAAAACAAGTAGATCTTGGTATCTTATCGTCATTATAAGGATGAATAATTGATAAACAAAGATCCTTTAAACTTTCATAGAATTCTTTATAAGCTTCTATCGAAGCTTCTTTGCTGTCTGGGATCTTGTGTGCGTCAAAAGAAATAAGTAAATCCATAATTTAGGATTTGTATAATGGCATTAGAATGAGTCAAACATTTTATTCTAATAAACTCCTCTCTAATAACTCATAGAATATCTTCTTATTCTTCCTATTATTGAACTTAAAAGTAAATTCATCAATATAAGCTTGCAAATACTTACCTGATACATGATGAAAAGAACCGACCAAGCCTCTTTTAAATATTGACCAAAATGCTTCCACATTATTTACATGGATTCCGTTAAATGCATATTGATGTTGACTATGATTTATCTTTTGATGCTCGTAACCTCTCTTATCAAGAATCTTATAAGATTTAAATTCATCAGTCATAATTGTAGAGTCTTTAGTTGCTACTTTTTCTAATATTTCTAAAAGCTGTTTTCCAGTTAATTTCTGACCTAGCTTATTTGGAAGAGCGACAGTTGCATAAATTTTATCTTTTTCACGATTATATACACCAACAATAGGTGTCTTTAAAGTTCCCCTACCTCTTTTTGGTTTTTGTTTAATTTTAGGACTAGTGGAAACATATGCTTCATCGATTTCAAAAATTGCTTTGAAAACATTCTTAGTTGTAACCTGTCCCATGGCCTTACGGATTTGATGAACCATTCTCCAGCTCGTTTTATAAGACCCTCTAATCTCTCTATGAACTTGACAAGCTGACATTCCTTTCTTTGCATTTGTTACAAGATGAATTACATAAAGCCATTTTCTTAAATCTAATTTTGAATCCTTGAAGATAGAGGACTTAAAAATACTGAAAGAATTGTTACATGAATTACATTGGAATTTTCGCGGAGTCTCTTTCCTGTGTACAACTCTTTTAGAATCGCAATGGGAACAGCGAACACCTTTGGGGTATTTGATATGAAGAAAATAGTCAATTACATCCATTTCTGTAGGAAACCTTTCCATTAGTTCCAGAAAAGAAATTCCGATTGCTCTGACTATAGTGGTTTGACTACCCTTGCCCATAAGCAATATTATAAGGACGGAATGGACAAAAATGGGAGAAGCAGAGAAAAAACTCTCAAAAGCTCAAGAAAAAAAGATCCTGAAAATAACAGAAAAGCTCAGAAGTAATCCTGAGCTAATTTTGTGGGTTGAATTAGCAATCTCTCAATATGAAAAAGTAACGAAAGGTAGGAAAAAATTTAAAGAGTAATTTTGCTACTATTTAAATATCAAATCACAGGATTAAAAAGATGCTAACAGAAGATCTTATTGCTAAAGATGCCATATTAGAGAGACATAGGAAACGAGCACTTCGTGATACAAATAAATCTACAGAAACAAGAATCGTTGAATTTTTAAAAGACAAACAATTTAAGATTACTGGCTTAGGTTATCCCAAAGATAAAATCATATTAACCTTAGAAATAGCTCTTCCCAATACAGATGAAGATTTTTTCATTTCAGAAGAAATATCTAGTATTCTAATAGATGCCCATGGAGGAATTAGTTAGGATTTCAATTCTCGAAAACAGAAGAATTAAGACTTTCAATATCTACTTGGGATGAAGGCAGAATTTCACTTATATCAATAACATTGAACTTTCTTAAATGTGGGCCAGGTATAATGAGGTCTAATTCAAAATTTAGATAGAGATTATCAGAGTCTATTTTTTCAAATGAATTTATTTTTCCTGTTACAATTTCATTGGAATTCGTAAGGATAGTTATTACTTCTCTATCAATTTTTCTTCGCAAATTGATTTCACTTTTTATGATATTTACATATTTATTATGGTCATCTATATTCATAATAGCAAAATGGATATACGCAAAATCAGATTGTCAATCTTTTTTATTAAAAGTATAAAAAACTAAGCATTCATTATATAATAAAAGAGAATAGAATTTATTATTTCATGTTTCTATTATATTCCGAATCAAATAATTCATTGATTAAAATCAATGATCCAACCCTTCGGCGATATTTGGATTTTTTTATTTTGCCGGAAATTTTGATGTACTTCGGTTTTCCAGGAAGCACAATCCAAGCAATAACTGGATTTGTTAAAATAAGAGATGCCGGAAGAAAACAATGATAGAATAATAGGGATCACGTATATTAGGGTAGCGGGAATTCTAAAATTGACTTTCTTGAAACAGAAAAATAAATATCCGATCACTAACATCGTGTTCGGAAGATAAAAATATCTTCCTCCTCCAATCAACAAATCGGGATACTTTGGATTCACCGCGAATATATAAGTTAAAATAGAAACAGTCGCAGAGCCGATCATCAAAGAACTTGCAAATTTATCTCTTTCTTTAATTGCAAACAAAACCAAACCTGTAAAGAATAGGAACAATACGTTTTTTAGTTTTATCCACGATTGAATATCTATTAAATTCAAGATCGAATATCTACTACCGATTTCTCCAACAAAGGAACCTAATAAGATCCTGTAAAAATAAACAAGATTAAACTCTTCCATCGAGAAGCTGAATCTATTGTGAAGAGAGTTATTGTTATTAAGTATGAAAATTGAATATATCTGAATGAGAACTGGAAATAAACTGAATATTAAAAATTTATATTTTTTCTGAGATAGGACTAAATATATATAGATTGGTAAGACAAAGATGGCGACTGGGCCGTTCAGTAATGCAATCCAGGATAAAAAAACATATAGAATATTACGTGCTTTTGAGATTTGATTCAAGTTATCCATGCCGATCAGAATCAATATCCACGGAACGACAAAATGCAAATTAATCGAATTTAGAAAAATTTCTTCCGAGGGCCCGGTTAATAATATTAACGTGAATGAGCAAATTATCTTATTCTTAAAAGAATGTAAACGTTCGTTTTGTGATAAGCTAATCAAAATATGAGGAACCAACCAGATGGAGAGGGAAAACAGGATCATAAACATCGGAACCGTTTCCAAAGGAAGTAGGCTGCTTACATACGAGAACGTTCTGGGAAGTAGGGAATAATATCCGAGTTCGGGTTTGAAGATCGTTTTAAATCCGTAAAGATACGCTTCTCGAAAATAAATTGTTCCTTCTTCCGCCCACAATTGAGGTTCTATAAAAAGACGAAGGTCTCGAATCATTATAATTAAGAAGGGAACTATAAGGAATCGGACTTCATTGAGAACTTTAACTTTTAAAAAAACTTCTGAAGTTAAGAGTCTCTTATGAATTCTAAAATGTTTAAGTGGTGATTTGAATATACATAAGACATTTCTATCATTTAAGATCATTCCAAGCCTCTATCTACGCACGTTTTTCCGTGCTACATTCGATTGACACACGAAAATCTGTGTGTTTAAAATGTCAAGTAGGGCACATAATTTCGTGTGTGGAATATGAAGAATTTATCCGGAAAGTTGGACAGAAAATAAAGGAAATCCGGGTAGCGAAAGGCATTACTCAGGAAGCGATGGACGAAGGAGACTATGCTATTTCTTACCGGACGGTGCAAGATATCGAGAATGGGCAGTCCCACCCATCGGTACGTTCTATTTTTAAGATATCGAAGAGGTTGAAAGTAAAACCGAAAGATCTATTGGATGTGTGAAATTTGGAGGGAAATTAATATAATTCTTACCTTACTATTTATATTTATACTAAGGGGAGATTTATTAAAGTTTTCTATTGACCTAAGAATCTACTAAATATATAATAAGGGGGGGGGGGTTGTATGGATAAGATTAAATTAACAGATTTACTTAGTGATCCTGAGATGATGGAAGTCCTCAAGACTATTTCAAAAGAGAGAGCAATTGTTCGTCGATCCTTACAGGCGAGAACCGGATTAACTAGAAATAAACTATCTGAGCTAGTCTCTAAATTAAAAGAATCAAACTATATTAATTCAAGTCGAACTAGTCCATTTGAAGACTTTGATTCAATTTTCATTACTGCTAATGGCTTATCTGCCGAAAGAGAATTAAATAAATTAAAAATTACTAAATGACGGATTGAGTAGATACAATTGGATATCCCCTCTATTAGTGCGTATGTATTTCTTTTTACCTTAGTGAAAGTTGCACTTGAGCTAATACACAGCTCAAAATCATCATTCAGTTCCCTTCTTAATTTTTCATCAATATTATATTTAGTAGTCTCGTCAATAGTTAATATGCTGGCTTCGATTTTGTGTTTTCCTATTTTAAAAGATAAAATGTCTAATGATCTAAAATCAAGTTTTGCTTATGCGTTTTTAGCCACGTTTGCTTCTGAAGCGTTTGTTAGAAATTTAAATATGTCTTTTTTCGATATAGGTATACTATCCATTCGAGACTGGTTAAATAAAGTAAAAGAGCTTGCGATAGGAGCCACCTTGTTTAAGGCTGAGGCAGATTCAACTCATTCAAGACACAAAAAGGTCGATGAACTTTTGAAAAAAGTTTCCGATGAACAATTGGATTTCCATATAAATAGGCTCTTTACGGAAAATGTACTCGCATCAGATATTTTAACTGATGCTGGAAATAGTAATGATCCTATATCATACAAAGCTTGGGCGATTGTCAGTAATTTCCCCTTGGAAGCAGACGCCTTAATAAAAAATAATAAATACAGACCAAATATTGCTAATGTTATTAATTAACTAATTTTAGCCTAATTTTTCAATGTCCTATTTTGGGATAATTGGGAAATTTATCAAAAAATAGCATTTACCTGTCAAAATTAGTAGGTATCCGACCATTGAGGCTATTCCTAAAATATCCCATAATTATTGTAGTATCTAACGGGACTCCTTTTTGATGAGAATTATGGATTTTTGCTAATTCTAATAATCTTCTTTTAACTTGATTAATTGCGGCTTCTTCGATCATTGATCCTTGATAAATGTAAATCAATTTTCGTAAAGAATTTAAATTGACACATAATATTAAAATTTCAATAGTTTGAATATTCTAAATGCGTCATTTGGAGAATATTTTCTGTGAAAATTATTATCGATATCAGCCCGGCTATTGTTACAGAATTAAATAAACCTGTGGTATTGTCCCAGAAGTTAAGATTTGTTGCATTCGTTCAGGTGTTATTTCTTGATTTTGATCCATAAATTTAAGTTCATCTTAATTAGTAGGTCCTATTGAGGCAAATAACGATATTATAGAAGCTATAAACCAACTTATCATTGATAAGTTGGTTATGGGAGGGCAAGACGATTCGATATTTTTAACTGATTTAGGCTATAAATATATCGAAAAAAATCTTTAATTTAGATTTTTCTAATTGGGTATTATATCTCTTATTGTAATCGGATTGTCTAATACACCTAACTTTATTTCTATATAATCTTCACGTAAATTATTTAAATCAAATTCTGGCATTTTCAAATAATTTATAGGAATGAAATTCTCTCCATTCTCACTAGTAAAGCTAAAGTTGTAAGTATCAACATAGAATTTACCATTTTCTATATCATTTTTTTTCAAATCATGGGTGACGATTTTTAAGGTAAAAACGTCTTTTATAAATTCTTCAAATGGGAATGAAATTTTCAGAGGGACCGAGCTTTGTTCAAAAACATCCATTACTAATTCAATCTGTTCTGGGAGTATTCCAGATACTTCAAATCGTTTTTTTAATTCTTCTTTGTCTATTTCTATTGCTGGATTCATAATATCTTAGTTGAAGTCAAAATTCTACTGAAATGGTAATTTACCACATTTTCAAATGTCTTATTTGGGAAATCATTAAATACAAATACTATTGACAATTTAAATCTTCGTATATTGTTTTTGTCTAAAATAAAATCAAAATAATAATGGATGTAAAAATGTATGATGAATAATAAACCAGCAAGTGCAGCACTTCCAGATAAAGGTCCCGAAAGTGATGGGGAGCGAATAGAAAGGATTAGGAAAAGAATACAAGGATTTGTATCTTTATCTACTATTACTTTGGAAGTAATGTTAACCAACGGTATTTCTATTTCTGGTGTATATAAAACGTTCTCTATTTCAAATCCGAATTTAGGGTATGCTACAACTGAAGCTTTTTTGATTCTTACATTGTCAGATGGTGAAGAAAAAAGTATTAACTTTTTGAATATTATTGATATAAAGAAGCAAAGCAATAATTAGTTATCTATTCTCTGTAAAATTTTAAATAGATCATTTTCTATTTTATTGTTCTCAGGAGAAAAGGGTAATCCATCAAATTTTACTAAAACTTCAAGAATAAATCCATCTGCTTCCAAGCTATGAGAGTATTTAATTAAGAAGGTACTTTTATTGTTTTGTTTCAATAGCTCAAGTAAAGACTCTTTAACTTCAGATTTAGTATTTTCCATAGGTAGTTAGATTAGTAGATAAAAATGGATTTGAGATTGTTAGTTTTTAGCTTAATTTCTTAATGTTTTGTTTGGATAATTGAGAAAAAATGGGTTTTATTAAACAACTTAAAAGTAGTTTGGGATACCTAATTATGAACAAATATACAGATAAAGAATTAGATCAACGCCATGTTCGTGCGATTAAAAGTTGCATTGAAAAGTTTAGGAAAGGTGATCAAATTACAATACATATATCTAATATTTACAATGCTATTATCGGAGAATTTTTGGAATTTACATTTGATGCAGATGAAGTTTCAGGTATTTTAACTTATCATAGCCAAGAAGAGAATCAAACATGTTCTTTTAAATTGATAGAATCGGTTAAATGGGTTTGAGACTGTTCACTCTTTGATATATTTTTCTCTACATACACACTCCAGATTAAATCCATAAATTTTATATAATCCTCATGATTCTCAGGAGAACTTTCTCCTCTATAAAAAACTCTGATTTTTAAATCAAAGTGATCGGCAGGATCACTTCCAAAGGCATGAGTGTGAGTAATCTTAATATCTTTATCAGCGAGGAATTCTTTTATTGTTTGTGAGAAGAGTTCTAAGTTTTTTTCCATATTTACATAGTAGTTTTAAAGCATACTAATTAGGCTTAAAAAACCATATTCTCCGATGTCTTTTGGGAAATCATTAAGCATAAATTTAATTGACAATTTAATTTTTACCATATTAATCATTGGCAATGAAAAACGATGATATTTCAGATCGGAATGAGCATGTTCGAGTAATTAATAGTCTTTTAACTTTTAGGAGGACTTTAGATAATGATATAATTACAATATCAGTTCGGAACGAAGGTATAATCATAGGGAAGATAAGGGACAATGAAAAAATTCCAACCAATAATGAGTCATTATTGTTTAGGTTTTTTCTTATCGATATAAATAGCAAGCCGTATGAAATCGATGTAGATCTAATCGAGCAAGTTTTTGAGACACCAAAAGAAACTATCGAAGAATTTAAACAAAGAGGATTTTAAAATTTCTTATTAGAAACTAATCCATCGGCTACATCCACATATAAACAAAAAAGTTCTTCTTTAAGGAAGACTGAGTCTAGATTCTCTTTTATATCTGGAAATGTGATCTTTAGCCCTATCTGACATGTGTTCTTATCTTTACCATCTTGATAATGAATAAAATCTATTCTTTTATCTTTTAAAAATTCTAAAAGACGATCTTCAATTGTATTTTCTTTCGCATCAAGTCGGTAATTTTTATGCCTTTTTAAGATAGCTTCTTTGGTAAAATTTTCTGGAATTAAATTCATAATTCATTAGTTAGTTTAAATCATCCACCATTTCATATGTCCTATAAGGGATAATTGGGAAACTTTTTTACAAACATATCGTCTTATTAAAAATGAGAGTTCCGGAGTAGACCCGCATCCGAGGCGCGTTATTCGCTTTTCCCGACCAATAATCCGATTTTTTCCTTCCCTTTGGTCCAGTGCCAATCGTTTCGAGCGTTGAAGTAAAGGAACCATCTCTTTTGCGTCGAATGAAACTTTACGTCTAAGGCGTAAATGTGGCTCCTCATCCAACCGGAAGTCGGCGCAAGAATCGGTTTCTGCGAAAGAAAATCCCAGGCGAGCCCGTCGGAAGAACGCAACAGATAGATCGCGGAACCCGAGCGACCGGCGGAATTTCGGTAGATACAGTTTTCAAAACCTACGTATCCGTCCTCCGTTTTAAGAACTTTGACGGCGCCTGCGGCCAGGTTGCGACAGGAAGTGTCCGGCGAGATCAACGGACTTTGGAAAGGTTCATAGGGTCCCGAGATTTCATTCGCTTGTGCAACGCCGACGTAGGTCGGTTCGCAAAATCCGCAATCGGGAATTAAGGTGAGCGACGCGCTGTAATAGAGTCGATATTTGCCGTCCGCCTTTACAAGACAGGGATTGCCGATCGATTTACCATAACGCGGATCTGCGTGCCAATCCAGGGACGGTCGAAGGATCGTTTTCGGCTCCGACCAGGTTTTCAGATCGCCGGAGGTCCGCATTTCAATCTGCGAGTTCCATTTCCAAAACGTAAACCAGGAAAAAACGATCTGAAACGGGGTATATCGTTCATACAATAAATAGAATATTCCTTTTTCTTTATATATAAACGGCCTCATCGCGTGTCGGAATAAAAGGCGGCCCTTATCCCATTTGAGCCCGTCGTCGGACGCGTACCGATGTATGCCGAAGAGAGTATGACAGAAAAGATGAAATTTACCGTCCGGAGATTCGGATCTTTCCAGAAACGACGGGTCTGCGATAAGCGGAGTGAAACGCGGGCTTTCCAATACGGGATTGCCCGGATATAAACTCCAATGGATCTGCTTGAAGTCGGATATTTTCAAGAAGTGCGCGCCTCTACCGTTTATTCCGTTTGCAACGGATTGGACTCCAGCAATTTCTTACGTTCCTCGTTCGAAAGATCGACGAGGGCCTTCATTCTTTCGTGGAACTTTGGGAAGTTACGGTCCGCTTTTTCGAATTCTTTGTGAAAAAAATCGGAACCGGAATGATAGCGAAGATAACCCACAAAGTCCTCGTTGTTCCAGTTTTTAGAAGCGAGTTTGTCGATGTGAATCGTTTTGAATTCTTGTTTTGCGGCAAGAAGAGAGTTTTTGAATTCGTTTAAGATCCGTTTTTTACCTTCCAGTTTTTGCGCGTCGTCCAGTTCCGAATCGTATAACATTTGCAATTTGCCCGCCGTGGAAACTAGGAGTTTCCTGAATTTCCGCGATTCTTCCTTGTGCAGAAGAATTTCCTTTTTGATCGGACTTTCCTTTCCTTCTACGGATTCCAGATAATGAAAGGCTCCTTCCTCCTCCACGAAGCTCGCATAACTTTCGTTAAACGAAGAATCGCCCGGAAAGTAAACGGTGGCGTGCGCCATTTCGTGAAACACAAGCGAGGCTACTTCGTACGATTTCGTATCGTCCAACTGGGAGGAAAAAATCGGATCTTCGAACCAACCTAGAGTGGAATAACCCGCGGTAATTCGGATCCTCGTATCCAATCCTTTTTCTTTGAGTAATTTTTCCTCTTCCTTCGCCTTTTCCAAATCAAAGTAACCTTTGTAGGGAACGGTCCCCGCAATCGGAAACCACCAAGTATAAGATTTCAGTTTGAGAGGATAACAAGCCGCAACGTGCCAACCGATTTCTTTCCGATCCAACTGTACGAAACTTTTAAACCCGGCGGAAGGATTCAGAGCCAATTCTTTGATTCCGTATTCTCGAAACGTTTCGACTTGTTGCAGTTTGGTTTTTAATTCGTCCTTCGCGTTCGCGTCTTGGAGAATCGACGGAATCGATTTTCGTTTTAATAAAATGCCCAGTTGTCCCGTTCCCAAATGCCAGAGATAACCCACACATCCTTCGAGAGTCAAACAAAGAACGAATAAGATTAAGATTCTTCCTATAACTCTTCCGAATGGGATTCCGGTTTTCGATTTACACTTGTTCGTCGAACGGAGAGAATTGAATTTAGATTCTAACATGAAATTTATACGTTCACTCCCAAATGTAGTCGTCATCAACGGAATTTTAATCGCCGTCCTCGTATCGATTCTGATTTTTCCGAAGGATTGTTCGTTGTCTTCTCTTTTCTCCGGTAAAAGACCGATCAGCGCCCGCGAACAAAAGTCGGCGATCGAAATTCAAAATTCTTTTCGAAACGTTTATCATTTCGCCAAGGATTCGGTGGTTTCCATTCGAACGAAAAAAAGCGAATCAATCGTAAGCCCGTATCACTACTTCGATTTTAGAAACGAAAGACTGGCTTCTTTCGGAAGCGGATTTTTCGTTCATGAAAAAGGTTATATCGTCACGAACTATCACGTTATCGAAGGTGCGGAAAGTATCGAAGTCATCACATCCAACGGAAGCGTTCATTCCGCAAAGTACGTCGGAAGTCACGAACGCGCGGACATCGCCCTTTTAAAAATCAGAGAAGGTTCTGGACTGCGCGCCGTTGTATTCGGCGATTCGGATAAAATCGAAGTCGGAGACTGGGCGATAGCGATCGGTTCTCCCTTCGGTTTGGAACGTTCCTTCAGCGTGGGAGTCGTTTCCGCAAAGTACAGGGAAGACTTGGACGAGACCGGACAAACTCATATTCAAACCGACAGTATGATCAATCCCGGAAGCAGCGGAGGACCGCTCTTAAATATTTACGGAGAAGTGATCGGAATCAATCGATTGATCCGAAGTGAAACGGGTCGGAACTCCGGAATCGGTTTTGCGATTCCGAGTAACTACGCGCTTAAGATCATACGAATGATCGAGTCGAGTCCAGGCAGACATATTCGTCCGGCGATTCTCGGAGTGATGGCGACGGTTCCGCTTCCGGATCATAGGATCGCATTGGGAATTCCGGAGTCTTGGACGGGAGTTTTGGTTTACGATATGGATCCTCAGTCTTCCGCCGAACTGGGAGGAATCAAACGTTACGATTTTATTCTGGAAGCGAACGGAACTCCGATCAAAAATATTAATGATTTGCGCGAACAGGTTGGAATAGTGGGACTTGGGGGCAAGATCAAGCTCCGTATCTACCGGGAAAAGTCGATGTTGGAACTGCCGGTTAAACTGATTCAGAAATAACGAGTGGGAATTTTTTAGAGGATAGACGGGATGAGAAGAAACATCGTTCACAGCGGAGCGGACGCTCTGATCTATGAAATCAGACAGATCGTAGCCGTCGCAAAAAAATTGGAGCTTCTGGGCCTTCGGATCACCTACGAAAATATAGGAGATCCGATTTTAAAAGGGGAATCCGTTCCCGATTGGATGAAAGAAATCGTATCGGGCCTGGTGATGAAAGACAAGTCTTGGGCTTATACGGCCACGCAAGGTCACGAGCCTACTCGTAAATTCCTCGCCCAAAAAGTGAACGAAAGAGGAGGGGCCCAGATCACCGCGGACGATCTTTTTTTCTTCAACGGACTCGGGGATGCGGTCGCAAAAATTTTCGGTTTTATGAGAAAGGAAGCGAGAGTGTTGGGACCGAGCCCCGCGTATTCCACCATTTCCTCCGCGGAAGCCGCACACAGCGGATATGAACACCTAACGTATAACCTTCTTCCGGAACACAATTGGATGCCGGATCTGGAAGAGATCGAAAACAAGGTGCGTTACAACGATTCCATCGCC
The DNA here is from genome assembly GCF_000347175.1 of Leptospira alstonii serovar Sichuan str. 79601. GTDB lineage: Bacteria > Spirochaetota > Leptospiria > Leptospirales > Leptospiraceae > Leptospira > Leptospira alstonii. The sequence continues at coordinate 17,395 of NZ_ANIK01000056.1, forward strand.
GGAATTCTACTCATCAACCCGGACAATCCCACGGGCGCAGTATATGATAAAACTCTAATGAAAAAGATCGTTTCCATCTGCGAAAAATACGATCTTATGCTAATATGCGACGAGACCTACGCGCACGTGAACTATTCGGATCACGGACCTCTTCATCTTTCGGAGGTCATCGGAGACAAGGTTCCGGGAATGGCGCTCCGATCCATTTCCAAGGAATTTCCTTGGCCGGGCGGTCGTTGCGGGTGGTTGGAGGTGTTCAACAAGGACAAGGATCCGGTATTCAGCCGTTACATAAAATCGTTGTTAGACGCCAAGATGCTCGAAGTATGTTCTACGACTTTGCCTCAGATGGCGATCCCGGAGGTGTATTCCCATCCGGATTTTATTCCTCATTTGAAAAGAAGAAACGAAAAGTTCAAAAAACGAGCGCACGCGGCGACCGAATACTTTGCCGGATTAAAAGGCGTAAAGGTCGTGGAACCCAAGGGGGCGTTTTATCTAACCGTGGCGTTTGACGAGGACGTATTGAATTCCTCCATGAAGTTGAACGTGGAGAACAAGAAGGCGGACGAATTCATCCAACCCCTTTTGGCTTCCGCCGCAAACGACAGAAGATTCGTATATTATCTTTTGGCTTCCACCGGGATTTGTGTGGTTCCTCTCTCGGCCTTTTGCACGTTAAAGGACGGATTTCGGGTAACGTTACTCGAAGAGGACGAAACTAAGTTCGATTGGATCTACAAAACTCTTCGAGATAAGATCGGCGAGTATATCGCTTCCGCCTAACGCAGATCTTAAACGGAAATGGGAATTCGCATTTGAAAGGGCCGCTCAAGATCGGACTTATGGATTCGGGGATGGGCGGTTTGTCCGTTCTTAAGGAAATTCTAAAATACGAAACCGATTTCGAAATCGTATATTACGGAGATCTAAAGAACAGTCCTTACGGGGAAAAAGACGCTTCTGCGATTTTAGAACTGACTCGGAACGTATGTTTGCGTCTCGTTCGGGAAAATGTGAACGCCATCCTGTTGGCTTGTAATACCGCGACTTCAGCCGCCGCGGAGACTCTTCGAAAAGAATTTTCCATTCCCATATTCGGAATGGAACCCGCGATCAAACCCGCGGTTCTGCAAAATCCCGGCAAAAAAGTCGCGCTTCTCGCGACTCCCGTCACACAAAGGGAAGAAAAATTACAGAAACTGAAAGCGGAGCTGAACGCGGAAGAGTTGATCGTTCCGATTTCCTGCCCAGGTCTCGCCGGTTTTGTGGATCGCGGGGATTTTACGGGCGCCGAAAACTATTTGATTCCGATATTGAACGATCTTTGGGAACAAACGATCGAAATCTTGGTTTTAGGTTGTACACATTACGTTTTTCTAAAACAAATAATCCTTAACAACTTTCCCGGAGTGAAACTCTACGACGGAAATCCGGGAACGGTCAGGCATCTCTTGAATACCCTGGGAGCGGAAAAGAGGAACTCCGGTAGGAAAGAACGATCGGCCTATAATCTGATTTTAAACGGGGAAAACGAGTTTCATATCCGACTCGCCGAAAAACTTTTAAATTTGGACGACACGTTCTGACTCGTTGCGGGTTATTGCGAGTGGTTTGGTTTTTACATACAATAAAACGCAAGCGTTCCGACAGGAACCACACTAATTTTTGACAAGCCTATTCTTGGAAATAAATTTCCAAAACGATTTTAAAATTTTTAAAATAAATTTCCAAACTTTATGCTAAAAAATGAATCCGTTTTTTTCGATATAGAGTATAATACCAAAACTCCTCTGTAGAGGATTCAATCGGAGTGTATATGATCCGTATATTAATCGCGGTCTCGATTTTATTTCTTTTCACCGTTTGTAAACCCAAGTCGGCCGAAAGCGCGGACGCGGTAGTCACCTTTCTCAAAGGAAAGGCTTCCGTAGTGGAAACGGGCAAGGACCTTTCCCCGCTTGCAAACGTGACCGAAAAACAATCCGTAAAGACGGATTCGGACGCGGTCTTGGATCTCACTTCCAAACTCGGAAGTTTCCGTCTTTTGGGCGGAAGTACGGCGACCTTAGCCGCTCTCAATGCGGACAGCGCATCCTTTCAAGTTTCCGAAGGAAACGTTCTGATCAAGGCGGCTAAACTCGCAAAAGGTCAGAGCCTACTCGTGGACACTCCGACCGTAGTCGCCGCCGTTCGAGGAACTCAGTTCTGGGGAAGAGTGAACGGTAAGGACGAGACCGGAACCTTCGCGGTACGAGAGGGAGCCGTAGAGATCACTCGTAAATCCGATAACGCCAAAGTTCTGATCGAAGCGGGACAGGCAGTGGATTTAAAACCGGGTGAGAAGGATTTGAAAGCGAGAGCCGCCGCCAAAGAAGAATTGGCCGCAATGGAACAGATCGACCAAATGAAATGATTTCCTGAATTCCCGAATCTTCGTCCTTAAGTGCCGGATTTCCCGTATGGATCCGGTTTTTTTTTGTGTGCAGGGATTTTGATTTTCTAAAGGCTATTCTAAAAAGAATCGGAACCGTTTAGAATGGAAGAAAAGATCACATACAAAAGCGCCGGTGTGGATACGGAAAAGGGAAGGGAGTTCGTTCAAAAGATCAAACGAAACGTAGAATCCACACACGGTCCCAGAGTGTTAGGCGGTCTTGGCGGCTTTGCGGGAGCTTACGACGTCAGCGTCCTTAAAAAATACGATCAACCCGTTTTACTTTCCGGAACCGACGGCGTCGGAACAAAAATAGAACTCGCGCGACTGTTGAATACGTTCGATACGGTCGGCATCGATCTTGTGGCGATGTGTGTGAACGACATACTCGTTTGCGGAGGAGAACCTCTTTTCTTTTTGGATTATATCGCATGCGGAAAGTTGAATCCTGAAAAGATGGATCGGATCGTAGCCGGAATCGTTCAGGGATGCAAGCTGTCTAACGCGGCCTTACTGGGGGGAGAAACCGCCGAACATCCGGGAACGATGGAAGAGGACGAGTTTGATCTCGCCGGTTTTGTGGTCGGCGCGGTCGAAAAGGATTTGATGATCGACGGATCGACGATCCGACCGGGAGATAAAATTTTGGGACTCGAATCCAGCGGACCTCACAGCAACGGTTTTTCGCTCATTCGTAAACTTTTATTGAAGGACGGAAAACATCTTCCTTCCGATCCGGAGCGGGTAAAATTTTTAAAAGACTACGCACTCAAACCGACTCGGATTTACGTATCTAGTATATTAAAACTTTTGCAAAAGGTTCCGGTCAAGGGAATGGTCCACATCACCGGAGGCGGTTACCAGGAAAACGTACCGAGAGTTCTTCCGCAGGGAACTCGGGCGAAATTCTATAAGGACAAAATTCCTTCCGGATATTTTTTCGAGAGGATCAAAAAGGATCATAAACTCGACGAGATGGAACTTTTTGCGACGTTCAACATGGGAATCGGTTATATGCTGGTCGTTTCCGAGGAACACTCGGATATCGCCCAAGAATTTTTAGAATCGACGGGAGAATCCGTTCACAGAATCGGAGAAATCGTTTCCGGCAATAAGGAAGAGGTTCTTTTCGTTTAACGGCGTATCTATGATCACGATCGTCAATCTGCTTCGGTCTCCCATTCTGGTTCTTTCCAGAAAAAATCCATTCATGCTTTCCAGGCTTACTTTTTTTTACGTGATCTTAGGAATCGCGGGAGGACTTTTTTCGGCGGCGTTCTGGATGTTTTTGGAATATCTCACTCGTTTTACTTCGGCGATTTCCGGAATTTATACCGTACCGTTTATGACGGCGACCGGATTGTTTATCGGGCTCATCATTCATTTTTTGGGGGAACCGGGAGAAATCTCATTAGTAATCGATAATATACGATTTCGAGGCGGAAAACTGGACGCGGGCCAGAATCCTTCCATGGCTTTTTCTTCGATCTTGAGCATTTCCGCGGGGGGAAGCGCGGGCCCGGAAGCGCCTCTCGTTCAGATTACGGGTTCTTTCGGGAATTGGTTTGCGGAAAAACTGGGTTTAACCGGAGAGGAATATCGTTCGATGACGATCGCCGGAATGGCCGCGGGTTTTACTTCTCTTTTCGGATCTCCTCTGGGAGGCGCGTTATTCGCGCTTGAGATTTTACAACACAGGCACGTCGTGGAATATTATAAGGCTCTTCTTCCCGCGTTTTTATCCAGTACTTCGGCGTTTTTTGTTTTTCTTTGGATGACACATATCGGTTTACAACCCACTTGGCAGCTTCCTCAATACGTTCCCGGAGACATTCAAGATTTCTTATATGCTCTTTTGTTAGGGGCGGGCGGGGCGGCTCTCGGATGGATGTTTTACGGCTTATTCATCGTCAATCGTTGGGTTTATTCCAAAATTCCCGGACAAATCTATTGGAAAACGTTATTCGGCGGTCTCGTGTTGGGTTTGATCGTCTGGCAGATCCCACTCACCCGTTTTTTCGGACACGATCAAATGAATCGAATCGTGGAAGATAAATTTACTCCGATCTTTTTGTGCGCGCTGATTTTTTGGAAAACCTTTGCGATTACGACCACGGTTGCGAGCGGTTGGAGAGGAGGTGTGATCATACCTCTGTTTTTCCTCGGAGCCTGCGCGGGAAAACTTCTGTTCAATTTTTTTCCGAGCGAAAACGAATCGTTTCTGATGATCTGTTTGATGGCAGCGGTAAATTCTTCCGTGACTAAAACGCCGATCTCAACCACGATTTTGTTATCCGAATTGACGGGCCTTTATAGTTTTACACCCGTTTTGATCGCGAGTCTGAGCGGTTACTTTTTATCTCCTAAAGAACCGTTCATTTCCACTCAGGGCAAAGAAAACTAGAACCGTTCAAAAAAATCCGCCGTTTTTTTAAACCTCGTTTTGAAGGAAAAAAAGGTGTCGTAGCGGCCGAAATTCAATTTTTGCGAGCGGACGTTTAATTTTTCTTCTTGAGTTGTGAGCTGTGCGTCGCCTGATTTCTGCCGTTCGTTTTCGAATGATAGAGGGCTTTGTCGGCGTTTTCTATTAGAGACGTTGAATAATCGAATTTCTTAATTTGTGTGTTTTTATCGAAATTTTCGGTTGCTACTCCGACACTGATGGTAACGGATCTTTTTTCCCATGCAAATTCTCTCGTAACGGTTACCAATTTTTCCGCCAATTCGATCGCTTTGTCTTCGGATGTATTGGGAAGTGCGATGATAAATTCTTCTCCTCCGTAACGGGCCAAGACGTCGCTTCCGCGAAGTGTTCGGGTCAAAAGAGAGGCCAAAGTCGTCAGAACCTGATCTCCCGCGGGATGACCAAATTGATCGTTGTAATCTTTGAAGTGATCAACGTCGATCATCAACAACGACAAAACATTTTCTTGCCGTTGTGTGAGACTGATGAGATAATTCATCTCCTCGTTGAAGGATCTTCTGTTTTTCAGTTTTGTGAGAGGATCGGTATACGCCTGTTCGAACAACTTATTGTTTGTGTTTTTAAGTTCTGTTGCCAGTTGACTGATCTTTTGATTGGACTCGACGAGATCGGTGATATCTCTCGCGATCGCGTAAATCAATCCGGTTTTTTGATTCGGGAAAGCGCTCCAGGAGAAGTGTCTATAACTTCCGTCGACACAACGATATCTATTGTAAAATGCAAGAGTGGGGGCCCCGAATTTCAATTTTTCGACTTCATTTACAGTAGCTTCAATATCCTCGGGATGGATAAAGTCAAGGAAAGTGTGGGTAAGAAGCATCTCTTCGGACCATCCGAGAATTCTCTGAAAAGAAGGATTGATTAGTTTGAAATAGCCGTCCGTTCCTGCGATACAAAGCATATCCAAAGAGACGCTAAAAAATTGAGTCAGATCGTATTGGTTTTCATCGTTCATATTTGATTTTGTTTAATAAGTATAACGCTTTTGCGAATATTTACTCGTATCTCCTGATTGATAATAAATCAAAAATCGTTACGATTTAGTTTGAAAATTATGCGTAACTTGATCCCTTCCGTTGATTTTGGAATGGTACAAAGCCCTGTCCGCATCTTTGATTAGGTTTATCGAATAATCAAATTTATTAATTTGGGAATTTTTATCGAAATTTACGGTTGCCGCTCCGACACTGATGGTAACGGATCTTTTTTCCCATACAAATTCTCGGACAACGGCGACCAAATTTTCCGCTACTTGTACGGCTTCTTCCTGCGAAGTGTTGGGTAACGCGATTATGAACTCTTCTCCTCCATAACGTGCGGCGAGGTCGTTTGTACGAAGCGTTTGCTTGAGTAGAAACGCTAGATTGATTAAAACTTTATCACCCGCGGGATGACCGAATTGATCGTTGTAATTTTTAAAACGATCGGCATCGATCATAAGCAAGGACACGGAACTTCCTTGTTTTTGTGCAAGCTAGATGAGGCAATTCAATTCTTCGTTAAAGACACGTCTGTTTTTGAGTTTGGTAAGAGGATCGGTGGAGGCCTGTTCGTACAACTTATCGTTCGTTTCTTTGAGTTCGGAAGCGAGTTGACTGATTTTTTGATTGGATTCGACGAGCTCGGTAATATCTCTTCCGGTTATGTACACCAAACCGGCCTCCAGATCCGGAAAGCCGGTCCATGAAAAGTGTTTGTAGGTTCCGTCCGCACATTGATAGCGATTTTGAACGGACGATCTAGGAACTCCTCCGTCCAATTGTTTGAATTCTTGCATCGATTCTAAATCGTCCGGATGTAATAAATGAAAGGGATCTCGTCCGAGTAGTTCTTCTTCCGACCAGCCAAGAATCCTGTGAAAGGACGGATTTATGGATATAACGGTGCCGTCTAATTTTTGAATGGAAAATAGATCCAACGAGTATTTGTAAAATTTTTCAAAATCGCATTTGTTATCGTTTTTCATTTTAATTCTCTCCGAATTCTTCCTAAATTATTAGAACTTCGCCGACGATACGATTTGAGAACCGTGTGTTACGCGATTTCTTCCTCTCGCCTTGGATTGATAGAGGGCTCGATCCGCTTCTCCAATAAGGTGAGTTGCGCGATCTTCGTTCAAAATCGGTTCGTTTTTCTCAAAATTCGAGGTGGCAATTCCGACGCTGATTGTAATCGATCTTTGATCCCAAGAAAATTCTCGGATTATCGTTACCAATTGTTCCGCGACTTCGATCGCTTTTTCCTCGTTAGTGTCGGGTAACGCGACTACGAATTCCTCTCCTCCGTAACGCGCCAAAACGTCGCTTCCACGCAGTGTTCGAGTTAAAAGAGACGCCAGAGTCGTAAGAACCCGATCTCCGGCGGGATGACCGAATTGATCGTTGTAATTCTTAAAAAAATCCACGTCGATCATCAATAAGGAAAGATGGCTCGAATGTTTTTGGGCTAAATGAACCGAACGATTCAATTCCTCGTTGAACGCCCTTCTGTTTTTCAGTTTTGTGAGAGGATCGGTATAAGCCTGTTCGAACAGCATATCGTTCGCTTCTTTGAGTTCCGTTGCCAGTTGACCGATCTTGCGGTTGGATTCGATCGTTTCCGTAATGTCTCTCGCAATCGCATAAACCATTCCGCTTTTATATTCCGGTACCGCCGTCCAAGACAACGTTCTGTAATATCCGTTTGTACAACGATAACGATTTTCAAAGGAAACGATCGCGGAGCCGGATGCGAGATCGCCGGCAATTTTTTGAGTGGATAAAAGATCTTCCGGATGAAGGTAATTGTAAGATCCTAACCCGAGCAATTGTTCTTCGGACCAGCCGAAAATCCTCAGAAAGGAAGGGTTTACGTGAAGTACGTGTCCGTCGTCCATCCGCGCTATGACGAGTATATCCAATGAATTGTGAAAGAATTTTTCGTAATCGTATTGCATAGCCGGATTTTTTTTACCTTTTTGACTTTATTCGAATCGAATTCGCGTAAAACGATAGTTCGTCTTGGATACGTTCAAATTAATTTTAAAAAAATATCATATTCAAATCAATTAATGTATTTGAGAGCTATGTGTCGCTCTGTTTCTTCCGTTCGTTTTCGAATGATAGAGGGCCTTGTCGGCGTCTTCTATCAGAGACGTTGAATAATCGAATTTCTTAATTTGTGTGTTCTTATCGAAATTTTCGGTTGCTACTCCGACACTGATGGTAACGGATCTTTTTTCCCATGCAAATTCTCTCGTAACGGTTACCAATTTTTCCGCCAATTCGATCGCTTTGTCTTCGGATGTATTGGGAAGCGCGATGATAAACTCTTCCCCTCCGTAACGGGCCAAGACATCGCTTCCGCGAAGTGTTCGGGTCAAAAGAGAGGCCAGGTCGGCTAAAACCCGATCTCCCGCGGGATGGCCGAATTTGTCGTTGTAATCCTTGAAATGGTCTACGTCGAGCATCAGCAGGGATAGAACGTTTTCTTGTCGTTGTGTGAGTTTGATGAGATAACTCAATTCTTCGTTAAAAGCCCTTCTGTTTTTAAGTTTTGTAAGCGGATCGGTCGATGCCTGTTCGAACAACATCTCGTTGGCTTCCTGGAGTTCGACCGCCAAACGACTGATTTTCCGGTTCGACTCGATGGTTTCAGTAATGTCCCTTCCGGTCATATAGACTAAACCGGACTCTAAATCCGGAAAGCCGGTCCATTCAAAATATTTATAACTTCCGTCGAAACAACGGACGCGGCTTTGAACCGATAATTTCGGCGCGCTTGGGTCCGAAGTCTCTAATTCATGTTGGATGGATTCCAATTCTTCTGGATGTAAAAGATGAAAGGTGGAACGGCCGATCAGTTCCTCTCTCGGCCATCCCAGGACCCGTTGAAAGGACGGATTTACTTCAATAACGGTTCCGTCCATTCTTTGGATGGCAAATAGGTCTAAAGAATAATTAAAAAATTTTTCAAGATTAAATTCGTTTTCGTAATTCATATTGAATCTTCCCAAGATATAATGAATGTATAATGTTCCTTCGTATTCGAAATCATGCAAAACTTTTTTAAAAGAACGAAAATCAATATAATATGAAAGCGGCTCAATGTATTTGAGACCTATGGGTAACTCGATTTCGTCCGTTGACTTTCGACTGATAAAGAGCCTGATCGGCGTTTTCAATCAGGGAGGTAGAATCGTCTTCGATTCTTACCTGTTGTTCGGAAGAATCAAAATCGGAGGTGGCAACGCCCACGCTAATCGTTAACGACATTCCTATCCATTGGAAGTCTCGGATTGTTTTTACCAGTTTTTCGGCGACCTCGATCGCTTCCGCTTCGGGAGTATCCGGCAGTGCGACCACGAATTCTTCCCCGCCATATCTCGCCAAAATATCGCTTTCACGAATTGTTTTCGCAAGTAAAGACGCAAGATCGATTAAGGCCCGATCTCCTGCCGGATGACCGAATCGATCGTTGTAGTCTTTGAAATGATCCACGTCGATCATCAATAAAGACAAGGAATCTTTCTGTTTTCGCGTAAGATTGACGAGATAATTCAACTCTTCGTTGAAGGATCTCCTATTTTTGAGTTTAGTGAGAGGATCGGTCGATGCCTGTTCGAATAATTGGTAGTTCGCTTTTTTAAGTTTTGCGGCGAGTTGTCTGATTCTTCGGTTCGAATCGATTCGTTTCGTGACGTCCCTTGCGATTGCATACAATAAACCCGCCTTAGGATCGGGAAAAATGGTCCATGAAAGATGTTTATAAGTTCCGTTGGAGGATCGGTATCGATTTTGAAAGGATAAGACGGGGACTCCTTGTTTTAATTTTTCAATTTCTTTTAAGGTAGGTTCTATATCTTCGGGATGTAATAAATCAAAAGGGCCGAGCCCGAGTAATCTTTCCCGGGGCCACCCAAGAACGCGTTGAAACGACGAATTAATTCGAACCACGGAACCGTCTTTCAATGTGGAAATACAAAACATATCTAACGAATAATCGAAGAATTTTTCAAAGTCGTATTCATAGTCTTCATCCATTTTAAGTCTCCTTTGAATTTCGCGGACATATATAGGGAACCTACTTCAAAGCGATTCTTAGAAAATGGTAACACGTTTGGTTTTATTTAATTCAAATTTATTTTAGGATTTTATCTTAGAACTGTGTACGGCTCTGTTTCTACCGTTTATTTTCGAATGATAGAGCGCCTGATCCGCATCCTCTATAATATTCATAGAATGATCTAAGTTAGTCGCCGTCGGGCCGAGATGATTCAGATCGGATGTCGTAATTCCTACGCTGATCGTAACGGACCTTTTTTCCCATTGGAATTTTTCGATCACGTTCACCAGCCTTTCCGCGATTTCGACCGCCTCTTGTTCGGATGTATTCGGCAGAGCCACGATAAATTCCTCTCCGCCGTACCGCGCCGTCACGTCGTCCTTTCTAAGAGTTTTCGTCAAAAGATGGGCTAATTCGATCAAAACCTTGTCCCCAGCGGGATGCCCGAACTTGTCGTTGTATGCTTTGAAATGATCCACGTCGATCATCAGTAAGGAAAGAGGATTCGTTTGTTTTTGAGAGAGATGAATGAGAAGACTCAATTCCTCGTTGAACGCCCTTCTGTTTTTGAGTTTTGTCAGCGGATCGGTCGATGCTTGTTCGAACAACTTGCCGTTGGCTTCCTTAAGTTCCGCGGCCAGTTGGCTGATCTTACGGTTGGATTCGACCAATTCCGTAATATCCTTTCCGGTCACATAAATCAAACCGGAAGTAAGATCGGGAGAGGCGGTCCAGGAAAAATATTTATAGGTTCCGTCCAAACATAGGAAACGATTTTGAAAGGAAAACGACGGTACACCTTGGTTTAATCTTTCGAATTCTTGAGCGGTACTTTCCCTGTCTTCGGGGTGAAGTAAATGAAACGGATTTCTTCCGAGCAGTTCCTCTTTTTTCCAACCCAGAATACGTTCAAAGGCCGGGTTCACTTGTAGTACGGTTCCGTCCAATCTTTGAATCGACAATAAATCCAAGGAATTATTTACAAGTTTTTCAAGATCGTATTCTTTTTCAAAGTCCTTCATTCTATAGTTCCATGGATCCGATTTTTACGGGGAAACATCGCTTTCGTTTTGAATCCGGGAGAAATGAGTGATTCGATTTCTACCGTTCAGTTTTGAGAAATAGAGCGCCCGGTCCGCTTTGTCGATTAGATTAACGGAATATTCCAAATTTATATTTTTACAGTTCGGGTCGAAATTGGAAGTGGCAGCGCCCACACTGACCGTCACGCTTCTTTTTTCCCAATTGAATTCTCTCACGATTTGAACCAGCCTTTCCGCGACTTCGATCGCTTTGTGCTCGGATGTGTTCGGTAGGGCTACGATGAACTCCTCTCCGCCGTATCGGGCGAGGATATCGTCTTTTCGAAACGTTTTCGTCAAAAGAAGAGCCAACTCGACCAAAACCTTGTCCCCGGCCGGATGACCGAATTTATCGTTATAATCCTTAAAGTGATCTGCGTCGATCATTAACAGGGAAAGAGGATTCGTTTCTTTTGAGGAAAATTGAGCCAAACGATTCAATTCTTCGTCGAACGCCCTTCTATTTTTGAGTTTTGTCAACGAATCCGTAGAAGCCTGTTCGAATAATTTGTCGTTGGCCTCTTTTAATTCTTGGGCCAATTGACTGATCTTTTGGTGGGATTCGATCAGCTCGTTGATATCCTTTCCCGTAACGTAGACCAATCCGGACTCTCTATCGGGAGAGGCGGTCCAAGCAAAATATTTATAGGTTCCGTCCGCGCAGATGTATCGATTTTGAAAGGACAAGGTTTGTAAACCTTGATTCAATTTTTCGAATTCTTGAAAGGTAATTTCCCTATCCTCGGGGTGAAGCAGATGAAACGGGTCGCGACCCAGTAGCTCCTCTTTTTTCCAACCTAAGGCTCGTTCAAAGGCGGGGTTTATCAATAAAACCTTACCTTCCAAGTCCACGATCGACAATAAATCCAAGGAATTATTCACAAGTTTTTCAAGATCGTATTCTTTTTCAAAGTCCTTCATTTTATAGTTCCATGGATCCGATTTTTACGGGGAAACGCCGCTTTCGTTTTGAATCCGAGAAAAATGGGTGATTCGATTCCTACCTTTCACTTTGGAAAAATAGAGGGCCTGGTCCGCTTTTTCAATTAGATGAACGGAATATTCCAAATTTATATTTTTACAGTTCGGATCAAAATCGAAAGTGGCGACGCCCGCGCTGACCGTTATACTTCTTTTTTCCCAATCGAATTCTCTCACAATTTGAACGAGTCTTCCTGCGATTTCAATCGCCTCTTGTTCGGATGTATTCGGCAACGCCGCGATGAACTCTTCTCCGCCGTATCGGGCGAGGATATCGTCTTTTCGAAACGTTTTCGTCAAAAGACGGGCCAATTCGATTAAAACCTTGTCCCCGGCGGGATGACCGAACTTATCATTGTAATCCTTAAAGTGATCGGCGTCGATCATTAATAGAGAAAGCGGGGCTTTCTGTTTTTGGGAGATTTGGATCAGTTGATTCAATTCCTCGTTGAATGCCCTTCTGTTTTTGAGTTTTGTCAACGAGTCGGTACAGGCCTGTTCGAATAACTTGTCGTTGGCGCTTTTGAGTTCCGTCGCCAGTTGACTGATCTTACGGTTGGATTCGATCGCTTCGGTGATATCCCTTCCCGTAATGTATACCAAACCCGCTTCCAGATCCGGATAACCCGTCCAAGAAAAATGTTTATAAGTACCGTCCGCGCACCGGCAACGATTTTGAATGGAATATTTAGGAATCCCACCGTCCATCGCTTTGAATTCCTCTATGATCGATTTCTGATCGTCCGGATGTAATAGATGAAAGGGACTGCGGCCTAAAAGTTCCGCTTCCTTCCAGCCGAGAATCCTTTCGAAGGACGGGTTTACGGAGATGACCGTGCCGTCCATTCTCTGAATGGAGAATAGATCCAAGGAGTAATTGTAGAATTTTTCAAGATTGTATTCGTCCTTATATTTCAACTGATTTTCCCTCTTTATAAAATTGAATGGAAAGCCGCACGGACTTTTAACGGTGATCTATTTTCGACCGCAACGGTGGAACCGTTAGGCGTTCGTTCGAGTTTGTTTTTTTTAAAAGTCGGATCACGATGGGATTTGTGAACAATGAGTGGCTCGGTTTCTTCCATCGGCTTTGGATCGATAGAGCGCACGGTCCGCGTCTTCGACGATTTCGACGGAAAGATCGGTAGTATTACAATAGTTCGGGGAACGATTGAAATCCAGGGTAGCGATTCCTACGCTGATCGTGATGATGGATCTGTTGTCCCAGGATTCTTTTCTAACCGTGGTCACCAACCGATTCGAAACCTCGATCGCCTTTTCCTCACCGGTGTCGGGTAACGCAACTACGAATTCTTCCCCTCCAAAACGCGCCAATAAATCGCTGATTCGGAGGGTATACGTAAAAACGGAAGCCAAACGGATTAAAACCCGGTCTCCCGCCGGATGGCCGAACTTATCGTTGTATGCTTTGAAATGATCCACGTCGATCATCAGTAAGGATAAAAATCCCTTTTTTCTGTTCGTGATAAGGATGAGATCGTTTAATTCTTCGTTGAAGGTTCTCCTATTCTTTAACTTTGTGAGAGGGTCCGTAGAGGCTTGTTCGAATAATTTATTGTTTGCGTCTTTGAGTTCGGCCGCGAGTTCGTTGAGTTTTCGATTGGATTCGACCAACTCGGTGATATCCCTTGCGATCGCGTAAATCAATCCCGCGCGAAGATCGGGAAAGGCCGTCCAGGAAAAATTTCTATATTCCCCGTCGCTGCAACGATAACGGTTTTGAAAGGATACAATGGGCGCTCCCTGTTCCAATCCTTTTACAACTTGAGAGGTCGGTTCTACGTCCTCCGGATGCAGAAAGGTGTAAGAGCCGAAAGCGAGAAGATCTTCGCTTTTCCAACCGAACGCTTTTTGGAAAGAGGGATTGATTCTGAGAACGTATCCGTCGAGTTTCGCTATACAAAGCATATCCAGAGAAAAATCGAAGAATTTCTCGATGTCATATTTCATTTCCTCATATTTCATACTTTTCCTCGAATCAGAAGGAAATAAATAAAATTTTGAAAAAGAAGTTCTGTCATAAAGATTCGGTTCGAGAGGTTGGATACGTTTTGCGAAAAGGGTCTTTGTATGAAAGAAAAACGATTCCTTGCGGATGTTTTTCTTTTGCCTCTGGGATAAAAGTCGTTTACTGATAAAACCAACTTTATAACTGAAAAGAGGGGCTGCAAAGTAAAAAACGAAAATAAGAAACGAATGCAATATAATTATTTGTATTCGAATTATAGAATGTTTACCTTGGAGCAATTGAAATTATAAAAACGGATGAACGTTAGATGTAATATATATTCTTTGTAATTCCAAACGAAAAAAAATTCGCCAGTTGATAATGTGAATTTAAGATACGATCCAATCATAACGTCGCAAAAGTTTCGCACATTTTAGAAAGGGAATCGGATCGGATGTTTTCATTTGAATTCATAGAATAGAGTTGTTGAAAAATTCAATAGTGAAGATTAACAAAACTGCTTCAATCGTCCATTTCAATGAAACGGAAACAAATGGGGAGTTAATTTTTCAACCACTCTATTGTGTAAGAACTTCCACTCAGTGGATCTTATAGATCTGTAAAAAGTCGACGCTTCTTACACTGGTTCCCGGAGCTCCGGAGAGAATCACGACCTTGTCGCCCGGAAAAAGAATTTCGTCCTCTTTGAGTTTCTGATTCATGTATGCGATCATATCCTCCAATCTCGTAAAAAAAGGCATTACAAAAGGAATCACTCCTCGATAGAGTTTCATCTTTCTCGCCGTGGTTACAAACGGAGTAAAAGAATAGATCGGAACCTTCGGTCTCATCTCCGAAGTGATCAACGCGGAATAACCGCTTCTCGTAAAATTGACGATCGCTTTTGCATGAATCCCGTGAGCGATTTCTCTTGCGGCGTTACCGAGCGCGGTCCTTTCGGATTCTAAGAAAGTTTTTTTAATATTCCAGTGGATTTCGTAGATATGATCGATGGTTTCCGTTTCTCGAATGATCTTAGACATGATTTCAACGGACTCGACCGGATAATGACCGTTAGCCGATTCTGCGGAAAGCATGACCGCGTCGGTTCCGTCCATGACCGCGTTTGCAACGTCGCTCGCCTCCGCGCGGGTCGGTCTAGGGTTTTCGATCATCGATTCCAACATCTGAGTCGCGGTGATCACCGGTTTACCCGCTTGATTGAGTTTGTAGATGAGTTCTTTTTGAAGAATCGGAACTTTCTCCGTATCGATCTCGACTCCGAGATCCCCTCTTGCGATCATGATTCCGTCCGCGCGTTCTATAATTTCTTCTATGTTTCCGAGCGCTTCCGGTCTTTCAATCTTCGCGATCAATCCCGTGTAGGTTCCCTGTAATAAGGATCTCGCCAATTCCAAATCGGCGCCCGTTCGAACGAAGCTGAGAGCGACGTAGTCGACTCCGAGAGAGAGCGCAAATTTCAAATCTTCCACGTCCTTTTCGGAAAGCGCGGGGGCGGAGATGGGTGTTCCGGGAAGATTGATTCCCTTGTTGCTCCATAGGATGCCGCCTACGATCACCTTTAAAATCGCCGAGTCCGATTTTTTAGAAGCGACTTGCAAAACTAGTTTACCGTCGTCGATGAGGATCTTATCGCCTTCTTTGATGTCCCCGATCAGATTCGGATAAGTACAACCGATCGTATGTTCATCGCCTTGAAAGTCCGGGTCGGGAACGATTTGAATCTCTTGGTTTTTATGGAGTAGAATGGAATTGAGTTTTAATTTTCCCGTTCGGATTTTTGGGCCTTGCAGATCGGCCATGATTCCCAAAGGAGATCCGGAAATTTGTTCGCATTTGCGTAACGTGTCGTAAACTCTTTTGTGAGAATCGTGAGTGCCGTGCGAAAAATTCATGCGAGCGATATCCATTCCGGCCTTGAGGATGGAAAGGACCGTCTCTTCGGAAGAGGAAGCCGGGCCGATGGTACAGACGATTTTGGTTTTTTTCTCGTTCCTGATTTTCATGAACGGCAATTGTAGACAAACACCTTCCGTTGTTCCAGCGAATATTTCCTCTTTACGAACTGAAACCGGAAAATAGAATGAACCAAAAATAGGCGCCCTCTTCTTGGAGAAGCAGTTAGAACGAATTGGTTTGGTATATCACCCGGATTATAACTTAGATCTGGGACCTCATATATTTCCGGCAAGGAAATACCAAATGGTTTATGATCTTGTAAAACAAGATCATAAACTCGCGGATCTGTACGTATATAAGCCGGATCCGGCTAAGGATAAGGATCTCGCGCTCGTTCATACCAAAGAATTTTTAAAAGATTTTTTTTCCCTCAAACTTACGGAAAGAACTCAATATTCCGAACTTCCACTTACCGAACAAATCGTGCATAGTTTTGTTTTAGCGGTGGGAGGTACGATACTTGCCATGGAACTGACTCAAAAATACAAGTTCGTTTATCATATCGGAGGCGGTTTTCATCACAGTTTGCCCGATCGGGCGGAAGGGTTTTGTTATTTGAACGACGCGGCGATTGCCGGTAAATTATACCAAAAGACATATCCCGGTAAAAAAATTCTTTTTATCGATTTGGATCTTCATCAAGGCAACGGAAATTCCGTCGTATTTCAAGAAGACCCGGACGCGTTTACATTCTCCATGCATCAGGAAAATTTATATCCAAAGAAGGAAAGATCCGGACTCGACGTTCCTCTCGAAGAAGGAACCGAGGACAAAAAATATCTCGAACTTTTGGTAGAATCCTTACGTAAAATCGAATCGGAGTTCAAACCGGATTTGATTTTTTATATCGCGGGCGCCGATCCTTTCGAAGGGGATTCACTCGGGGATTTGAAACTTACGTTTCAAGGGTTACGAAAGAGGGATAAGATCGTCAGAGACTTTGCAAACAAATTAAACGCACCCACGGTGATTCTTCCCGCGGGCGGCTACGCGAAAGACTTTTACGATACGGTAACGATTCATTACAATACGATTAAAGTATTTGCGGCCGATTGACTATGAGCATTTTTTCCGACTCCGATAAGAAAAAAGGAAATCCGGGATTTTTAGACGGTCAAGAGCTGGGAATGATCGATATTGCCGGAGAACTTCATACTTCCCTCGGAATTGAAAATAGACTTTTCAATCGTTTTTCTCGGGAAGAAATGAAAGATATGTTCGAAAGTGCGGGGATCTTTCGAATTCTTCACGCGAGAGGTTATCACGACTATGGGATTTTTTTGGACGGAATTTCCGATATGGACAATCGGATTTATATCAAAGATCCTTCGGGCGGAATTCTCGTTCACATGCGTTTAAAATTTTCCGACTTTCAGTTTAAAAAGCTGGATCAATCCTATAAGCTCGTTTATATTGACTGGCTCTTGACCCAGAACTTAAAGATGAAGAATATGAAAGCCAAAAAGAAACTCTATCAAGGACAGGAATATCCGGGGCTTTCTCTAATGAACGAGATCACTGGTTTTATCAGAATTCTCGCCGCCAAATTGGGAGCTTACGGAGCCTTCAACATTCCGGAATATTTTCACGATGCGGTCCTATTTCATAAGTCCTTTCAATTTGTGGATCCGGAAAAGGAAGGCCGGTTTCGTGCGATTCTTCAGTCCTTCAGCAGGACCAATTTGAGGGAATTGAGCGATCAAATTCACAACGAAAAGATTTACGAGGCTTCCGCAAAAGAACTTTACGTTTGGAAATACGGGGAAATGGTTTCCTGTATCAACGGTTATCTTGAATCGACGCTTTTCGACGAAGAATATTATAAAAAAGTGGAAAAGATCGTTTCGGGGACTCAATATATAAGGAAAATTTAATATGTTGGAGTTTTCCCTAAAACCCGAAATTATCATTCTCGACGACGACAGAGACGTCGGCGAAACCCTCGAACTTATTTTAAACAAACTCGGATATCGGAGCATATTTTTCGATTCCGTGGAACAGGGAAAACAATACTTCGAAAAGGAGTTGAACCCGATCGTTTTTCTGGATATTCATATGCCCGGCACGAGCGGTCTTGAAATTCTGCCTTACTTTAAGAATTTGGAATCCAAAACGCAGGTGATCATGATGACCGGAGAAAGGGACATCAACAACGTGGTCACTTCGCTTACGCACAAGGCAAGCGACTTTTTGCTCAAACCTTTTTCGATTCAAACGGTTCAGATCGCGATCCAAAAAGCATACGATTATTATGTTATTCTAAAAGATAAGGATATACGCGAAGAGGTTATCATGCGGGATCTTCGTCTCGCTTCCCGGGTCCAGGGGAAAATCTTTTCGATTCCCGACTTAAGTCCGTATAAAGTCGAAGCCGACGTAACTCCGATTTCCTTTGTGAGCGGGGATTTTAACGTGATTCTTAAAAAGGCAAAATCGACGCTTTTACTTTTAGGGGACGTGGAGAGGATCACGGCGTCACTTCCGGGCTGATCGCCCTTCTGATGACAACTCTTGCCAGGGAAGAATTTAAACATTCGGATAATCCGAGCGACATCCTCAAAAGAATGAATCAAGAACTTTGTTTGAACATCGGCACTCATAGTATGACTGCGGCCTGTGTGATTCTGTTTCCGAACGAAAAGAAGTTGGTTTATGCGAGGGGAGGACATCCGTTTCCGGTCCATTTTCATAAGGACGGATTTTCGTTTTTAAAGGAAAAATCGGGTCAACTGATGGGGCTTTTGGAGGACTTGGATTTTCCTAGTCATGAAACGGGCTTCGAAGATAAGGACGTTATTTTTCTTTTTTCGGACGGAATCGTCAACAATCTCAATCATCCGTTGATTTCAGAGTTGGACCGCATCCACAAATCGGGCGAGGATACCGTCAAACGTATGAAAAACGCTTTGGACGATTATGTTCGTTTGTCGATTGCTTCCAGAGAATACAGGGACGACGCTTCGTACATTCTATTAGAAATTCATTGAACGTTTTGAAGGATCGTTTCCGGGAAAGAGTTATCTTTTTGTGTTTTGAAAAGCCCTATTTTTTTCTCATTTTATTGCTTATGAGTCAAAGTTTGTTTCTTAAGAGGTAATCGAATACCTCCGACAAACACGTATCTGATCTTTCCATCAGTCATCATCTTATGAATGGATTGTCTGCTTAATTTCAATTTTTTCGCCATTTGGTCGACGCTTATTAAATCTGCGACAATGGTCACTTGCGCGTCTTTCTTTGCTTTAAATTCTGCCACAACGGAATTGATATGGTTCTGTGATTTTCTGGTAAAAATTCCGTCTTTGCAAACTTTACAAAAATGTCCGTTTAAACCTGTGATTTTAAGGAAACCATAACCTTTAACTGAGTAATTTTCGGTAACATTGGACTTAAGAAGCATGCTATTTTTGGCGCCGCAGGAAGGGCAATCGATCCATTCTTTATTTCTCATAAATTTTCGTTTCCTTTAAATGATATAATAACGGTATTTTGATTGAAAATTTGAATTTTAATATAGGTTTTGAGATTCACAATTTCCTTTTTATAGACATCTTGCCAAAGTTTATGGTCATGATGGGAAGTCATTGATTTGTAAAAATCCGAAGTTTGTAATCCAATAATTTCGTTTAAAATTTCTTTCTCAGTAAATCCAAAATGGTTAAGAGCCGTTTTTTGCGCGCTTTTGGTAACCGTAAACTTATGCTCTATAATCAGTTTCTTAATCAATTTTAGCGGATAATGGCATATCTTTTTCTCCATTCCTTTTTAGTGTATTTAATGAGTAGACATTGTCAAATCAATAAAAGTGATTGTTTTACGTGCCTTGAATAGAAGTTAATCCTCGTCCTGAAACTGGAAAAGTTCGTCCGGAATTTCCTCTATGGAAACCGTAGGAAACGTCCCCTTTCGAATATTAAAAAAAGCGAATTCGGGAAGACTGAAGAATAGGGATTGGAATCCTTTCTGCAATCGTTCCCCTTTGTCGAAGGGCGAAGCGAAGATTCCGATCGTAGTCGCTCCGATTCCCGCCGCCAAATTTACGGTTCCGTACAAGGGACGCACCCAAAACACGTCGTCCGTAAAAAGGGGAAAAAAGTGATCTTCGCGATTGGGTTTGTAGATCGAAGAACCGAACGTGAAAGATTCTTTGAAACGCGTTTTCAAGCCTGGATTTTGTTTTAACAGTTCCGCCAGTTTCTTTCTTCGATAGGAAGGAAGTTCTTTTTCTCCCTCGTTGTTCCAGTTGTCGGAAACGGAACGAGAGGCGTAAAAAGGGACGAACGCAAACGAAAATCCGAAGTCGATTTTTGTTCCTGGAAAAGGGACTTCCTTTGGATCGAACGAGTTCTGGACGTTTTTAAGGATTTCGGTCGTGCAGTTTTCGAACAAAAGACGGAACGGATAGAGTTTTTTTAAACGGACATGGTATTCTTTTTCCCTTTCCTTTGCGAGTTTCAGATAATCCGCAAGTACGGAATTTTCCGGTAAACGCATCGGAATCAGAAACTTGTTTTCTCTTTGAGGAAGTAGTTTTCCCGAGGTCACTCGGACGGGGATCGAGGTTTCGACCTGAAGTTCGAATGCTCGGTTGGATGCGTCCTCCCAAATCTGGTATTCTTTTTCCGTAAGTTCCTTCAAGGTGGAAATTTTTTTACGAGCGAGCGAGACGACCGCCCGGGTTTCCTTGGAGATATGTCGAAGAGCTTGTTCGTCGTCCGAATCTTCCTTGTAAATGATCTGTGAATCGTCCGGAAAACTGGATAAAAAAACGGGGGTTCCGGTGCGGAGACTTTCTTCGATCGTGTGGAGTCTTCCGAGGGATACAAGAGCGCTGTAAGCCCAGCCCGGGTCTCTTTCGGATAGGATTTGCGCGAGTCCTTCCGATTGTTTTCTGTAGAAGTTTTCCAGAAGTTTTTTCTCTTCCGCAGTTAATGAATCTTGTATATTCAGAATTTTGAATTCTGGATCGAGATTCCATTCTTCTCTTAGAATTTGACAGAATAGGATTCCTTCGAGTATATCACGGATTTTTAAATAAGATCCCGGTTTGAAAAACGGAAATTGGTCCCGATTCATCTTTTCCGGAAGAGGGGTGAACTCCATTTTAAGAAGTTCGCTGTTCGGAGATAGGATTTCGTCTTTTAGGTTTTGTTCCAGACGTTTTAGAAAATTTTCCCCTAAAACGATTTCAAGATTCGATTTTAAATCTTTGGCGAGAAGCGATTTGTCCTTCGGAGTAAAATACGCGGTCGCCCGGAGCCCGATTTTTTTTTCAGGAGAATTCAGTTCCTCAAAAAACTTGGTTTCCCGCTTTAATATCTCCAGGTTTTGCAGATGTCGGAACTGAACCAGATAAAGACGATTGAGCCCCGATTCCAAGACGGAGACCTCTTGTTGTGTGAGTTTTAATCTCGTAAGAACGCTGCTACGATTGGAAATGACGTTGTAATCGAAAGCGAAGTCGTCGTAAGATTCCCGAACCAAATGAAAGATGTCGTCCGGAAAAAATTGATAGTGATAGACCTTGTTTCCGACTCGAATTCCGGTATGTCCGCCGCTGGACTGCCCGATGTTTGCATTCACATAAATGAAATCGACCGTTGTGGGAGTGGAGTAAAGCCCCGTCGTTAAGGACAGGGCTATCAAAAAGGAAGGAAGAAAAAATTTCAGAGTTGATGAAATCCTTTTCGGATGGAGTCGACGATTTCCGGACGGGAGGTCCCGAGTCCTTGTACGAAGGTTTGAAACTTATCTTCACTTACTCCCGCTTTTTTCAGTCCGCTTCCGATTCCGAGATACGTTACGCGCAACGACTTCCAATTTGTGAGCCCGTTTTGAAGAGCCAACGTGGAAAGATCGTTTTTAAATTCGATTTCTTGAAATCCGTTTTCAACGTGCATGGCCGTCAGATCGCGAACGTCTTTGAGATACGCCTTTTCCTTTTTTTCATCGTCGTCCGAGGAAGAGGAAAAAATGGAACTCACAGAGGTGGAAAGCGATTTGATCGACTTGGAAAGGCTTTCCAAAGAATCGGATGATTTGCTGAGGGAATCGATCACCTTAGAGACCGAATCGGAAATTAAACAGTCGTTAAGAGAGATTATAGTCAGTCCGAGTATCAGGGCAATCAGTAGTTTTTGAATGCGTTTCATCAAGTTGGAGTCTCCTTGTTTTTTCGATTGGAATTCTATAAGATACGGCGATGTCGTCAAACAACTTTTGCGGTTTGTAATACCACGGAACCGAACGCGGGAAGTTTTAATTTGAGCACTCCGGTTTTTCCGGAATACTCAAGAGATTCGGGAATTTGTCCGGTCCAATAGTCCGGAAATTGTTTGAGTTTGGAAACGAAAGGGGTTTGGATCTCGATCATATTTTCCTCTTCGCTCGGATTCCAAATTCCTAAAAAACCCGCGGGATTATAAAGCGCCGGAGGAAAAAGTCCGGAAGCGATTCCGATCGGAATCGGAGTTTTGTTTCTGCACTTGGCGGAGAGTTCCAATGTTCTTTTCAAAAACGACAATCGTTCCTCTCCGATCAGAGACAGATCGTCGCTGACCAAGATCATCCCGCCGCTTACGGCCATCACGCTCGCCATCAACTGAGTTTGTGCGGGAGTCATTTGATTTTTGCTTTCTCGAACCAAAAGACAATCCGGATCGTTGTACCATAAATTTCTGTGCATTGATGAACGTGTGATGTCGTTGATCAAAGCCCTTTCGGTGCAGAGTGCGTGTTTGTCCTTTGCAAGAATTCTCGTTTTTTCCCTTCCCCAGAAAGGCGCGACGTCGCAGCCGATTCTCATCGCGTCGAAAAGTCCGATCGACGGGTAGATGGGCGCTCCACATCCGAGAAGGAAAACGTCCTTGCCCACCACTTTACGGATGAAACGAATCGTATCCGCATAACGCTTGTGAGGCGAGATTCCTCGGTCGTACGTCCAGCCCGGAAGGAGCGCCGAGTATAAAAAGTCGAGTTTGAGATACGAATAACCGTATTCTTTTACGATCGTCTTTAGGACGTTTTCCAAAAAATCCCGGGAAGTGGGATGGGTGACGTCTATACAATACGTGTAATCCATTCCCCAGAGAGGATTCCAAAGAGCGGGAACCGGTTTTCCGTCCCGATCTTTCAAAACGGCTTCGGGATATTTTTGATAGAATGTGGATTTTTTTCTCACAAGAAAAGGTGCGAGCCAAATTCCCGGAGTCAGTTTTTCTCTTCGGATTTCTTCCGCTAAAAGTCTCATTCCTCCGGGAAATTTATCGTTGGTCGTCAGCCAGTCTCCGATTTCCTTTTGATAACCGTCGTCGATCTGAAAGAATTGAATCGGAAGTTTTTTTTCTTTTACGAGCGCGAGATTCTTCAGGACGATCTTTTCGGAAATTTTGGTGTAGTATTGATACCAGGAACACCATCCGGTCGGAACGGGCGTTGCGGAGAGTTTTACTTTATGAGCTTTTCCTAATTCGCTAAAATACTTTTTTAGATAGGCTTCGGGGCTTACTGTAAAACGGGATACGGAAATCGGAGTGAGTGCGATTTTATTTCCTCTGAAATCCTCGTAACGATAAAAATCGTAGATCATGGAAATTCCGGAATTGGAGATCCAGGTTTTCTTTTTGGAACTTTCCGGTTCTCCGGAAGAAGCCAGAACTCTGAACTTCACTCCTTGTTCTCCCGGACCGACGGCTCCCGCAAAGTAATGCGGATCTTTTGTGGAAGAAATCAGAAGAAGCATTCCCTCGCTTTGCCAATCATCGGCGACGCCGGAATGGTTCGTGTAAAAGTTTTCCTGAGAATACCGAAGAAAGTCGAGTCTAGGAGATTCGTCCGCGTCGGAAAGAGAATGAACGCCGGAAAGACTCCAGGATTGATAACCGTGTTGAAAGATCTTCGGTGCGGTCAACGCGTGCGGCGGAAGTTCTATTTCCAAGGTGAGTAGTTCTGTTCCCGCCTTGGGTCTTTGATCGCCGATCCATTCGAGATGCGGTTTGAAAGTCTCGTTCTTTCCCGTTTTTTTATGACCGAGAGAAAGGGAGAAATTTCGGCAGTCGCTCTTCGTTTTGATTTCTTTGTCCGAAATTTCAAAAGAGGAAGTAAAGAAATCCTCATAGACTTTGTAGTTTAAAATGGCTCTCATATTCTCTATTGTTTCCGATGTTTTTTTTATTTTCGAACGGGAACTTTTCTATAATTAGAGAGGTTCCGTTTTTTATTTTTGATTCCCGAAACCGTGCGGTACGGATTATTATGAAATTATGCCTCCAAAACCTTCAACTATAAAACCGGAGCTTTTTCTCGGGGATCTTTCTCAGAAAAGATTTGAAGAATACAACGCGGACGATCATCTCGCGGTGGATTGCGAAATGATGGGACTCAATCCCAGAAGAGATCGTCTCTGCGTCGTGCAGATCTGCGATTCCTCGAATAACGTAAGTTTGGTTCAAATTCTTCCCGATCAAAAAGAGGCTCCGTTACTTAAGTCCTTATTTGAAAATCCGGAGATCGTAAAAATTTTTCACTTTGCGAGAATGGATTCTCTCTTTTTGCGTTATCGTTTGGGGATTTCTCTGCAAAACGTTTTTTGTACGAAGATTGCGAGCAAACTCGCGCGGACCTACACGGACAAACACGGTCTCAAGGATCTCATCCGGGAATTTTACGACGAGGTTATGGATAAGAAAAATCAGTCTTCCGATTGGGGAAAAAAAATTCTTACCAAGGATCAGGTCGAATATGCGAGCGGAGACGTGAAGTATCTGATCTCTCTCGAACAAAAACTCACCGAAATTCTAGTAAGAGAAGGTAGGGATTCCCTGGCAAGAGATGCCTTTCATTGTCTTCCCGTTTTCAATCAGATCGATTGGCTTGAGATGCCCGCGCTTTTCGAACATTGAAAAAGAAACTATCTCGCACTTTTATTTGTCAATCCTGCGGTCAGGATTATTCCCGCTGGGCGGGTAAGTGCGAGTCCTGCGGAAATTGGAATACGATCTTAGAGGAAATCGGCGGTGAAAGGTTTGCTCCTTCCAACGGAAATTCCCAGAAAAACAAATCGTATAAGGAGCCGATTCCTTTAGACAAGGTCGAGGAAGAATCTCTCAAAAGAATGGGAACGGGTTTGAAAGAACTGGATCTCGTTTTGGGAGGAGGGCTCGTTCCGGGATCGCTTACCTTGATCGGAGGAGAACCCGGAGTGGGAAAGTCCACGTTGATCCTCGAAGTTTCACGTTATCTGACACAGGCAAACAAAAACGTTCTGTACATTTCCGGAGAAGAGTCTCCTTCTCAGATTCGGATGCGGGCGGAAAGAATGGGGATCAGCGCGTCCAATCTTTTGCTCACTTCCGAAACGGTGGCGGAAAATATTTCCGCTATGATCGAAGGGGAAAGGCCCTCCGTGGTTTTTGTGGATTCGATTCAAACGATTGCGAGAGAGGCTCTTCCGAATCAGGCCGGAACCGTCACACAACTCAGGGAATGTACTCAAGTGTTACTCGAAACCGCAAAACGATCCGGGATTCCGATTTTGATGACGGGTCATATCACCAAGGAAGGAACGATCGCGGGTCCGAAAGTTTTGGAACATCTCGTGGATACGGTTCTTTATTTCGAAGGGGATCGACTCAATTACTATCGATTGTTGCGCGCCGTTAAGAATCGTTTCGGCGCGGTCGGCGATCTCGCCATCTTTGAAATGTTTTCCGGCGGTTTGCGGGAAGTAGGGGATCGAAATCGTATTTTTGTCAGCGCGGGTGCGGAGGAAAGAAGCGGTTCCGTGATCAGCGCGGTGTTGGAAGGAAGCCGGGCTCTTACGGTGGAAGTGCAGGCCTTGGTAAGTAAAACGGGATTTGCCCAAGCGAGAAGGATGGCGGAAGGTCCGGACACACGTCGTGTGATCCTGCTCGCCGCGGTGATCGAAAAGTATATTAAGATTAAATTAAGTGAATGCGATCTATTCAGCAATCTTGCGGGGGGCTTAAACGCTGACGAACCCGCTTTGGATCTTGCGATTTGTACTTCGATCATTTCCAGTTATCTCGATCAACCGCTTCCCAAAGGGACCTGCGTTTTGGGCGAAGTCGGTCTTTCGGGAGAGGTGCGAAGTATCGGACAAGCCAATCTTAGGGTTAAGGAACTGGCCGGGGTCGGAATGAAAAAGGTGATTCTTCCCGAAGGGAACTTGGGTGAGTTGGATCAAAATTCGGACATTCAGATTTTCGGGATTCGTTCCTTGAACGACTTGCGTTCTTTATTTCCGGGAGCGAATTGAAACTCACTTGCACTTCAAGCGGATGAGTTATAGGAATTTGGGGGCGGCTCCATTCAAGTTATTGTGTTTTATTTTAGTACATTCAATTTTTTTAATGCAATAACTTGACTCCGCTTCGATCCCTGCCGCGCGACCTGCAACGCGACCCATAGGGAGCGTTGCAAACAAAAGCCGCGAAGCAAAGGCGTTGTTTCTCAGCGTAGCTGAGATGAGGGACCCATAGGGAGCGTTGCAAACAAAAGCCGCGAAGCAAAGGCGTTGTTTCTCAGCGTAGCTGAGATGAGCGATCCATAGGGAGCGCGGCAAACAAAAGCCGCGAAGCAAAGGCGTTGTTTCTCAGCGTAGCTGAGATGAGCGATCCGTAGAGAGCGTTGCATTGAGTTTCCCCTAATTTTGGGTGGTGGGGAGAGTAAACTCTATTTCGCTCTCTACGGGTCGCGAAATTGGTAGAAAGGCTCGGGGAGGCTTTTCTATATCAGAAAATCATACTTTTTGCAAGTAAAAACTCTCGTTCTTGTCGGAACACTTGAAAAATATGCGTTTTTGATTCTTCTTATTCCAAAAACCTTCTCAACTTGTGGGGTTGGTTATGATAGGAAGCGTTGCATGAGTTTTTTTAACGCGGCGTTTTAGGAAAATTTTTAGGTTACGGAAAAAATACGATTACGTTCGGTCTAAATACGATGACTTCGCAGGAAATTCAAAAATTCAAAAAAATCGTGCCGACGGAAATCACCGAAACTCGTTGGAAACATTCTTTGCGTGTGGCGGAAATCGCAAAAGAACTCGCGATCATTCATTCCCGGGAAGAGGCGGAGTTCGCCTATCTTGCCGGAATCGTACACGATATCACAAAACAAAAAACTCCGGAGTTTCACATAACGTTATTCAGAGAATCGGGCAGGGAAGATCTGGAAAAACTTCCGTCCGCGGCTTGGCACGCCTATTCGGCGGCGATTTATCTCAAATCGCAGTACAACTTACGACACGAAAACGTTTTATCCGCGGTAAGAAATCATACGTTGGGAGCGGAAACTCCCGGACCTTTGGATCTCATATTGTACGCGGCCGATTTTTTAGGTTCCGAATACGCCGAAAAAAATCCGCTCTATAAGGATTGGAGAGAACAGGCCAGAAAGAATTTGTATCTTGGAGTTTTGTGTAAGGCCAAAAACACGATGGAGGAACTGATCGCATCCGAGAATTCGATCCATCCGCTGACGGTTTTTACGTACAATCTTGCGATTTCGAAATGTCTCCAATGACTTTCGCCTTTTACTTGTTAATCGAACGATCCGCAACCCAACCGATCGTGAAAGAGATAAAAATCATCGTAAGATAACGCAGGCCGATTTGGATAAAATAATCGCCCGTGCTCATTTTCGACATCGGAATCAAAATTAAAAAGTCGAGTCCCCAGTTGATTCCAAGCCAGATAAACCCGGCGCTCAAAAGAACCGGAAATTTCCTGCCTGAAACTTTCAAAGCGAGAGAAGCAAGCAATACACAACCCGTAAGAGTTCCGACAAGAATCATCACGGTCTTAAACAAAAATAGATCCGTTTGTAACTTTCCGTCCTTGGAGTAAAACGGAATCGCGACGATAAAAGGAATCAACCAAACCAAAAAACCGTAACTAAAAATTCGAATTAAATACTGTTTCATAAAAAACTCCCGTGTGATATATCAAGTCCCGTCTTTGTTTTACAAAAAGTAGTCTTTTTCCGCGGCGATTCCGCGAAAGAATTTGTCGGAATCGAATCAAACTCCCGATAAATTTACGGCAGTTTTACGGACAGCCTATGGAAATTCAATCTTTTAATCTTGCGTTCGATACGTTTGAGTTATCCTCTCCGAATTTTTCCTGAAAGTATTTTCCCCAATGCGGTTTGCTTCGTCCAAATCCGTAAAGTCGTATTCTTCGGAAAGTTTTCAAGTGCTCGCGCCGTGCCGGTTTTCGCAATTACATTAAAAAAATCCGTTATAGTTAGGAAATTATATATGTCATTCTTTGTCATATATCAAAAGTAGAATTGAAATATGCGCGCGAGCCGATTACTTTCCATACTTTTACAACTTCAGGCAAGGGGGAGAATCTCGTCTAGGGATCTCGCAAAAAAACTTGAAGTCTCCGAAAGAACCGTTCACAGAGATATGGAAGCGTTATGCGCTTCGGGTGTTCCCGTATTTGCAGAACGAGGTTCTCGGGGAGGTTGGGAATTATCCGAAGGTTATAGAACCAATCTTACCGGAATGAAAAAGGAGGAGGTATTTTCGATGATCTTGACGAGTTCGACTCGAATCGCATCCGATCTCGGAAAGAAAAAAGATTTGGACTCGGCCTTTATGAAGTTCATGGCTTCGCTTCCGCCCGCCTATCAAAAAGAAGTCGAGATCGTTCGGCAAAGGATTCACATAGACGGCGCGGGTTGGAGCGGCTCGGAGGAAAAATTTCCGTTTTTACCTCTTTTACAGGAGGCGGTTTGGAAGGAGAAAAAAATCATTCTTCGATACGGATCGGACGACAAATCCAAAAAAAGAATCGTCTTTCCTTTGGGACTTGTGGCTAAGGGAAGAGTTTGGTATTTGGTCGCAAAATACGGAAAGGAATTCAGAACCTTCCGTATTTCCAGAATCTTAGAAGCGACATTATCGGGCGATTCTTTCGAAAGGCCGAAAAAATTCGACCTGGAAAAATACTGGAGCGAAAGTACCCGGGATTTTTTTTCAAAACTTCCTTCGTATCGGGTTCGTTTGAGGATCAAAACGGATAGGTTCGATTTTTTGAATACGATTTCGTATGTGCAAATATTAGAATATTTAAGAATAGATTCGGATTGGAGCGAAATCGAAGCCGATCTTGGGAGCCGGGAGTTCGCCTTACATCATATACTGGGTTTGGGAGATTCCGCTCTTTTGTTGGAACCGAAGGAATTGCGCGAGGTTCTGTTGAGTTCCGCGGAAAAAATCATAAATTCCTATTCTAAAACTTCTGACCCCTAACACCCTGACATCTGACTCCTAATAACTTCCGTGTTTTCGCGTCTTTCTTTTCTTCTTTCGATCGGTTGACAAAGAGTCTTTCGATTTTAAGATCGACCTCATGAAAATCACAGACGACGTTTTTAAAAATGCGCTTTCTCATTTTCCGTCCGGTGTTACAGTTATCACCTATTCCCATCTTGGAAAACACAGCGGTCTAACCGTAAGCAGTTTTAGTTCTCTTTCTCTCAATCCTCCGTTGGTTTTATTTTGTCTTCAAAAGAACATAACGAGTCACGATCCGATCCGTGATTCCGGAAAATTCGTAGTGAACATTTTGGCGCAGGGACAGGATTCACTTTCGAATCAATTCGCCTCCGGAAAAATCGAAAAACACACTCTCATCGAGGAGCTTGGATGTAAGACCGGCGAGTTAACGATTCCCATTCTACCGGGAATCCTTTCTTATATCGAATGTGAAGTGAATCAATTTGTGGACGGGGGAGATCATTCGATCGTGATCGGAAAAGTGATTTCGGCGGGAGCGGACGACGGTCTGAGGCCCTTGTTGTATTACAGAAGGAATTACTATTCGATTTAGGATTTTCGCATATCGATCGATACGCCATTAATTTTAATACGACGATATACTCCCTTTAATACATTCATTATTTTAAATGTATTTCCCTTCCGGAAAGAAAACGATTTTTTTCAATTCCGGGTTTCAAAAAGATAACCGCGAACCATTTTAATGTGAGTTCGGTATAACAAATGGGATTAAACGTTGCGATCCATGGAGAGCGAAATTGAGTTTATTCCCTGAATTGCGCCGCAGGAAACTAAAGCGCAGAGTTTTCAATTAATATTCACTGAGTTCAGAGTCTCGAGTTCTTAGGATGATTCGATGATTGAAAATTTATCTTTACTCTAACAGTGCAAAAGTCTATGTGGAGTAATGATCTCAGGTTTGAAAGGGACTCTCAAAAAATTAGAAGTCGGATTTGCACACGTTGAAACCGGCGGAATCACTTACGAAGTAACGATTTCCTTCAAGACCTATTTGGAACTCAAAAGCCTGCCGTCCCAAAACGAGATTCAGCTCCAAATCTTTCACGCGATGAGCGAAAGAGGGCAGAAACTTTTCGGATTTTTAACCGAACAAGACAAGGAATTCTTCAAGGTCATGAAAGGACTTCAAGGAATCGGAGAATTGACGGCTCTCAAAATTTTATCTTTTTTTTCGGCTGAGGAGTTGTATCGAATCGCTCAGTCCGGAGAAGCTAAAGAGCTCGAAAAGATTCCAAAGGTGAAAGGCAAAACCTCGGAAAAGATTTTTTTCGAAGTGAAACAAAACCTCAAAAAACTGGAACTCTTTTTATCGGGAACTGCAAAAGAACCTTCGATCGTTCTTCCTTCCTCTTCGCAAACTCCGGAAGAGGCCGCCGTTTCCCGGAAGAGGGAAATCGCGATTTTGGGTTTGGTTCAACTCGGTTTTGAGGAAAAAACGGCCAGCAAAGAAGTGGATAAGATCCTTAAAAGTTTTTCATCGACGGATCCGGGAGAAATCATCCGCGAAATCTTGAAAAGCCTCTGAAAGTTGTCTTAGTTTTATTAGGAAAATTTTATAAACTAAAATTCTAATATGCTTTTCTTTGGAATTTTCGGAGAAGTATCAAGCAGACAATGTGAGCAACGCGGTTCCGTCTTTATTTTGATACCTTAGAAACTGGAGAATTTCTTTTTAAAATCCGGTGATCGTAAAAATTTCCCCGTCGTTTTTATAAAGATAGGCTCTTTCCTGTTCCATAAGTATGGCGCATACGCCTTGGGCAAAATGTTTTTTGCAAACCAAATCGGGGAGTTGATATTCTTTTGTATGATTCGTATCCGGTTCCCAAATCGCGAAGCTGTAATTGTTCGTATTTTTAGCTCTGGATAACAACACGAAGTAAAATCGGTTTTGAAAACGCTGCCATGCGACGACTCCTTTTTTTGGAAAAAATCTTACCGGTGTATTGATTTTTTTATCCGAGTAAACGATCAAATGCAACGCGAAACCTCCATCGGGATCTTCGTTTTTTTCGGCGACAACGATCCTGTTTTTATCCAACATTGCGATCACTTCCGGTTCGAAAATCGTATTATGTGATTTTAATATTATACGTTTTACAGAGGAAGCTTGCAATTGATAGAGAATTACTTCGTCCAGCCCTACCAACCAGAGTAAATCTTCTCCGATACAAATGTCCGCGGCTTCGACGTGGGATTTATATTTGTTCATCGCATCGTCCAATTTCAGCGTCGTTTCGGTTTTCAAATCGTAAATGTGTAATCCGCGCCATTGAACGACCGAATTTGAGAAATATATTTTATCTTGATAAACTCTAGCTCCGTGCATCGGTCCGTCTATTTTTTTCAAAGGATGAAATTCACGATCCTCCGATTTGACGAAATAGATACAATGGCCGTGAAGCAGTTCCAAAATATTTTCCCGCATACGAGCCTTTTCAAATGAAATCTCCTTTTCCGATTTAAGTAGGATCGGGCGACTCGGGTCTTGGATATCATAATAAGCCAATCGATCGGAATTGATCGCTTGCGAATCCACTTTTGCGACTAAGAGTTTTTGTTCTGGAAAAACAAACGACCGAATATATCGAATGTTGGTAACATCCGTAAGAACGAGAGTTCCCGTTTTTTTGATTTCAAGTCGATTCGTTTCGGTTTTTTTCGCGGGTTCGGATTCCGAATTGAGACCGAGTAATTGCGCGCTTCGTTTTAGAAATGCCGCACCGATATTGAAGTCGGGCGTAAAATCCAGGATTCCACCGTGATCGAAAAAAATAAGAGAAGGTTCGTTCGAGGAATTTTTTTCCTTTGGATGATACAACCAACAATCCGAAAAATCGCTCATCGGTATTTTTATCAATTTGAGGGGATATTCGTTCAACTCGGTTTCGTCCAATTCAAGGTCGTCGACGGGATCCAAATCTATCTCTTGTAAAAATATACCGGTGCGATTTTCGTCTATAAGTGCAAGAGAAGAATGATAGATCATCTTCTCTTGAAATGTTTCGGGCCATTTCGTATAATTTTTTTTATCTCCGGGAGGTCCGGCTATCCATTGGAACCCTTTATTAAAAAGAAGCGTTAGACTTTCATTTTCGATTTGGACTTTCTCCACTAAGTTTATGATGGAAGTCAGGACCTGATGATAACCTTCCGTGTCCGCTAAATATGCAAAATGTTGAATTAATGTTTTACGAAAATCCTCGGCTCGGACGATTTTTTCCCATTCTTTGAGATGATCTTTTACGTCGGATTGGGTAGCATCCGTTGTTCGGGCGGTCTTTCCGGTTTTGTCCCGGTCTATATAACCTTTTTTTAATTTTTCGGCGAGTAGTTTCTTCGCTTCTTTGAGGCATTTCTCCTCGTCGTCGAAGGTCTTTGTTTGTGTTTGCCCGTCGGTTCCGGCTTTGCCGAAGGTAACCGTGAACGATTTGCCCGAAACTTCGATATTCCAGAATTTGTGGGATGTTTTGTCTTGATACGTTAAGTGGTGTTTCATCAAATTGCACCTCGATATTCTTTTTGGGGTTTTAGGTTTAGAGTTCGTTCCAAATGGATTTTCTTTTAACTATTGTCCATAAAAAAACGGTAGTCGAAAGAATATAAAACGACGGTATCGTCTTTTCCGTAACAAACGCGGTCCGCGACGTTACATTTTAATTTCCGAATCGGATAAGCGCCGTTTTTTACAATTTCAAGTAGAACATATTTCAGTAATATTGATCTATATAATTGAGCGCCTTGAATTTAGAGACAAATTCCCGTTTTAAATGTGGAATTCAGAATACTCTATCATATAACTCTGAGTAATTTTCGAACCTCGTCGAGAGTCCCGTCCGACAAATTGGGATACGATCGTCTGGAGAGCGCGTCTAACTCGTACCTTAAAGGCGGGAAACTTAGATCGTCCGTTTCCGTAGGGCTCCCGTGAGTTATAGCTTATTATGAAATACTAATTCTTAGGTTTGCGTCGGTCGCGTAGTAAGGGATTACTCCACGCGTTTTAGACTGAAACAAAATCCGATCATACTTACGTAAACCGTCATGATGATCGGGCTAAACCACCAAGCAAAACTTTCAAAGTAAGAGCCGTCTGCGGTTGCCATATAGTAGACATGACCGGGAATACTAGCCGTTACGTAAGTGGTCATAAACCAATAACCGATTTTGTGTCCCAGTTTGTTCGTAAATCCGTAGACTTTAAAAAATATCTTATGTTCCCAGATGAGGGCGAATGCGCTATAGATCATAACTGCAAACAATCCTAAATCCACAATCGGAGTCATAACTTGTGCGGGATCCGCTTTTCCGTCGCGTAGATAATGCGCGAAGTTGATTAAATGAAGCGTAAACCCCATCGTAAATAAAAGCGGTAACGATTTCTCGGCGTGAAATTTCAACATAGTTTCCTCACTTGTAATCCACTCGTCTTTTTTCAAAAGGTAAGTGGTCCTTACTTTTTAAAGAAAGGTAAGTAACCCATTCATTGTCAAAACTTTTAATATACATTTGCAGGGTCGAAATTGTATTCTAAACTTGCAGTTCAGAAGTTCCACTCACTTATTGGCGTCAAATTGGTGAGTGTAGCTTACTTTTGAGGAAGCTAAAGTATCTATTGATCGTTCAAAATGGGTTTTGGAACAAGTTGTTCATACGCCTTTTTCTCCGAGATCGAATCGAACCCGGATTTTTTCGTTCCATAATTCCTCCGATTCCTTTAATAATACCTCCTGATCGGAAAAGACTTTAGCGTCGATCCTCCTGTTCTTTCCGAGTTCGCCTAACGTAGTTACGAGTAGGTTATCGAAGACTTCCTGCTGCCAATTCTTATTAATTAAGTATTTTCTAATGTTCCTGATAGGAGCTCGATTTTCTGAATTTTCAAACTTTCATTTTCGGTTGGTTTTTTATTTTTTAAGAGTTTAATCTCGAAAACTTTCCACCGATTTTTGAAATATCGCCGTACGAATGAAAGAGCTTTTTAAGACAAGTTCTAATAACCCGATGCGTGTTCTACTTTCATTGCGGAGAAACCTTCTTTTGTGAGTATTCCGAACGTAAAAATGCTTCCGACATGAGATCCTGTGGAGAAATAGAGTTTGTCCCTCCCGGAATGAATCAATCGATTTTTGTTATCGTCTTCTTCGACGAACCTACTTACAAAAGAGGGGATGAGCAAAATGGAAAAGATAATCGATCCCGTAAGCATCCGATCCGCTTCGTTTAGACGTTTGAGTGTTTGGGATATCGATGTATTTTCATGGATCGTGGATTGGGAATCAAAATCCGCAGCCCAATCGGAATCTTCCTCCGACCAATCCGGACAAGAGTTGGCGGTGATCATCGTTTCAAAAATTTCAAAGTTGATAACCGGATGATTTTTAAAACCTTCGTATTCGTCGTAATCTTTTTCGTTATCGAAAAGAAAAGATTTCATCCATTCCACAAACTCCGTATAGGCCGTTTCGTAATCGAAATTTTCTACGATGTGAAATTTTTCGCTCTGTTCGCGTTTGAAAATTTCGTTCGTTATTTTGCATCTTTCCGCAAAACCGATGTTTTGTGTCGAAATCGCAAAATCCAATATTAATTCTTCTTCCATTTTTTTTTACCTTCTTGATTTGCGGCGTTGTATTTGTGATATTTATTTTGAATATTCTACTTTTAGAATTAATGCTTACGTTTGTCGATATTGCCTACGATAACTTTCTCATCCAGTGATCGAACGCTTTGAAGCTAAGGTTCCGCGAAGTGCAGAATTTGCTTTCGCTTAAGCCAATCTCTTTCCATTCCCTTATCAAACTTTTCCAACGTTCTTCGGAAAATTTTACGTTTCCCTAAAGATCGTTTCTACGATTTCCAATCGGGAACCCAGACTTTTGGCCTTGCGCGCGTATTTGGCCGCGGTTTGTTTATCTCCGATTTTCCAATACATCTCCGCGAGATTGGCCGGATAAATCGATTCTTGGTGGTCGATTTCTGCGGCCTGTTGAAAGGTTTGAATCGCCTCTTCGTATCGACCGAGTTCGTCTAACGCGCATCCGATCATATTGTAAAGTTTTCCTATTCCCGCCGTATCGAACCTGGTCGCCTTGAGCAGATTTTCCCGGGCGCGATTCATTCCCGTTTCCGCGGAGCCGGAACTCAACCAATAAAGTCTCGCCTCCAAAAAAAGGGCTTGTGCGTCTTCTGGATAATCTGCGAGAGCCGATCGGACAAATTCTTCTGTTTTAGAATATTCTTTTTTCTTTAAGTGTTCCCAACCTTTGGAGATTCGATCGGCTACGTTTTTGGAGCGAACGAGATGTATTTCTTTTGCCGGGTAGCTCCCTTCGGGAGCCGATAAAATTAGATTACGAATTTGTAGAATGACATCTGCGATCGAATTCAAAGCCTTCCGATTTTTCCTAAGTTCATCGTTGGATAACGTAAGTCCCCAGCGTTCCGCCGTTTCCAAACATCGAATAAGATGAGGAGCATAGTTCGGATTTTCGGCAAGTTTTACGATTTGAGAATCGATCTTCGGATGATCGTTGAAAAGCGCGGAAATCAAATCCGCACCGCCTGCGTATTCGGGTTGTTTCTTACCTTTGTCTAAAAGTTTTTGAAAAATTTGGATTCCAAAATCTGCCGATATCCAGGAACAAATGGCGGCCGTTTCTTTTTCGTGATAGAATCTACCTTTCGGATGATAGTTTAAGATCGTTCTGCATTTCTCTCGCCATTCGTTTTCTTCGTTTGGGTTATTAATTCCAAGAATGTAATATACTTTTGCAAGCGCGGTGTAATCGGATTCCAAGGATATAGATCCGGGATGACGCAGGATGGCTTGTTCATGTTTTTTGAGGAAAATGAGACATTCCGAAGCGGAAATATTTTTTACCGCATTTATTAAATCGTACTCTATAAAATCGAACGCCCCCGGATATTTGTTCGGGTGTTTCACAATCAAATGTTGAATCTTATCCTTTCCTTTATAACTTCCCCATTGTGCTTCTATATAGGGAATAAGATTCGATTTCATATCCGTCCAGGTCTTGTCCGGAAATACATGCAGTTCGTCGTGGCTTGAATCCCAAGCTCCGTACATTTCCAAACGAGGAAGCCAGATCAAAGCCTCGGGATAAATTTCATAGTGTTCCGTATCTTTTACGAGGCCGACCGCCTCCGTATGATATTGACCGTTTTCTTTACTGCCGAAAGGACCGATTTGTATGGAAGTAATTTTTACTTCTTCGATGGAAGCGAGATCGAACCAACCTTGTGATTTCGTTTCAATCCGTCGTCTTCCGATCTTCAAATCAGAGACGAGATCTTCGGGGAGATTATTTTTGTTCGATTGATCTTTCATATGATTTAGACAATTGTAATTCGCGGTGTTTGCTCAATAGATGCGTTCGATGAGTTGATATTTGAAGTTCGATTCAACCGATCAAAAATTCCACGTTCATCCAAGTCTTTCAATAGCGCCCTCAGTTCGGAATCGAGTAAACCTGCTTCCAACGCCGACGATCTTTAAATGAGGGTTGAGAG
Source organism: Leptospira alstonii serovar Sichuan str. 79601 (assembly GCF_000347175.1). Taxonomy (GTDB): domain Bacteria; phylum Spirochaetota; class Leptospiria; order Leptospirales; family Leptospiraceae; genus Leptospira; species Leptospira alstonii. Next base: position 54,232 of record NZ_ANIK01000056.1, read on the forward strand.
AATTTTTATTTTCATCGTTTCCGTTTAAATAGTCAACGATAAGACGACAACCGTTTCCCTTCGCTCTCCCCAATGCGGTATAACCTTCCCGGTTTTGTGTATTCGGATCCGCACCACATTCTAAAAGAAAACGGAAAGGTTCCAGATAGTGATTTTCGGACGCTAAATAAACCAAACATTCTCCGAGAATGGTCTTGTGAGTTCTTTGTACGATTTTTTGCATGATACGGATCGCATCGGAAGTATTCAACTTTTCGCATAAATGGCAAGCAGCCGCTAAGGGTAAGAATTCGGCGGAACCTTTTGGAGTTAAGATCTTCATGGATAAGAAAGATGGTATCAATGGAAGTAGCTTTTCGAAACCGGGATAATCGACTTCTTCTACGACTTTCTGAACCGTATCCCGGATTTCAGAGTATTGATCAAGAGTCGTTAGGAAATCGGGATCGTTAACATAGGATTGAAAATCCGCGTCCTTCAAAAAGATATTTTTTGAATAGCCCATGATCATGTTCTTTTTTACACCAATATACTAATGCCAAAAAATCCCAGCCAAACGACCCCTGAATCTCATCGTAGCCTATAGCCAGAATGGTACTGGGAAAATGACTTCTGGATCTTTCCGGGTTCATACGTTCTCCATATTTTGAATCAAAGGATTTGTTTCACTTCTTTAAGATTTTTTAAAAATTTTTCTTCGTTGTCTAGTTTTTATCTTGGAGCGTTACTCTTTGTTTCCATCTTTTTTCCGGAGCCTCATAATGTGAAGTTTGATCGTTTTGACGAAAGGCGCAAAACAAGGCTCCGATAAAAAAGGAAAGGTTCGATCGAATGAAAAACATTCGGTGACAAAATGCAACATTCTACTTTCGTTTTGTGTTATGGCGTGATAACGAGCCAGTTGAATCGCTAAGTTGTACGTGATTTTCTCAGGCATCAGCGCCGAGGCGACTTCGAAAAATGTTTCATCCTGGGAACGAATTGCAAATTCGAGTGCGGTGGAAGCCATCTTTTCGCGCAGTGAAATGGAATTAGATACGGTGATATTGTCTCCATAACCGATACTAGGCGCCAATCGTTTCCAATAAAATTCAAGGATTGTTTTGGCCGCAGTCAAATCCTCTTGCCTTTGTTTTTCCCAGAGGAAACGGATCCTCAAAATATCGGCGACGTACTCGTTCAAAATTTTTCCGATTTCAATTTCACAATCCCGAATTTCGATTATACGATCTAAAATTTTCAGGTAACCTTCCAAATTTTGTCTTAAATAAGATGAATCCGAATCATAGATATAACGGTACAACTCGCCGGAAATTTCCACGGCGATTTTCATCTGATTGCCGAAGGACGAAGAGTCGATCCGTTCTTGAATCCATTGTTTCTTTCGGCTATAGAAAGAATGAGCCTCGTCAAAGCTCATGTCTAACTCGGCTAACAATCCTTCAACGTGTTCGGGATCGTCGAGGTATTTCAACAAATTGTTACATGAGTCGAGCATAATACCAAACGTTTGGATCTTTTCGTGTTCGGAAAGAGAGGGTAGAATTTTCTCTCCAAGTTCTATGGTGTGATAAAAAGATCCTTCCTCTAAAAGTTTTTTTATTCGATTGTTCATCTTACAAATGTATTCCCATTTCGCTTTGAATTTATATCCAATTTCCGTTTACTATAACGCCGATCGGTATCGACCAACGCTCATGGCGAGTCATCGTTACCCAGAACGGAGATCTTCGTTCCAAACGTTTTTCATGATTTTTCAAAGTTTTACAAGCTTCGACACCGATCCTATAATTCCAGATTTGGAATAGATCCGTAAATACCGTTTCCGATTCAAAAGGAATTTTCTTTTTGTCTTCTGCGTCTTCAATTTCTTCGAGAAGGTCGGAAACAAAAGCGTTGATTGCATAGTGCGTGGGAAGGGAAGAAAAATCCTCTTTGATGAGATATCCGTGTTTTAATTCGACTTCGATTCCGGGCAACTCTTTCGGTCCTAGATCCGTGTTGGATAAGGCTCCGTTACTCTTGCCGGAATCCAATCCGTAAGCGGGCGCAACGTCTACTTCGCTTCCATCGTAATACCAGGAGAAATCGAGCGCTTTGATTCTTTCGTTTTGAGAACAATAGATAAGAGCCCGTTCGATTCCGTCCGCAAACTCGGAAAGAATTTTTTTTCGATCGAGTTCGGAAAGAAGAGTTTGCGCTTTTTGGAGAAACGTCTCCGCATTATGATTTTTCAGCCAGTTATGAATCGCGTTTTCTCTTTTTACGAGATTCTCCGGATCCCATTGTAGGATCGGTTTTTTGATTGGTCTTTCCATGAATGTTCCTCTTCGTTGTCGAGTTTTTCGTAGATCGTATTATCGATAAAATTCATCGCTTCTTTGTACATAGTGTCGTAATCCCCGCAGTAGTGCGTATGAAAAAAGTCCGTAAAAACGGATAACTCGTCTCCGTATGTGGTGACTATAAAGGATTCAAAGATGTTCGATAAAAAACTTAAATCGAAGTCGAACGATCATGGTAGCCCTTTGTCGTATGTAAAGAAAAATCCGTACGGATTGTCATTGGAAGATCGAGGAAACGGATTCCGGTTTTGTCGCGCGGCGTTTGGAGCGGATGATAAAACGAACTCATTCGAAAAAGGGTGGACATATCGTTGTGCATGTTCCCTTATCGATTCCTAGATCGGCCTACAGTATGTCCAATTTAGAAATCGCAGATATGCCTCTTTGTATAGGTATGGAATACGAAGTAATCAAATCATTTGACACTTTTCAACAGAGTAAGAGATACACTTACGTCGGATATAATGCGCTCTATGACGATAGGAGCGTTGCAGGTTATGAACATTTTTTTCATGATGCGGAGAACGATAAACTGCACGGTTGGCGAACCTCAAACGATAGAATTAAAAAAGAGACCGTTTCATTTTTTAATCGGGTAGGCGGGTGGGAAAAACCCGTATCGAACTCGATCACACCGATCGATTTGAATCGATTCGATTTATCTCAAATTCTTCAATCGTATGTCCCTTATTTTAAATCATTGATTGCGGGGGAAAAAAACATACGGAATTGGTACGAGTGGTGGGAGGAAAACGAAAAACTTTTGGAGAAGATTTTTTCGCGCGGAGAATACCTGCGGTGGAAAATTTATCCGATACAAGAGGTGGAAAAGTTTCTTAGAGAATCGAATATTCCTTTCCAAAGGGGTTATCGATACCTTTGGATCGACTCCGATCGTTTAAAATATTATTTTAATATGTAATGCGTGCGTGATCGCGGCTTTATGAAATTTGAATTTACTTGTAGTATATCGGCCGCCGTAAGAGGCGGCTTTTGAATTTTAAGAAATCAACCGTAAAAACGCAACAAGGAGGGATATTGCAGTTTTTATAATATTTCTTTGGATCATTTACTCGTCGTCATCCTCGTCGTTTTCCTCGTTTTTACCGAACACCAAACCTTCGGGATCCATGGAACAGGCCCAACCGTCGTGTTCACAAACATAAACTTTGAAATTTTTAACGGTTTTCAGTTTTTTAAAGGATTTGTCTTTTACAGCAAGAGAAACCGCACGTCCCATCGTTCGACCGACAAGGTTCCAGATATAATCTCTAAGGAGACGAAATGATTTGTCTTGATAACCGAGCGTGTCGTAGGCGTCGCTCATGATTCTACCGGGTTCATGCAACGTGAAACCTCCCACGGTTGGTCCTTCTTCGAAGTATTCGTCGTCCTCTCCGATACCGAAATAGAATTCGCTGCAGTCGATCCCGGCTTCTCTAAAGTTTTGGTTACCGCATTCGGCGACAAATCCGGTTAATCTTTCTCCGTCGTCCTCGTCCATTTCCTCTTTCGCGAATTGAAACGCTTCGATACAATTTTTGAATAATTGTTTTTCGTACTCGGCCCACGGAAGCGCCGATAATTGTTCCAGAAACGAAGCCAATTCCGGTAATTGCGAAACTGCCGTTTTTAGTTCCTCCACTCTCTCCTCGATTTCCGAATTGGCGCGACCGCTTGCGGAACCGGCGGAAGAAGTTTGCGCTTCTCCTTCTATATAACCTTTTTTTAATTTTTCGGCGAGTAGCTTTTTTGCCTCTTTCAGACATTCTTCCTCGTCGTCGAACGATTTAGTCTGCGTTTGTCCGGAGGAACCGGTTTTTCCGTATGTTACCGTAAATGAATCTTCGGAAACTTCGATCTGCCAAAATTTATCCGATTTGTCGTCTTTAAACGTTAGGTAGTGTTTCATGGTTTTCCTTATTGAATTTTATTTTACAATGTGTCCTAAAATTTGCCGTAATATATATCTCATTCGTTTACGAATTCGGACATGATTTTTTATCGACTTAATTTGCCGGTAACTTTATTATACGGGATCGGTTGTCGTATCCGCCTCGCCTAGCTTCGCCTCGTATTCCGTAAGATACAAAAAAAATCAAGGACGTTAATCTTCTACTGAATTGAGTAACTCCTCAGGAAAAGTTAAGTGTAACTTTGGGATTGATCTGTCCCATCTCGGTTTTCATCTCTTCTTGATTTTGAGAGACCGGGTTGTTGCCGATTTTTAATTCTTTCAAAGTTTTCATTTCGGAAAGAAATTTCGGCAGTTCGGAAATTTGATTATCGTTCAACCAAATCTCTTCTAGTTTTTTCAGATCTTTTAAAATTTCCGGGAATTGTAAGAACTTGTTATTTGTCAAATAGATGTCTTTTAAAGATTCCAATTGAACGACCGAGTCCGGGAGAGAGGAAAGTAAGTTATCACGAAGAGAAAGATATTCCAATTTTCTAAAGTTCCCGAATAAATCGGATAGTTCTTCCAATTGATTGTTACTTAGATCCAAAGATTTCAGGTTCGGAAATTGAATCAGAGATTCCGGCAATTTGGAAAGTTGGTTCCCAGGGAGGCTCAACTCGGTTAGGGACTCGAGTGTGACTTCTATATTAGGAAAATTTGAAATTCTATTCCTATCCAGAGCGATACGAGTCAGTTTTTTCAATTCCGCAATTTCGGTAGGGATCGTTTCCAGTTCATTGCCCCAAAGCAAAAGCTGCTCCAGATTGGGAAAGTTGCGGACCCCGTTTAGAGAAGTCAGTTGATTCTCGAAGAGTCCCAGTTCTTTGAGGCTTGTAAATTCACGGTTTAGATTGGAAATTTTTGCGATCCGGTTGTCGGATAAGTTCAAATCTTTGAGAATTTTTAAGTCCGCCAGTCGATCCGGAAACTCGGTCAACTGATTGTTCATAACCAGTAACTTCTTTAGTTTTGAAAGTTGGAAAACGAATTCCGGTATTTCCGTAAGGGAATTTCCGTTCAGACAAAGCGATTCAAGTTGCGAAGAATTTGACGGGCTCGTTTTCTTTTCCGCAAAAAAACCGTTATCGGTAAAATGCAAGGACCGAAGCGAAGATATATCCAATAAGAATTCAGGAAACTCGGATAACTTTGCGCCTTTGATAAAAACGGTTTGGATGTTTTTGAGTTCGGCGAGGCTTTTTAAAGAAATTATATTTTTACAATCGTTAATCGTAAAACTCTTTAGATTTTCGAATAAACCTATATCGCTTAGACCGATCTCTTCAACTCCCGAAATACTGATGGATTCGCCGCCCTTTGAATAATACTTGAAGAGAGGAGATTGACCGATTTTGAGTATTGTATATAGATCTTTCTGCTCTTTCGCGTTCGGATCGAAAAATACGGAAGCGTCTTCGTCGTGGTAATAGGAGAACATTAGAAAATACGGCTGCTGTTTCGGAACTCGTTTAAAAACCTCTTCTTTAAGAGTTTGTCGAATCACTTCCTGTGACAGACGACAAAGTATATCTTTTATCGCCGAGAAGTCTTCGTCTTCCAATACTTCGCGGATTTTTTCCGGTTTCTGTTTTAGGTGATTTCGGATAAAATTCGAAAAATCTATAATCGGAGTATTTCGGATACTACCTTCGGTCAATGCGTTTTCCGGATTGTTACTTTCCAGGTCGTAATCGAATTCGATACAGTGATCGGTATTTGCGTCGTCCCATCTTATATCAAAGACGCCGATAGGGGATTTTTCGTTTTTACCCAGTTCGTCCCAGTATCTATGAACGGCGTCAAAAACTTCGCCCGCAGCGTTTTCCCAATCCGCTTTTTGAAGTATTTTAGAATATTTTGAAGATGTAATGTCTTTGATCCGAATTTTCAGAAATTCACGGAATGTGTCGGATAGCAACGGATTTGGATTCATAAAGTGTCCTTTGGATTTTGATCGATCCATAACGTTTTAAGGGAAGATAAATCTCATCTATATTTAAAAATTTTTTCGGAATTTCAGGCATCGGCTTTGCGAAGTATGTTCTTTCAAAGCCGAAAATTGTCGTTTGGGAGCGTTAGGCGGTATTGCATTACGGTTTTCCTTATTGAATTTTACAACAGCAACTTAACTTTATTTTATCAAAAAGCAGGCTACAAGAATTTGTAGGTCTTTCCAATGATAAAACCCCGACCGTTTATTGCGATTTTCCGCACATCTTCCTCGTTACTTACGATGTTCTATGAAAGTATAATTTCTACCATGAAAAACCAAAGCTAAATCGGTAGTGGGCTTGTACAAGCGGATGGTTTTGTAAAAATCAAAAGTTGCCTATTCAAATGTCGGACTGTAAGAAAGGATTTGTGGATCTACTACCAACGGCTTAAAATTTCGATTTTCGTATAAGGATTTTTGTCGTCTCTCGGATCGACGGCCGTATTCGCCTCTACTTCGACGAATTTTGGAATTCCTTTTTCGGCAATACACAAATCGATATTATTGTCATTGTCGTCCGTATCTGCAATTTTGAACGGAAAAACGGTCAGCTTGTTTTTTCCGGAAATCATTTCGATCCGAAATTTTTTCAACTCGCGATCTCCCAGTTCTTGCCCGTCCGGAGCCCTAACACCTCCCGCCCAAACGGTTCTTACGACTACAGCAGTTTCCGAAAACGGACAATCTCCTCCACGTTTGGAATCATTGTACGGATAGGAGCGACTGAAATCAAAATATTCCGCATAACTGATAAAAGGTCCCGCAACCAACGGAGTTACTTGGATTTTTTGTCCGGTTAAATTTTGTCCGTCGCGAGTTAGCAATTCTCCTACGATGACTACTTCCGTCGGTTCGTTATCGGGGTGGTTTCCAAATTCGCCGATCAATAAAACGGTCCGCAATTCGAACGGTTCCAAAGCGGGCACAAACGTAACAAACGAAGGGTAAAAAATTTCCCCTTTCATCGTAAGGATCCGAAAGTCGGAAACATCCAGAGTTGTCGGGTCGATCTCATGGGAAAAAACCAAAGGCATTCCGTCCTTTCCGGGCGCGCTTCTCCACAAAACGATCGATCGCAAAGGAAGGGCGTTGTCCAAACCGAAAAAAGCGGAGAGTAACTTTGCTTTTCGACTTTTACCGATTTCCGGAACATTCGAGGACAATTGGTAATTCGGTATAGAAACGCAACCGTTCAGAAGGAAAATTCCTATAAAAATGATTTTTATCAAGTTCCACATAGTAGTTCCGACCTTTCAACGATCTTGTTCCCGTTTTTCGGTAAAGCGAAAAATGTTTTCAAAGGAATGAGAGCTGTAAACCTGACCCCTATCCACTGATTCCTAGTACGCTCCTACGTTTTTAAACGAACGATGAAACCCCGGATTTCTTCCGTGCCCTTATGGAGAAAAACGGAAAAAATTTTAACCTGACCCCTGAGCCCTATCCACTGATTCCTAATACGCTCCTGCAAGTTTCCTCGAGGTTTCAAAGATATTGTTCCAAATATTCTTTCCCTCGAAGATGACTCGGAAAGAAAATCGGAAATTTTTTACCGGTTTTGGCTCTGGACCTTCTATAGGATTTGGATGAATTCCAGAAGGTTTCGTACTCGGAATCCAAACGAAAAAGAAGTTTTTCCCAAAAAATAAAATGCGAGTCCACGAACTCTTGTCGGATGTCCTTCGCTCTGAGAGTCAAAGGGCATTTGCCGGTAAATTCTTTCATAAAGACGAGTCCGACTAAAACTCCTCTCGTATCCAAGTAAGGTTCGAGAGGAAAGGTTCTGCAACTGATCGAACGGTTGTCCCTTTCACAAAATTGAATTCCTTTGCATTCGCAAAAAAGGGTCTCTTTGGAATCGTATTCGGCAAGCATCTTCTTATCGATTTCCGTTTCCGGTTTCCAAACTTTCCAGAGATCCGTTCTTTTTTGTAACATGGAAAATTCGGAACGATATAAAGTCGGAACTGCGTTATCCGCGATACAACAAAACGGAATCCCGTCGTTGTCGGGTTTACACAATTCTCCGCAATCGAATTCGGTTAGTTCCTCTTGGAGTAGGGAGTAGTAATAAGCAATCTCATCCTCTGCGAGGTGTTTAGGATCGTTTTTTTTTGCTGTCGTCTTCAATGGATAGATTGCCCCGGTTTTGATCGACTCTGGTTTTTTTTGGACTTAGGATTTTCCGAAAGACCGCATATCCTAAAAAGAGAATTCCCGCAGAGCAAAGAATTCCCCACTTTCTGTAGAAGAGTTCCACACCGGGTGAAAGAAAACTATTTTTCTGAGCTAAGGCCATCAAAAGAGCAAAAATCGTTAAGAGTGAAAACGCACTTAAAAAAAATAATACCGTGATCCTTAGATTTTTCAGAGTGTTTTCTAGATCTCTTTTGAATTCTAAAAACCGAGAATAAAATTCTCTCGTTTCGTCTCCTTCCGACAACTTTTGCACGTTATAGAATGACTCGAATTCTTCGGGGATCTTAGTCGTATCTAAAAGTAGGAACTCATAATCCAGGGTCTTATCGTATTCTTCTCGAACTTCCGGAGAACTTAAGGTGAGGTAGGCTCTGGTTCCTTCTTCACGATCCAATTCTCGGGAAGGGTTCCAGGGATCGGATTCCAGTTTTTCCAAATAATCCTGGTACGCAGACTCGATTCTGCGTAAGTCGGAACTCCGGGAAACATCCAGGAGTCGGTAGTAGTCCGGTTTTGTGTTCACTGCCATAAACAATCAAAAAAGGGGAGAATTCGGGAATTCTATGGAAAAATCCCCTCGACCCTATCTATGGAAAACCCCTTTACAGCGCGTCCTGCAAGCAGAAATTCAGTTCTATGGGTGTTCTGGAACAAGAAAAAAAGGCGGGAAAAGTCTATATTGAGACATATGGCTGCCAAATGAACGAATACGACTCCGGGATCGTTTCCAGTTTGATGAAGGACGCCGAATATTCCTCCTCCCCCGACCCGGAGAATTCCGACATTATCTTTTTAAATACCTGCGCGATCCGGGAAAATGCTCACGCAAAGATTTACAATCGCCTTCAGTCCCTCGGATACCTGAAAAAAAGGAATCCGAAACTAGTCATCGGAGTTCTCGGGTGTATGGCTCAGAATTTAGGGGACGATCTTTTTCATCAGGAACTTCCTCTGGATCTGGTCGTAGGACCGGACAATTACAGAAGTCTTCCCGAACTGATTCAAAGAATTCGAGGCGGGGAAAATTCAATCTCTCTCACCCGTCTTTCTAAAATCGAAACCTACGACGAAATCGAACCTAGGGTAGTCAGTGGAATCCAGGCCTTCGTTACGATCATGAGAGGCTGCAATAATTTTTGTACTTTTTGCGTGGTTCCTTATACTCGGGGAAGGGAAAGAAGTAGGGACCCTCAAAGTATCGTACGGGAAGTTCGGGATCTCGTGGAAAAGGGAATTCGTCAGGTCACTCTTTTGGGACAGAACGTAAATTCTTACCAAGAGCAAGGACAGGATTTTGCCGCTTTAATTCGGATGCTTCTGGATGAAACTACCATCGAAAGAATCCGTTTCACTTCTCCTCATCCGAAGGATTTTCCGGTTCATCTCCTCCGGTTGATGGCGGAAAATCCTCGTTTCTGCCCGAACGTTCATCTTCCCCTACAAGCCGGTAATACGAGAGTTCTGGAAGAGATGAAACGTTCCTATTCCAAGGAAGAATTTTTGGACGTGGTCCGCATGATCAGAAACATCGTTCCCGATGTCGGAATTACGACCGACATCATCGTAGGTTTTCCGAACGAAACCAACGAAGAATTCGAGGACACTCTCGCCGTGGTTCGCGAAGTGCAATTCGATATGGCATTTATGTTCAAGTATTCGGAAAGAGAGGGGACGATGGCCCGGAGAAAACTTCCGGACAACGTTCCCGAAGAAACGAAGTCCGAAAGACTTACAAAACTCGTGGACTTGCAGACTTCGATTTCCCACGAACAAAATCGTTCCCGAATCGGAAGAGTATATTCAATTTTGATTGAAAACACTTCCCGCAAGTCGGATAAACAACTTTCCGGAAGAACACCTTGCGGTAGAATGGCCGTGTTTCCTCTTCCCGAAGGAAAGAACGTTTCCGAGATGATCGGTTCTACGGTTTCCGTACGGATCGAAAGTGCAACCAGCGCGACTCTCAAGGGGAGGATCCTTGCTTGAAGGATGGCGACAATCGAAAGAAAGCTTCCGCAAAAAAGTCGGCGGCGCGCCAGTCCGCGGATAAAACAAAAAACGTTTCTTCCTCCAAAAAAAAATCCGATGTATCACCTAACAAAAAGACTACGAAACAAAAAACGTCCGAATTTTTTTCTTCGGTAGATTCTTCCCCTAAAAAAAACGCCGATCTTTCTTCCGCCTTCGATTCTCCCAAAAAAAGCAATTCCGGTTCTGCGGATCTAAGAACGGTTCGTTTGAACAGCGTGGAGGATCTTCCGCCGGATTTTAAAGTCCATACGGACAAACGTAAGTTTTATATGGTGATTCCGATTTTGGATCGATACATTCTGGGTGAAATTCTTTCTCCGTTTTTGGTCGCCCTAGCGTTTTTCACCATGGTTTATATGGTTCTTGCCCTTCAAAAGATGATCGGTCTTTTTGTGGGAAAAGGTGTGGACCCGCTTCGTCTTTTGGACTACTTCGGTTATCTTCTTGCAAACACTCTTCCGATGACGATTCCAATGGCATGTCTTATGAGCGGAATCATGGCCGCGGGAAGGCTTTCGGGAGATTCGGAAATTACCGCGATACGCTCCGCGGGAGTCAGTTTTCCGAGAATCTATATTAACTTTCTTGCATTCGGTTTCGTCATGGCTTTGATCGTGGCTTATCTGAACTTCTATCTTTCTCCGGAAAACACGAGAAAGATGAACGAGTTCAACAAATGGGTTCTTGCGTATAATCCCCTTCTTGCGATCACCCCCGGTCAGTTTAGCGGAGATAAGATGCAGGATCTTTTTGAAAAAAGAGCCAGAACCATGTACACGGAAGGGATGAATCCGGACACCGGACAACTCAATGGAGTTCAGATCCGCGAGTGGGAAATTTTCCTGGAAGGAAACGAATACTTTCATATCGGCGGAAAGATGATTCCGATGGGGGGTTCTCGGATCATTCAGATCATCAACGCGGGCAAGGGAAATCTCGTGGAAAAACTCGGACCCGACGGGGAATATGAGAAATCTATTCGTCTTAAAGACGGTTGGATCTTGGAGTGGAGCGACGATCGAAAGAGTTTTTCGGTAACCGATTTCAGAAACGGAGAAATGGATTATAATATTCCTAAGGGAAAGGAAAAGAAGACGTTGGAGTTGAATGTTAAACCGGAAACTTTTTCCATGCCGGTTCTGTTTCAGATTCGAAACAATATTGAAAGCGACGGTCTTGAAAAAATTCCCGGACTCGAAACCCTAAAAGAGATGGGAGTTCAGATCAAGGGTTTGATCGGACTCAAACAAATGGTGGAGCAGATGAAGATCGAACTCGCCATGGGAGCGGCTAACGGAACTTTGACGCCGGATCAGATGACTCAACAATATTCCGTTCTGACTCAGTTGATGGCTTTGATGCAGCAGGGTAAAAAGGTCTTAACGGATTTTAACGTGGAAATTCACAGAAGAATCGCAATGCCGATCTCTTGTCTGATTTTTTTCTTTATCTCGTTCCCTTTGGGGCTTGTGGTCAAACGTTCCGGCAAGGGAATGAGTTTTACGCTTGCGGTCGTTTTTCTAATGATCTACTTTACATTTTTTACCTTGGGAAGTACGATTTCCTATAATGATAAGGTTCCGGATTGGATCGGTCCTTGGAGTGCAAATATTCTGATCGCTCTTCTGAGCGTCAATATTATGATCAAAAGAACGGATATGGATTTACCGAAACCGATTCAAAAGATTCTGGATGGAGTTTCCGATCAAAAATCAAAATTGACAGAGAGATTGGAAAGTTTAAGTATATGGGGAAAGATAAAAAAGATCACAAAAAGAGGTCCCTGACCCGGGAAAATCAGCGGTTAGTGTTAGAATGAATAATACAATGAGTCAAAAAAACGCGATCATTTGGCATCTTACTTCGGGGAAGGAATTCCCGATTCAAATCTGGAAACATCCTCGCGTAAACATAGAGTTGAGCAAGGTTCCTCTGGACGGTCTCGGTGCGATCGATCTGTTAAAGGCGGATATTCATATCTTCTTTCTTTCCGTAAGTTTGGAGGAGTGGAATCGAATTCGTGAATTTATCAGAAAATTCGAACTTCATCCATATGCAAGTTTGATCATGGTTTATTCGGACGAAGCCGAAAAGATCAACAGAGTTGTTCCCGAAAACGGTAAAATCGAAGTGCTCGAACATCCGGTTCATCCGAGAAATTTAAGACTGATCTTGGACAGAACGATTCAATCCGAATTTTATAAACTCGCCGCGAACGAAATCGGAAACAGTTGTTTGACGAACATAGGATTTTTTGAAGGAGTTTTCGAACTCGCTCAGAAAGAATATAAGGATGCGGCCAAGGCGAACGAAGCTTTACAAGCCATCTTAGAATTCGAATCCAAGGTCAAAAAGAACAACGAAGAAATCAACAAGGCATTGGAAAGAGTGAACGAACTGAAAAACAGAGAATTACTCGCTCTTCACGAACGTCTCAAAGTTTCCGAGATTTTGGATTCCATGAAAACTCAGGAATTGAAAGACGCCCTTGATTTTAAAAAGGCGACCGAACAAGCGTTGAGTTATTCTCATATAGAAGAGATTCAACTGGATCGAATTCTCGAAGCTCAGGATCGTCTTTTTGCATACACCGAAAAAGAGATCAGGGATCTGATCGAAGAGAATCGAAATCTGAAAAAACGTTTAGGAATTTAGTGGGGGTTTTTGTTTGTCCCGAAACCTCGAAGGAAATTTGCAGGAGTTCCTCTTTTTTCAATCTCTAAACAGTTCTCTGGAGAATTCTTTGTAATCCGCGGAGTTTTTTCCGAACTTAAACTCCGCATACAAAAGTCCGTGTTTTTTTCGGAGAATATCGTATTTCTCCCGAGCTTGATCGTCCCGATTCTTTTTAGAAAGTCGATACGCTCTTTCGTAACAGTTTGCAAGAAAACCCTGAGCTTCCGAGTCCTCGTAATATTTGTTTCCGATTTGAATGTATCTTTCCAAAAGATCCATGGCTTGCAAAAAATTTTTTAAAGCGAGCTGATGTTTGATGTATTCCCTATAAATGTTCGCTTGTAGATCTCGATAAGATTCGGAGTCTTTGATTTTTTGATTCTGGATCTTTTCCAAGGAGTTCATCGAAGAAACTAAAAGATGAATGGAATCGGATCTGGATTTGATCAGGTCTCTGGCAAGGGATCTTTCGAAATTTTCGCGACGATTTTTCTTTTGCCATTCGTAACGATCCGCTTCAAAGGTTTGCCGATCGAATTCTTTCCGTTTTACATCCGCAAAGTCGTTCGTTTTTCTAAAACGATCCACCGAACTTAGGAAATCCTCTTTTGCCTTTTCGAAAAGACTTTTGGAATTCTCCTCGCTTGCGTCTCCCAATAAATCCAAGTCTTGGAACTGAAGAGAATCCTTACCCCAATCGGATTCTCCGTCGCTTCCGTCGGGGATTAGAATTTCGATCTTCTTTTCGTTCGGTGTTTGTTCGCTCCCGAGCATAAAAGGAGAATGGAGTATGAAAAATAAGATCGTAAGGAATCTGAAATAAAACGAAGAATTGTTCATCGGAGATCGGTCCAGGGACAAAGAAAAAACGCGAAAAGAATCACGGATCGACTTTGAAAAAAAATATCTGAGGTCAATTTAGGATTGTTCTGAAATTTGCGTCATCCAAAAATTAGAGCGAAAAACAAACCATAAAGAGTCACAAAGAATGAAAGCAGTTTCCGTACCGGCAACCAAGAGGATCGCGCTCGTCGCACACGATAATCGTAAAGAGGATTTGGTGTCCTGGGTTAAAACTCACAGAGAAATCCTTTCCGGACATCATCTATTCGGAACGGGTACGACCGGAAAATTGATAAACGAAGAGACCGGACTTCCGGTTTATAGATTTCTTTCCGGTCCCTTGGGAGGAGATCAACAGATCGGAGCTAAAATCGCGGAGGGAGATTTGGATATCGTGATCTTTTTTTGGGACCCTCTTACCGCGCAACCCCACGATCCGGACGTGAAAGCATTACTTAGGATCGCCGTACTTTATAATGTGCCGATGGCTTGCAATCGATCCACCGCCGATTATATGATCAGTTCTCCCCAATTTATGATATCTTACAAAAAGATTCTTTTGAGCTACGATCGGAAAATTAAAAGAGATTGATCGAGATGGGGATTGTTCCCCGCAAGCGTTTCCAGTGGCGAGAGGCTATCTTTTAGGAATTAGGATTTTACATGCAATAAAATGTAAGTGTACGGATAAATGGAAAAATTTTTACTTGCGAAAAGTATGATTTTCTGATAGAGGAAAAGTTTTCAAATTTCTCGTAGTTCCGACAGATTTATCTTGCGATCCAAGTATTTGTGAGGTCGGATATGACGGAAAGGAATTACGCTCCAATGCCGATCAAAGTTATTCTCAATATTTTTAAGAGACGTTTAAATTTCGCTCTTCCTTTGCGGTTTTCGGAAGAGGCCGTTACGGCGATTCGAGCGCATCTTGTCGATCGGCCGGAATCCGCGTTCCAAGTAAGAATAGAAAGAAAGGACGGACACACGAACGTTCAAGTGGGTTATGATCGAAAGAAAAATCTAAAAACCGCTCACTCGTATCCGGTTCTCGTGGAAATTGCCGAAGAAGACGAAATTTGCCTGGAGGGATCGAGGATCGAATGGAATCGGGAAAATAATGAATTTCTAATCTATCCGGACGTGGATTTGGAGATAGAATATCAGATTTTTCTAAATCGTTTTAAGATACGGATAAATCGAAACGTATTCAAAGACGATCGAACGAGAACCTACGCGAATCGTTCCGAGTTTCCGGATTGGTTTCCGATTCGCGCCGGAGAATTAGGGATTTCTAAAGTGAAAATTAAAGGAAGAATTTGGACTTTGACTTTGGTCGATCGTTACAAAACAAAGGAAATTCTAGAAATCGAAAGTTCCGTCGCGGATGGAATCTTGGATTATTTCAGTAACTTTCCCGTTTTACGCGATTAACGTTTCCAGAATACTCGATCGCCTTCGGAGATCGTTTTTAAACCTCCGTTATCCGGAACGGCTCTGGAAAGAAAGTAATCGGTTTCCTCTATCGTCGCTTCTCCCGATTTGCCCGAACTATTGAAAATCTGAATCTTACTCCCTTTTTTTAAACCGTCCAGAGTTCCGACGTTGACGACGATATCCTGGTCTTTCACTTTCAAGACGGAACCGCTCGGCGGAATCGCCGCTAAAATTTTGGAAACGGATCTCGCGGATGCTTCCGGAATAAAGTCCCTGCCTTTTGCGAATATTCTGAATGTGGAAAGTATCTTTTCGTGTTTGGAATCCTTGATGGTCCAGTCGATATTTAACGAATGATTTTCGTATTTTAGAGAACCGTAAATTATAAATCTGGGTTTGACCCCGTTCTTTGCGGAGTCTTTGATTTTGAGAAGGGCGGATTCCGAAAAAGATAAAATTCCCGTATAAGGATCGGCTTTAATATCGAAAGAAGCCGGGTTATTTCGGGCGGATTCCAAAACGTCCGAAAGTAGGATCGTAGGATTTAAGGAAAGATTTTTACGCACCGAAGCGGAAACTAAAAGCGCAAGATCCGGATAATCGCCCAAATAGGATTTATCGGAAAGGTCGAACAACAATAGAACCGGTGGGGTTCTTCCGTAGTTTTCCACAAGATTGTCGCCGGTGATTTCCACCAATCCCTCTTTGTAGGAAATCGATTGTTTTGCGGAGTTCAGAAGATTTTCAATTTCATACTGATACTTTTGATTTTCCGAATATTTCTTTCTCAAGAATAAAAGAAGATTGAGATAACGCGGAAAAAATCCGGTTCTTTTATATTCGGATAAGGTTTGAAATTGAACTTCCGGTTGACCGGGAATGAGTTCTTTTGCGGTTGCAAGATGATGAGAAGCCATATCGTAAAGAAGGGAATTTTTAGAGGAACGAAAACGTTGCATTCTATATTCCCCGAGTTTTCTTCGAAAGGAATGATTTTCCGGAAAATGATCGAGCGCGACAGACTCCGCTTTTTGCCTCGATATCGAATCTAAATCATCTAATCTTAATATTTCGGTCAGATCGTTTTTAAGCGCATCCTTTTTTGCGGAGTTCGTTCCTTTTTCTTCGGCAAACGCTTTCAAGTAGAAATACGAGGGATTTTGAGGATAAAGAGAAACGAGTTTGCCGGAAAGCGAGGCCGCCGAAGAAAAATCCCCTTGCCAGATTTTGATTCTTGCGAGCAAATCAATCGCTTCTTCAAAATCGGGATATAAGGAAATGGCTCTTTCTAATTTTTCGGCCGCCGCTTCCAGCTTTTGTTTTCTCTCCGGATCGAAACTTTTTTCGGACCAATCGATCAGTAACGAGGCCATATTGAAGAATAACTCGGGATCATCCGAAGAAGAAGCGAGAACAGTGTTCCAAAGATGATAGGCTTTGGAAAAGTTACCTGTCTTACCGTTTACCTTCGCTTCTAAAATTTGAACTTCTTTGGAGTTTTGAAATTTAGACCTGGAGCTTTCGAGTTTTTTCAGAGCGGATTCGTAATTTCCCATCTCCAAAAGAATCTGAATTTGAACCGGAGCCAAAACCGAATCCAACGGATCGGTTTCCAACGAAGGTTTTAAGAGATTTAGAGAATTCTGATATTCTTTTTTACGAACGTAAGCTAAAGCGGCCCCTTTAATCGCGGTTTTGTTTGCCGGTTCGAGTGCGAGGACCTTGTTATAAGCCTCCAAGGATTCCTTATCCTTATGAAGATGTTTTGCCGCGTCCGCGAGTCCTAGTAAAGAACGAGCCGACATCGGATTGGAACGGGACGCTTCGGAAAAGGACTGATAGGCCGCCGTATAATTACGATCCTTAAGAAAGGATTCGCCTTCTTGAATTTTTCGAATCGTATCCTGAGAAAAAATCGGTTTTATGAATAAATATAGAATCAGGATAGAAAGGAAACGTCTTTGTAAAATGTTTAAGATCATTTTATTTTGTAAAGAATCCCGCTTCGGTTTTACCCGAAGTGTTTCTAAAGTTCGCCTCTATGACAAAGGGAATGTAAAAATCTTTTTTGTCCGCGTCCAATCTGCTTTTGAAAGATACGATATAACGTCTGTCCTTATGAGATAAAAAGGAGTTGTAAAGGTTCTTCTCCGATCCTTCTCCCGGAATTAGGATGAATTTGCCCCCGGTGGAGGCCGCGATCATTTTATACGTTTCGACCGCGGGTCCGGAATCCGAAAGCGATAAGAAATATACGGGAATCGAATGTGCTTTGGAATAGCGGATGATTTTTTCCGGCGATATCTGAGTAAACGAATCCGGATACGAATCCCCTGAAATCAAAACTAAAACGATCCTCGGTCCGAGACGACCGAGTAAATCGGATATTCCCCTATAAATCGCTTTGCCCGTCTTAGAACTCGAATCGTTAGGAGAAGTTCTTAATATTCTAAAAATCTCATGCATTGAATAGTTGAAATCCGAGGCCTTGATCAATTCCGTTCCGGAACGAAGGACTTCGATTCCGTCGTATTGTCGCAGCGAAGTTAGAAAAGGTTTCAGGGACTTTTCGAATACCGGATAGGCGGATTTGATTTCGGGAGTATTTTCGTAAACGAGGGATACCGAGATTCGATTGTTGAATTGCTGCATGTCGGCAAGTCCGATCAACGGGGAGAGGTTTCCATATTCATAAACTTTAAAGGAGTTTCTTGGAATCGCCTTGATGTCCCGTCCCGATCGATCCCTTACGCGGAGAAATACCGAAATATCCGGATATTCCCGATTTAAGACCTTTTCCAATACTATGTCCATGTTGGAAGACAATTGATTGGAGGGGCTGAAAATCTCCACTCGGTGCCGATTGAAGTCGGCGATGAATTGTGTTCCCGTGTAATCAAAGGCAGATGAGAAAGGTTGGTTTAGTTTTCGTATTACGTTTTTTGAATCTCGAAAGGAATCCAATAATCTCCAAGTATTGTCTTGGGTATTGTAAATGATGAGTCCCGACTTTTCGTCGGAAATATGGATTTCGTTTTTTCGAATCGTCAAATTGCGGGGAGATGACAGGATATTTGGGTTTGTAATTTCCCTGAGAAAGTTTCCTTCCGAGTCGAATACGGCGATCCGGGAATTCCCGCGATCTGCCACGTAGATTTCGCCTTTAGAATTTACTTTGAGTCCGGACGGGTTGCGCAGAATTCCGACACCGATTTCTTGAACGAAGGTACCGTCCGCTTTTAACTTCTGAATTCGATTGTTTCCGGAATCCGAGACGTAAAGATATCCGTCTTTTGTGAAGAATATTCCGGTTGGCCCATGAAATTCCCCGTTTCCTTTTCCTGAATTTCCGAACCGATTGCGATATTCGCCTCTTGTATTGAACTCATAAACCTTATCGGCCTTAAAATCCGCGACAAAAATTGAATTTCCCCTCAATGAGAAGAATAGAGGACCCGCCAAGTTCCGACCTAAGGAACCTTTGAAGTTATCCATTGGGTTACCGTTCGGATCAAATTTTACTATGTTTGCGGTGTCAAAGGAAAGGATATATAGAAATCCGTCGTCATCGATGGCTACGTCGGAAGGGTTTCGGAATCTAAAACGCCTGAGGTCGTCACCTAAGATCGAGGAATAATAATGTAAGGCCAAATCTTGGCTTCCGCCCGCTAAATTAATTCTAAGCGCATCTAATCTCGTTTTTTGAATTTGATTGAGACCTGTGGTCTTCTCTATTTGTTCTAATTCCGACATACTCTCAGGCCAATCACCGGAAAGATAATACGAGTTTGAAAGTAGAAGCCGAGCCAACGTAAAGTCATTCTTAATGGAGAGCGCTTTTAAGAAGCCTTCTCGTGAGGATGAATATTGTGAGTTATTAAAATAAGAGAATCCTCTCGTAAATTGGGTCCTCGCTTCCTTTTCCTGAATAGAAAAGTTTGGAAGTCCGTCGGAATTCAAAGAAAGCGTAGCGGAGATAAAGATTAAAATAATAAAAAATCGACTAAAATGCATATGTGAATGCTTAATTTCGCCCTTATCTCTATAGGCAGATGAAAGAGACATAATTTCAAGAATTTTTTACCTAAGACTAAAGAATAACTATACTGTGAAAGTATGATCTGAGCTTGTTTGCGAAACCGTATTAAAAACGTGAGTTCGTTTTAACCGATGTGAAAGCGATTGAATATGGAGACTTAGAACTTATCCTAAAACATGTCGAGCGCCAATAAAAACAAAACGCCTTAGTTTCGCAAATATGTGGGAACTCCTGCAAATTTCCTTTGAGGTTTTGAGACAAGTTCTAAAGCAAAAGGGGAGTTCGACATAGGAAGCAAAGATAGGACAGATTCTTGTGTGGAATCAAAGGAGTATAAAATCAAAATCAGGTTTCAAATACGGATAAATTTTCCATAAAGGCGGATTTTTCGCTAGCAATTTCATTGCTTTGAAGGGAAACATTTTCGAAAACTTTACGGCTTTGTTTCCAGTTTTGGTGATGTTCCAACCAAGTTTCCCTCTTAGCTCGGTTTTCGGAAAGTTCCGTTCTGGTTTCTCTAATGAGAAAATCCAAGAGGAAGATATAGTTTCTAAAACTTATTTCAATACGTTTAAGCTTTTCTTCCACTTCCATTTCTTCTTCCAATATCGGATCTTGCCGATAAAAAAACGGAAAATTATGCGCTATTCAACTCGAAATTTTTTCCGAACAAAATTTTCTTCAAAATCAATTTTTGATTGGAAAAAATCGTAAAATAAAAATGAAGAGGGACTTCTTGCTTTCTGAACTTTATAAGTTCATCCGCTAAATTTTTACTTTGCGAATCTTCTTCCCTGTCCAAATCGACGAGTCTAGAAAAGAGCTTACAGACCGATATACCGAAATAGAACCCTGCGAACTTTGCCTCATACCAATCTTGGTGATCAGGACGAAAAGAATATCGAATCAGTCGTTGGTGCTTTGATTGATAGAGTGTTTTTCTAAAAGCCGTATCTGGGAATTTAGAGAACAGATTTCTTTTTTGAAATTTGAGCATCAAATAATGAAAGTAATTCTTTAAATTCTTATGTCTTTTGATTTGTTTTCGAATAAATGTATCTAAATGTGTTGGAACTAATAAATCGGAAGGTCCTATGTCTTTTTTGGATTTACCTTTGAACTCTGTGAAATCGTTTAAATGATTTTTTTGCATTTTTATCTTCCCCTAAATAATGCGGTTTCAGAAGGAGTTAAGATGTCTTAATGAAATGAAAAAAATTTAAGAAAATATCTATTAAATGCAAAATAAATAATGATATAGATCGATGAATTTTGCCAAATTTACCCTTAAGAAAAAAAATTTAAAACGGCCACATGAGCTTCCACCGATTCCGATAAAGCATTTAAATCGTATCCCCCTTCTAAAAAGGATAATACTTTACCTCCGCAGATTTTGTCGGCGCTTTCTAAAACGATTCGAGTTAGATCTTCAAACCCCTTCGTTGTGATATTCATTCCTCCGAGAGGATCTTCCTTATGTGCGTCAAAGCCTGCAGATATTAAGATGATATCCGGTTTAAAATGTTCCATTGTCGGAATCACGATTTCTTTAAACTTCTGAATATAGGCTTGGTTGTCGGAATTCGCTTGCATTGGGATATTTTTCGTGGTTCCAATTCCCTCGCCTTTTCCCGTTTCACTTAAAAGGCCGGTCATAGGGTAGAAAGGAAATTGATGAATCGATAGATAAAAGACATTTGGATTTTGATAAAAGATTTCCTGGGTTCCATTTCCATGATGGACATCCCAATCAATAATAAAGATTTTCTTGAATCCGCTTTTTTGTAAATACCGAGCGGTAATAGCAACGTTGTTTAAAATACAAAAGCCCATGATTCGATTGTGTTCTGCGTGATGTCCCGGAGGTCTAAGGAGGGAAAAGCCGTTCTTTATGGCTCCTGAAATTAAGGCATCGGCTAATGTTATGCCTGAATTGGCGGCTGAATAAGCGGCAATCCACGATTTTTCCGTAAAAGGGGTATCGGGATCAAAATAACCTCTTTTTCCTTTAGAACTTTCAATTTTTTGAATATGATCAATAGAATGAATTTCGGTGAAAAATTCATGTGAAACCTTCTTTATTTCAGGAACAAATAAAGAAGTGAAATAACTGGTTTGATGTAATTTATTAAGACACGCAAGTAATCTGTCGGAATTCTCATAATGTTGAATTCTAGGATCTGCGTTATGGTAGAGAAAATCTTGTGAATAAATAAAACCTGTCGTCATTTTTAATCCTATCTTGAATTTATTTTTTGAACGGATATATCGGGTTGAATTGAAATCATACTATTTCGTTCTATCATAGTATAAAAAAGGGAAGTTGATCTCAATAAGATTTAAACTCTCCGGTTTCGAACAATTCGCCGTCCCGACGTTTGTTAGAACGATTAAAAATAATATCTTGGCTAAATGGAAACGAAGTCTTTGTAATACATTAAAGGATAGTTATGAATCCGGTAAAATGCGCCTAACAGTGATTTAAGTTGAAATTTTAAGCGATGGATTCTCATTTTTGGTTTTGATAGAGATTTCTTTCAGATTGGTCCATCCAAAATCCGAAAAATAATTCGATTTTAACTTTGAATTTTAAACTATTTTTTAGTTGAACGTATTGAATTCCGACATTTATTAAGAACCAAAAAGCCCATCTTTAAAGTAGTTAATTATGTCGTTAAAGGGTGTTTCGAGCTAAGTATGAGATTTTTGTGATCGGTTCTAAAACTTTTTTGATCCTTGAATAACTTTTAAATCCTGTGAATAAAATTATCATATTTATCCTAACTTTTTTCTTTTGGATTTCTCCTTCGTCTCCTGATTTTGATCTCCCCTTTCCAATAAAAAAGAATACTAAGAAGCATTCTCTGGAAACGGTTCTTTCCGAGTCTCGAGGTGTTGCGGTCGGATCTCCTGAAATTATAGAAAAAAAAGAAAATAGAACTCGTCTCAAAACCTACGAAAATTGCGGAAATGAATGCGATGCCGAAAAAACTCGAGACGTTTTGGGACAAACTCCAGTTACGGGAATAAAGGGGAAAGCGCTTATAGATCGGTTTAAGACGCAATCTTCCCAATCCGGAGCTACTGGGGGCGCAAAAGTGGAAGCCGTAGCAACTCAGGATAGAGACAATACTTTAGAGAATGTCGAAGCACAAACGATTTCTAATATAAAAGTTCCGGAATTTTCGCGGGGGATTTATATTTCGCAAAGAACTTTGAAGAAGGCGAAAGAATTTTATGATATCAGGAAAAAAGGGAAACAATACGGAGTCAATTTTCTTGTAATTGATATTCAACCCTTAGTTCCGTCTAAGGAAATTGTAGAAACTTTGGTAGCCGAAGGATTTTATCCCGTTGCCAGAGTTGTGAATTTTGACGGCGGACTTCCGACTGAAAAGCCGTCAAACCAAAGAATTGCTTCCATACACAAATCGATTCAAGCCGCTTGTAAGTCCGGTTTTCCGGAAATTCAATTAGATTACATTCGTTATGCTGATAATCTTCAGTTAAAACTGAGTTACGAAACGAGGTATAAAAATATTTCCGAAATTATCAAGAATATTAGAAAAGAAACTCTCAAATGTGAGAACCTTCCGTATATAGGAGCCGATATTTTTGGTCGGATCCCCTTCAACCAAAATGATATGATTGGACAAAAAGTGGAAATATTTGCTCAGGTAGTCGATGTTCTCTATCCAATGCTTTATCCATCGCACTTTTACGGTATGCCGGCTAAAATCAAAAATCCCTATCAAACCGTTTATGACGGAACTCTTCTCACTATAAAAAGATCGCTGAAGACAACGAGAGTCATTCCTTACATTCAAGGTTTCAACATGTCCGTTAAAAAGTCGGAACTCACACTTTCAAATTACATCAAAGCACAGATAAAAGCTTCTTACGATAGTGGGGGGCACGGATTTGTAGTTTGGAATGCTTGGAACGATTACGAATCAACGTTCCAAGCGTTGAAGGATTACGACGAAGAGATAAAAAAGAATTAACTTTACCGCTTGTCCCAAAACCTGAATGGAAATTTGCGGTAGTTCCCACATTTTCATCCTTTGAGACAAGTTCTAAAACAGAGATTCCCTAATCCGATTTCAAAGGAATTCTTTTAAAAAAAATCGGGGTGATTGGAAAGGGGAACCCAAAGATTCAAAAGATAAAGAGCCAAAACGATCGTAAAACAGAGGCTGAAAAAAAATCCGATTTTCACGGGTTGTGTATGAGTTCGATATCCCGATAGAAAGATATGAAGCGATAAAAAACCGACGGCGATCGTTTCCGCTATTAAAACCGCCACGACCGGAGGTTGGGGGCCGAAGAATAAAATCAGAATCGCGGGAAGAAATCCCAAGAAACTCATAAAAGCTCCGGTAGTGATCCACATCATTAAGATCAAACGAGACTGTCTTTCTTCCGGAAATTGAAAGAAACCGACCGCCGCACCTACGATCAATTGATGAATCAATCCGTGAACGGTATAAAGAATTCCGGACGAAATGAGAACGATTTCTGGGACATGGATATGTTCGAATGAGTTCAATGGAGTTTCTCGAATTTATTTTTTCTAAACATATACGGAGCGTTCCGTTCCTCAATCAAAATTCATGTTGACCCGACCTTTCGAAAAAAATGTAATAGAGAGCGAAAAAACGAAATCGAGTCTTACATGTATCAAGAGTTATGGGCGCCTTCCTCCGATCGAATCGAATCTTCTAATTTAAATCGATATCAAAACTTTCTCAAAGAAAAAAAGGGTCTTTCTTTTTCTTCGTTCGAGGAACTCAGAGCCTGGTCCGTAAGGGATGTCGGAGTTTTTTGGGAGTCCGTCTGGGAATTTTCCGAAGTCGTTCATTCCAAAAAATACGAGACCGCATATCGGAGCGGGCCGAGTTTTACGGATTCTCGTTTTTTCCCCGGAGCCAAACTCAATTTTGCTGAAAATCTTCTTAGAAGAAACGATTCGTTTCCGGCGTTGATCTATAGAAGCGAAGACGGTTCCAGAAGAGAGATCAGTTATGCGGAATTGCGTTCTTTCGTGGGAGCCGTCGCTAAGGATCTGAAAAAAAGAGGCGTCGTACCCGGAGATCGAGTCGCGGGGCTTATGCCTAACGTTCCCGAGACGGTGATTGCGATGCTCGCCGTAACTTCCATCGGAGCGATTTGGAGTTCCTGTTCTCCGGATTTTGGCGCCAAAGGTGTGTTGGATCGTTTCGGTCAGATTACACCCAAGATCCTATTTACCACGGATCAATATTCTTTCAAAGGGAAGGATCTGTCTCTTGCGGAGAATCTGACTCAAATCCTGGCTTCCATTCCTTCGATCGAAGCGGTGATCGTATCGGATTACAAAAAAGGAATTTTACATTTTAAAAACGGAACGGACACGGTTCTTCCGGAAAATTATCCGAAAAAGAACATTCATTTTTTTGAATCTATTCTTCGGGAGAACGAGGGAGTCGAGCCGGAATTTTATCAAACCGATTTCGATCATCCGGTGTATATCATGTATTCTTCCGGAACGACCGGACTTCCGAAATGTATGGTTCAGGGAGTCGGAGTTTTTATCAATCACTGGAAGGAATTGGTTCTTCATTGCGATCTCAAACCCGGAGAAAGAATTTTTTATTATACGACTTGCGGTTGGATGATGTGGAACTGGCTCGTAAGTTCCTTATCCGTCGGGGCAACCGTCGTCTTATTCGACGGAAATCCGTTTTATCCGGGACAGGAGATCTTATTTCAGATTGCTTCCGAGGAAAAAATCGACGTCTTCGGAGTGGGAGCGAAATACATTCTCACTTTGGAAAAGTCCGACTTTCAACCGAAGGGTTTGGATCTTTCTAAGGTAAGGACCGTGTTGTCTACGGGTTCTCCTTTGACCGCGTCGGGCTTTCGATACGTATATCAAAATTGGAAAAAGGATCTTCAGCTTTCTTCGATTTCCGGGGGAACCGATCTCAACGGTTGTTTTGCTCTGGGAAATCCGATCCTTCCCGTTAACGAAGGGGAGATTCAATGCAGAGGTCTCGGCATGGACGTGGAGATTTGGAATGATTCCGGAAAATCCGTACTCGAAGAAAAGGGCGAACTCGTCTGCAAACAACCTTTTCCTTCCATGCCCCTTTATTTCTGGAAAGATTCCGAGGGAAAAAAATATAAATCCGCATACTTTGAATCCTTTCCGGAAGTTTGGTGTCACGGCGACTTTGCGGAGTTAAAGAAAAACGGCGGCCTTGTCGTTTACGGAAGATCGGACGCGACTCTCAATCCGGGCGGCGTGAGAATTGGAACCGCGGATCTGTACGGTCTGATCGAAACGTTTCCCGAAATTTCCGATTCCGTCATTATAGGTCAGGATTGGAAGGAAGACGTAAGGATCGTTTTATTTTTAAAAATGGCTCCGGGAAAAAAATTGGACGATTCCCTCGTTCAAACCCTGAAAAAAGAAATTAAAGATAAGGTTTCTCCGAGACACGTTCCGTCCAAAATTCTCGCGGTCGCCGATATTCCCTACACGATCAATATGAAAAAAGTGGAGATCGCCGTCAAAAGGACCGTTCAGGGAGAACCCGTTACAAATAGGGAGGCCCTTAGCAATCCGGAAAGTTTAGAATATTATAAAAATCTTTCGGAATTGAAAGAGGATTGATGCCCGTTTCAAAAATAGAGTTATTGAAAAAAAACATATCCGCTTTTAACAAAACTGCTTTATGTTCGTTTTCAAGTGAATTTTGAGAGAAATATTTTGTCGGAACCAATGAAAATTCATCCAAAAAAAGTTACATTTAAAGAATTTAAATTCTTCGCAAAACAATTCATTGTGAAACGAAGGAATCGAAAGAAAATTCTTATCGTTCTTTTTCTTTCGGTTCTTTGTTTTGCGGACGAACTGCGGCGTTCTCCCTTGGAAGCGCAGGGAGATATATTCAGATTCTATAATGTTTCCAGGCTGAAAGAAATTTTGGAAAAGGGAGAATTGAAAGTCGCCGGTGATTCCGCGTATGAACCCTTTTATATCGTAAACGCAAAAGAAGGTTTTCCCGGTTTTGATTACGAGTTGGGAAAAGCCTACGCGGACTTTCTCGGAGTAAAATATAAATTCGTTCCTTATCCCGAATTCAACGAATTTGCGGATGCGATCAAAAAAAAGGAGGCGGACATCGCGTTATCCGGAATCTCGAGTAGTCTCGAAAGATCCAAAAAAGTAAGGTTCAGCGCGGCTTATCTGATCGCAACTCCCGCCGCTCTGATTCGAAAATCCGTTCTTCCTCCGCCTCCGGAAGGGAATATTATCACGACTCAGAGTTTTAGAAACATTCTCGATTTAGCGGATGTGAGCGGGGTCACGTTTGCGGTCAGATCCTTTTCCAATCGTCACGAGTTTCTTCTTAAAAAATTCAAGAACAATCGGATTTTCACTTACGGTGATACGCCTTCCGCCTGGGAAGCCGTCAAAAACGGCACCGCAAATTGTCTGGTCTCGGATTCTTTTTACATCAAAGGTCTTCTTCTTAAGGACAAATCGATTGCCTCCAATTTCAGGCCCCTTCTCGAACCCGTCCAAAGAGAGGATATCAGCGCCGCCTTTCCTCAAGGAGATCCGGCGTTTATTAGAAATTTTGAATTCTTTCTCGAGGAGCTGGGACGATCCGGAGTCCTTAGGGAAATGGAAGATAAATATTTCAATAAATCGGATTGGGTTCCTATCGAGCGACCCTAGAAGCGAGATAGCCAACGAGCAGCGGAGCGTTGCGAGTGGCTCTTTGCGAAGCAAAGATGAGGCCCCTAGAAGCGAGATAGCCAACGAGCAGCGGAGCGTTGCGAGTGGCTCTTTGCGAAGCAAAGATGAGGCCCCGAGTTTATAAAGGTCCGCTGGTAACGTAGGCGTCTGGGCGCGCTCGACGGATTCTGTTCCGTTTTGGAATGAGCCTTATAGTCCTTTGAAGACCGGTTTTCTTTTCTGCTCGATTGCTTTGATTGTTTCTTTGAAATCTGCGGAAATAAAGTTCCTTGCCTGAGATTCGGCTTCTTTCCTAAGGGCGGCTTCTAATTTTTCTTTGTCGTAAGTGTTCTTTTTTAACTCACTGAGCGCTAAAGGTGCGCTTTCGGATAAGGCGATTGCGATTTCAGTCGCTCTTCCCAAAACTTCCTTTTGCGGAACCGAGTCATTACAAAGTCCGAGTCGGAACGCTTCTTCTCCATTTAAGGTTTCCGCTAAAAATAAAAGCCGGTTTGCAATATGAGTTCCGAATAATTCTTTTACGATGTAACTGGAACCCATACCGGGATGGATTCCAAGTTTAACGAAGTTAAACTGATATTTAGCTTCATTGGCAAAAACTCGGATGTCGCATGCGAATGTAAGCGAAAATCCGGCTCCGATCGCATGACCGTTTGCCGCACAGATAACGGGAATGTCCAAACTTCTTACGGATAAGAAAAGATTATAGAATTCGAACATAGTTTTTTTGTTCGTTTCATAATCCCGGGTTGAGAAAGATTTTAATAATTCGAAATTACCGCCCGCGGAAAAGATATCATTCTTTCCCGTTAAGATGATAACTCTCGGTTTATTTTTTTCGGAAGTTTCCATCAACCCGTCGATGATTTTTTTGAATTCCAAACCCATTTCTCGGGTCATAGAATTTCTTGTTTCCGAGTTGTTGAAGCTTAAAGTCAGTATTTTGTTTCCTGAACCCAAATCGATTGTGTCTTGATCAATGAATCCCATTAAACTGCTTTTCTCTCCAGTTCGAAACTTTCATACCAAATTCGATCGGAAACGGTCAACGGTTTTTCCCCGATGCCCATCTGCGTATAATATTCGAGGAGAGTTTCCAGATGAACCGCTTCCTCGTCTTCTAAAGTCCAAAAACTCGAGTCGATGGATTTTGAAATTAGCGCCTGGCCTCTGACGGAATCTTGAAAGTATTCCGGTTTTCCTGAAAAAATCAAGTGTGCGGAGATGAGATCGAATCGAATCGTTTCCAGGATTTTTTTGAAGTCGACTTCCGACTTTTCAAAATACCTGGATGCAATTTCGGTTTGAAAATAATCTCCCCAGGTTAGGATATCCGGTTCCGTACCGGTCTTTTCTTTGATTTGTTGTATTTTATCTTGTTCGATAAAAGGGGCAGTCGCAAATCTATCAACGAGTTCCTTAAGAGCGATCAGATCCAGAATTTTTCCGGCTGACAACTTTCCTTGTTTCATCATATCAAATAATTCTGGATTGAGTTCCGACTTTCTAATATCCATACCTTCTTTTTCGGGAGATTCTCGCACCTTCCCACGGAATTTTTTCCGGATAAAACCTAAAAACTCCTTGGAGCTTATCTAAAATCGTTCGCTATATCACGCCAAACTTGCGTTAAACCTATCTCCTATCCACTATCCACTAAAACCTATGTCTCTTAAATCTTCGTAACTGAATTCCGACTACTTAGAAACCGATATTCAAGATAGAATTCTCCCTAAACAGAAACAAAATCTATGGCAGTCGGAAGATCGGACAGTTTACAAGAACTCATTACAATCCTGGAAACGATGTTTGGGGAAACGATCATCGGAACCGACATTAATCTCGTAAAACATCTATTCTATTATCTCAAAGCGGACGACGTAGAATTTCCATTCGACTACGATGGACAAAGATTCTTTGCCGTCGTGGAAAACATAGAAGAAACGAGCGTAAGTCTAAGAATTCCGGGCGCGACCCAAGGATTGACTTTAAGGGCGAAAATCAGTTTCGAAATCATGAATATTCTCTATCAATTCGAGGTTATCATTCTCGAATTTTTGGACGAATCGATCGTTCAAATTCGAATTCCGTCGGAACTACAGGCGGCCTCCTTTAGAAAGAACGTCCGAGTATCCGTCGACGATCTATTTATGCACTACGTGATACTTTTCAGGTCGCTTTCCGGCGGAGGAAGGGAGATCGGCAGAAATATTCAAGTGGAACAGAGATTCAATAATCTCATGCGAGAAATTAAAAAGGATAATCCCGATTTAAGGTTGGTTAATATTATAATATCAGAATATATTTCCAACATTTCTAAGGAATACGAGTTCGTGTTTTTTGCAAAGGACCGGGAAGAAACGTTTTTAGACTCCTTTATTCGCAGGAACGATCGGCCCGTATTCATACCCGATACGTCCTTGATCGTCAATTATATCGGTGAAAACGAGGATTCGGAGTCGGCCGCGGAAAACTACCGTGAAGAATACATACGAATGGTCCTTGAAAACGGACAGGATTATGCGGATCAATTTTTTCGGGAACTTCAAAAAAAGGAAATTCGCGAGTTTGTGATTTCTTATCTCGTTTTACCGATTCGATTGTTCAACGACGTCGTGGGTTATGTGCGTGTTTATACTTCGGCTATGGATCGATATTCGATTACGTCCGCTCAGGTGGGTTATTTGATAGAACTGGCGGAAATTTTCAGTTATTCGATGACCAAAATCTTCATTCGAGAAGACAACTACGGACACGCTAAAGCCGGAACCCGGGTGGTGGACATCAGCATCAACGGGCTTTTATTCGAAATCGAAGAAAAGAGGATCTTTCAGTATTTGAAAAAACATAATATTATAAAAATGTTTATTCCCGTCTCGGAGAAGATTCTAATCCTAAGAGGGGAGGTCGTTCGTTATATCGTTTCCGAAGAGGGTAAATATCTTCTCGGAGTGAATTTTTTCGACTCCAACCCGGACGACATGTTGATTCTTCAGAAATACATTTTTACGAGAACAAGACGCGTTCTTTCCGAGTAGGGAAGTTATGTGTTGATTCTGCGCATTCCAACGGTCTTGTTTAGAGTTTTGCCAAGATGTTTGAAAATGCGGGAACGTTTTAGGGGTCGGATGTCAGGGTTTTAGTAGATAGGCCTTTCAATAGAACTACTCAATAGTCTGAATTGAAGCAGTGTTTGCGATAAAAATTAACAGTACTCAATTTTATAGAGATCAGTAACGCGAAAGCGATTGAAGCGAGATCAACAAATTGGAATGACGAAGGAAAAACGTTCTTCGAGCAAACCTTCAATTTGTTGATCAGAGCAGAAAGCGCGGCCCCTCACCGGTTTTTTCATATGGGAAAAACCGGTGAGGGGTTCGCCCAAACTTTACGCCACAAATTCACTTGAAATCAGAAAAATCGTTTTGCGAAACGCGAATCAGATCCGAAAAGTCGGATCTGATTTCATTTGTCCCTTCGTTGTGGAGTTTTCTTAGGTAACGATTGAATCGTTAGAGATCCCAACCGTTCCCGCTCGGAAGAAACTACCCGAACGAGGCGCTCAATTTTCGGTGTAGAGTCCGAAATGTCGGGAGGAAGCGGCCGTACATCCGCCCATCGAGCAGGCGACCATGGCCGCGGTGATTTTTCCGTTCACAGTCCGCGCGATCATCACCAAATTGTCGTTAGCTGCCAGCGGCATTCCTCCTCCTCCGTTGCCGAACGTTGTGGAAGCCGAAATACCATTTGTGAAAGCGGGAACGTTGGTGGAAGAGTTACCGTTGTTTTGAGCCGACAAGGTGCGCGCGTCGATATTCACGCCTGTACAGATCCCGTTTAAACAAGTGAATTTACCGCTTACGAAAGAGTCGACTGTCGCCGCATTGGCTCCCCGCAGGTTGTCAAAACCGAGTAACGTCTTGCCGTTGAAAATTCCGGCGCCGTTTAGAGAAGTGTCCTTAGCCAAACCGAAAAAACCGCCTTTGTCGGTACCCATATCCAGAATGAGCACACCCGTCGAAGAAACGAACGCCGTTTCACCGGTATTCCATACGACTTTACCTTCGGTGCAGATTCCGTTATTGATATTTACCGCCGTACCCGCGCCACCCAAAGTCGTAATCGTTCCTGCAACGAATTTCTGGTTCGTTCCCGTGATCGTCAGTGTTCCGTATCCTCCCTGGAATGAACCCGCTACGGTTCCGAACATCGCTTGAACCACGTTGAACGTTCCGGTCACGTCGGAACAGTTAGAACTTTTTTCCGTGTACACCTCCGCGCGCATCGCCGTCACGGGTGCACCGCCTGCGTTTGAGTAACCGGAAATCGGCGTGGCCAAAAGTCCCACACCTGCAATGGGAATTGCGAACCCGCCTTGTGTATAGGACGGTGCGGAAAGAAGGGAGATGAAAGGGCTCGCAGTATATGTGGCCACTTGACCGGAAATTTTTTCGTTGGTCGTGAGATTCGTAAACGAGAAATTTCCGAAGTTGGCTTTTACCATATCCCCGGTCATAACGTCTCCGGGACTTTTCGTTCCGCCGTAGGATACGGATGAGCTATTATTTGTCGAAGATCCGGCTAACAAGGCCACTAAAGCCAAGAGAGTCGAGGAATCGTCATTGTCCTTCTTGCAATTCAAAACGGTCGCGGCGAGGACGGTAAGCGCGACTAAAACCCGAGTAAAGTGTGAAATAAGAAGATGATTCATAAAATGGTAGCGTCGGCAATATCGTAGCAACGACAACCATTAAAAAGAGATGCTTCCGCAAAAACTTTTACCGCGATAAACAACCGTAACTTTTTACAGAGACAAATTGACACAGCTTTGAAACTTGCAAACCAAACGTTAGATATAACTTTGAACCTCTTCGATCGAAACGGACGCGAGTGAGTATTAAAAAAAAATGAACCTCCCGACTTAGGAAAAGTAAGACGAGGTTTAAGGGTAAATTCTTAAACGCCGATTTATCAGTTAAGCGGTTTTAAAACGTACGGATCACCCGGAACCGAAGCGGGTTTGAACGTTTTATATTTTTCTAATGAATCCGCGAACTTATTTTTCAGAATTCCGACTTCCTCCGATTCTCCCAAACCGCTTTGGCCCTTGTCGGAAGTCAGTTCGGCAATCTTATCCAAGTAGAGTTTACACTCTAAAAGATGAGTTCTATAATCGGATGGGTTCAGTTGGATCGCATTCTTTGTAAGTTTTTCGGAAATTTCGAAATACGCGTCCGACTTTTTTCGATCCGCGGAATCTTGAGTCGGGGTTTTACCGGGTTTGGATTTTTCCCGATAAAGGTAGTAGTAGGTTAAAGCGGAATGGATGAGAAGTTCGGAATCCGACCGAGTCAGCTTGAACGCTTCCCGAATGACATCCATCGATTTGGAAAGAATGGATTCGTTTTTAAAACCTTCCGTTTCGTATTTATGATTTAAGTAGTCGACGTATTCCGTATAAAATTCGAGTTCTTCCTGAGAATTCCCGAACCGTTTTCGGTTTTTCCAAGCCATAGAAAATTCGGAACCCGCGGAAACGTAAGCTTCTCCCGTTCTTTTATAAAGAAGACCTAAACGGAGATGGCCCATGGGCGAAGAAGGGTCCAAGCTGATCGTATGTTTGTAAGACCGGATCGCTTCCGCGATTTCGTTTCTGGAAAGATGATAATCGCCCTTTTTCCTTTCGACGATTGCGGGTTCGATTTTTTCCGAAACCAAAGGGGCTGCCACCATAAGGTGTTTATCTTTTACGAGTCCGAGGTGACCGGTTCCTCTCGCTCTTTTGCCGATAAAGGAAGTTTGAAAGATGGACTTGATTTCGATCTGCGCGACTATGTTTCCGTCTTTGTAATACTTATGATCAAAGTCCTTTTCGATGAGATATAAGGTTTGTCCCACTCTGAGTCCGGGATCGAAGTTGATTTTAATCGTGACCAAGTCGAGTCTCGTATCGACTCCGATATCGAGGTTCTTGTTTTTTCCTTCATCTTCGATCGGCTTTACCTTATCATAAAGTACGGTTTCTCCCACAAGAATCATCTTTTCCTTTTCCGGTTTTGCCGGATCTCGGAAAGCGTAGACGAGTTCTCTTGAGTCGACTTGCCCGAAGAAAGAGTTCAAAAGAAGGATTACAAAAAAAATTCGAAACGATCTCACCTTACAAAGATCGGCCGATCTTTCCGACTCGCCTCGAAAAAAGATGCGTTCGGATATTCTAAAACTGATTTGCGGGAATTGTTTGCAGAATTCAAAAGCCCACGTATAGAGAGATCCCCCACTGGGCGGATCCAACGTTCTTAAGCAAAGCTCAAGAACGTTGGACCGGGCTCTCCGCTTCAATCTGCAAAGCAACATGAAATACCATCGTTGATCTCTGAGTGCATGTTGCATTGCAGTATTTTCGCTACGATCCCTTCCGCGAACCGTGTAGTTCCGACGTTTCAAGTGGCAGGACCGGTTTAAAGCCGTATTAGCCTTCGGAAGTTTCTCGATCGGGACATAAAATCTAGGAACTCCTAGCCCGGGGAGACGATGAATTTACTCGAAATGTGGGAACTCATACGATCGCACCGGAAATGACTCCGGCGGATGGGAATTTTAAGGACTCAAATCCTCAAAAGAAGAAATCTTAGGATGGGAATGGGAAGGCTGCGGAAAGTTTCCGGGACGTTCCAAAATTGCGGCTTTGAGTTTCGCTTTCACAGCGGCGTCCGCTTCTTCTTTGATATCGGTGAAAAATAAAATCTTTTCGGGCGCGACACCGAGTTGTTCCGCGATCTTGAAATAACTCGAAGATTCTCTTTTAGCGCCGACTCCGGTGTCGAAGTAAGCGGAAAAATATCCGCTCAAATTGCCGGACTCGGAAAATGTAAAAATTAATTTCTGAGCCTGAATACTTCCGGAGGAATAAACGGCCGATTTCTTTTTGGCGGATTGAATCCTTTTTAAAAACGAAGGAACGTCCGCGAACAGGGAACTTTTCAGTTCTCCGTTTTCATAACCGTACTTCCAAATCCTACCCTGAATTTCTTTCAAAGGACCGCTCTTACGATCCAAAGAAACGAGATGTTTACAATAATCGCTCAGGTCTTGGGGAGAATCCGAAAGTTTTTCGAAATCAGCGAAATCGTTTGTTCCTTCTTTGATCTTCCCCGGAAACGTCGTATCGTTCTTTCCTTCTTCGATCAACTTATCGATCCATTCTTTCTCCAGGGAGTTCGATCGGAAAAAAGAATCGAACTTACCGACCGAATACGGAAATAAAATTTTATGAACGAACTCGATGGGAGTCGTGGTCCCTTCGATGTCGAAAAGATAAACGTCGAAAGCTTTAATGTCCAATTAGATCGCCTCTTTGATTTTTTTGGCTTCCGAGACCAGATATTCATGTACGTCTTTCTCGTCCTTTTCAAAATTTTTCAAAACGATCAGCCAAAATAGGGCGCAGGGAATCCAAAAAAGGACGGAGATGGAAAGTCCGAGGGAACGATCCCCCGGAGTCAGACCCAAAATCACCGCGCTCATCGCGGGTCCGAGTCCTTTTCCCAAGTCGTCGGTGAGGTTGTAAAGCGCGAACATACTACTTCTATTTTTTGGAATATTCACATTGATTAATGTAGCTCTGACGTTCGGCCCCGTAACGGAGATGATGAACCCGGCGACGATGTTGATTAGGATAAAAAGTCCCGAGTTTGCTATATTCTCCGCCTTCAAAAGGTAGATACAAGGTAAAACGCCTAGCAGGATGCTGGACATACAAAAGACGGGAAGGTATCTTTTGTTGTAGTTGTAGATTTTTTGTCCGATGACTCCGCCTAAAAACGTACCGGCAAAAACTCCGATTGCGGCATACGTTAAGAGCATCGTCGCGGTCGCCTTATCGAGATGATAGGAGGTTTCGTAATAATCGACCAAGAATACGAAAAAAACTCCCCAAGGAACACAACCCGGAATTCCCTGAAGGAAGATTCCGATGTTCGTTTTGTTTCGGAAAAGGAGCCTAACGTCGTTCCAACGAAGATGAAAATTTTCCTCGGAAAACTTATCCGCGATTCCGGACCATTCCGATTCTCCTCCGCCTCGGATCGGCTCCTTGCAGAAAATCCAATAGATGATCGCAAAAAAGAAAGAAGGAATGGAAAGATAGATAAAACTCGCTCTCCAACCGTTGATCGGGTCCGCGTTTCCTAAAATTCCTCCGAGAAGTTGACCGACTCCGAGACCGATTCCCATAGAAAGAGAAACGTAAGCCGCGGCGGTGGATCTGGATTTGTCCGAAAAATAATCGCCTAGGACCGTAAAAAGAAGAGGGAAAATTCCTCCGAGACCGAATCCCGTAAGAGTTCTATAAATTACAAATTCCGAATAATCCGTCGCAAATCCCGAAAGAAAACAAGGAACCTCTCCCAAAAAAACGGAAAAGAGAATGAGTTTTTTTCGAGAATACTTTTGGGATAAATAACCCATACTAACGGACACGGCTCCGCCTAAGATGAAGAATAGGATCGGAATGACTCCGCCGATATACCAATCCACGTCTTTCGAATCGACCAGACCGAAAGAAGCTCCGATGTTTTTTAAGTTAGGCGCGATTAGATTCTGATCCGCGAAAAGGAAAAAAGCCATTCCCATAATCATCCAGAACGCTAAAATTGCGTTCCATCCGTGATTTGCCAATTCTCCCAATCCAAAAAAGCGAAGAAGACTTTTCTCCGAGGGTCTTTTTTCCATATTCTCTCCGATTTTTATACGAGTTTTCGATTTCCAGGAAACGAATCCAAACAATGAAGGAAGCGGAGAAAACTCAAGGAAACTTTAACTTTGATTTTAGGGAACCTCTAAAATCCTGCATTTTTTTGAAAATCTATATTATAGAATGCTTTATAACAGCGTTTTGTGCATATCCAAATATCGAAACGGATGCGTTTAGTGGTTCTCTTTAGAATTCGAATCTCCCGTTCGAATCGATACAACCGGACAACCAGCCGACGAGACATAGACATATCCTCGATTCATTTTGCGCAAAAACGATATCCGGATGAAAAAAAACCGTTTTTGATCGGTTTTATAATATTTAGTTGACCCATATGGTTTTAATGATTCTTTTCTTCCAAACAAATCGGTTTTAACAATGACCTTTCACCACAAAGAATTCTACATTCTATCCAGTTCCGATAAATCAAAATTATACTGCCAATCCTGGACGAGGCCGAACGCCAACCGATTGATGATCTTTCATCACGGTTTTGGAGAACATAGCGGGCGTTATGCGAACTTACTTCGTTATTTTGTAAAAAGCGATATCAACTTCTATTCCTTCGATATGAGAGGTCACGGAAATTCGGAGGGAAAAAGAGGGCACGCAGGCTCTTTCGATTTATACGTGAGAGACCTTTCCGATTTCGTTTCCGAGGTTCTCAAAAAGGAACAAAAGGAACGTTTTTTTCTTTTAGGGCATTCACTCGGCGGAGCGGTTACTCTTCGTTATACGCAGGAAGGGATCAATCAAGACAATGTCCTCGGGTTGATTCTCGGTTCTCCCGCGCTGATGGTGAAAATGGATTTTAAAAAGAAACTCAAGAAATTCGCGGCGAGTCTTTTAAGCAAAATTTCCCCTTCTACCATTGTGGATGCGGAATTGGATCTTAACTATCTTTCCCACGATCCGGATGTGATCGAGGCATACAAACAGGATCCTCTCGTTCACGGAAAGGTTTCCTTACGAATGGGGGCCGAACTTTTGGAAATCGGACCTAAGTTGATCAAAAAGGCGAACGTACTTAGATGCCCGGTTCTGATTCTTCACGGACAGGAAGACGGACTTGTGGACGTAAAGGGTTCCACGGAACTTTATAAAAATCTAATTTATAGAAACAAAAGAATCAAAATTTATCCCGGATTTTATCACGAGTTGATGAACGAATTTCCGGAACATAGGGAAATGGTGTTAGGCGACATCCAGACGTTTTTGGAAACCATTCAGAGAGAAAAGGCAGATTCGGATTCGTTCCCAAAATTAGAAAAGAAAACGCCGATTCCACGAAAAAAAAGAAATCCGGTTTCCAACCCTTAAAATTCGGAAAGGGAAATGAATCCGACGGATTTTTTTTTGCCTTTCGCATAACGTCATCCTGTAGATGTTCAGATCTTCGGGAACAACGGCCTGTTTATGAAAGGTTGAACTATTGTTATCCGATGTTTTCGGTACATCGGAGTATGTTGTACGACTCAGGATGAAAATAGAAATGAGTAAATAGAATAGCGGTTTATGAACTTTATACTTTCGTTTTTTTGTATTTACCATTATCATAGGATCTCTTTGTTTTCAAACTATGCATGACATTAAAATATACGATGTTCGCATAACGAAATAGGCTTCTCGACGTTTGCGGTCCTGGAGCGCCGCGAGAAGCCGAAGATGCCAACAATTCCTTCAGGGATTATTTAACAATCTTGCTGAATGATGAATCGTAACAATTTCAATGTTTAGAAATTTATTTACACGGTAAACAATGCGATAATTCCCCGAAATTCGTTCCCTTAAGTTTTCAATATTAAATTCAGGGACCACCCTCCCCATTAATGGAAACGAAGGAATTTTTTCTACCGTATTGATAATTCTATTTATTACGTTTAACGCGTAGATTTCAGAATCTTTAGTTATATAATCGTAAATATCTTGTAAATCAGACTTGGCTCTTAGAGACCAAACTATCTCTTTCGCCATTTATTAATTTCTTCGAGGATTTGTGCATGAGGCACAAATTTATTATTATCCAACTCAGTTAAGCCCTGTTGAACTTTTTTAGAAAAGTAAAGTTCTTCCATAATATCATCAAAAGACGTATCATCCGGTAAACTTTTAATAAGATTGATCGCCTGTTGTTTCGTTGAAGGCATAAGAAATAATTGTTTCGAAAGTAATAATTGTCAAATAAAATTTAAGTGCCTGTGTTCGCATAACGAAATAGGCTCCTCGACGTTTGCGGTCCTGGAGCGCCGCGAGAAGCCGAAGGTGCAAGCTTTACCAAAGCGTTTTTAATCCATGCGATCTATATTTTTTCATTTCCGAATCTTTACTTATCAATGTAAACTTTCTTAAAATACATTGCCAAATTAGCATTCTATCGAATGGATCTCTATGATACGTAACCTTTAATTGATCGTATGTGCTCGCATCGGCTGATTCAAGATTTATAATTTCAATATTGGATTTAGAGAGAATTTCTGGGATTTTCGATGGCTTCATTCCGAAAGTATTAAATTTTCCTAATATAACTTTCAGTGAAATCTCTCAAAGAGAAACTGAGCTGACGTAGATCATATTTTCCGAATTTTCGATAGTCGCTTTAACTTTTTTACTTAGTAAGTTAGATGAACCGATTCCCGAAAGAATTACATGAGTATCAAGCAAATACTTCATATTAACTTATAAACTCTTTTTCGGAAATTTCAAAATCTTTAGAGAAAGAAATTTTTACCTTTCCATCCAATAATCCTATTTTTCTTTTCCCTTCCTTTTTACTTTTCACAGAAACAATCATGGCAATCGGCTTCTTGTCCTTTCCATATAATATTCCTACATTTTCACCATTTTTAACCGATTCTAAAACTTCAGAGAAATACGATTTAAGCTCGCCAACCGAATACGATTTCATATTTGAAATTATATTTATTCTTGTCTACTTGTCAAAGATTAATTAATTGCCATAACTCAGACTAAAACATCAAAATCGTTATTTTAGCGGGGAGCATTAATCCGCAGTTAGGCGTAGTTGTCATCTTTGATACTATTATACCTAAGAATTTTCCTATAATAAGAATAGAATATATCAAATAAAATTTTTCAAACTTCTCGGCAGTATATCTTTATATGGAAGGTTACACCTTATAAGTAAAGATTTAATGAATAGCTCGTCAATTTCTGATGCGGGAGTATAGTTTATGTTATTCAATTCTAACAATTAAAGATTCTCGATCGACAGGATCTTGCGGTCTTCCTTATGAGAAACGATCACTTCCAATTTTAAGCCGCTCTTAGAACCGGATCTTCTGAACATTCTTTCCAAAAAACTTTCGGAGGATTTTACCTTACAATCGGGAGGAAGGGAATCGATCGCCTCGTCCTTCAATCGAAACCTATCGAATTCGATTTTGCCGGGATGCAGGGTTCTTTCTGGAACCTCCCAAACCGTATCCAGACAATTGAGACCCTCTTTTCCACTTAAGAGAATTCTAAAGTTCCAAGTCGGATCCGGAAAACGGATTTCGGCGGAATCGTTTTCGTTTTTCATAAACAAGAAAAAGGTTGGAAAACCGTCCTTACCTTCTCGGCTGGATTTGACGTACAAGGTAGTGGACTCCATTTTCGACTTGGGAGAAGAAGACTGAATCGTAAACGCACCCGGATTCAACGTTCTAGCGACCATGCCGATTACTAAAACGACTAAAACCAAATTTAAGATAAAGACCAAACGTACTCTCGAAAATCTGCCTCCGCCGGATTGTTTTCTACTTTCTTCCAGGAATTTTCTAAATTCTTCCGGAGAACGAGAATGATAACCGCCGCCCATCTCAATTTCCTCCCTTTCTTAGTAGTTTACGGATTTCGGATGCGGTCGGAAAACCTTTTGATTTTTTTGCGGCTCGGTTCAGCAAAGAAAACGAAAGTTGAACCGTTTCGGAGATCGTAAAACCTCTCGAAAGAAAAAAACAAAGAATTCCGGCCAACAGATCCCCCGTTCCCATCACGGCCAATTTCGGCTCCGGTGTTTCCCAAAGGAAAACGGAGCCGTTCGAGTCTATTAGAAAAGAGGAATGTCTTTTCCACAAAAGGTTCGTCTTAAAGTTCCGAGCGTATTCTTTGGCGAGGGAAATTCCTTGTCCGATCGATTTGATTTTCGTATTCAAAAGATTTTCCAGTTCTCCCGTATGCGGGGTCATCAGGACTTTTTCGTGTAACATCGTATTTGCGTAGGTTTGTATCGCTCCCGCGTCCAAGACGCAGAATTTTTCCTTGGGTAAGGAGAGGATCGGGCATTCCTGCGTATTTAAACCCGGACCTAAAAGAAAAACGGATGTTTTTCGAACGAAAGGAAGATCCATAATTTTTGAAACTTCGGGGATCGTATCCACCATCCAGGAAGGATCTTTTTTTAAAACGGCCCGAACCGTTTTTTCGGAGGGTGTCAAAAGAAGAGAAATTCCACCGCCTAACTCGTGAAAGGCGAACAAGGAAGAAAGAGCCGCACCCGACATTCCCTGAGAGCCGCCGATTAAAACCAAAGAACCGTTTTTGTATTTATGGGAATCCTCTTCTCTTCCGAACGTGTTTTTTAAAATTCTAAACGGGATTTTTTTCCAAAGGAATTTGCCGGTGGGCACGATGGGATTTTCCATCGTGTAAGAGATAGGGTAGGTTCGATCAAGACTTTTTCCGATCGGAAAACCTATTTTGTGAAACGTTTTCCGTACTTTGCCGGGTAAAAAACGGTTTTTCCATTTTTTCATACCAATTTCGGCTAACGCGTCCGCTTCAAAAGGAAGCGGTAAGTCCTCGTTAAAACCGGATACGACGTCGATGCTGAGGATGAAAATTCTATCGGGATTTTTTCGTTTGTTTTCTTTGATTTTGGATACGACGACGTCGACAGGACTTTTTAAGGGAAAACGAAACCCGGTTCCGAGTAACGCGTCGACGAGAAATATCGTTTCGCTTCCGGGTAAAACTTCGAAACTTTCCAAAGGGAGGATATGACCTCCCGAATTCAAATACGCATTTTTATAAAATTCGGATTCTTCCGACAAATTACCGTCTTTCAGATAAACTTCCGGTTCTATTCCTTCTTGGATCAAAAAAAATGCTAGTGCGAGTCCGTCTCCACCGTTGTTGCCGTTTCCGCAGAGAATTTGAACTCGGTCGTAGAAACCGATTTTTTTTTCGTATTTTTGATAGATGGAAAGGGCGGCAAAACCCATAAAGTGAGATCCGGAAATTCCTGTCGAGAAAATCGTTTTTCGATCCAGATCCCCGCTTTCCTCGTCGTCAAACAGAGATTCTGAATATTCGAAAAACTTTATTTCCATTTATGGATTTCCAGATAACCGGACTTGATTCTCGCGGAATAGATTTCGTCGTTTAAGTCCATCCAGGTTTCTCTCCAAAGTCCTCTCGGAGGAAGATAGTTGAGTCGGATGTTGTTGACGTGAGTTCCGTCGTCGTCGTGAACCTGAAGTCGGATCGAACTTTCCTCTTCGGTTTCGGTTTCCCAGACGAAAAAATTATTATCTTTTAAGATCCAATATAAGGATTCCGACGGATCTTGAATTTCTTTGAGAAGAATCGCGGCCTTGGTTTCGAAATCGTACTTGAAAATTTTGCGCGACTTGAATCTGGAACTTTTCTTATCGAAAACGCTGAAAGATGCGACTGCGTATTTTCCTTCGAGATGAGGAAGGATCGTTTCCAATCTCGCCTGTGTGGTTTCCGTATCGGAAATGATTTCCGAAAAGTTGGAGGCGCTTACCGATCGGAGTAGGGCGCCGTTTTCGTATGCGGAAAGTTTCATTTCTCCGTTTTGTTTATGAAACACAAACAGAAGATCGTCGTCTCCCGCTTCCATTCTTTCGATATAACCGAACGGAGTGTTCCCGGAAATCCCTTCCACATAGATCGTATTTAAAAGTTTACCCGCGTCCGAAAAATGAAGAATGACGGATGGAATAGCTTCTTTATATTCCGTATCAAACGATCCGCTCTTTTTCAAAAAGATATCTTCGGTTGTCGGATCTACTTTGGGTTGTTCCTCTTTTCCTTCCTTTCCCGCTCTGGATTGAAGATAAATTTCCTCGTCGGCGTTAACCGCAACGAGTCCTATCTTTCCGATCTTCGCCGAAATCAATTTGTATTTATCGCCGACTTTTTCTTTGAGAGTTCCCAACATAAATTTTAATTCACCGTCCGTGGAAAATACTTTCAGCAGAGACTGATCGAAGTCGGGAACGTAGATCTTACTGGAAACTACCGGCATCGTCTGAGGCAGATTGGTCGGAACTCCGTTCAAAATTTTCGCTTGAACGTCGGAGAGAGTGTTTCCCAATTTGATTCTTCCGTAAAGATATGAATTGTAATTATCCACTTTGAAACGAGTACAACTTAGAATCGATACGCCGAATAAAACGATTCCAAAGAAAAAAATCCGGGCTCGTCTTTTTATACCGAAATGAATGCTGAAATTGGAATGGAGATTTCTCATGAAAGCCTGTTATCCGATAGGAACTTGGAATGTAACGATACCATTCCAACACATTGATTGGAAAACAAGCAATAATCCTTGGGATTTCTTAAGGCCTTAAGAACGCCGGGTTTTTTTACTTTACACTGTAGCTAAATTTGAATAGTTTGATTAGGATATCAGGAAAAATTCATTCATTTTTGAGTTTTCTCTCTAAGGCCGGGGTTTGACAGTAAGCAGGGAAGAAATCAATGGTATTCTGGATGGCGTCCTGTTTTTGCCTGTTAAGCTGTACTCATTAAAGGTCAACCAAAGGCCTAACCACTCGTTGATCGAGGTTGTCTTGGACAATCTTGAACATCCGTATGGTTCAGTCAGCCTTCTGGAATGTGAGCAAGTTTCCAGAAAACTGAAAGAAGAGTTAGAACGGATCTCACCGGATCTGGACTACACTCTTAAAGTTTCCTCCGCAGGGGCGGAAAGGAAACTTGACCTTCCGGGAGACCTGGATCGTTTCCGGGGGATACCGGTTCGTCTGGTTTTTCAATCCGAAGAATCAGAGAAGCCCCAGGAAGGAATTTTTCGGATCGTGAATCGGGACGGTGATCGGTTGATTCTGGAAAAATTCCAAAAGGGAAAAAAAACTGCCGTAAAAAAGCAGACGACCCTGAACCTCAAGGATATACTGAAAGGGAATCTTTACGTAAGTATTTGATATGGCAGTTAAGAAGACACAATCGGAAGGAAATCTGTTGGAAGCGATCCAACAATTTTGCGCGGACAAATCCCTCGATCGGGAAGCCGTTATGGGAGTCATTCGAGATTCTCTCATAACCGCATATAAGAAAAAGTCCGGCCTAGAAGGTTTGGAAGAATCCGAAGAATCGGAACAACCTTCTCCGGTTACGGTAGAGTTTGCCTCCGGTAAAGATAGCGTAGTCATTGCGATCGCTAAAAAAGTCGTAGAGGGAGCTCCTTCATCCGCCCTCGAAATCGGTTTAGAAGATGCTAAAGCGATCGACACAGCCGCCGAGATCGGCTCGGTTGTTTCTTTCCGTGAAAAACCGGTGGAACTTTCCAGAATTATCTCCAGCCAA
Organism: Leptospira alstonii serovar Sichuan str. 79601; assembly: GCF_000347175.1. Taxonomy (GTDB): domain Bacteria; phylum Spirochaetota; class Leptospiria; order Leptospirales; family Leptospiraceae; genus Leptospira; species Leptospira alstonii. Next base: position 97,832 of record NZ_ANIK01000056.1, read on the forward strand.
GCCAAACAAATGGTCTTTCAAAGACTGAAAGATATGGAGAAGGAACTTCTCTATAACGAGTATAAGGCGAAGGAAGGAGAACTCACTCACGGTTATTTCCAGAGATGGAAAAAAGACGCGATGAGTATCGACTTGGGCAAGGTAGAAGGAATCATGCCGCGTCGCGAGCAGAACCCGGGTGAAAAATACCACAGCGGGGATAGACTCAAAGCAATCATTCAAAGAGTGGAACTCCGTCCGAGAGAACCGATTCCGGTCATTACTCTTTCGAGAGCGTCCGCAGACTTCGTTCGTAAACTTTTCGAAATGGAAATTCCCGAAATATACGACGGTCTCGTTGAAATCATCAACGTAGCCAGACAACCTTCCATCCGAACCAAAGTAGTAGTACGCGCGACCCGTGGGGACATCGATCCTGTGGGCGCTTGTGTGGGAATGAAAGGAGTTCGGATTCAATCGATCGTAAGGGAACTCGGAAACGAGAGAATCGACATCGTGGAAGCATCCGACGACCCGTCCGAGTTTATCGCAAACGCGATTTCTCCCGCCAAACCGGTGGAAGTGAAGGTGGACGGTTCGGGTAGAGAGGCTATGGTAGTCGTTCCGGACGATCAACTTTCTCTTGCGATCGGGATCAACGGATCCAATGTGAAACTCGCATCTCAATTGGCGGGTTACAAAATCGATATCAAAACCGTGGCACAGTACAACGCGGAACTTGCGTCTCCGGAAGCGAGGGAAAGGTTGGAAAGGCTTTTCTATACACCTTCGGAAGAATCGAAAGTTTCGGTTGCACAAGAAGAGGAGGACGAAGAACTGACTCCTCTGGAAGATCTTCCCGGTCTCTCGGCCCGTATCGTCGGGATTTTGAAGAGCGAGGGAATCAAGGATCTGGAAACCCTGATCGAATACAGCCAAGACGATCTGGCAAAACTGCAAGGAATCGGTCATACGACAGCCGGACAGATTCTCAAATTACTCCGAGAATCCGTAGAATGGGTGGAGGATAACTGAAAAACCCGAATGGGTTTTTCAGAGAGCCGGAGTTTTTAGTACTTCGGAAAGCCAGGGAATCAATTATGGAAGATAAAAATAAGACGATCAAGGAAACGCTTCAGGGCGCGGCAGATGCGGGAAAACGCAAAAAGCTGATCATAAAAAAGAAAGGGGACGAAAATTCGTCCTCTTCTCCCTCTGCGTCTCCTAAGAAAGAAACGATTGCCGAATCCGCTCCCGCAAAGCCGGTAACACCATTGCCTTCAAGAGGCGATTCCGGCCAATCGCCGATCGTTCGCCCTGCGCCTTCTGCCTCCAAAGAAGGGAAATACGAGGAGTCGAGAAGACAAGACTCTGGTCCCGTTAAACCTAAAGATCCTCAAGGGCGGCAAGGCGGAGATTCTTCTTCCCATCCAACCTCTCGTTCTCCGTTTCAAAGAGAAGATTCCAATATCATCGTATCTAGACCGATTGCCAGGCCGGCCCCAAGGCCTAATTCCGGCGGCTATCAAGGCAATCGCGGTCCGGGCGGCCCAGGACAAGGCGGCGGTTACCAAGGCAATCGCGGACCGGGTGGCCCAGGACAAGGCGGCGGTTATCAAGGCAATCGCGGTCCGGGTCAAGGCGGCGGTTATCAAGGCAATCGCGGTCCGGGTGGTCCAGGACAAGGCGGCGGTTATCAAGGTAATCGTGGTCCGGGTCAGGGCGGTGGATACCAAGGTAATCGCGGACCCGGTCAACAAGCTGGACCTGGAAATCGTTTTGGAGGAAGTGGTCCGGGAAATCGTTCCGGTGGACCGGGTGGACGTCCGATGCCGATTACTTCTGCGGAAGTCGAACTTTCTCAAGCGAGAGGCGCTGCCGGTGCGAGCAAAAAGAAAGGACACGATAAGGAAAAAACTTCCTCCGACAAGAGGGATTTTTCCGGCGCGGAAAACACGAAATTCTTCAAACAAAGATTTAAAAAGACCAAGGTCGTCGGCGTTTCCGGAATCTCCGTTCCTAAAGAAATTACAGTATTAGAAAATGTGCAAGTAGGCGAACTCGCCAAAAAGATGAACCTCAAACCGGGGGACGTCATCGGAAAACTCATGAAAATGGGAATGATGGTGACGATCAACAATATCATCGACGCGGAGACGGCGGGTCTTTTGGCGGACGAATACGGTTGTAAGGTAAAAGTTGTTTCTCTTTACGAAGAAACCATCATCGAAGAAGAAAAAGATAACGAAGAAGAAAAAGATAACGAAGAAGATTATATCAATCGTCCTCCTGTCGTTACCATCATGGGTCACGTCGATCATGGTAAGACGAAATTGCTCGATACGATACGTAGAAGTTCCGTCATCGATACGGAATCCGGCGGAATCACGCAACATATCGGTGCGTATCAGGTAAGAACCGCGCGCGGTCTCGTTACATTCTTAGATACCCCGGGTCACGAAGCGTTTACTTCGATGAGAGCCCGCGGTGCTAAGGTTACGGACATAGTAATCCTCGTAGTCGCGGCGGACGACGGCGTTATGCCTCAGACGCTGGAGGCGATCAGTCACGCAAAAGCTGCCGAAGTTCCGATCATTGTTGCCATCAACAAGATTGATCTCCCGTCCGCAAATCCGGACAAGATCATGCAGGAACTTGCCAACCACGGTCTTCAATCGGAAGAATGGGGCGGGCAAACGATGTATGTCAAGATCTCCGCTCGCGAAAACATAGGAATCGACAAACTCTTAGAAGTAATTCTTCTCCAAGCGGAAGTAATGGATCTCAAATCGAATCCAAAACGAAGAGCCAAAGGAACCATCATCGAAGCAAAACTCGATCCGGGTCGCGGATCGGTTGCCACCGTCCTCATCCAGAACGGAACTCTTCGTGTCGGAGATCCTTTTGTTGCGGGAATTTTTTCGGGTCGCGTAAGAGCGATGTACAACGATCTCGGACAGTTGATCGAGGAAGCAGGACCTGCGTTCCCGGCTCAGGTGACCGGTATCGACGGAGTTCCGGATGCGGGCGCTCCTTTTGACGCGATGGCGGATGAAAAAGAAGCCAGAAATATTTCTCAACATAGAATCGAGTTCGAAAGAATCGGAAACGCGGGCGCCGCGGCCGGAACTACTTCTAAGGTAACCCTTGAGAACATGAACGAGTTTATCAAACTCGGCGCATTGAAAGAACTCAAGGTGATTATCAAGGCGGACGTTCGCGGTTCAGCGGAAGCGATCAAAGAATCTTTGGAAAAACTTTCCACACCGGAAGTGAAGCTGAACGTAATCCAATCCGGCGCGGGTGCGATCGTGGATATGGACGTTATGCTCGCTTCTGCTTCGAACGCTCTCATCATCGGTTTTCACGTGCGTGCAAATCCGAAAACGATCGCTCTTGCGGAAAAAGAACAGGTTCAGATCAAGTATTACAATATCATCTATCAAGTTGTGGATGAAATCAAACTCGCGATGGAAGGACTTCTCGAGCCGGAAAAGATCGAAGAAGTTATCGGAACCGCGGAAATCAGAGAAATCTTCAAGGTATCCAAGGTCGGAAATATTGCCGGTTGTATGGTTACATCCGGAAAAATCGCCAAGTCGGCGAATGTCCGCGTAATCAGCGACGGAGTGACGAAGTTCGACGGGAAACTAAAATCTCTCAAACGGGTCAAAGACGATGTGAACGACGTTGTTTCCGGTTTCGAGTGCGGTATCCAAGTGGATGGATTCAACGACTTCAAGTCCGGAGATATCATCGAAGCTTACACCGTTACGGTAATCAAGCGGAAGCTTGAGTAGGAACAACGGACCGTGAATCCGATCCGGAGAAAAAAAGTCGAAGCGGAGGCAGTTCGAACCGTTGCGATGATGATCCTATCGGGTAAGGTAAAGGATCCAAGGGTGCATATGGTTTCGGTTCATCGTGCCGAAATCTCCGATGACGGAAAGAATATGCGGGTCTTTGTAACCGCGATTTGTACAGACAAAAAAAAGTTAAAAGTATTGGCCGGACTCAACAGCGCCGCGGGCGTGTTTCAAACGACGCTGTCCGGAAAGTTAGGACTTAGGATCACACCAAGAATGCAATTCCTCTGGGATGAGGAATATATTCAGAGTTTGGATGAATCACTCAGACTTACCAGAAAACCCACAAATCCGGACTGAATCCGGGTTCTTACTCATTCACAAACCCGAAGGAATGACTTCCTCGGATCTTGTCGTAACCGCTCGTAAAAAACTCAGGTTCAAAAAAGTCGGTCATACCGGAACCTTGGATCGAGCCGCGAGCGGGCTTATGATTCTTCCCATAGGAAGCTGCACGAGTTTTTCCAGCGTCTTTTTGGAAAAAGAAAAATCTTACCAAGCCTGGGTTACGCCGGGAGAATCCACGGACTCCGGAGACAAGGAAGGCGAGATCCTGGAATCTCTTTCAAAGGAAGAAACGGAAAATTGGTTCCTGGAACATCAGGAAAAACTAAAGGGTTTATTTGGAGAAGTTCCGACCTGGGAAACTCAGGAAGCTCCGGAAGTTTCCGCGCTCAAGGTAAACGGAAGAAGAAGGTCGGATCTCTTTCGGGAAGGGGTCGCGTTGGTTCCCGCCGTTCGAAAGATTCGAGTGTATCAATACGAACTTGGGATCTTTTCGCCCGAATCCATCTCTTTTAAGATCCGAGTTTCCGCCGGAACTTACATCCGAAAGATCGTAATGGATATTTCCGATCGCGCCGGTTTTCCGCTTCGTTTGGAAAAATTGGTTCGTACGAGCATCGGCAAACTGAGCCTGGCTCAGGCGGATTCGTACGAAAATCTTTTGGAAGGGAATGTCAAAATTCATCCGCCGGAATCGATCTTAGAATTTCCGACCGTGGAAATTTCAAGTGCGGAGGTGAAAAACGTACTCAACGGTAGAAAGATAAGTCTGGAATGGATTCCGGGAACGGAGTTTCTTTTGGTTTCACCGGAAGGTGAGATTCTTGCTTGGTGTAAAAAAGAAGAACACGGGATTCATGAGTTAGATTATAAATATTTAAGAGTCTTTCCTAAAAATTAGCTTTAAAGCCGTTCCATTGCCTGAAAAATGGTAAAAAGGTATATTCACGATATGATAGCTACTGAACGAAAAAAAACAATTATCAGTAATTTTGCCCGCAAGGCGGGTGACACGGGTTCCACCGAAGTGCAAGTCGCTCTGATCGATGCGAGAATCAAAGAACTCAACGAACATTTCAAGTCTCATAAAAAAGATTTTCATTCTAAAACCGGTCTTTTAAGACTCGTGAGCAAAAGAAAGAAACTTCTGGATTATCTCAAAAGAACCGAATTAGACCGTTATAAAAAACTGATCGAAACTCTCGGACTCCGTAAGTAAGCGAGTCAGCCATGGCACATACAATTTCCGGCCAATACGGTCGTGATTCTATCGTTTTAGAAACGGGTAACTGGGCTAAACAAGCTCACGGAGCCGTCGTTTATAAATCTGGAAATTTAGTTTTACTCGCCACCGTTTGTGCGGCCGAGGATGCAAAAGAAGGACAGGACTTTTTTCCTCTTACCTGCGAATATACCGAAAAACTTTATTCCGTCGGTCGTTTTCCAGGCGGCTATTTCAAAAGGGAAGCCAAACCCCCCGAACATGAAATTTTAATTTCCAGAATCATCGACAGGCCGATTCGTCCCCTGTTTCCGGAAGGATATTTCTGCGAAGTGCAATTACAAGTGCAGGTTCTTTCCGCTGACGGAGACGTTACTGTGGCCGGACACGCGTTAAACGCGGCGAGCGCTGCATTAGCGGTTTCTGATATTCCATTCAACGGTCCGATCGGCGGCGCAAGAATCGGAAGAGTCAACGGAGAATTGATTTTAAACCCGACTACGAAAGAACTCGTAAATTCCGATTTGGATCTCGTGGTCGCCGGAACCAAAACTCATATCGTTATGATCGAAGGGGAAGCGAAGGAGCTCAGCAACGAGGAAATGCTCGCCGCTCTTCGTTTCGCTCAGAAACATATCGCTGAATTTGTAACTCTTCAAGAAGAATACGCAAAAAAAATCGGCGTGGTTAAAAGAGAAGTAAAACTCAGAACAAAAGATGCGGAACTACTCGCGAAAGTGAAGGACTATGCGTTTGCAAAACTCACCGCAGCGAATCAAACTCCCGATAAAACTTCCCGTAATAAAGAAATTTCTAATGTAAATAAAGAAGTCGTAGAATTCTTCAAACAAACCGTGGAAGAATCCGAAAAAATCAAGGATATCAAAGCTTATCTTCACGAATTGGAATACGAAATCGTTCGCGAACAGGTTCTCACAAAAGGAACCCGTTTTGACGGAAGAAAGTTAGACGAAATTCGTCAGATCTCCGTGGAAGTCAATCCTCTTCCGGGTCCGCACGGCTCCGCCGTTTTTACCAGAGGTCAAACCCAGTCTTTAGGAGTTGTGACTCTGGGAACGGGTTCCGACAATCAGAGATACGAAACTCTGGAAGGACAAAAAGAAAAGTCCTTTATGCTTCACTATAACTTTCCTGCGTTTTCGGTGGGCGAGGTTCGCAGATCTTCCGGTCCGGGAAGAAGAGAAATCGGTCACGGAAATTTGGCGGAACGCGCCCTGAAACTCGTTCTTCCAAAGCCGGATGAATTTCCTTATGTCATTCGCGTTGTATCTGAAATTTTAGAATCCAACGGTTCCAGCTCTATGGCCTCCGTTTGTTCCGGTTCTCTTGCGCTGATGGCTGCGGGGGTTCCGATTAAGGGAAGCGTTTCCGGAATTGCGATGGGATTATTTTCCGATGCTTCCGGTAAGTTTGCCGTGTTATCCGATATCGCCGGTCTCGAAGACCATTTCGGAGATATGGACTGCAAGATCGCGGGAACCAGAAAGGGAATCACAGCGTTTCAGATGGACTTGAAAGTAACCGGTGTGAGTTTCGACGTTCTTGAAAACGTATTCACTCAAGCTCAAAAAGGTAGATTCCATATTCTGGATATTATGGAGAAACATATCTCCAAGGCTTCCGACACGTTAGCCGGAACCGCTCCAAGAATTATCGTAAGAAACATTCCGAAAGATAGAATCGGAGAATTGATCGGTCCGGGCGGTAAGAACGTCCGCGGAATCAGCGAACTCACCGGAGCCGAACTTTACATCGAAGACGATGGAAGAGTAACGATTTCCGGCGCGAACCAAGAGTCCGCGGAAAGAGCGGCTAAGATGGTCGACGGATTTTTCACGGAAGTGGAAGTCGGCAAGATCTACGAAGGAAAAGTAAAACGAATTGCGGACTTCGGTGCGTTCGTTGAAATTCTTCCCGGAAAAGAAGGCCTCTGTCATATCTCTAAGATCGATTTCAAAAGAGTGAATTCGGTAAAGGACATCGTCAAAGAAGGCGATATCATCCGAGTGAAAGTTTTGAACGTCGATAAGACCGGAAAAATCGACCTTTCCAGAAAAGACGCCCTCGAAGAAGAACAACAAGCGTAATCAGTCTCAACGCCCTTGGTGCAAGAACCTTCACAATTCGTTCATAGAAAAGTTCTGCCCGGGGGCATTACGGTCCTCTTTCAACAAGCCCCCCATACAGTCAGCGTTTCCGCAGGCGTTTTTGTTCGAGTCGGTTCAAGACACGAATCTTCTAAGAACGCGGGTTACTGTCACTTCTTGGAGCATATGCTTTTCAAGGACACGGAAAAACGCACGGCCAAGGAACAAGCCGAAGACATCGAAAGGGTCGGCGGTTTTACGAACGCCGCGACTTCCAGAGAATACACTTACTTTCACGTAACTGTCGCGGGAAAACATATCGGTCTCGGCTTAGAGCTGTTAGCCGAAATGATCTACGAACCTCTACTCAAACAATCCGATATCGAAAACGAAGCGGGTGTGATTCTAGAAGAATTGCAGGGATACGAAGATTCTCCCGAAGACTATATTCACGATTTTTACTATCAGAATTTTTTTCCGAATAACTCGCTCGGCCGCGACATTATCGGTACTAGAGAATCCGTTTCCGGGGTCAATCACAAGAAACTATTCAATTTTTATGATACGTATTATCATACGGAGAATATGTTTCTTTCTATTTCGGGGAACTTTGAACCCGACGAGATTTTTGCGATCGCCGCGAAGTATTTTAATAAATCCAGGAAGAAAAAAAAAGAGGTCGGTTCTCTTTCTTTACCCAGGAAAAAATGGGGCTACTTTCCGAAAAAGAAAAAGCTGGAACAGGTTTATTTCATTCTCGGCGGAGAAGGGTTTGCGAGAGAGTTTCACAACGCGTCCAAGGCCAGTCTATTCACTCATATCTTAGGCGGCGGAACTTCTTCCAGACTCTTTCAAAAGGTCCGAGAAGAGAAGGGGCTTTGTTATCAGATCACCGCTTATCCTTCTTCTTACGCCGATGCGGGAATCAACAGCATCGTTTGTTCCACTTCGAAGGATAAATTTGTCACTTGTATGGAAACGATCTCCGACGAGATCAAATCGATCTTGGATCATGGAATTTCCGAAAAGGAATTGAGAGACGCTCAGTCCAATCACGAAGGAACACTTTCGATCAGTTACGAACAGACAGAATCTCGGATGAATACGATCGCTTTAATGGAACTCTATTACGGAAGAAATTATTCTTACGAAGAAAGAGTGAAAGAGATCTATTCGATCACTTTGGACGATCTCAACGATTTTGCAAAATCCGTTTTTGGAATTCCAAAACTGCATCTTTCCGCGCTCGGAAATTTGGGCCTCAAAGAAGAAAAAGCGGTTCAGAAATTGTTTGCTTTGTAATCAAAATATTCGAAGTTTTGCATATTTAAATTTTTTTCTATATCGGCAAAAAGCTCGAAGTTGCGCGGAATGAAATTTTGCCGAACAAATCTGAGTTTTTCCGAGTCGCAATGGATATAAAAATTTTCATTTGTCTATTTTTAGGAATTTTCTTTCCGATTTGCGCAGCCAATGCTCAACCAATGAATAATGATCTCAAGAGAAAGGTCGTAGAGCAGGTTGAACGTCTCAAGACGATCTCAGGAAGTTCTGAGTGGCGTTTTTTCGAGCTTCCTGGAAGATCCTCCGATCCAATTCTTGAATTGGAGAAAATCGGTATCGTTTCCATTCCTTATCTGATTCCCTTCCTTTCGGATGCTTCACCGACACAAGCGGAACGAGCTCATGGAAACGGCGCCAGAAGAAAAACGACCGTAAACGAATATGTCGGTTATATTATTAATAGAATAGCGGATTATAACTTTTATCTATCGAAGGGCAAAGATGAAGAAGGGGATGACGACGGGAATGGTGATCTTCTGGGAGACGAACCGTTGGTCGATCCGAGCACGATTCTTGCGTTTCAAACTCAAATTGCAAGTTGGTATCAAAAGAATAAAAATAGAAGTCTCGCCGAACGAAAGCTGGATGATCTCAATGATACGTTTCATTACAATCGTTTTGCCGCCTATCATTGGTTTGGAGAATCAAAACGCAAAGAATATAGATTGCCTCTGGAAAACAAAATCAAGGAACTGCTTAAAGGCGAAGTCAATAGTTTTAAAGACAGCGAAATGCTTGCCTGTGCGGATGCTCTCGCTCAAATCGGCGATCCCAGATCGACGGCTATTGTCAGAAAAGTCACGGATCATTTGTCTTATTGGATTTATATGAGCTATCGACCCGTCGAAGAAGGACGTTCCGGAATAGGATCAAATCATATTACCGTATTGTTTCAGGCTTATGAAGCCCTTGCAAAATTCGGTCAAAAGAAGGAAGCGTTGATTCGTTTAAAGGAGCTGAAAGAGAAGTATCTGGAAGAAATGGATCAATATACACAAAATGAATTTATGGAAAATTTGGAACAAGCGGAGAAATGGTAATACGTTAGGCACAATTGATTTTTCGTTTTTTCTGAATTTTTAGAATAAGATTATATCGATTTTTGTGAGTTCGTGCCGTCGTTAATCGTAATTTTCTTTATAAACGAAAGTATTAAAATCGGTATCGAATCGGCTAATACCAATTTTATACATCGAGAAACTAAAGCAGATCTTGCATTTAATTTACTTTCAAAACTTGGATAGGGATTGGGCGCTGCCATCCCAAAAAGAGAACGTGAAAATATAAAAAATCCATTGATTATTAGGTTATTTTCATATTTTGATATTATAAAAAAATAAAATAAGCAATTTTATAAACGCAATGATCTTTAGATTTATATCATGCGCGATATATTTGTCCAAAAAATTCATATAAGATCATGGTTTTTCCGACGAGATACGTCAGCTGCTTAATGATATTAATTCTTCTTTTGTAATTAATACTGAGCGGTTCTTAAATTTTTTTTCCGATTCTTTAAACCTGATAAACTACGGCTTCTAACTATGTCGCTTCGGTTCGCGGGACGCTCGTAAGGGCGTTCGAACCTCGTGCCAATTCCGAGCAGAGGCGTTTCGGGAACACAAACATCGAGGAGACTCTTTCGTTAGGCGACATTTTTAAAAAATTACATTACAAGATTGTTTTCAAAATTATTTTGTAAAATCGAACAAATGAAAGAAAAAATAAAAAGAATAAAAGACCTCTGTAATTCGTTTCAAAGCAATATTAAAGAATATAAGAGTAATAAATACGACGAGGCAAATACGCGCGTTGATTTTATTGATAAATTTTTCGAATGTTTGGACTGGGACGTTCGGAATAATTCAAATTATGCGGAAAGTTATCGAGACGTTGTAAGAGAAGACAAGGTAATTATCGAAGGCAAACCGAAGGCGCCGGATTACAGTTTCCGTATCGGAGGAGTAAGAAAATTTTTTCTAGAAGCAAAAAAGCCGTCTGTAAACATAAAGGATGAAATTGAGCCTGCCTTTCAAATAAGACGTTACGGTTATACCGCCAAACTTCCGTTATCGATTTTGACGGACTTCGAAGAATTCGCAATTTACGATACAAGAATCAAACCCGAGAAAACGGATAAGGCTAGCGTCGGTAGGATATTTTACTGCACTTACGAAGAATATGAAAAACATTTTGAATTTATCTATAATACTTTTTCAAAAGAAGCGATTTACAAAGGAAGTTTTGATAAATATATCATCGAGAATAAAAACAAAAAAGGATCCTCTGAAGTTGATAAAGAGTTCCTTTCCTTAATTGAAGATTGGCGGGAGTCGCTCGCTAAGAATCTTGCAATAAAAAATAAGGATCTGGATATTTTTTCATTAAATAATTCAGTTCAGTTGATTATTGATAGGATCATTTTCCTGAGGATCGCGGAAGACAGAAATATGGAGAAGTACGGACTTCTCGCGGATACAAGTAAGAATAAGGAAGTCTACAAAAATCTAAACAAAATCTTCCTAAAAGCCAATGACAAATACAATTCCGGTCTATTTAAACCGGAGAAATGGATTTCCGATTTAGACATCGACGATAAAATATTTCAAAATATTATTAAAAGCTTATATTATCCCGATTGTCCTTACGAGCTCTCCGTACTGCCTATTGAAATTTTAGGAAATATATACGAGCAGTTTTTAGGTAAGACAATTCGTTTAACAAATTCTCATCAAGCGAAGGTTGAAGAGAAAGAAGAAGTAAGAAAAGCGGGCGGAGTTTACTATACCCCGCAATACATCGTACATTATATTGTTCAAAATACAATCGGCGAAAAGCTTAAGGATGTCGACCTATACGATCGTCCGAAACTAACCGTCCTAGATCCTGCCTGTGGATCGGGAAGTTTTTTAGTCGGAGCATATTCGTTTCTCTTAGATAAATATCTGGAAAGTTATACCGATAAAAAACGTTTGGATAAATCTCTTAAGAACGGGTCGGTTTACCAAGTATCCCGGAATGCGTATCGTTTAAGTATAGAAATTAAACAAAACATACTTCTCCGTCATATCTTCGGCGTGGATATCGACGGCCAAGCAGTGGAGGTGACAAAACTTTCCCTACTCTTAAAGCTTATGGAAGATGAAAATTCGGAAAGCGCCGATAGACTTTTCAAACATAGCGATATTAAACTTCTTCCCGATTTATATAATAACATCAAATGCGGGAATTCTCTGATCGGTTCCGATTTTTATGAAGAAAAAGATCTTTCTTTATTCGGTAAAACGGAACTCAGAAATGTAAACACTTTCGACTGGGAAAAAGAGTTTGCGGATGTTTTTAACGACGGCGGCTTTGACTGCGTAATCGGAAATCCGCCGTATGTAAGACAAGAAACGTTAGGAGAAGAGTTTAAACTATATGCGAAGGATCGTTTTAAAGCGACGTTCGCCGGGACGGCGGACTTGTACGTATATTTTATCGAAAAAGGGTTATCTCTTTTAAAAAACGACGGCTTCTATTCTATCATCGTCGCTAATAAATGGATGCGGGCGAATTACGGAGAAGCTCTCCGTAAATTTTTAAAATCAAAACGGATTTTTGAAATCATTGACTTCGGTGATTTGCCCGTTTTCAAAAGCGCAACCGCTTATCCTTGTATTATAAAATTAAATAACGATAAACCGCAGAACATAAAAACGGTTCAAGTAAGGGATTTGGACTTCGGTTCTTTGCAAGAACTGGTAAAGAAGGAAGCATACAAAGTAGATTGGAAATCTCTGGATGATAAAGGTTGGTCTCTATCCGATAAAAAAGAATCCGCACTTCTCGAGAAAATTAAGAAAGCGGGAATTCCACTTGGCGAGTATGTAGAAGGGAAGATTTATAGAGGTGCAGTAACCGGACTCAATGAAGCTTTTGTAATTGATGAGGAAACGAAGAATAGATTAATCAAAGAGGATAAAAAATCCGAACAAATCTTAAAACCGTATTTAAGAGGAAGAGATATTAAAAGATATTCGATTATCTCAAATGATCTACGGTTAATTTTTACATTGAGAAATACCGATATATCGGAATATCCTGCAATAGAGAAACACCTTGATAAATTCAAAAAATCTTTAATGCCTGGAGTTAAAGGAGGACGGGCCGCCGGTTCATATCCTTGGTTTTCGCTTCAATCTTCTCCATCATTTGAAGATGAACTTAATAAGAAAAAAATTATTTTACCCGCAATTGTTAATAGAGCGGCTGCCGCTTATGATGAAGTCGGATATTTCGGAAATGATAAAACTACTTTTATTGCTTCAACAGACTTTATGTTATTAGCCATTTTAAATTCCTCATTAATGACTTACTTTTATAAGAATATTGCTTCCACAAAACAGGGAGGTTACTTCGAACAAAAACCCATGTACATTTCCCAAGTTCCAATTCCCAACTCCGCTTCTCCTAAAACGAAAGAAAAAGTCATCTCTCTCGTCGAACAGATGTTATCCGCACAAAAAGAATTACAGCTCGCTACCAACGATTCCGACAAAAAACTCCTTCAACAAAAATGCGATTTGGTAGATAAACAGATCGATAAGATGGTTTATGAATTGTATGGACTGAATGAAGAAGATATTTCAATCATTGAAAACGGCGTTTAACGGAGACGCTGCGTGAGCGATCGAGGCGGAGTCAAGAAATTGAATTTAGATAATAAGAATATACTAAAAGTTATATACAATTTCTTGACTGAAGCTGAGAGCGCGACCCGGCGGAGTAAGACAAAGAAAGTTTCGCCGGGGCACGCCCCTAACATCTAAAACCTACATCGCCCCGAGATAAACCTGGAAATTCCCCGTCTTGCGAATCGATCGTTCGGATGGCATAAAAGTACGTTCGGAATCGTATACATAGCGTACTTCCTCCGAATTGGCGGACGTTACGGGAGATCCGCACTATGATTCAAAAGAAAATATTTGTCGTATTATTTTTAACGGCGATTTTTGCAAACTGTCGGGAGGAAGCTGGAAACGATTCCTTATTTCCATTGATCAAACTCCTCAACCAATCTGCGTCGGCCGTTTCTACGGATAACGCTTCCGGAGTTCCGCCCGGGCAGTCCGGATCACAGTCGGGAAATAGCCTCCCCAATCTCCCTCCTGTGGGAACTCCGGATCCGGAAGCCGCGACGAATGTATGTACAACGAATTTGCGTGTGTGGTCCAGAAATCAATTTCCCACCGCATATGAAGCTCTCACCGCGTTAGACAATGGTTTGGCCGTATCCGTAGGAAGTGGGAACGGAAGGCAAAGCACTTTTTTTTCCTTGGCAAATGGTGCGTGGAATCCGGGACCTCTCTTAAACCTGTATAGACATAAACCCGCCGCCGCGGTAATTTCCGCTTCTCGGGTCCTGATTTCGGGAGGATATGACGCGAATTGGAATGAAATGGACACCGTTGAAATTCTGGATACCGCGGGAGCTCCGGTTCTTGATCCCATTACCGGAGATATCATCGGCGATACTCGGCATATAAACGCAAATTCAATGAATTCTCCTCGAGGCGGACATGTTTTGACTGTGCTCGCGGATGGAAGGCTGCTTGCAAGCGGCGGGACTTTGTTTTTAGGAGATACAAGAGCGGAAATTTATAATCCAGCAACCGGACTATGGACCGAAACGGGACCGGTTCAGGAGGCAAGAATTTATCATACGTCGACTCGTTTGAACGACGGTCGAGTGATGGTTGTAGGAGGGATCGGTTCCACAGGTACGATCGCCTCCACTTTGATTTATAATCCCCAGACCGACCAGTGGGCAAACGGTCCGTCCTTAATCCAATCTAGAAACGCACATACGGCAACCCTGTTGCAGGACGGTCGTTTGTTGATCGCGGGCGGGGATTCAGCCGGGCTCTATAGACAGACGATTGAAATTTACGACCCGAATACGAACGACTGGACGTTATTACCGATGCCCGGACCTCGAACGGAACACGGGGCTTATTTGGAAGGAGATGGTTCCGTCGTGATTGCGACCGGAAGAAATTCGGGATTGGTAAGGTCTACGCTTCGTTATAATCCGAACACGGATGCTTGGTGTCGTTTACCGAACATCCCGAACGAGGTCCAGGGGATGACCGAACCTTTTGTACTTCCTTTGCCCGGAGGAGGCGCGACGTTTAACGGAATTCTTTCTTTAAGATAGGCGTTTGATATAAAAGGCCGTGTCGGAAACGCGGCTTTTCGCGCCGCGTAAAATGTCGTATTGTTCAGAGACGAAGTTTTACGACAGCAAGATCTTTTTTAATTTTTTCACGACACGGCAAAAAGGAAAGGAAAGCCATCCGTATTTTTTACGTCTCCGTCAACTTTACGAGCTCCGAGTAAGAATCGAAGTTAAAAAGCCCAAAGTGATTTGTTTTTTATCCCAATTCGATCAATGCCTTCTTTCGCCTAATTCCCGTTCTGCGGTTTTGAATCGACGTCATCATCCGAATCGAGCGCGGATTTATTTTTATCGTAATCCCATAAACCGTAACTTTTCGTCCAACCGCTGGTTTTATACCGAAACCAAAGGTGCAGCGAAAGCGAGGCGGCGAGGATAAATAACAAAATCGGACCTAAAAATCTACTTCCCCAAAAAAAATACAGGATACAAACGAGCATAACGTATTTAAAAATTCGAAACCATAACGCCTGCGCGTTTTTAGAAAATGCGACTTCCGCTTCCCTTCGAACCGTTTTTAGAAAAGACATTCGATTTCATACTCCATTTATTTTTGTTTCTTAACTTCGCTGCTATCCGCAAAGCAACATATTATCTCATTCGTATATTCTAAAGTATTTATTCTTGGAATCATGTTTGTTGCATCGCGGGATTTCCGCTAGGATCGCTTTCGCATTTGTTATACCGAACTCGCGTTAAACGGAAAACCGCCCTCGCAAATGCGGGCGGTTCGTTTGAAGGTTAGTTTTGTCGAGCTTCTCCCGAATCCGGTGAAAGTATTAAACTTTCCGAATCCACCGCTTCGAAGTGATTTCCTAAAACCTTTCCGAGTTTATGAAGTTGATCGTTGTTCCAATTTTCGTTCGGCGCTCCGGATAAAAACCAATCCGAGCCGTTGTCCGCAAGAATCATTCCGTATTTCTTGAGAGCTCGCAAAATGATTTGGTTTTCCTTGCTGAATCCTTCTATGTTGAAATCGGCTTTCAAACGAAACCGAGTTCCCATCGGTGGTACGTTTTTATCCGTTATTTTAGAGGCATAATGACGCGCGGGCCAGAGATAGGCTTTTTGAGTTCTTTTTGCGGTAAACCGGATTGCGTGTTTGATTTCTCCGGAAGCCACTTCCTCATGTCGCACCAAACCGGGTAGGATCGGTAATCCTGCCGCATCCGCCGAGGTCCAGTTTGCGGGACGAAGACGATTGGACTTCAAATCGAAGACCGCGCCGGAACCCGCCGTCCATACTTTTCCTTTTTTTCTGGCGGAATACAATTCATACAACTTGCATGTTTTTTGTTCCAACACAAGAACGTGCCTGTCTCCGTTGCTCGTGTCCCCGCCTTCCACGGGCGCGTTAGGCGGAATCGGATAAGGCCCCGGTTCGCTTTCCTCCGAATATTCAAAGGATACGGCAACGGGGGAAACTTCGGACGTTAGGATAAACGGAATTCCGATCGGACTTCCTTCCCAAAGACCCGAACCGAAATCCGCTTTCAGTTTTTTTTGTGTTCCGATACTACGAACGTAGGCTTCCGAAAGGGAATGTAAGGGAAGCGTATCGATCGGAGTGTTCCAGATATTATTTGCGGGAAATACTTCGCAACTCCCGAGCCTCGGGTTCGAGTTCAACGGATGTAGGAATACGGAGCTAAGTAAAAACGCGCCTATGAGAATCGTCTTTGAATGTTTCACGATGCATTCATACAAATTCTATTTTGAAACGCAATTCATTTTCTAAATAGATCGTTTGTATTCCTAAAGAAGTCGGAAGCGGAAACCGATTTTTTAAAATCGTTTCCCACTTTTTAGAAGGTAAAAAATTCGACTCTTTGCAGGATGGACTCATATCCATCCATGAAAATCTCAGTAAAAAAATTAAGACTACACGCCGAACTTCCGGCATTACAAACAAAACACGCGGCCGGTTACGACGTGCACGCTTGTCTCGATTCAAACCTTATCCTGGAACCGGGTAAAGTGTTTCTCGTTCCAACCGGGCTTTCTTTTGCGATTCCTCAAAACTATCATTTTGAAATCAGACCCAGATCCGGATTTTCCACAAAAAATCGGATTTTGATTCCGAATTCTCCCGGAACGATCGACAGCGATTATCGAGGCGAATTGATGATCCCTCTTTTGAACTTGGGAGATTCTCCCTTTGTTGTCGAACACGGGATGAGAATCGCTCAATTACTCATTCGCGAAACCTGGTATGCGGATTGGGAATCGGTTTCCGAGTTTACGGATCGGACGGAAAGAGGGACGAACGGTTTCGGTTCCACGGGACATTAGAAAAGATTTCGAATCGAATCTATTTAGAAAAGAATAATGTACTAAAATTAATTCTCCATTTGTTTCAGTTTCATTGAAATGGACAATTGAAGCTGTTTTGTTAATCGCGACTATTGAATTTTTCAACAACTCTAATGAACTTTTCCGCAACACATATCCGTTTTCAAAAAACGACGGTTTTCTTTTTGCTAATTCCATTCGGTTTCTTCCCCGTTCAATCGCAGGATTACAGTTACAGAACTTTTAAAGATCTAACGGAGGCCCTCCAATCTGCCATTGAATATTCGGTCGAAGATGTTCGCATTTTAGATTTGAGCCAACAAAATCTCACGGTTCTTCCTAAAGAAATCGGACGACTTAAGGATTTACAATATTTGAATTTGAGTTATAACCGACTCACATTGCTCCCAAAGGAGATCGGGCAGCTTCTGAATTTACAAGAATTGGGTTTGCAAGGTAACTCCTTTTCGCCCGAAGAACGAGAAAGGATTCGAAAACTGCTTCCAAATTGCGAAATTGATTTTGAATAGAAAGGTTTTGATCTTCTCTAACAAAACTTGAAATCCCCTTGATTTGAGATGTAGGCGATTTTCATGTCTAAACCGAAAAGAATTATTTATCAATCGTTTTTTTCAGCGCGGATGGAAATTCAAAAAGGAGCATTTAAATTGAGCGAGCGAGGTCGGGCGCCTATACAAACTCAACAAATGATTTCCAAAATCCTCAAGAAATCGCTAATATTAGATTTTTCTCGTAACCGGATCGCAACTTTTCTCGAAGGAATCAAACAGCGAGGAAAAAAGATGAGAGAGAATTTATTTTGTTTCCTGTTTCGGAACCGTTATCTTGGGATTTGGATTTTTCTTTGTATCTATTCTCTACAAGCGCATCCTCTGTTTTCGCAAAAGCAAGAGGAGAACCGAGAAGGAGAAAAGAAAAAGTCCGTTTTTGAGTTCTGGATCAAACGTCAGACCTACCGATGGACTCCTTACGATTATACTTCCTTTTCGGAACATTCTCCCTTGGAAAGTTCGAACAAAACGGATTCCGTAAAACAAAATCGGAAGGTATTGGTTCCGCTCGCATTTCGATACGATAATTTGGAGAAAAAGTTTAGGATCGAGATCTCCGCATACGAAATCGAATTAGCAAACGCGAATACGAATTTTACTCGGTCCGGGGATCAGGTCCGAAGACATTATTTTAACCCGATGCTTCGTTCCGAAGCGGAATTCAATTTTTATAAAATTCTAATTTGGAACGAGGACTGGAAAGTTTTCGCGGGCGCCGGGATACGAAATATTAATAAATATAAATACGGATACTTTCTTAAAGAGGGAAGTTATCAGGAATATTTCTATACATACGGTCCGCAGATCGTGTTGAATACGGAATACAAACTTTGGAAAGAAATTTCCGTACATCTAGGTCTGGATCTTTTTTATACGGAAGGCAATCGTTTTTATAAGGATAGGACGATCACGCCGGATGCAATCGTAGTTTCGAACGGAAACGCCGGGGTCAAAGGAATCTACCGAGGTTACGAGGTCGATTTGTCTTTGAGTTATAAAATTTTTGATACGGTGAAACTCTACGTCGGTTACAACTATATCTATTCTTACTTTAGTTACTACGGATTTAGGCAGACGGACTTTAATTTGGGAAATCCTCAAATCTCTCCGTTTCAGACACAAGTTGACAATTCTCCGTCGCTTTCTCATTCGATTCGTTCAGGAAATCACGACATTTTGCAGGGGCTTTATCTGGGGATTGGAGTAAATTTTTAGAAACGGATGTTTCGTTTATCTTTCCATTGAAATTTTTGTTCGATGTCGGGTTAGCCACGAAAAATATTTTTCTTTCTACTTTCCTTACGTTCAATCGAAAGACTGTATTTAAAAAGATTTAGACAAAGTGTTTTAGCGTCCATTTGATATGCCGATTTTGAGTTTGTCTCTAAATGTGCCGAATTTTTTCGCCATCGCACTCATTTCCGCAATTTTCGCGGATTTTGGAACGAGTTCTTTATATTTGCATTCCAATCCTCAACGTGAAATTTATTCTGGAGATAAATAATCCGCCTTTCGAACGTTAGGATATCCTTGATTGAAAAGAACGGGCAACTTCCGTTTTTTAAACCGAAGATAAATTTTCTGGATTTTTCGCTTATAGAGTATGCAGAAATTTTAAAAGGAGTGTTCAAATTGAGTGAACGCTCCAGTTTCTACAAAACTCAATTTTCCATCCAAAGTAAAATCCCACGAAGAATCCCCGTTATCAACATGAACTTAGAACTGACTCATTTACAAAAAATCGCCGCTTTCCTTCTTATTTTTATTTGTCTCTTTGCCGAGTTGCAATCGGAGGAAGTTGAAAAAGAAACTTACACCGACTTAACAAAAGCGCTCCAAAATCCTTCGAAGGTTCTTAGTTTGGATTTGTGTGAGCAAAAACTGACAACCCTTCCGAAAGAAATTGGAATCCTCCAGAATTTACAATGGTTGGATTTAAGTGAAAACCGGCTCACAAATTTTCCGGAAGCAGTCGAGCAACTTAGGAACTTACGAAAATTGTATTTGTATTCCAATCCTCTCTTACCGAAAGAAAAAGAAAGAATTCGTAAAGCGCTTCCAAAATGTGAAATTTATTTTGGAGATAAATAAGGTTCTTACCTTGCAATCGAAATTAAACTGGATCCAAGATCTGTTCGATTTTCTCATAGGGAACAACCGCTCCTTATGAGAAAAGAAGAATCATATTTTTTGAATATAATGTTTTACTGAAGGCTTACGTTTTTTGCCATTGTTTCCAAAGTTGAACCTATGTTCCCTAAAGTGCGATAATCGGCGAAAAGGGATCCTCCGCCGTAACTTTTCTTATAGATAATTCCGTTGTAATAGACTACGTTCAAACGATTTTTATCGTGCCAAACATAGGCGACACATTCTAATGTAACGGTATTGTAGCCTGTGTTGCTTTGGTATAAAAAAGGCAACTTGTTTAACCATAACGACTGCGGTATGTAAAAAAAGGAGGGATCGCTTGTGTACGGATAAACCGGAGGATTGGGGTTATTCTGATATCCGACGTCGATATTGGATGTTAGATTAAAATGAACCGAATAACCATCGTGTCCGTCGATTTGAACGGAAGATACGGTAGGTTGTTCTTCCGCAGGAGATACATGCAGAAAATTGAATGGAACTTTCGCGAAGTTGACTAACCAAGCAATTTGATCCGCAGTAATCAGCTCAATCACTCCCGTAGGATTAAAACTATTGTTCGGGAAGGAATATACCATCCCACCTTCGTCGTTTACGGTATACATTCCGAACCAGGCTTGGAAAAGTTCCGAACTTGGATCGAATCTTTGAGAGGTAGCGCCGCTTGCGGTTTTTGCGGCGAATAGGAAATAGTTTTTACCGGTAATCGGAATTCCGTTGATGTTCAATCCGAACGCTTGCCATACTTCATCCATCTGGGCGGAGAAAACTCGAGGGTCCCATTCAAACGGAATATAATAAAATTTGATATCGTCGATTGCTGCGGAATTCCATAGATGCAATTTAATCAGATTCCGATCTCTTGCCGGATTGAGCATATTTAATAAAGGTTCGCTTGAAATCAAAGTCTGGATGTCCCGGTTCTCGGAATCACATCCGTAGGTCATCGTTATGGTTGAAAAAACGATGATGAATAAACGAAACATTTTTGCTTTTAATTTAGATCGATTCGTTCTTGTAGTCCTCATGATTTTAATTCTCCTATGTGTTTGAAATAACGTGAATTCGATGTAAGAGATTATGAACTCCGTTTTCTGATCGAAAAGTGTTACTTACAAAGTAAACATTTCCCATTTCATACAATCCCTTATTGAACTCACAATATAAATAACCTTCTTCAACGGTTAAGATGATAGAAGATCGAAAGCAATTCTGTCAAAACGCCGATTTGTTGGCAAGTCCAGAATTATAATAAAAACATAATTTAGAAATAATTGTTTTGATTTGTTGTATGAAAAAATGAAAGAAAGCGGGCAGGTAGTTTACGTAACGTGAATCCGTCCTTGAAAGGCAATCGAGTGATTCTTAGAGAGCGAGACATTCTAACTCTTGCATCACTGCTAAACTAAAACAGAACGGCTCTCTATGGATCGCGTTGCAGATCCAAACATATAATTGCTTTTGCATTTGTTATACCGAACTCACGTTAAATAGCCGGGCTTTTACAAAAAAGGGGCACAATCTTATTGTCGAATGAAATAAACTTTCGGAGTTTATCAGGAGTTGTGTTTCAAAGAAAATCAAAAAATAAACGAAAAAAATGAGTAAAATGGCCTCGGTAGAATTCCCACTTCACTTTCAATCTTTCAGAGGTTTTGATAAGCGAATCAGAATGATTTTTTTTAAATAACGTCTCGTACAAACGAAAATCGTTTTATTGCCGTTAGAGATATGAAAAAATGGATTCGAGTTTCACTTTTTCAGAAAAATAAAAATGCCTCTTAGGAGAATCCCCGATGAAATTTCGCTTAACGTCGATTTGTTTACAAAAAATCGCAACCTTCCTTTTAATTTTTCTTTGTTTCTTTTCTGAGTCTCAAACGGAGAAAATAAAGGAAGGAACTTATACTGACTTAACAATAGCTCTAGAAAATCCTTTGGATGTTCGTGTTCTGGATTTGAGAGACCAACAACTCGTAACTCTACCCAAGGAAATTGGAAAATTACAGAATTTGCAAGAGTTGAATTTGAGTTTTAACAATTTCACATCATTTCCTAAAGAAATGGGACAGCTGGGAAATTTACAAACGTTGAATTTGAATAATAACCAACTTACAATTCTCCCGAAAG
>NZ_ANIK01000057.1 GCF_000347175.1 Leptospira alstonii serovar Sichuan str. 79601
GGTAC
The DNA here is from genome assembly GCF_000347175.1 of Leptospira alstonii serovar Sichuan str. 79601. GTDB lineage: Bacteria > Spirochaetota > Leptospiria > Leptospirales > Leptospiraceae > Leptospira > Leptospira alstonii. Next base: position 6 of record NZ_ANIK01000057.1, read on the forward strand.
AAACGCACTCAACTTGAACTCGAAGTCCGGTTTGTCGTCTAACGCTGATTTTATCGCTCAATATTCTATGAACCGAGGTATGTCGGAGGATTCCAGCGAGACCGCTGCGGAAGCAGAGTCTAGAGCCGCTCAGGAGAGAAATATTCGAGAACTTGGAGCGGCGATTTTGGAAGGAATGGGATTTGCTGCAACGAGAAGAGAAGGAGAAGACTACTCCCAAAACCACGGTGACATCGACAACGACGGAAAAAACAAAGGATCAGGTATCGATCCATCTAAGTTGGAAATAAACCAGTATGATCGTATTCAAAATAGGGATGGTGCTGCAGAGAATTTGAGTAAGAAAATAGATGAGACGTATAGCGCCAACCAAGGTAAAGACGGAAAGTTACACAAGGAGTTTACCGCGGAAATTGATTTGAGAAGAAGTCAGATTGCAGACAATGAGAAAAACATGAGTCTTGGGGACAAGGTGAAGTTGGACAAACTGAAAGATCAAAAAGCGGCTTTAGATGCGGAATACAAAGCGATCAATTCGGGGGGAGGAAAAAACGACAAATACAATGAAGTGCTTTTGTTAAAAATCGAAGCAGTGAATCATCAAATGAATGATATGAAGGCGGGAGACGCATTTAAATTCAAAGGAGAGAATGCAGACAACCGAACGCAACTGATGGGAAGAATGATTGAGCTGAAAGAGAAAGCAGTGTATGGAACATTGACTGCCAATGAGAAAAAAGATCTTGCTAAGGTAACGAGCGGTTTGGAAGATTATCGCCGATACGGCCAAGTAAGAGATCTGGTGTTGAACAACAAGATTTCGAGTACTCAGTTAGGATCATCGACGACGGCTGCAATTTGTTTTGTGAATTCGCATTCGAACTATTTGGGAGTGGATACAAAAACAAATTACTTTGCTCAAGCGCAGTTAGGAAATATCGGAATGACGAACAGTGACTACAGAGGAATGAAGGCTCCTTCTTTGGGTGTGGGACCTCAATGGAGCGGAGACTTGAATACTTTGAAAAATCAAAAAAGTTCCGAAGTCCATGTAACGAGATCGCAGGTTGATATTTTGAACCGAAGCAAAGCGAACAATGCGATCGTGTTTACGGACACAACCGGTGACGGAAATGCAAACCACTGGCAAAATGTGGCGAGGGGTAAAGATGGTCAATGGTACGACATTAATAACAACCGAGAGAAAAAAGAACCTAAGCCAATGGATTTCAGCAAGGTATATCAAATCAAATACAACGACAATTGGTGAAACATGAAAAAGAAAATCGCGTTAGTAAGTATGTTGTTCTTTGTTTTCTTCTGCAAGGAAGAGAACAAAGAAGTTCCGAAACAAGAAAGTCCGGTTAAGGAAGAGAAGGTGCAGGATATGAATACTGAATATGTATTCAATGGCGTATATTCAATGGATGATATGCATATTGTTAAAGATCTTTTTGGACTAAAGACTAAGTTTAAAGAATATTGTCTCCGAATTGATCTCAAGGCAAACGTTGTAGAACTTGGGATTTTAGAAGGCAAGGTTTACAAAGGTAAAATTTTAGAGAAAGATTCGGAAAGTGTAACGATTGAAATCAATGGCAAAAGCCGTAAGTATTTTTTGCTTACTTATCAAGGTTTATCAGGTTCAGACACTTATGCACTCATGGCCGATGACTACTCTGAAAAAGAAGCGGATGGAAAATGGAATTTGAATAGTTCTGCCGGTGCGGAAGCATCCATGCAAACGATTCAGCAATGTGTTTCCACGAGTAATCTAAAATACGAATTACAATATCATGAAGAAGACCACTCTGTACCGAAAAAGAAGTAGAAATGCGTCTAACGCACCTTTCAGTTTGAAAATTAAGTAGCGATATCTGTAAACCGAACAAAAGAGAATAGAACTTAGAAACAAACAAAAGTTCCCTTCTTTCCAATAGATGGTAAGGGGGCACAAGGAAAGCCTAGAAAAATCGGAACCCATTAGAAGACAAAAAACTGGGGGAAGAAATGGAAGAAAAGAAAAGCAAGAAAGGCTTTGTATTAGGGGAAGCGGTAAGAGACAAGAGAAGCGGCCAAAGGATGTATGTGTATTAGTGGATAGGTTTTAGGAATCAGTGGATAGTGGTTTTTCAGAATATTCAGATTTTATTGTGTTTAAACAGAATTTGATCCGGAGGCGAAATTGGAAGTACCGTTTGAGGACCTGGAGAAGGTGAAAGAAGAAAATTGGAAATTGACCGCTGACAAATAAGAGAATGTTGATATACTAAAGGAAGAATAGAAACCGATATGCTGCTTGAAGACCGAAAACTTTTAACTGAAAAGCTCGTTTTCAGACCCAGCAGAAAAGTGGGCACCGCCGTTTCAGACTAAACCCCGCCGACTTAAGAGGTTTTAGACCTTGAAGGCATATTAGAAATCATGAGTGTATCTAAAGATCAAACTTGCCCGGTGTAATAGCCGGGTTTTTTTGTATTAAGCCTTCCATGGATCGATGACGTTTAAGTTGGGAATGGATTGGAAGTCTTGAATGTTTCTTGAGACGAGAGTTAGACCGTGAACGAGCGCGGTGGCGGCGATGATAGCGTCTGGAGTTTTGATTTTGAGAATTTGTCTGAGACGGATTGTTTCCCTCTCGACAGATTCATCGAGCGGGAAGACATGCGCAAGAGAAACGAAGTATTGAATTTGTTCGATGTCTTCTTCGGAAGCTTTGTGCCAACCTAAGAGTTCGATTTTAGAGATGATGGAGACGGCCGGTAGAAGGTTGTCGATGAAATTAGCGGCGGGTTCCGGAAGTTCGTTTGCGAGATGATCGATGACAACGTTTGTATCAAGTAGGAATTTCAGTTCCATTCTTCTCTTTCTTTTTGAACTTTTTCTTGAAGTTTAGCGGCTGATTCTTTTGAGAGAGTTCCACGAAAGTCTTTCATTGTGGCCGGGCTTTTGGGTTCTTCCTTGATTTCGTCGACTGCGTAAAGAAGGACTTCGATGTTTTTCCCCACGTAACCTTCGGGAATGGAAAGATGGAGGTCTGTGTTTTGCGGAGTGAGTCTTGTTCTGATCATTGTTCGTATTCTTTAAAGTTCATCGAGAAGTTCTTGAATGTTGTTTTAGTTAAAGATTGTCGTAGACAGCATCTTCTTCGTTGTCCCAGACTTTTGTAAACGAGTCTTTCGGCTCGGTTAGAATTGTAATTTGGTTCACGAATGACAATTCTCGAAGAAGTTCGAGAAGTAGGTGCGCTTTTTCGTCTTTTACATCGAGAAGAATTTTCATTAAATTATCGACGCTTCTTTTTTTCTTTTAAATATTCATCGAGAGGAATCATCTTTTCTTTCTTCGCTTTTATTTCGTCGTAGAGCCGGATGTCTACGAGTTCTTCCTTTGAAATTTTCTTAGAATTATTATCTTTGATGAATTGAGAATGAGAGGATTTCATGATCTTCTTGTTATTTAGCTCCAGCGAGTTCTTGTATTTTTTTCTGAGTCACAACGAGATGTAGAATTTCTTTAACCGTATTTTTGTCTTTCTCATTCATTTTGTCGATCGTTTCAAAGTATCGAAGCAATTCTCTATCTTTTACTTCTACCTTTGCGCTTATCGAAGCCTTGTCAAAAGCGAGGTAGTCGAGAGAAACATCAAAGATTTCAGCGAGCTTAATCAAAATTTCCGTAGAAGGAAAATTCACGCCTCTTTCGTAAGCGGAGACTTGCTTTTGTTGGATTCCTATCTTGTTTGCAAGTTCTTCCTGAGTCCAATCTCGTTCTTGCCTTAGCTTTTTGATTCTCGAATGAATATCCATTTTGGGGTTTCTTGCGCTAGCTCCTATCCATTTACATCCTTAAAATATCCTAATGTAGTGAAAAATCTAACCAATTTTCGGTTTTTGAGTTTGACGGATTCGTCTATGAAGGCTAAATTATCCATCGAATTGGATTAACATTTTTTCCCTCCAAGGAGCCTTTCCTCATGGCATTCATCCCCGTGCAGAATCCACACCAAAGGTAGCAAGCTGGGTCCGGAAAACCGGAATGCCGCTTGAAAAGGTGAAATGATAAGATGACACCTTCACGGAGATCGAATAAAAAAAAAGAAACACCGACTAATTAAAATTAGCCGGTGTTTGAATGTGAAAATATACTTTCTCTTTTTCGAAATAGCAGAATGATCAGAACAAGGATCACATAAACCTTGTTTGTTGATTTTAGGTCGTTTTGCGGCGGCCTCTTTGATTTTCTCGACAAAACGGTGTTTGTCGGGAATATCACCGTTTAAGACTTGATCCGGCGAGAAACCGAACAAGACACCGCTTGGACGGGAGTTGTATTGGGGAACAGCGTCTTTGAGAGTGTCGATCACTTCCTCGAAAGAAACAGGATTTTTAGGAAACAGAAATTCATATTTCATTTTCTTGTTCACGGCTTCGATCATACTGTTAGAGTAGGAGATGTCGACCTGAGCGATTAGTTTTTCGATGAATAGATTGGATTGGTCTAAGAAACCATTGACCTCGCCTTGATTTTCGGAACCGTCGTCGCAAAGCAGCCGGATCGGTTTGTGAAAGAGATTGAATTTTTCACAAACCTCTTTCAGATTTGAAACCGTATTCTTTGCGTTCCATTCGAGTGAAGCTTTCCAACCGAGAATGGTTCTTGAGAAATTGTCCATGATGAAGTGGATGTAAGCTTTAGAACCGTCTTGCACGCGTAAGATGGTAGTATCCATATGCAGGAGAGTTAAAGGAGAAGAAGCACGAATGCCGATTCTTTGTTTAGGTTTTCGGAAACGTTTGAAATCCGGTCTTAAAGCCCGAGCATACTTGTAAAAAGTACTTAAATTCATAAAAGCTTTTGTGTCGTTTAACATTTGATAGAAGACGGACCTGAGAGGCCAATGTTGCAACTCCGGCTTTTTCAAATACTTGGCGATGATTGTTTGTTCTTTGGAAGTAAGTTGTTTGGGATGTAGTTTTCTACAAAGGTTAAAAGTAGAAGTGAGACAGTGAACCTCGTTTTTCCAACGATAAAAGCGTTGTGTAGAGATCTTCAAAAGTTTGCAGGCGGCTTTGATACCGATGAGAGGAGAGATCCTTGTAACAATGGAAACGATGTATTTCTTTTGTTCGCTCCAAATCCTTCTTTTTCCCCGCATATTTTCCGTTAAGGAAAAGTAAAATTGAAAAACTAGAAGAAGAGCGGAAAGAGTTTTTTTGAATGCCTTACTTTCCGAAATCTTTCTGTAGACGTCGTCTTTAAAATGAACGGGATCGTCTTCGGTAAACCCGACGACTAACGAGAGATTTCGTTTTCATAGTTTTGCAGAAAAAAATACTGAAGGAAGTTTTGTAAAGGAAAAAAGCAAAAGCACATAAAAATAATATGATATACTAATTTAAAAAATGAAATCCTCATTTTCACCGGGACTTAGTTTTCCTGAAATAAAAACTGTGCACCGCTAATTCCAAAATAAATTAGTAATATATAATATACAAAAGAAGGCGATATATGATACGAACGAATGAATATGAGAGAATACGGGAGCGGACGTTGAAGGAACTGGACGCGATGCTTGAGTCCGGAGGAGAAGGGCTTTCTGTGTGGCATCTGATGTATATCCAGGACGAGCCGGAACCTAAGTATTACCCATTGATAGAAGCGAGTTTGCGAAGAAAAGAAATCGACCAAGTCATAGCGGGAGCTTACTTAGCGGTTTCTTGGAAACTGAAAGAATTTGCACCGCTATTGCTTTTGTGGGACGGAAAGGGAGAAGCG
>NZ_ANIK01000058.1 GCF_000347175.1 Leptospira alstonii serovar Sichuan str. 79601
CTGATTAATTGGAAGAAAAAGTATCTGACGGATGACGGTCCGTTCCAAGATGAACTTCGAGCAGAGAATGAACGTTTAAGGAAAGAACTGATGGAAGTAAAGGAGGAGAGGGAGGAGAGGGAGGAGAGGGAGGAGAGGGAGGAGAGGGAGGAGAGGGAGGAGAGGGAGGAGAGGGAGGAGAGGGAGGAGAGGGAGGAGAGGGAGATCTTAAAAAAGTCCGTGGCCATCTTCTTGAAACCAAGAAAATGAAATATACATATATAAAAAGGAATCATTCCCCTGTAAAGAAGATATGCAAAATTCTGAATGTATCAAAGAGCGGTTACTATGAATGGTTGAAACGAGAAGATAGCGAGAGGGCAAAGTCCAATAAAAAATTGGACGAAAGGATTCGGATTCTATTTGAGGAACATGAGAATCGATCCGGGTATCTACGAATTCATCAAGACTTACGTTCGGAAGGTCTTGTTGTATCTAAGAATCGAGTTTACAGAAGAATGCGTATAATGGGCTTAAAAGCCGATCGGAAGCCTTCTTTTCGTCCTGTGACTACTGACTCGAAACATAAATTTCCTGTGGCTCCTAATCTTTTAGGTCAAGTTTTTAAGTCGGACGGATTGAATCAGATCTGGCTTTCAGATATCACGTATATTCCAATTGCTGGGAAATGGGCTTACTTATTTGCGATCAAAGATCTTTTCAATCGAGAGATCATCGGTTGGGAGTTAGGTTCGACATTGGAGACGGAGCATCTCTTGAAAGCTTTTGAGAGAGCTCTTTCTCGCAGAGGATATTCTAAAGGAGTAATATTCCATTCCGATAGAGGAGTTCAATATGCAAGCGATAACTTTAGAAAAGTATTAAATACGAATGAATTCATTCAGAGTATGAGTCGAAAAGATAACTGCTATGACAATGCTCCCATGGAATCGTTCTTTAAAACTCTAAAAGTTGAGGAGGTTTACAGAAGAAAATTCAACACAATGAAAGAAGCACAATATTTTCTGTTTGACTATATCGAAAGATATTACAACAGAAAGAGAAGACACTCGGCTTTAGGCTATCTTACACCTGTCGAGTTTCGAGAAAGAATTACTGCATAGACATGTCCGTTTTTTCGGGGGAAGTCCAAAATCTATTACCCCTTCCATACTCGTTTTGATTCTTTTATTATTGGGATCATCGCAATGGATCTTTATAGCAATGAGAAATTCCATTTCATCCTCAAGTCTAACAAAACCGTATCCTTATCCCTGAGTGGCATATTTGCTTTTCTTATAGTTATTGCTCATCTTATTGATTTCATTTCGAAAATGATCATAACCCATATATTGAAATACAACTTCATCAACATTGGATATGCCGGGTTACTTCTTTTATCCGTGAGTAGCAGTGACTCTTTCCTGAGCAAGCTATTAAGTATGAAAATCTTTAACCCGATTGCTCGATTGAGTTATATGATCTATCTTTGGCATTTCATTTTTATGGGATTTTCTTTAAAGGTTCTAAATATCAGCAAGGCGGACGGAAGTTCTCTACTCTTTCATTTGAAGTTTTTAGGAACGTTAATTCTCACAATCCTCCTCGCGATTCCTTTATACTATGTAATTGAAGTTCCATTCCAAATACTAAGAAAAAAACTTATATAGGCAATCATGAATCTTATCCGAGAAAATTCATTAACCACTTTGCAAAATCCAAAAGAATCGAACCTTAATACTCGGAACTCCTACCAACTTCACATTAATCAATTCAATACCTGGAATCAAAGTGAATCAATAACTCCAGATCGCATCCAATCATATCTCTCCTATTTAAAGATCAAAGGTGATAGGTCCGCGACAATTCGGATAGCAAAATCCGCGTTAAAAAAAGGTATAAAACAATCACTTCCCGGTAAGGCCAATAATCTCGCTTTCTTAAGTGTCTTGGACACAGTTTTCAAAGAAATGAAAGTGGATTCTACGAAATACTCATTAAACGAATCGGCTGTCTTATCAAGAAAAGAGATATCTACGCTCTGTAAAAATACACCTAAGAAGTTATCTTTAATGATTAAGGCTTTCTACAACTCTGGATTTCGAGTATCTGAACTAACTCGGATTCGAATTAAAGACTGTTTTGTTTCGAATGACTCTCTTGCTATTACTATAATCAGAAAACGTGGCAAAGAAGTAACCATCCAAAACGCATTTCCTATAAAACTCTACGAAGCCATTCTAAAAACATTCCACAGTGAATTTATAAAACCCAAGGATTACCTATTTAAGAACCTGAGATCAATCAACGGGTACTATTCAAGACAGTTCCTATGGCAGGAGATTAACAAATACTCTAGACGTATATTAGGCAAAAATTATTCAGTGCATGACTTACGTCATTCACATGCGAGTAGCCTCCTTTTAGCAGGAGAGAAAATTCCAGCTATCGCCTTACGCCTATCTCATGAAGACATTAGCACCACTGCGAAGTATTATTTACACGCACAACTAAATCCAAAAACCTTAAATAAAGTATTTATCAATTAATAAGGGCATAAGCCGAAGATCAATGGTCGCAACAGACTTCAGATTAAGGAGATTTATTGACTGATGATTAGATTCAATACATTTAATGACGCTCTAAATTTTCAAAAATTTTTAAATGCACCCGAACGCCTCATCAATCATCATATCAGAGTCCTTGAGACTTTTGATAGCATCCTCTTAGAACTACCGCTTTCAATGAAAATGACTATTGATAAAAAACTAGGTCAAATTCTTTGCGTGGTTCATGATATTGGTAAAATTTACATTCCAGAAGAATTATATGAGCCAGGCCATCTCCATGAAAAATTCGGAAAAGAATTTTTATCATCCTGGGGAATCGATTCTTCCATCTACACTATTTGTGAGACTCACGGAGAATGGCGTAATTATTCCCCTAGTCTCGAAGAATCGCTTGCCATACTCTCTGACAGATTATGGAGAGGAGCCAGAGACAGTGAATTAGAAGAAATGATTGCTCACCTTCTTTGCGAAAAAACCAATCAATCGTTCTGGGATATTTATTTATTCTTAAATTCCATATTTGAGAAAATTGCAACCCAAGGAACGATTCAAATTCAGCAGGACGCTCTTTTGCACAAAATTAAGAGGGAACATTTATGAAGAATAATAACGAATCGCGAATTACAGGAAGGTTGTTTATCGATCCGTATGAAGAAAATGGAATTCCAGAGAAATGTAATCAGAGAATAGAGTATTCTGATTCAAACGCAAGCTGGAGACTTTGGCACGGGGTTACTGAAGAATTTAATGAGATCTTCTTCTTCGCGGAATTACGAATAAAAAACACGCATCTGATCCCAAAGATTTTCGATCGAAATCCTAAATACACTTCAAATGAAAATTGGTTTCTTTTGAAAGATCAGGAGAATACTTATGATATCTATGAAAAGAATCGTTTCTTTCTGGGCGGTATAGCCGAAGCTACACAACTTGGAATTCCTTTTAAAGAAGAATTCCAAGAATTATTCTGTTTCCATCGTCAGGAACCGTATGAGGAGTTCTTAAATAGTACGCATAAGTTATTAACGACCTTTAATAGCAAATTAAAACAAGGAATTCAATAGCTATTCATTGCCTTTACTTTGAAATTAGCTCATGAATATATCGCATATTTCGGGAGATTTATAGAATTTATTAGTATCTCCTATAAATCCAATTATACCTCGTAAGTATCTACGTACTTTACGAACTGGAGTTCCATTTGACTTTATAGTAAAATCATGTTCAGAGATCTCTGTAGCGTCATCGAAGATTTCCCTATTTTGATAATTTCCAGGGCCAATTTCGGATAGTGTTTCCCTAAATCCATCCCTATATTGAGGTTCCCCGACTGGAGATACACTATTCAAAAAAAGGATGAAAATAGACTGGCTTAGATCTTCCGGTCTATGAAATTCAAGCTTTAAAGGATTAACGAGATAAAAGGTATCTAAAGATTCCAAAAGCTCAATTGTGTTTCGCTCATGGCCTTTGCTTACAAAATTTAAATCTAAGCTTATACCGTCTATGAGGACCATATCATTTTTCGTTTCCGATATTTTCTTTAGAATTTGGTAAATTCTCTCTCTATTATTCCAAGTGTAATTTTTGCAGATATATCCGTCATCGCCCTTTAGCTCTTCAAGAGAATGAACCATAGCGACCCAATCTAAAGTTTTTAATAATTCCATTATACTTTTCCTATTATTCTAAACTTCACGAAGCTACATCGTACATTGACTTATATTCTGCTATAGGTATAATAGAGAGACCATTCACACCGGTAAAAACAAAATCAGCGTAACCGTCTTGCCCATCGTTAGATTTAGCGATATGAATTCTCATAATGTCATTATCAAAATAATTATCCATGATTTTACCCTCCTCTCTCGCTTTCATCAACTTCGGTCTATTCAAAATAAGCACGTCTCGCGCCCTTTCTTTATAGGCCGCAGACCCCTTGAGATTCTTTAATCCTAACTGAAAAAGACCATTCTTATTGCCACTACCTGATCTTTGATCATTTTCGTTTGTCTGAACTATTCCAATCAAATGAACCGGTAAGGATTTAATTATCCGGTGCAACTTATCAATCGAACTTTGGATCTCGATTTGTGACACTCCCCAATCTGAAATCAAAGATAACAAATCAATTATCAATACAAAGTAACCATCATCAGGCAGAAGATTTAGAGACTTAAAGTGGTTTTGGATTAACGGAATCAATTTCGGCAAATGCTCTAAAGAAACATTTGGATTATCATTAAAATAATATCGTTTTAATAATTCATTTTGCTTCATGAGCTCTTGCATAAACTCTACTTTGGATTTTTCACTACTTGTCACACTATCAAAATAGGATTTATCTTTGCCGAGTAACATAGAAAACAATCGCTCATGATTTCTTATATTAGTCATTTCTAACGATAATTTCGCAACACAAGTATTCTTGCGTAACAAGCCTATCTCCATCGCTAATGAAAACAGAGACTTACCAGAACCGGATTCACCTGCCAATATAGTCATCTCACCCTTGCCAGCAGGACTATCTATAAAACTATCTAAAGAATCAAAACCTAAAGAGCGTTTAGGCTTACCATTACTTCTCGAATTTAATTCTTTTATAAATTCTTTCACAACCTGACTATAGTCTTCATTTTCTTCCAGCATTACACTTCCTTCATTTACCAATATTCTCATTCTCCTTTTTATTATTCATTGTTACTATTATCGCTCACATAATATATATTTCACATGAGGGGAGCCCCAAGCTCAACCTCATGTGTTATTGAAATAGTAGGATCCATGTATTTATTCCCACTATTGTATTCATTCACATAATTCAACTTAAACTGTTTACAAGATGATCCATTTTCATTCTTAAAATAATCCCCACATTTAGAGAATAAATCTAACTCATTATAAATTACTGATCTCAAAGTATTTGAAGCTCCTTTCAGAGAGTGAAATTCTTTAGCCTTGTCAACGTAATTTAATGGAAACTGAACTCCATGTTTTAATCTTTCTTTTGTTTCTCTTTTTAGATTTGCTTTCGCCGAAATTGTTCTCGGATTTTTACATTCATAATTATGTTTGCCAACAAATTCTTGAGTCATAATATTTAGATTTTGTTTCTTGATATTTTTATTCCGATTTCTACCTACAGCCTCTTCGATATTAAATTCATCTAATTCAGTCAAAAGTTCCAAATTGCTAAAGAATCCTAAACTATCTCTATAACTTGTCCCGAACTCCTTATATTTTTTAATCGCGTATTCATATATACTTTTTAGAATCTTATCCTGTTTTTGGATAGACGCTCCTGATAATTCGGTCAGATCTTTACTATCAACATTACATGCGAACACTATTCTTTTAAACGTATCATAGGTTTCTGAATTACCCACACATCTAAATGCTAATTTCCAAAGTAATTTTTCACCAGCGACTCGATTACCGGCGGTTATTTTGATATCATCATATCCAATCGGAATCTTTGTACCAGTTACACCAATACGTTCCCATATATGAGCGCCATTTTCCAATGGCCTAAATTCTAAGGGCAAAAGTTCAGGACTCCCTATTCTAAGGTCTTGCACTACTTCCTCAAAATTAACAATGCAATCTTTCGAATCCAATTTTTCTTTTACCCAACAATAGACTTCGTCTATATCACGAGATTCCTTCGCTAATTCTACATTATTACCTACATAATCTGCACCCAATGGCAATCTCACACATTTACTGAGACAATCGCGTATATCGATACCGGAGATAAAAGAATGATTTTTTTGTAAGAATTCTTTTACTAATCTTCCAAAGGATTCAACGTGAAATGATTTATTAATATAATAGAACACATGAAATCCTCGATCTAACATCGAGTATTCTGAATACAGTGGGTATACTCCAGTTAGATTATAGAGGCACTCTATGATCATATACAGCGCGCGTCGAGAACCCTTAGCCCAATTTGAATTGTGCATATCTACATCTATGCAAATCACATGACTATTAGGATGTTGAAAAAGGGCGATGTTTCCGATTCTATTTTTGAGTATGGAATTATTATTGAGTCGATAGTCGGGATCAATGAGCAATGAATCAAAATGTTTAATGATGGAACGGCGCAATTGCCATTTATGTTTTGGAGAAATACTTTTATAGGTCAGATCTGGAGCAATTATCGCCACTCTTGTATTGGGTCCAGAGTCATCATCAGTTGCGACTGTTTCATGCCTATTTAAACGAACATCGAATCCTAGCGACTGAACCAATTTAAAGATTAGGTCATTACGAGCTTGCTTAAGCGATTTATCTTCTACATTATTTTGTATACATTTATTTAAATTTTGTTCTTCTGTTGCCAATATGAATTCCATTATTTTTATATAAAAGAATGCATCAACGGATTTTCTTCGAAAAACTAGCGGTTCTAAAATTTAATTTTGTTGACAAAAAAATATTTTAAACCAAAATTCTATTTAATGTTTCTTTAATGTGTTTACAAATTTGTATTCAATTTACATTATTCTAATTTAAATTTATTTAAACAATATCTTTAGATTTGCACATGATCATTCTAAGTGATTGCAAGAAAGCGTTTAATCCATTTTCCTGAAAATCGGGAACCTGTTGTTAATTCCGTAGAATAAACGCCTTTGCATGAATGTTATAGTTTCTGTTTTTTATCGATATCGGACTGATACCACTTTGTCCCAAATTAGGTTAATCGTTCATCTTTAGCCAAGGATAGATTTCATAAATCTTTTTAGTGATCATCTCCTTTAGGTATTGATAAGCACGAAATTTTCCGACTTTACCGTAAAGACTTGCGATAGTTTCATCATAGTGAGTCAATTCATGTCGAACAAAGTTTTCAGTAATTCTTCTAACAAAATCCCAGCTATCAGATTCATTTGCTACTTGATCAGAGCCTTGGAGTTGCTTTCTTAAATTATAGCTCTGGACCGCTTTCCTGATTAGTTCCTCTCTCGAATATTCCTCTATAGTAATTTCAATTTGTTTTATAGATTCTTTTAAGCTTTCTTTCTTCTTTTCAACGGCCCGTATACTTCCGGAAGTCCTCTTTCTATTCTTCTCAATAAATTCTTTAAATTGATCGGAATTTTCGACCATCAAGATCCGGGATAGCAAGTAACGCTTCATCGGAGCCGCTTTCTTGTAATATGGATTTTTCGCCGTTTTATCCGGTTCACCTAGAAAATTGCCAATGGCGGCATCGGTCCATCCATACCTATCTTTTAATTTTGACACTGATAGGAATTGTAATTTTTCTTCTTTCTGCATATAAAACTCTCCGCTAATCTAAATTTTTGACTTTCGATACAACACAAAGAAATGAAACTAAGCCGATTCAATCTTCAAAATAAATTTATCAAGAAACGGATAGAAAACTTTGGCTCGTAATTTTGTATTGCTATATTATAATATCGACAAACATTCATACGAGCCAACTTTTGTTACTCGTAACGACCCTCCGCCAACCAAGGATAAGTTTTAAGAGCCTCTTGAACGGTTCTATCGATCAACAAATAAAATGCTTTTCCAACCTCTTTTAGCTTATAGAAGCAATCCCTTCGTGAGGTTAAACATTCCAATGTATACGGCCTAGCGATTTCAATTATTTGATCATCATATCTAATGTAACCTTCCAAATATTGATATCTATCAATCGCTTCAGTAATTAATTTTTTCTTGGACACTCGCGCTACTATAATTGGACATGTTTCGGCAAATTCCATAGAATTAATTTCCTTGTTTTTCAATTTCAAAGAGAGCGTTACCATTAATACTTCTACAATGTCACATTAGCCATAGTAGAATTAATTGAAGGCAGAGGCAAAATTCTAAGACCAATTGAATGATCAAATTGAAGACCATCATTCATTGATATTTTTAAAAGTGCTTTAGGAGAATAAGGTCTCCGTAAATGAAATAGGATTCAATATTCTACATAGACATAAACTTCAATCGGGATCACTCTTTTTGCAAAAGATATCTGACAAAATCATCTATGTCCTTATATAATTGCACTCTTTCATTCCAAACCTTTTATCTAATCGTCGTAAATTATTACCATAACACCCTCATTTTGTTAATATTCTAATGCAAATTCGAGCCAAAAGCTCTTTTAATATCCTCGTTTCAATTTTATGAATTTAATTTCCATGAATCGTATTCCCCTCATTCAAAGGGAATTTCTAATTCATCTCTAAGACCGAGACGTATTAATACAGAATCGTTGTCCCAAAATTCTATAAAATTCCTGCATTCCATTACTCTGGTTGTTGTATTTACTTTTCTGTATTCTTCTCTATAGTATTCTGTAGTTCTTATTAAGTTTCTTTGTTTCTATTGTTAATTATTCTTATATGTTCTAAGTGTTTTGTATTGGATTTGTTGTTGTAATAATGAATTATTTTAATTCTCTGTTTTGTGTTTTTAATTTTATATTGATTTGGTTGTTCTTTAAAGTTTTAGTTTTAGTTTTGTTCTTTAGTTATTGTTAATTTGTTTTGTTATTGCTATCGAGTTAATTTATATGTTTGATTAACCTCCTTTCTATATACTTTCTAACATTTCTCCTTTGATAATTTTCCATTTTCATAGAGAATAATACTTCTTTTAATTCAGGTAAGAATTCCCTATTCAATTCCTTTATGAAAGCTCTGTCCTGAGATCTTATTAGATAATTTGTATACGAATTTATGTATTTATTGATCATCATGTAAAAATTCATATTGAGGATATACTTTGGAATGTCCTTTTGGCCTTGAGGATCAGATAGGAATAGTTTAGTTTCCATTGAACTCGCGATACTATCCAATAATTTACCCTGACGTTTCCTTATCTTATCTGCACTAGGAAGGGCTATGTATTTACCTTCTTTGAATTCTATCTTGTATCCCAGGAAAAATATGGGTTCTTCCTTTGAGTTCCTAATCGGCTCACCCGTTTTAGTTGAAATGCGGAGACCATTATTGCCCAAAACTTCGGAAATGAATTCTTTAATCTCTTCAGCCTCATTTAGGGTCTTAGTAAAGCACAGGAAATCATCTGCAAAGCGCACATAAGCCATTTTACTGTGTTTTTGGAGGAGAGGTATATCAAGGATTGTATGGAGGAAAATATTACTTAGAATAGGCCCTAAAATTGATCCTTGAGGGGTTCCAAGTGGGTTCTCGACCATTTCTGAATCAACTATTTTAATCGATTTTAGAAATCCTTCGATTAGATTGAGTAACTCTTCATTCTTGATTTGCTTACGCAGAATATTTATTAGATGTCCATGCGGGATCGAATCAAAGTATTTACGAATATCGATTACTACTGCGTAATTATTCTCGTCCTTGTTCAATTCCGATTCTATATAGTCAACACCGTCAAAAGAACTACGTCCAACTCTATATCCAAAACTATTGTCTACAAATTGTGGTTCATAGATTTGCTCTAAGACTTCTGAGATGATTTTTTGAAAAATTTTGTCTTTGGTTGTAAAGATTCCTATTTCTCGATAATCTTCCGGAGAACCTTTCTCCTTCAATTTTCTGTGAATCTTATAACGATCCCATTTGTGTCCATTTTTTTTGAAATCTGCATTCAACTGATAACAGTAGGATGCGCCATAACTCATAATGCGATAAACATCCTTGTTATCAATTCCAGGAGCGGATTTGCGATTTAGTTTTTGGATTGCTTCCCCTATTATACGAGGAGAGATCATTTGGTTTAATGATAGATCAAAAGATCCGGTTTTTATGAATCTTTCTTTTACTTCGTTTTGGAGATCGGCGAGAGCGTTGCCTGTTAATTCTTTAACAGTATTTCGATAATTCCAAGTAGCATTCGTTTTTTCTTCGGTTCGTAATTCACCGAATTTATTGAACCTATAATCATTTAATTCATCTAGTCTATTTTTAGTTTTTTCCATTCATTAGGAACTCCTATTGTTTTTAGTTAGTAATCAAGCGACTTTATTATTTTGTAATATTTCTATTAAATAGACATTACGAGAAACAGATACAGGTGTATTTAAAGCTGGAGAAAGACTGTATTTTCGTATCACCTCATTTTTAAATTCGCTAAATGATCCTTGATCATCGATATTCCATTTGCTCTCAAACGAAGAATTAAAATTACTATCAAATACATACTTATTGAACAGATCGGAGACTTTAAATCTATTCGATTCCGACAATATGTAACGAGTAATAATATGTTCATTGATATATGCATGAGCCGCGTCGATACATCTATGATTATGAGCAAACTCAACTTGAGCAATTCTCAAGAAATATTCCAATTCGATACAATTCAAGAATTGATCCAATACTAACACAGCTCGGATTCTCAAGCCGGTTTCAGACTCAACCTCGTAGATATATACCGCTGAATCGGCAAACGTTTTCACCACCTCATCAAAACTCTCATATTCGGAAATATTCAGAATTACAATTTCCGTCCCAAGAACGTTCTCGCTCTTCCTATGGTTCTGACCATTTTTTGCAACCACTGGCCATATACATTTCTTGCTATCAATATCATTGATTAATTGTTCAATTGTGGTTGCTTTTTGCAAATAGCCTTTCGTAAATGCATGTGATCGAGGACTCTTGACTACACCATTTGATACATTGTATTTTATAAGTTTTTTATTGACATTTTTTTCCATATAACTCCTTTTTACATCCACCAATTTTCAAAAAATAAATCAGAATATAAATGTCATTTCATTTTTCATAGAGATATAAAAATTATTTTGTTGACAATATTTCTATTGTATTCCGTTTCCATAATTCTTTTAGAAACATCAGATTATTTGTATACATTTTTCTGTTTTCTGGCTTTGCCACGATAAAATCGAACAGTGCAACTTAAGCTAAAAAACTTTCGAATAGTTTATTGAAATTTATTTTTCAAACCCAAACTTGGTATCGCACTGATAAGACGATATCTATACTATCGTCTTATGTCGGACGAGTAGCGATGAATGAATTTGAAGTTTAAACCTTTTTAAGTTCTTATGGAATTGAGAAAAATATGAAGACTGATCTACTTTACGAAAAAACTGTTCTTACCGGTAATAATAAGGAGTAATGACCGTTAACCTAATTTGTTTGAAAACAGTCGGCTCTAACTTCCCTTAGTCCAATATTAATGGGAAAGGATATTTTTAGATATGTTCATCCAAATTTTCTACTGAAGGATTTTACCGAAGCTCGGATTCGCACTATCAAAAGCGAAGAAAGGGCTTTGCGTAATCCATCATCCTTTCTTTTTTATTTTTGAATTGTGCGCTGAATTGTCTTATACTAGTAGTTTTTTAGGGTTAAAATCAACAACTTCAGTATGATCATCATAGATTTCAGTCAAACAGGGAATATCAAAGAAAGCATGATCTAAGATTCCCATAGATTTGTATCGATCTTGCTCTTCCTTAATTCCGTCTATATGAATTCAATTTTCTCGCATTGTTGTTTCAGGTTCAATGATTTCCGCGAATATTTGGTAAGGAGTAGCCTCATCTAATTTCTGAAGGTATATTTTTGTATTCTGAGCTTGGGGTAGTAGAAATTTGAAATCTCGCGTTTTGTTTTTCACCATCGAATCATAGAAGTTATTCAAGACCCGAAGTATTCCATTGAATTTGATCTTTCCTACACTATCGATTTCTTTCCATACACCGTTATTCATAATTCAATAGCTCATATTTATTACTGAAATTACTCCTATTGTCCAAAGGAAAGTGGCAGTAAACTCGATTGGATGACTTATTTTAATTCACCTTTAACGGTTGCGAAATTCATAACTCCTATACTATTTCAAGATGTTTTCCGGCAATGAATTCTCCGATAAATGGAATTGGTTCTTTACAGAAGCAACTTTGAATCCTTAATTTTTGAGACAAATTCTAATTTAAAGACAGAATTTTAGCTACTTTATTATATTCGTTATGAGTAAGAAAATTAGAGTATCTCTTCGGAAATCACTGTAACATCACAATAATCGTCTCCATGTTCATCCTTAAGCTGGTTGACTGCTTGATTCCATGATCCTGCTATAACTTCTTTTTTAACAATATAAGTCATTTGCCGATCATTCTTTTTTCTTAAACGCAAATTTACTAAATATTTTTTATCATCAAAGAATCCCATATTCAAATTCTCCTTTTTTATCCTTGTAGTTCAAATTTACCTTTTATGCAAAAATTTTATTATATAATCGCTTCTTGAATACTCGCACTTAAATGAAAAAGCATATTAAAAGCATTCTTAATTAGAAATCTTATTAATTGTCAGAATCGATGCATAAGAGGCGGCTTGTAATGATAACACGCCTCCACTATCTTGAAAGCATTGCAATTTGATCGTATCACCTTTGTTGAACCTTGCATTCGTTCCAACACTTGCTTCAATCTGATATGCCCCAAACCCAGAGGCGGGCAAGGAAGATGCGGCAACTACGTATACATTACTTAAGCCATCGTTCACAATGAGATTTGTTTTACGAACGCCTATTGTATTCGCTGCATATTCAACTTCACCAATCACGCTATAGATTCCAGTAGCTGGAATAGTCAATCGATCAGATAAACTAGAATTATAATAACCACCTGTATCATAATCGACCTCGCTAAAGGGAATGATTGTATAAGCACCGTGTGCTAATGGAATTGAATTTCGATTTCGGATTCTTGCTACAGAACTTTCAGAAACAATCGAAGTATTTGAAGTATTCGCAATCAAGGAAAGAGCAACTGCTAAATCGGCGTTGTTATTTGCATTTTGAACATTGTCCGTATTACAATTGAATAGAGAGATAGCTAAAGCCATTAGTACGAAACAGATATGAACTTTCATTCTTTTACATCCTTTTGAAGAAATTTTATTTTTGTTCGAAACGATAAGATACTGCCCACATGGACGCGAAAATCCAACCGCCTATGGTAATTATTAGCATAAATGAATAATCGATCGTGTTAAGTTTCCTATAAAAAAGAAATATAAACACGGTAGAAAGATTGTGAGAAGTTTCATTAAAAGACTCCAAATTCAATAGTTATGAAAAACTTTGTTTTCACGGATGTTTTCAAATCGATATCGAACCGGAACAAGATTCAACTTTTTCCTTCTTAAATCCTCTCTTAACTTGCAATCAACTTCAATGGGAGGTTTTTCCCAATAGATAGAATAATTTGAACAATCACCCCAAGCTTCCTTATCCTCAAAGCCATTTTCGACCTTAAAGAGTATCTCAGCTATTAAGTATCTCTGTTTTTCATAATACTCAAAGTTTCCATCCCTTTCATAATGATCCTGGCTTTGATCCCTTTCAATCCAACTTCTTTTAAACTCTTTTGCTTCGATTTGCGGAATCTGAACGCTAAATGATTTTTGCATTTCAAAGCGATCTTCTTTCATCCAATCTTGAAATCGAAAAGGTTCATTATACATTATAAATGAATAGGATTGTCTTTTGAAATCATATTCCGACCATTCAAATAAGTCTGAAAGCTGATATGGCATAATTCTAAGATAAATATACTTTTTCGTATTTTTTATTTTATGAAGTTCGTCGATGGATTCCTTAAATTTAAACTCGTCACCATCAAATTCTAATGAATTATAATACTTATATTCTATATTATTAAAGTGAGATTCTATAAATTTTCGCAATAGAGAATTTGCCTCTTTTTTCCCAGCTCTAAAGTTAAAAAAGTATCTTAACCCGTTATAAAGTTTTTCTATACTTTCAGTATCTTGAATTTCTACATTTATTATCTCATCCTGGTTAATTCCTTTTAAAAGACCCTGAGACAAATTTCTTTTTCTTTCTTTTACGAACTCAATTTTCTCATAAATTGGTGATTTATCATTTCTGCCTTTTAAACATAAAGATGCATACGACTCTTCAAATTCGTTAAGAGTCTTTTCGTCTTTAATTTGAATAGCATTCGTCAACAAATCATACGGAACTGTTTGGTAAGAAGAAATAAAAACTAACCTTCTTTTAAATTTTTCATCAAAATATGTTGATTCAGGAGGAATGGTTTTTGGATCTATATTTCCAAAATCATTACAAACATCTTTTACAGGAAAGTTACTAGCTCGCTCCATATCTGAGATACATGTAAGATTTAAAATTATGGCTAATATAAATGTAATCTGTTTGCCTTGAGGATATTGAGTTTTCAAAATCACAATCTCTCCATAATGAAACACATAGTCTCTATATGGAAATGTATAGATTCTTAGATTTTATTGCAGTTTTAGGAAAAAACGTTTTTAAAAAAAAATATAAATTAGACTTCTTCTTGGAGAAAGAAACCAACGGAAAAGATTCTTTCATTCTTGTTATTGAAGAATCTAATTTCAACTGATTGTGTGGAGAGAAGTGGGTTCTTAAAGAACTTCTTGGGACCGAGTTCATCAATTCTTTCGATAAACTGACGCTCTAACCATAACTCCGCGTAGAGTTTTTCGGTATCATTCAAAGTCAGACCGACATATTGTTCACCGGGAGTATCACCTGGAACAAGAATAAAGGTGAATTCTTTCCCTTTGATTTTTCTAGTAATTGATACGGGTCCTGGTTCACTTCCTGGATCTTTAAATTCAGCCATCAGTCCTCGGTAAACAAGGTCGTTTTGATCTGAGGTTGAAATTACTACACGATCCTTCCAAACGCGGACTAAGATTCGAAGATAGTTGGGATCATTTTCTGGAAGACTAGATTCTATGATTTTATCTGCGTTCTCAGAGGAGATTTTACTTCCTATGGATTCTAAAAAGATCACTTCTTTTATGGAAACGAACTTTAGAAATGTTTCTTTGTTTCTTCTGATCGCAGTCTCAACCCTATCCATTTCTTCATCAGAAAGCTGGCCCTCTACATATCGTAGTAAAAGTTCCTCGGAGATTTCCTCGCTTCCGTCAGAAGAATGTTTCATATTGTCTTTTTTACTGCAAAATCCTATGAAGATCTGAATTTTTTTAGCTCAACAATTGCCCGGTTGCAAAGGCTTGTAATGGTTCCAAGAGGCATTGCCATCATAACAGCAATTTCTCTGTGCTTATAACCTTTTCTACGATATAAAATGACCTGTCTGGAGGTAAAATCCAATTTTTCAATTAGGTTTTCAAATTCGTTAGAGAGTTCTCGATAATGAGTTTCCGACTCCCCTTTTTGCCAAGCTTCTTCAGCTTGCTTGCCCATTACAATTTCTACTTCTTCATCCAACCAGTCTGCCGCTTCTCTTCTTTTTAATAGCTTTCGAAATTCATTGCGAGCGACATTTCTACCGATATTTTTTAAATATACTTTAAAGGCAATCTCCGATTCACCAGTAAACCGGCGTAATAACCTAAAATCATCTTTAATTAATTCCTCTATAATTCTTTGGATAATATCCTCGGAATCACGACGACCAAAGGTCTGTACCACAATTCCATTCAACAGGCGATCATAAGTTAAGAGAAATTCCTTCCAGCTTCTGGAGTTCCCCATCAAACAGCCGTTAATTATTGTTCTAAAATCTTTTATCATTCGCAAGTCACCATAAAAAGAATTATTGAAGGAATCTCTTTCGACCGTTATCTTTCGTCAAAGGCGGCAATCATAATATTGTAGGGGGTTTTGTCAAGTCTATTCTACGCTTTGGCATACCTCTCTAAAACTTGCTTTCATTATATTCTTAAAGACTGTTGAACTGATTTTTTGGAAGATTTTGGAGTTAATTGTTAAAGTAGCCATTTTGAGTTATATGGATTTCTTTTCTGAGCCTGGGAGAACGCTATTGATTAACAATTTTTTGGAAAGATGCATTCAAGAGATTCAAAGAAAAGCAAAAGTTATCGAAGCCTTTCAGGAAGGTAGATCGCCATAAACCTAACGATCGTAAGGTGATATATACTACAAACGCCATCGAATCTATGAATGTGGGGTTAAGAAAAATTATCAAGAATCGGGGTTCGTTTCCGAATGATGAGGCAATCAGGCTTCCCTATTTAGCTTTGAATAATATGTCTAAAAAATGGACCATGCCGATTCAAGATTGGGGAAAAGCTATGAATCAATTTTCGATTATTTTTGGAGATCGATTGAAATTAGATTCGTTTTAAGAAACGTCATTTACACAAGATCGCTGACAACGCCTGAAATAATTATAACTAACTGAAAATCACAGGAAAGATTTAATTAGATTGCGTCTGGATCACTCATAGCCTTAATCGCTGCTTCTAAATCTACATCATAGCCATTTGGCGGACTATTAAAAATAGGGTCTGAGTTAATAAAAGGCCTCATAAAATACTTTGATTTTGAGTTATAAAACCCTTCTACAAATTCCTTCATATCACTTTGTTGAACTGGATTATATAATCTCGATTCACTTTCAGCGCCATTTCCAACGAATGTGTCAACCCAGAACAAGGGATAATCTTTTAATTCTGTTGGAAGTCCTTTAATGGAAACTGAACCTTCATAATAATATTTTAATTTTGAAGATCCAAATGCAGATGAAAGCAATGCTACATCGTTCGAGATAATCATCTTCCGCTGCGAAGAATATTTAGAGATTCGAAATCCGAGGTCAATATTCCTGCCTATAAAATCATATTGTAAACCTATAGAACCTAAATTGTCAGTATTATACTCGATTGGGATAATAACATTTTGAACTGGAAATCCTGCTGTCCAAACTGCTGCTTTAATTTTAAGGCCTGAATCAGAAGTTCCATCTATTGGTTTATTATTATAATCTTTTACAGCTATCTGCATTGCTTCTAATAACCAAGCGACCTGGATATGATTATATATTTCAGCAACAAAGATAATTTCATCGCCCAAAGACTTCCATATTTCGGGTTTCGGTGAGTCTATTTTATTATATTCAGAGCACCCTTCCCTAGCCTTTGTGATTCCAGTATTAAGCAGTACTGGAAATTCTGAATAAAAATCTATGAAGGCGGTGAGCCAGGTCGGTGTAAATCCAGCTTGATACTTGTGAATTGTGGAGTCGATTATATCTACGCTTAAAAATAATAATAAGCGAGGTTTAAATCTTTCGGAAAAATCTTTCAAAGATTAAAATTCTCATACGTTCGTTTGGAAGAGCAATGTTTAGAATTAAATAATTCATCTTAACTTTAAAACATCTCTTCGATATTTTGCTGCTGCCTGGGAAACCATAAATTTAGATGCTAAACTCAGAATACTACTGTCTTTATAGAATTCCGCTTTGAACACTTCTTCCGGCATTAAAAAACTCGCTGCAAACTGATCAGCCTCAATTTCGACTGGTTCTTTCCCGAATCTTTTAGCCCGAATTGGTATCGAACCAAAATCTGAATGTAATACGTAATGCCCGATCTCGTGGGCAATACTAAAACGGTTTCTTAAACGTCCTGTAAAATTTGAAATCTTAATTATGAAATTATTTTTATCAAATATTTCTATAGATGCATCTTCGGATATAGTCCAATCATCGTAGTCTTGGTATTCTATACGTCCACGAAGTTTAGAAACAACACTCTCTAAGCTACCACCAGGGATAAAAGAAATTTCCTTTGCAAAATTTGTAGCGATTACTTCAATTTTTTCGCGGTTTAGATTACTAGGGACCGGATATGGAAGATTTTCTGTTTGTTGCATAACTATATTTTATTAGTTACATTGAAAATTAGAAAGTTAAACCTCCTAATTTCATTCATTCTACAAAGGAAAACTCATATCAAAACGTGTGTCAACCCTTTGTTATAAAGTTTATAGTTTACTATCGAATTTTTAGTGAAAATACTAAACATTTAAATTTGATTAATTTAGAATCAGAAATGCTCTGATATGGCGCACCCAACCGGAGCAGTAAATATTTTTTCGCATTTTTATCATCAAATAGTTTAACTCGTTAGAGAAAAGCATTCGCGACGATTGATCAGACTGATATTCGCGGGTTGGATACCTATACATCGGGAGCTGTTCTTAGTCTAAAAACGAAGATCAAATTTGAAATTCAAAATTGCTTCAACACTGAGTCAACAAGTATTCCTCCTTTATCGTACATCTTCTCTAACGAATAAAACCATTTGATGAAACATTATTCTAACTCTAAGCTACTAGATTCATCGCTGCCCAAAGAAAACCGGATAGCTCTCGTGAGACTGCCGTTATCATTACTTGAGGTGTTTTTCCTCTTTGCTGCATATTACGAAATTTCTTGTGCAATCTTAGAGACGCTTTTTCAGCTAAAGCGACGACTAACGCAGGTTGTCCGACTCTGCGTGCAGTCACAGCTTTACTTCCCACTCCTGGATACCGATGTTGCCAAGCTGCTTCCGTTAAAATCCTTCGAAGCCTGGGACTTCCTATTTTTGTGATCCCTGTTTGTTTTCTTTTGGAGCCACTGAAATATTCTCCCGGAACCAGGCCAAGGAAACTCATGAAAGAACCGGCTGTTTTAAATCTCTTGAAATCACAGACTTCACAGAGTAAAAACATTGCAGTTAAGTAATCTACTCCTCGAAAACATCTCAAGAATCCTACTCGCTCTCTAAACGGTTCGCTTTCCGCAACTCCCCGAATCTTTCGATCCATCGCTTTTAGATTCTTTTCTTGAACTTTCACCCGGCTGTAATAGTCGTTAAACGTTTCCTGAAGGATCTCATTTTCAAAATGAAGATTATTCAACCATTTGTAGTGACTAACTGTC
>NZ_ANIK01000059.1:0-30000 GCF_000347175.1 Leptospira alstonii serovar Sichuan str. 79601
TGTATTTGATTTCAATTTTCCTAAAGTAGATTTTGTTCTTTGAATCAATGAACTTAGAGCTTGTCCCAAAACCTCGAAGGAAATTTGCAGGAGTTCCCACAGATTCTGTCTCCTTGGCGGTTATTAGGCTTTTTGTAGGACTTTCCCGTCGTTTAAGAACGTAGGAGTTCCCACATTTTCGGGTTTTGGGACAAGCTCTTAGATTCTCTGGACAAAAATTAGCCATATAGTTTTTCTTCCTACGACACCAGATATATTCTTACGGATTTAACTCGGGAGCATAAGGAAGCAAAAATTCTACTCAATGCCTTTTCTCATTTGCTTTTAAAAATTCCTTCGTTGTTTTGCTTTTATGAGCAGATAGATTATCCCAAACTATTAAAATCTTTTTGCGATTTTCCTTTAGAAGTATCTTTAAAAAACAAATCCTGGCTTTTAACAGAGCCCGTTATGATCTGGAAATGGAAATCTTTTTGAGAAATAGCGCCTATTACTGATAACTTTTTCCAAGACATCTCGCGACGAATGATCGGTGTTTTGGCTATTACTCATTCCTACATAATAAAGTGTCTAAAATTCTGCGTTTAAACGCGGTATTTGTGCTCAAATTAACGGTATTCTATTTTATAGGAATCAATAATACGGATTCCGGCTGATTCCGCTTTCATCTAAAAAAATAGGATCTTAAACCCTTCATTCTCTGCTTTTTTATTTTTTGTTTGCGGGTACTCATATTTATAGGGATGAGTAAAGATGCGACATGTGTCCTTGACTCTGGTTTTGAAGGAATCTAAAAAACATCAAAAAAAATGAATATTATTAAACCGAAAAAAGAAACCTACCGCCGCACAAAAAGCAAAGAATACAAGAATTAGTAAAAAAAGAATTTTCGTAGAAAATGCTTTTACCGATATTCAAAGATTTAGAATTACCTCGGATGTTATTAGAAGTTTTAGAAAAGATTTTAAACATCTCGTTTTTATTTTAGCCGTAGGACTTTGGAACCTTCATCTATTTTTTGTTAAACGATTCGATTGGTAATTTTTCAACAACTCTAATGTATTATTTGGTAATTTTTAACAACTCCATTTTAGAAAACATTAAAAATTAAAGGCTTTTAGAGATTTAGAGATTCTTCCACGATAGACATCGAATTCATCTTGGATCGATTTCTATTTCATTCAAACGAATGATAGAAGTTTTCAACAACTCCATTCACAATCGATTCAGAGACATTTTAATTTGACTTCCAATTAACCCTTTGGGATTATAATGCGATCTTTAATTTTAGAGGTTGTGTCGTATTTCTATCGTATTGAGAACGATTCTAACGTTACCTGAGAACATCAGGCTCTCACTCCTACGAAATTCTTATTTTCACGTCTTCAATTCATAAGGAGTTACAATAATTTTTTATAAATTTTATTTTCCGTTCAAAATGAAAACACCCGCCTGTTGCAATGAGGACAAGGATTCATATTCTATAAAGAATGAGAATTTTAAGGAAAATAAAATGAAACAAATTTTTTCAATGCGCCTGGCAACTTTTCTGTTATTTGCGGGATGTGCGGGAGCAAACGATGGAAACGAAAATTCTTCACTCTTTCTTTTTGGAATCTCCGACAAATCGCTGTTAGATATTGCGGCAAATCCTCAGAGATCGTCGGCAAATTTGGCGGGATCCGGCGTTTATTACGTGGATGCTCTTGCAGGAGATGATTCCAACCCTGGAACGTCACTCGCTCCTTACAGAACCATTACGCATGCGGTTTCGCAGTCTGGGAAGACGATCTATGTGGCGCCCGGAACTTACAACGAAGCACTGGGAGAGACGTTTCCCATAAAGATACCCGTAGGTATGAATTTAATCGGAAATGAATCCGGAAAAGGCATAGAAACCGAGCAGAATTCCGGTTATACTGGCGCTGGGATCGATCCCAATGAAGGACCTACTTTGATTTTGGGAATGGGACTGGTTTCCACAGGATCAAACAATTACGCTACTTTAATTTTAGGAAACAACAGTACGGTTGCCGGATTTACAATTACCAATCCTAAACCTTTATTCAGTAATATGACTTCGGCTGTTCAAGTTCCTGGAGAACTCTCCGGCATTGTTACCGGAATTACAATTCGGAACAACACATTGACCGAAACCGTGGGAGGAGCGGGGATTTATATCCTAACTTTAAATCATCCGGCTTCAACTGGAAATACTATCTCTGGTAATACCATCATCTCAAATTCTATTGGGATCTTTTACAATTTTTCAAGCGCAGTGATCAAAGTAGAAAATAATTTGATTTCTCGAAATCGATGGGGAATTAGCATCACCGCAAATACGATCGTCAACCCCAGTATGGACTTGGGAGGAGGAAGCACTGGAAGCAATGGAAATAATACCATCTCTTGCAATACGGAATATGATCTACGCACACCGGTTCCGAATACGGTCACTTTGTATGCTAAGAACAATCATTGGGATCACATTCCGCCTACTGTACTGACGACAGGCGCTGCGGATATATCGAATCCTTCCAATTCTTCCATTTTAACTTCTGGCATGAGCCTCGCGGCCGCGCCTTGTAACCCGTAAAATTCATTCCCACCGCTTTCGAATGTAAGAAAGAGGTGGGATCGTCTCCTCAAATATAAAATATTATTAAATTATATTTTAAAAATATTCTTAAAACTACAACTACTCCCATCGTGCGTAAATACAGATACGGATCGAAAGGACGGATAATTTACCAATCTCTACGAAATCGAGTATCATGAATTTTGAAACGAATTTCGGTTTAAAGGTAGAATTCCGGATGCTTCTATTCTATAATTCTTGAGTAGAACTTCAAATCTCAAAAAGCTTTTTTAAACCAGGTTCTATCATATAATAAGAGATTTTAGACCTAAAAATCGCATATATTGCCGTCCGATAAACCTTTCAAACAACTAAAAAGTTCTTGAGATAAAACCGATCGGTTGCGAGCAAAAAATACCCGTCTTTTTTCCAAAAACCTGTCTCACTCTATCATGTAGATCGTAGAGGAGCAAAATCTTATCCGAAAGTTTTTTATAAGAGAGTCAACTTTCAAAGCGAACTAAAGTTTACTCACATACTCAAACCTATAAATTGGTTTCATGCCCGATAAGAATACAAATTTAACGCATCAGAGTACGATTGAATTTGTGAACTCCAAACTGCGCGGGGTCGGTTCCGTAAACAATACTACGATCGAGGTGCCCTACTCGTTACCCGGAGATATTTACAACGTCGTTTTTTTTAAAAAGAAACGACGCAAACCCGTCGCAAAACTGGATTTAATTTCTCAAACTCCAAGAACCGTAGTTCCGGCTTGTCCCGCATTCACGAGATGCGGAGGTTGTTCCGCACAACATATTCCTTATGAGGAACAATGGAATTATAAAACTTCCGCTCTTTTGGAAAGTTATAAACGGGACTTCGGAGCGGAACCCGTTTTGTATCCGGCTCAAAAAATACTTCATTACAGAAATCGAATGGACTTTGCCGTATTTCCGGGACCGATCGTCGGGCAAAGGGAAGCGGGGTCCTTCCGATATATCGTAGATTTGGAATCCTGTTTCATCCAAAGCGAGGAATCCAACGAAGAATTGAAGAGGTTTCGAAGTTTAATCCGCGAATTTCCGAATCTTCCTTACGACCGAAAATCGGATTCAGGATTTCTAAAGTATGTCACTCTGCGAAAGGCTAAAAACTCGCCCGAATTGATGACGATTTTGACATTTGTGGAAGAGTTTAAAAACTCGGAGGAGGAAAAGGAATTTGCAAAAGCCTGTTTAAAATATCTGAAAGCGGATCATCTTCTATTTTGTTTCAATCGAAGAAAAGGGGAAATCTCCGCGATCGGAGAAGTAACGATCCTCAAAGGAAAGGAATCTTATCTGGAATTCGTTTCCGGAAAAGAGTTTCGGGTTCCTTTCGATTCTTTTTTTCAACCCAACCCGGAAGGGTTTCAACCGATTTTGGACTTTATCGAAAAAGAAATTCCGGAATCATCCGATCATCTCATCGATCTATTTTGCGGTTCGGGTTTTTTCAGTAGAATTTTCGCGCATCGATTTAAGAAAATCACCGGAATCGATTCGATCGAAAGTTCTTTGGAAATCGCACGCAAACAGATGCGTTTCGATTTTCCGGAAATCGAATTCTCCTATCGGAAGGAGGATCTTTTTTCAAAAAAGTCTTCCCTTGAGATATTATTTCCGTCTCAAGAAAAAACCGTTCTGATCGCGGACCCTCCCCGTGCCGGTCTCGGCGAGTTCGTTATCAAAGCGCTGAAGAATTCCAAAATTTCCTCTTTTTTCTACGTCTCCTGCAATCCCACTTCGCAAAAAGAGGATCTCTGGAAACTCAAAGATTTTTTTCAGATCCGAAAAATTCTCATCGCGGATCCGTATCCTCAAACTCCGCACCTGGAATCCGTTGCGTTTCTAAGTCGTAAGAATTAAGATTGGATGTCGATTGCCCGTACTTCAATCGTTCCGCAACGATCGAAATTCTAAATTAATTTTTTATAATATGAATCGAACTCGGTTTCAACTCTTTTTGCGAAAAGTCAAAACCGAAATCTTCTTTCCTCTCTCTCATCTTTTGGTACAAACGACTTCCGTTGTACAAAGCCTCGATTTCAAGAACGATCCACGATTGTTTCGTATTGCCGCTATTCACTTCGGAAACGACGTTGACTCCTTGAATACTTCGAATCAAACCTTTTACGTCCTTATCGACGTAGTCGTCGTAAGTAAGCCCTTCTATTTTTAAGCGGATTAAATTTCCGGGTTTCCACTTCGTGGAAATTTGATCCAGAATTTTCGGATACGCTTTTTCCACGGCCTTTCGAATCGCTTCTTGAGATCCGGTTTCGGGATTTAAGTGCAGGGAAGCCCCGTTCGTATTATCGGCTGCGATAATTCTTGCCGTATTAACGTCGAAAATTTTAAACCGAAAAACCGCTTGGTATGATTTCAAATCGCTGTTTTCGATATCGCCTACGTTAGTCACTTTGACTTGACCCAGGAATAGTATCTGGGCTTCCATTTCTGCCGCGGTCGATACAGCCCTCTCTTCAAGGGATTGGTTTCCGTATATTCCTAAAGACTTTGTATTTTCCTTTTCTAAGATTCGAATCCATTGATTTCGATCCAGAAAATCGAATTCTACGAATTTTTTTACGATCGCGTTTACGGAAATCGAAGAACCGAAATCGGATTTCCCTAAAATCGTTTCGTCGATGACGATCAAAAATTTAGGTTTACCCAATTCTTTATATCTTTCTTTGAGCGCGCCTTGAACGGCCTTTCGGTTCACCTTGCCTCTCGCGTTTCCTTCCAAGAGATTCCCATTCTTTCTAAGATTTCCGAGGATCGAAAACTCCGTAACAAAACCTTCCGTAGAAGAATTTGTGATCCTCTCTTTGAGTTGACCGTCGATCGTTTGAGAACCGCCTTCGATGAGTTCGCCGAGACCTTTTTCTAAAATCCTGCGTTTTGCATTGAGTTCGAAATCGTCTTGGTTAATCCCCTGAACATGATCGACATAAACGAACGGATCTCCTTCTTTTCCGGAGTTGTCCCGAATCGAAGAACATACGTTGATCCAGAAAAAAAACGAAATGCAAAAAACCGAGACCGATCTTACCCCGAAAATTTTTCTTCCCCAAAAAAAGTTTCCTATCAATTTCATCCGGAATTCCTCGCTTGTTGTTCTACAAATATGAAATGTAACGCGACCCATAGGGAGTCATAACGTTACCCACAAGTTACTTGGATCTCAAGATAAAATCTGTCGGAATTCCGACAATCTACTGTGAAGACTCGGAAGGTTTTTCTCCATCAGAAAATCATACTTTTTGCAAGTACAAAACCTCGTTCTTGTCGGAACACTTGAAAAATATCAGCTTTTTATCCTTCTTCTTCCAAAACTCTTCTCAACTTGTGGGGCTCGCAACGAAAACGAAAAACCTCTAGAACGTTTTCGGTTTGGCAATCATATTCAGTTTTCTTTGAGTGAGTCTTCTCAGTTCGACCATTTCTTCCAGATAAGAGGCGAGAACCTTGTCCATATTGATGTTTTTTTCC
Source organism: Leptospira alstonii serovar Sichuan str. 79601 (assembly GCF_000347175.1). Lineage (GTDB taxonomy): Bacteria > Spirochaetota > Leptospiria > Leptospirales > Leptospiraceae > Leptospira > Leptospira alstonii. Next base: position 6,118 of record NZ_ANIK01000059.1, read on the forward strand.
ATCTTCAACAGACTGTCTCGAATCAAACGAAGATTTTCCTCATCGACGATCTTTCCGGAAGTGATCAATTTGCGGACCGTTTCAAACTCGCATTTTCTGAGATGTACTCTGATTAAAAATTCGATCGAAAATTTGGAAACCATTCTCCCCCAAGGACTGTTCGGATTGAGATTGGCCGGTAATTCCATCCGATCCGTCGCTCTGTGAGAAAGAGTCGGCCCGAAAGAATTTGACAAAGGTGTAGATTTGAAAGAGTTGTCGGAGATATCCTGTCCTTCCGTCGGACTGTCGCCTTTGGCGACGAGGATATCCTCTATGTTATGAGTTCTCAAATCCTCCTGAAACTCGTCGGGATTGTTGTTCATCATCCGGATATACTCTTCGAGCATAACGGCGATGTTTACCATCCGCCCGATCGGAGTGTTGTTCAGTTCCCGAATTTTCGGAAATAGTTCTCTTGTGATCGTAGAAGGTGATTTCTTTTTGTAGTAAGTCGCCTCGTAAAGGCGTTCTAATTTTTTTTCGGAGTAGTATTTTAAATCGTTAAGAATTTTGAGATCCGCATAGGCGTACGCGTCCACTCCCGGATCGCTCATCTTGCTCGACTTTTCCTCCGGCATTACGATCTTGATGACGAATATGATTTTTGCAGCGCGAAGGGCTTCGAGAATGTTTCTAAGTTCGTCCGGCTCCCTGGAAAAAAGCCCCATCAATTCCTTTAGGAAAGTGTCGGAAGTCGGAATTTTTTGATCTTCTCGAAGATTCACTTTCCGAATTTCGGAAGCGATTTGTAGTGCTATTTCGCTTAAGGCGCTCATAATAAGAATGAAAGCATCCTATAGGAAAGAACGTTTCGAATCAAGTTGGTTTTCATCTTAAAAAACGAGAGTATCTTCATTCTTGACTGATCCGAAAACTCAATTTTTGTAAAATATATAACGGAACGGAACAGGATAGAATTCCTAGAATCGGGGATAGGACGAGAAAAAAGATAGGTACTTCCGGAGAAACGGTGAATTTTAAAGTCCACCCGAATGCGTTCTTGTTGACGACGTATAAAACGATCGGAGAAAGAAAAAACGCCAGAAGGATTCCGAAACAAACGGAGACGATCGTGATGAACACGCTTTCCGTCAGTAAAATTCTCCCGAGTTGTCCGGCGTCGGCTCCCAAATATTTGAGAATTCCCAACGTGTTTTTTTTGGAAATGAGATTGTGAAACAAGGACGAAACCAAAGAAAGCATGGCAATGATGAACGCAGTCGTTTTTAGGGTTTCCAAAACTCCGAAAACCTTATCCACCCCTTCCGTATAAAGCTTTCGAATGTCGTCTTCGTTGAATAATTTCAGCGAAGGATTTTGTTCTAAAATTTTAGAGATCGATGTTTCCGCCTTCTTGGCGTTTGAGTCCTTCTTTAAAAAGATCTTAATCGAATTGTATCCATGAAGTCCGAAAAACTTTTCGTAGTTTCGTATATCCATCATGATCGTTCCGCGTTCCGAAAAAAAATGTTCCTTGATCCCTCGAACCTTAAATTCTTTTTTTCCTAGTTTCGTTTCGATCGGGATCGTGTTTCCAATTTCAAAGTTTTGCAGATAGGCCATATTGGAGGAGATTAGAATTTCGTTTTCCGTTTTTACCGAACGTTCCGGTGAATCTTCCCGGTCGTGTGTCGCAAACGTATATGCGTGAATCGTAAAGTTTCCCCGATCCGTTTCCACCCTTGTGTTCACGCAAAAACCGTCGAGGGATTTTATTTCCGAAACTCGGGCGAGTTCGTTTAACAAACGGACCGGAACCCCTCCCTGAATTCCCGCCGCTAAGTTTGCGGAATTGATGATCGTATAGTCTGCTGGAAATTCCGCCTCGACCCAATCGTTCAAGGACCTTCGATAACTGTCCGTTAAAATCGAAAGACAGACCACAAGGGAGGTTGCGAGCATCAAGGTCGCGGATGTAAGAGTGTTTCGCAGAGGTTGATTTCTCATTTCTTCCAAACCGATTTTCATAAAGACGAAGGAACGGTCGGATCTTTCCGTGAGTTTAAAAAAGAAGGTCGAGAGAATCTTAAACGCCCACGGAAAACAGAGAGTAAAACCGACTACGATTCCGCCGATTCCCAAAAGTCCCGCGACCGGAAACCTCCAACGAATCGGAAGAAACGCGATAATAACGAAGATGAAAAGAAGCAAAAGTCCGATCGATAATAAACGAAATTCACGCACCCGATACGTTCCCGAAGACGACTCTCTCAATATCGAAACCGGAGAAATTTTTCCCGCCCTAAAGGAAGGAAACGCAGCGGATAAAAAGGAACCGATGATTCCGATTCCCAGACCTGCGAGCCAAGTCGTGACGGGAACGGACTTGTACGTTTTGAGATAGGAAAGGTCTGCGGAAGTCGTTTCGGGGCTGAAAAAATCGAGTCTCGAAAAAAGAAATCCCAATCCCAGTCCTAAAGAACTTCCCACGATTCCTAAAAACAAAGCCTGGGACACGAAGAGGGAAAAAGTGTGACCCGCGCTAAGTCCCATCGTTTTTAAGATTCCCAATTCTTTTTCGCGGCTGACGTACAATCCGGACATCGTGTTCGAAACCATAAAAAGCGCGATGATGAGAGAAATAAAGGATATAACGGAAAGATTGAGTTGAAAGGAGCGTAACGCGTTTCCCGATTTTTCCCGGATGTCCTCCACCGTTTCGACTCTGTAGTCCGAACCTAATTTTTGTTCGAGAATATGTTTTTGTTCGGGTCGAAATTCGTTCGGCTGGATCAAAAGGAAACTAACGTGTTCTCCGGTTTCGAATCGTTCCATCGCCGACTCTATGTCTTCCATAAGAATACTTCCGCCTTCCGAGTCGAAAACGAGCAATTCCTCAACGGAGAAGTTTTTGGAACCCGCGCGTACGTTGACGTTCGAAGTTCCGATTCTTTCGGAAAGAGAACGACTGATAAAGGCGGAAGCGAATTTGTCCTTTGCGTTTTCCGCATCGGATTTTTGTTCGTAACGAAATCCTTCGGATTCCTTTAAAAAATCCAGACCGACGTATACGGCTCGGATGGAATCGTTTACGATGACCTCTTTTTGAAATCGGGGAACTATTTTTACGATCCACGTCTCCTTCGATAGGTCCCGGATGAGAGAAACCGGAAGGTTCTGATCCCCGAGAGAGGAGGAAATTTTGATCTTATATTCTCCTTGAAAGTATCCCATGGCGAAGTCGGTCAGACTTTTTTCGGCCTTGATTCCGTTTGCGGCGGTGGAGATAAAAAGTCCGACTCCCAAGGATATTCCGGCTAACGCGAAAAAGGCGCCCAGCTTATGGCTTCGAAAGTATTCGAATAGGAATAATGTGTAAATCCGAAAAGACATTGTACTTTTAATCCGTCAGAATTCCGTCCGCCATCTTCAAACGAAATTCTCCCAAGGAGCCGAGTTTCTGATCGTGAGTTACGATAAAAAGCGTGAACCCGTATTGTTTTTGCAAATCCGAGAGAAGTCGTATTACGTTTTCCGCATTCTTCGTATCCAAGTTTCCGGTGGGTTCGTCCGCAAGTATGAGAGAGGGGCGTTTGCAGAGGGCCCTTGCGATCGCGACCCTTTGTTGTTCTCCTCCGGAAAGTTCGTCCGGTTTGTGGAATTTTCTGGTAGAAAGGCCCACTTTTTCAAGCGCTTCTTCCGCCGCATTTTGAGCCTGTTTTTTGCCGATTCCGGAAATATAAAGAGGAACGGCGACGTTCTCCAGAGCGTTTAAATAAGGAAGTAGATGAAAGAATTGGAATATGATTCCGGTTTCCTCCCTTCTGTATTCTGTAAGTTCTTTTTCGTTCATCGAATGCAGGGACTTTCCGTTTACGAAAACCTCTCCGGAATCCGGGACGTCTATACCCGAAAGTATATTCAAAAAAGTTGATTTACCGGAGCCGGACGGTCCCATGAGCGTGACGATGGAAGAGCTCGGAATGTCCAACTCCAATCCTTTGAGAACTTCCGTTTGAAGTTTTCCGCTTTGATACGATTTGTGTAGGTTGGAAACTCGGATTCTTTTGGAATCGATTTTATTCTGGTTCGTCATTTCTTTGAAGTAACAGTGGAATTCGGAATGAAATCCGTGGAAAGTGAAAAATCACATTCGTGAAATGCGAAAAATCGGTTAGGAAACCTCCAAAAAACTTTCGTTTTGATATTTGGATAAGCGCAAAACATTCTTCTAAAGCATTCTATAATATAGATTTTCAAAAAATGCGAGTTTTTATAGGCTTCTTTTATAGAGTTTTCTTGTATTCAATTGTCAAAGAAACATAACCTTTCACAAAATCTTAACTTCCATAAAGTTTAAAATTCGGATGAAGATCGGTGATTTGGTTTTCGATAATCGTTGTTTTTTTTACCGATCTCTATAAAATTGAGTATCATTGGTTTTTATCGCAAAACACTGTTTCAACACAAAATATTAGGTACTTATTATATAGTTATGAGTAGTCTAAAATTCGCAGGAACGAATTTGTCAATCTTGAGAACGCAAGCGACGTTAGGATTTTCGAGAACGTGCAATACGAAAAATACTCCGGAGAGGTGGAGTTTAGCCGTTAGGGATCTCCTATGTCAGGGGAAAGGATCGCTTCGAGATCGACCCGACTTTCGAAACCTGCGTGAGCGATCGAGGCGGAGTCAAGAAATTGAAATTAGAGAAGACGAATATAATAAAAATAATATACAATTTCTTGACTGAAGCTGAGAGCGCGACTCTGCGCATTGAAACAAAGCGGCTCCCGCAGAGGCACGCCCGCTTCGAGATGCGAGTGATTAGGAGTCAGGTCCGATCGCGACATTAGGAAAAGACGCCTAACGCGTAATTCTTGCTAGATCGGTTCCGGGATAATAGTGTCTCAGAATTTCTACGTAGTTGTAATTTTCCTTCGCCATTCCGAAACTTCCCCACTGACTCAAACCCACTCCGTGACCCGAACCCATTCCCTTGACGAGGAAACCGTTTCCTTCTTTTTGAATTCCGAAACGCAATGAGCGGACCGGGGCGCCAAGAGTTTGTCTAAAGTCCTTGCCTCGGATTCTGGACGAACCTTCCGTTCCGCTCAGTTCCATTAGATCGACTCTTCCAGACGCCGTTCTGGATAAGACTTGAATCGATTGAATCTCTCCGAGTTTTAAGTTCGAGAATTTGGAATTGACGAGTTCCGGAGAGATCGTTTCCCTCCAATAAAAGTTATCTCCCGCACGATCGAATTCGGAGGCAACCGCGGAAAGATAAGGAATTTTTTTACCTCCCCAAACGTTTTCGGGAGTTTCCGTTTTTCCGCCGCTGTTCGAATGAAAGAAGGCCTGAATCGGATTCTCTTCAAAAACGGCCATCACACCACTCGTGTCCTGAACGGCTTTCGTCGTGAATGGATGTTCTTTTTCAAGACCTCCGTACACTTGGGAATTCGTCGTGGCTTCCACGTCGTAAAGTGCATTCTTTTTATTTAATATTTCACGAACGGCATACGTTCTCGCGCAGATCGCCTGTGCTTTTAAAGCTTCCATCGGCCAGCTATAAGGAACTTCGGAAGGCACAACCGCCAAAAGATATTCTTCCAAGGGTAGGACGTTGACAACAAGGGCCGAACCTTGGTCTTGGGGAATCAGATGAATCGTTCCCCTTACTTTGCGGGATTTGTATTCAAGGCCCGCGTTCTGACCTACAAAATGAATCGGAGCTTTTAAACGAGAAACGTCCAAAGAAATGATATCGATTCCTTTTTTAATCAAAAGATCGTTTGCGTCGTAGACGGAAATGACTCCTTCTCCTCGAATCTGTAGGTCTCCTTCGGTTTTTCCAAGAAGCACTCTGATTTCGTGAACCGAGCGGCTTTTATAAGGCGGGGTCCAAGGACGAATGATGACGGTGTTACAGCCCGCATTCAAAAGTACGATCGCAAAAATGAGGAACAAAATTGTTTTTCTGGTCATAAAATTACGTCTATCTCTTTCCTTAAATATCGATGAGAAACCGAAATCCCTATAGGAATTTTTTGGTTTTAAACGGCTTGAGCGGCGGGGAAAAGGTTTGGGCGAATCCAACCCCAGTTTTTTCTTACGGAAAAAACTGGGGCTGGACCGCGCTTGAACTCAATGTTGCTGCATGCGGTCGCAATATATAATCGCTTTCGCATTTATTTATAGTATTCAAGTTAAGCGATTCTCTGAATTCGAATAAGTTGACTCCCTGAGTGCCGACCTATCGAACGACCCGTAGGGAGTGAAATTGAGTTGAGGAAAGCATTCACCTGAGTTTCCCCTTGATTTTGGATGGGTAATTAAAGTGAATTGCTTCCTGAACTCACGTCAAGTAACGTAAATTCAAATATTATAAAACTTTTAAGTAAATCAAACACTGGGCGATCAAAAGCGCCCCCAAAAGGAAAATCCATCTGCGTTTGGCGGAATACACGAGTTTTAACTTGTCTTCCGGAAAATAGATCGCCACAAGAAGCGCGTTCACGTTTGCGATCAGATAAAAAGATTCCATTTTCAAACGAAAGGGCGCGTAAAAAACGGCGCCGAACATCGCAAAAGAAGGGATAAAATACAAAAGGGTTTTCGGATGTAAAAATCCGGCTTTGTTTTCCTGAACGATCGTCTTTTTTCCCGAATTTTTTTCCAACTCGGTTTGAAATCGATCGGGTTCCAAAAGATTCAAAATCGGAATCTGATCCTCCTTTGTGGTGATCAAAAAACGAACGTAAGAACGGAACACGTCCCTTTCGATCGATACGACGGATTTGAGTTTCGTATCAAACGACTGACCTTTTGAATTGAAGAGTTTTAGGGAATTGGAATTCAGTTCCACTCCGGCCCCTTTTAAAACCTTCAACTGTCTGGAAAAATTCCTATAAAGTAAAAATCCGAGAACCGCGGAAAGAAGACCGAAAATTTTAACGAAGTCGATTCGATTTTCCTCCGGAACCTTAAGAAAATTCCAGACGATAAACGCAAGGTAAAGAAGAATCACCGCGATCGAACGAAGAATCAGATTCTTTCGAAATTTATCGAAATCGTACGAAAATTCACTCATGATCCAAATTTCCAAAATCAGTTTTTTTGAATATAGGAAACATCTCCACTCCTTCCGCAAGGATCGCGTCCTTTCCGCCTTCTTGACGATCCAAAATACAAATTCCCCGAACGACTTCGATTCCGGATTCTCTCAAACTACGAATCGCTTGAATCGTCGAACCGCCAGTCGTAATCACGTCGTCCACGATCACGCAGCTTTTCACAGCGTGTACTGCGCCTTCGACCAACTTCTTCGTTCCGTGATCCTTGGAAAGTTTACGGACGATCAGAGGATACACGTTCCTATTTTGTTTTCTGAATTCCAAACCGATCCCGTAACAGATCGGATCGGCTCCCATCGTAAGACCTCCGAAAGCCTGCGGTTTTAAAATCCCCGATTCGCCTAAATGTTGTTCTACGATAAACCTACAGAGAAGTTCCAAACGATCCGGAACGAGGGTTATTTCCTTACAGTTAAAGTAATGTCTGGATCTTTTGCCCGAAGCGAGCGTAAAGGGTTCTTCGGAATAACGGTATGCGTGAGTTCGAATGAGTTCCAGAAGTTCTTGTTTCATTAAAATTCCATCTTCCGCGTTTTTAACCAGTGAATTCCCCGGAAAGAATCCGGAAACCCGTTTTCGATTTAAAAAACACTTTCAAAACGGATTCCGACCTGAATCCTGTAAAACATGCAATCCGTAAGACTTACGTCCGTTTCTCTCAAAACGAAAGTATTCGATTTTCAAGGAAACTCGGATAAGATCAAAAGAGTTCTGGAACGGGAAAAAAAATCGGATCTGATTTTATTTCCGGAACTTTGTATCTCCGGTTACGGATGTGAGGATTCCTTTTTCTTTCCCAGGATCTGGAAAACATCCTGGAATTCTCTTTTACAACTTCTGCCATATACCGGGAACAAAATCGTAGTCGTCGGTTTACCTATATTCCAAAATCCTTATCTATTCAATTGTGCGGCGGTTCTTTGTAACGGAGCGGTCGCGGGAATCGTTCCCAAATCCAACCTGGCGACTACGGGAGTCCACTACGAAAACAGATGGTTTATGCGAGGGGAAGAAGCTCAGGAAAATTTTACGGCTCCGGACGGCTCCGCGATTCCTTTCGGTTCCCTCGTTTTTGAAACCGATCGTTTTTCATTCGGAGTGGAAATCTGCGAGGATTCCTGGGTATTACAAAAACCTTCTATTCCCCTTGCGGAAGTCGGAACCGATCTGATTCTCTCTCCGGGGGCGTCCCACTTCGCATTCGGAAAACAAAGAGTCCGTCGGCAAATTTTTAAGGAAAGTTCCAGAAGAGAGTCTAACGTATATTTATTTTCAAACCTCTGCGGAAACGAATCCGGAAGATTGATTTTCGAAGGCGGTTCGATGGTCGTTCAGAACGGAAAATTAATCGCGGAATCGGAGCGATTGTTCTTCGGTGATTTCGATCTTTGTTCCGTTGAAATCGACTTCGAAGCTTCCAGAGTCGATCGTGCAAAAAAATTCCGTCCTTCCGGAAACCGTTTCGAAGGAAGAAAATCAATTGAAGAAAATCGAATCTATCTCGGACTCGAATTTCCGAAAAGAACGCCGAAACTGAACCTTCCCGTTATGGAACCTTCTATTTCGGAAGAAGAGGAATCGTATCCGGATTTTACGAGGGCGGTAGCATTAGGACTTTTTGATTATCTAATATACTCCAAAACCAAGGGTTATACGCTTTCTCTTTCGGGAGGGGCGGACAGTTCCGCTTGCGCGCTTCTTGTGACCGCGATGAAAAAGATCGCCAAACGGGAACTCGGAGAAAACTTTTTCAAATCCAAGGAAATCGAGGAGGATTCTCTTCTTTACACGCTCTATCAGGCGACGGCAAACAATTCGGAACGAACGAGATCCCTCGCAAAAGCATTGGCGAAAGACGTCCAATCGATTCACGGAGATTTGACGATCGACTCCGAGGTGCAAAGTATTTCCGAAAAAATTTCAAAAATCACGGGAGTTTCCTTTAACTGGGACGAACACAACTTGGTTCTGCAAAACATTCAGGCCAGAGTTCGTTCTCCGATTATTTGGATGCTCGCCAATTTAAACGGACATCTTCTTCTTTCCACGGGAAACAGAAGCGAGGCGGGCGCGGGTTATACGACGATGGACGGAGATTCTTCCGGATCGGTCGCCCCTCTTACGGGAGTCGGTAAGGAATTTATTTTGAGGTGGATGCGTTTTGTCGCGGAAGGAAAGGACCCGATTCTTCCGGCGTATCCTTCCCTGAAAGAAATCGTCCTTTCTCCTCCGAGCGCCGAATTAAAACCGCTCGAAGATAAACAAGAGGACGAAAAGGATCTGATGCCTTATCCGCTTTTACAAAAAATCGAAGAATTGTTCGTAGCGCGGGGCGCGGGATTTTCCGAAATCGTTCAACTTCTTTCGGGAGATCCGGAAGTTCAAAAGTTTCCCGCGGGATTTTTAGAGGAATCGGTTCGGAAGTACGTCTCGCTCTTTCACAGAAACCAATGGAAACGGGAAAGGCTTCCGCCTTCGTTTCATTTGGACGATTACGGACTCGACCCCAAATCCAGTTTTCGGTTCCCGATCCTTTCCGAAGAAAACGGATTATGAATTTAGAATATTCTAAACTTATAATCCAGCTTGTTTGAAGGCGTTTTCCTTTTCCCTTTGAACCTGCTGGAGTTGATTTTTGATGGAATCCTGAATGTTCTGGAGTTTTTTTTCGGTTTCTTCCTCTCCGGAACCTTTTTGCAAGTCGACTAGATAATTGATGATATCAATTCTATCCTGGGTTTGTTTTTCCATGTGATCGTAATACGAACGGATCTGAACCGGAGTGGCGGTTCTTGCATAGACGTTTCTTGCGGCCTCCGCAATCCGGCTTTCTTCCTGTTTTTTCGCGTCCTTTTCCGCAGGACTTAACTTTTTAGGGACGAGAGAATTGTTCGGGAAACGTTCCCGAAGTTGGCTGAAACGTTCCATCTCCTCGTTGGTATAGGGTTTGTTCGTCTGAGGATTTAAAGGATTGTCCGCGTCGGCTGCGTTGGGATCGTCTTCTTTTGCGCCTCCCTTTTCTGCTTCGATGTATTCTCCCTTTCCCGACTTATAAAAGGAAGAATCAAAAATGGATTCGTTGGTTCTACCCCCGGAAGATCCGGAAGCGGAAGAAGACGAACTTCCTTTTCCGCCTAAAAGAAGCGCGACGCTGTCGGCCTCCTTGCTTTTTCTTTCTTTCTCGCCCGAGTCCTCCGAAGAAAAAAGAATCCAAACCAGCGCAACGAGTGCGATTGAAATTCCAGAATAAAGGACTAATTTACGAATGCTAACCACGAAAACTCTCCGGAATAAATTGGGGAAATTTTGATTGTAAGACCGTCGATCTAGGAAATTCTATCCTGAATCACGGAGTTCGTCTCTAATTTTTGAGAAATCGGATCCTACGCAAGATAAAAATGCCTTTTCAAATTCTTCGTTCAAGCTTCCTTCCGATTATTTGGATTCTCTTCGGTTGTGGTACAAACACGGATGTGGCACAATCTCCTTTTATATTTATTTCGCCGGTCGGTGTTCCTCAGTTTTTGAGCATACTGGCAGTCAATGAGGGAATCACGGATACGACTTCAAAAGACACGGATTTCCAATCCGAGCCGAACAGCTATAAGCCGGAATTTTTAATTCGTTATTATGTGACTAACGCAGAACCGCAGTTCGTCGGTTACAATCTTTACATTACCTCGACTTCCCCCTCGGTTGCGGAAACTCTCACCGCAGGAGGAGTCTATTTGGAAAACGGAGTTCAACCTTCGTTTCCTCATCTTTCGTCCGAAGCGTCCACGAGTTCTTCCAAATTACAAATTCACAGGGTTCTCAATCAAATTCCACCGCCGGGAGTGTTTCCGTTTATCAAGTGTGAAATTTATACGTTCACGATGAGATCCCTTTTGAATAGCGGGATCTTTTCCAATCCTTCCACTCCCGTAAAAATGTGCTCTTCTTCTCGTCCTTTTCTTTGTCCCGTCGGTTCCAGTTGTAATCCTGCGGAATGCAATAACGCCTCTTGTACAACCGTGGTCAAACAAAACTGTCCCGTCGGAACACTTTGTAATCCATGTACGATCTCGGGTGCGGAAGAGACGGGTTGTGTTTGTCCTTCCGGGGTTTCTCCTCCGGGCTGCAATTTATGAGTTCGGAGTCCCCTCCGGAACCGTTAACGGAAATCCCTCTCGAACCCGGAACTCTCTACGTGGTTTCCACTCCGATCGGAAACTTGGAAGACCTCACTTTTAGAGCGCTTCGAATCCTAAAAAACACGGATCGAATCTTTTGCGAAAACGCCGGACATTCCAAAAAATTGTTCCGGTCTTATTCCATCTCCACCCCCGCTTCCACTCTCTACAGAGATCAGTCCGAAACTCCCTACTCGGGTATATTAGAAGATTTGAAAGTAGGAAAGACGTTCGCACTCGTTTCGGACGCGGGAACTCCGGGAGTTTCGGACCCGGGTTCTCATTTGATTCGAACGGTTCGGGAAGCGGGCTTTAAAATTTCCCCCGTTCCCGGTGCGAGCGCTCTCACCGCGTTACTCGGAATTTCCGGATGGCAGGCCAATCCGTTTTTGTTTCTCGGATTTTTATCCGAAAAAAAAGGTAAGAAAAGAAACCAACTCGGAGAATGGAAAGGGTTCGAGGGCCTCATTATGCTTTTCGAATCCGTTCACAGAATCGGGGATACCTTGGACGCAGTCGGAGAAGTTTTTCCGGACTCGGAGTTCCTTGTAGGCCGAGAAATGACCAAAATTCACGAAGAAATCCTGTATTTTTCTCCCATTCCTCCCGAAAAACCGAAGGAATTTGCTCACAAGGGCGAATTTGTGGTTTTAATCAATACGAATCGGAAAAAAATGCTTAAAGGCTCTCTTGGATCGGCCGATAGAATTCAGTAGAGGTAACAAATCATGACTATCGATAAAATCGGTGGGATCGGTGGAAGCGGATACGAATCGAAAAGAACGGTTCCGGTTAAAAAAACGGAATCCAAAGAAACTTTTGATAACGTTTCTATCTCCGATACCGCAAAACAAAAAGCATCCGAAGCAAAACTGCAAGCGGAAGTTCAAACTATAACTCGCAAAATTCTAGCCACTCCGGACGACGGAGATCGTTCCGTGAAACTCAAAGAAATTAAGGAAAAGTTGAAAAACGGAGATTACGACAATCTGAGCGCCGACGTTTTGAATACGATCGCAGACAGAATCTCGGAAACCATGTTGGGCCAATAAGAACCGTTTCGGATAAACTGATTTTTACCTCTATTTAAATTAGAAAGTCGCTAGGGTTATCCGGGAGACGACAAGATGCCGATACTCCCCGATTGGGTTCACTACACATTTCCTCCTAAAATCCACTTTGAAGCAGATTGCGGATACAAAGTGGGTAACTTCGTCAAAAACATAGGTTCCAGAACCGTCATCTTTTCCACTCAACAAGAACTGGAAAATATGGACGAACTTTCCGTCATCAAAACGAGTTTGGAAAAACATATCGACGGAGTCATCCTCTACGACGACATCGTTAAGGAACCGACTCCGGAAGAATTGGATACCGCCGCTTACTTCGCAAAAATCGCGAACGCCGATTGTATCATCGGTTACGGCTCCTACGAATCGATCAGCATGTCGAAACTTATCGCCCTGCTCGTCACTAACGATATCTTTGCGGAGGATATGATCACCGACAAAAAGGTGAAACTTAAAAAACCGATTCCTCTCATTTTAATTCCCACTCATCCCGTTTTCGGTTTGGAATGTTCTCCGATCTCTACGATCCTGTTAGGAAACGAAAAAATTACGAAATATTTTTCTCACGAACTTTTATTCCCCGAACTCATCATCGCCGATCCTAAGATTTCTTCGTTTATGAGTTCCGCGGATATTTCCAAAATCGGCGTGGGAATTTTGGCCGCGGCGGTGGATACGATTCTTTCCAAATTTTCCACGGAACTTACGATTTCTTCCGCGCTCAGAGCGATCGAACTTCTACAAAAGAATCTGATCCCTTCGATCCGAGATCCGAAAAACTTAAACTACAAAAACGGCCTTTACGCGGCCAGTCTTTTGACGGGAATCGCTCAGTCTTCGAGTTCTCTCGGGCTTTGTTTCGCTCTTTCATTAGCAAGTGCGAATATTACAAATTTGGATATTTTTCAGTCCATGTCCATCCTTCTCCCCCACGTTATGGAATACAACCTAACCTCTTCCGCGGGTAAATATGTGATGATCGCGAGAGCCCTGGACGAAGACATCACCAATATTTCGGTGATCGAAGCCGCGATTAAGGCGGTGGAAGGAATTCGTAAAATTTTTATAGAACTGAAAATTCCACAAAGACTTTCGGAATACGAGGTGAGAAAGATGGATCTCCCTTCGATCGCAAATCTTGCGTCTTCGTTTCCGTTTTTGGATTCCCTCCCGAGGGAACTTCCTAAGAACGAAATCGAAACGATTTTGGTCGCGGCTTTTTAGAATTTTATCCTTTCTTTTGAATCGTTTCCAGACCTATTTTATTCACTAAGGACCACATCGAAAGAAAAAGCATCATGATCCCGATGCAGAATACAAACCTTACCTTCCCTTGTAGAAAGAGGTTTCTTTCGATGAATCTTCATTCTTTCGCCATATCAGAGTCTGTCCCAAAACGTGGGAACTACAACGATTTAAACGACGAGAAAAATCACTTAGGAAGCCTAATAACCGTCAAAGAGACATAATCTGTGGGAACTCCTGCAAATTTCCGAAACTAAAGTGTCTCGCTTCTATTAGCGCTCGATAGGTCTTGGGACAAGTTCTAAATAAAAACATACAATGAGAACGCATATAGGACGGTGCATATCTGCAGACATGAAACGGAAAATTATCGTTCTCCTCGCACCAATCCTATTCTTACTTTTAGGACTCGGATTGTATGAGACCTTAGATCGTGGAAAAATTTGGTTTGTAAATCCTTCTCGAGAAAAATATCCGATCCGAGGAATCGATGTTTCCAACCATCAAGGAAAAATTGATTGGAAATTAGTTCCTCAATCCGAAGTTTCTTTCGTTTATATCAAGGCGACCGAAGGCGGAGACTTCCAAGATAAATCCTTTGTATTCAATTGGAAACAAGCAAGGGCCCAAGGTTTTCCGGTAGGTGCCTATCATTTTTTTACGTTATGCAAATCCGGAAAAGAACAAGCGGAGAATTTTATCCGGACGGTTCCCAAGGAAGCGGACGCCCTCCCGCCGGTGATTGATTTAGAATTTGTCGGAAACTGCAAAGAAAGACCTCCGATCGAAAACGTTTCTCAAGAGATCTTGGATTTTTTGAACCGAGTCGATTTTTATTACGGCAAAAAAACAATTCTTTATCTCACGTATGAGTTCATCGATCGATACGTCGGTTCTGACTTTAGCGATCACCGGATTTGGATCCGAGATATATTCAAACATCCGAATACGTTTTCCGATCAACGATGGATTCTTTGGCAGTACCATAATCGCGGACGGGTGCCGGGAATCGTCGGTCCGGTGGATTGGAACGTCCTCAATGGCGAATTGAAAATTCTTACCGGCTATTGACTATTTGACGCTTCGTTTTTCTAACGAAATTTTTGAAAAAAGAACGATTTTTTGAACCTATCCGCAGATCTCGAGAACCGTTTATGGTATGGGCTATTTGTCATTCAGTTCCGATTTTAAACTCTCTTCAAAACTTCAAGAAGCGTATTCAGAAACCGTCACTCTTTTGATTCCGGAAGAAACTTGGCGTCGGTATTCCGAGAAAGAAGCCAAAAAACTTCCACAACGAATCCCAACCCTTTTGAAGAAGTATGGGAAATATCTTTCCGCGACACCGCGTCTGGGCAAAAAAGCGGGGCGGACCTTGTATCAACCGAGTTTAGGAGCGCAGAAAATGAAACGCGTGAACGCGCGACTTAACGCCGGAAGTTGGACTTTTTTTGGTGCGCTCGCTCAAGCACACGGAGTATCTCGCTGTTATCTTTTCAATTATCTTTTGTGGTTGGAAACCGTGGGAGTCGGAGATTCTATCGAGAGAACGATGAATGAGGGAGTTCCCACATTTCACAGGAATTACAGTTACATCCTCGACGTCGATCTGCTAAACAATCGAGTCACTCGGCGTTTGCACTATGAACCGGAATCCCATTTTTACACATTCAACTATACGGAGTGTTTTCCGTCCTGATCCATTGACAGCTCAAACAAGTTTGAATCAATAATTCCAGGATTCCCTTGCCGGAACCCCAAAAAAACATTTGAAACTGCCTCTTTGACTCTAAAACTTGGAGCCAGAATGAACGACGAACAGATCGATACAATTATCGGAGATGATATTCATTTCCGAGGAAAACTGAAATTCAGTCATTCCCTGAAAATCAAGGGCAACTTCAAAGGAACCATCGAAACCGCCGGAAAACTCGTGGTAGGCGACACGGGGGAAGTAGAAGCGGACATACAAACCGGAACTCTGGAAGTGGAAGGAAATCTGAAAGGAAACGTTTCCGCCAACGAAAAAGTCGCCATTCGAAAAACCGGTAAGGTAATCGGGGATATCCGCACACCCGATTTAGAAATCGAATCCGGTGCTAAATTCAGCGGAAACAGCGCTATGTAAAATGCCCAAATCTTCCCCTTTTTCACACGGCCCCGGTTTAAAGGAATTACATCCTTCCGGGTTTCGCCAACATCTCAGTCCTCTTCAACATCGTTTCTACGAAACCCATCTGCGGGAAAAAGCCCGACCGGAACATCTCCTCTATCACGGGCTTCGGGAACTGCCTTCTCCGTTTTTACTTCCGGATTTGGAACCGGCCCTGGAACTTCTGAAAGAATTCGTTCGAACCGAAAAAAAGATTCTTCTGTTCGGAGATAGGGACTGCGACGGGGTTTCTTCCACCAGTCTGCTCGGAGGTTTTTTAAAAAAAATCCATCGGGGGGAATTGATTTTAAAAACCTCGAACGAAGAAGACTACGGACTTTGCCCGGCCGCTCTCGACTTCGTGAAAAAAAATAAACCGGATCTTTTGATCACCCTCGATTTCGGAACCACCAATCACGTTCAAATCGACGAACTCGCTTCGCTCGGAATTAAGGTCATCGTACTAGATCACCACGAAATTCCGGAAAGAATCCCCGACTGTTATCTGATTTCTCCGAAACGTCAGGACTCCAACTATCCCAACGAAAAGATCTGCACCGCCGCTTTGGCCCTTAAATTCATACAAGCGTATCTCTATTCCTCTTTGGAAGAATACAACCGCGCGACCTGGATCGGAGACGGAAACTCCCTATTTTCAGGATATCTAATATTCCGGGGCGAACTTCTTTTTCAAGGAGATAGACAGGAAGCGGAATCCAAATTCAACCTTTCCATAAAGGACGAAAGTCACACTTTCCATTCCTCTTTTCCGGAAAGAGAATGGTTCTATCATGAATTTCTAAAATACCCTGCGATCTTGGAACAGTATCTTCAGAACTTTGATCTCGCCGCAATCGGAACCGTCTCCGACATGATGCCTCTTTACGGAGAGAACAGAATCATCGTCAAAGAAGGCTGCAAGATTCTGTTCAAACTCAATCGTAAAGAAACCAAACACAGAGAAGGACTTTTCCAACTCTTACAACTTTTGGAACTTTCGGATAAACACGTGACCTCGAAGGACTTGGGCTGGGGACTCGGACCCATGATCAATTCCGCGGGAAGGATGAATCGTACGGAAGTCGCTCTCGATCTTTTATTGGAGGAAAGTCCCGAACGTGCGGAGTCGGGAGCCAAAGAACTCCAAAAACTCAACGAAGAAAGAAAAGAAAGAACCAAAAGAAATCTTTTCAAAGTGGACGGTTTTTTAAAACGAAAGAAAGAACGGACTGAAAAATCGGTTCTCTTTTGTTATGAGCCGGACTTCGAACCGGGTGTTTCCGGAATCGTCGCCACAAAACTCGTGGAAGAATACAAACGACCGGTTTTATTCGTCACACCCGATCACGGACACGCAAAGGGAAGCGTTCGCGCTTACGGAAAGGAAAACGTTTTGAACCTGCTCAAAAAAGCGGAATCCATTTTCTTTCAGTTCGGCGGTCACAAGGAAGCCGGTGGCTTTTCTCTCGAGATCGATAAGATACCGGAACTCGCGAAAGTCATTTTTGAACACGCAGATTCTTGGTTGGAAGAAGAACAAAAACAAGCGATTCTCGAACAAACTCCGAGTCTCATATCTTTACAACCGGAAGAATTGAATCCTAAAATCTTTCAGGAACTTTCCGTCTTCGAACCGTTCGGTCACGAAAATCCCGTTCCCTTGTATTCGATCAAAAACGCGAAAGTGTATCATACAAAACCGATGACGGACGGAAAACACGTTCGTTTTAGAATCTTAGGCGCGCCCGAATCGATTCAGTGTTTGATTTGGAATCGGGGAAAGGATTTTTTAGAACTACTCAGTAAGGCCGAAAGTTTGGATCTCTGGGGATCTTTGGAAGAATCCACCTTTCGATCCAAAACTTCCCTTCAATTCGTAGTAAACTACTTTCAAGAATCATAAATTACTAAACGCTGCTGCGATTATGCGCCGCGAACTTTAGAGTTCGCCCCAAAATCCGAAAATGTAAGAACTCCCGCAAAACTTCGCGTTTAAAAAACGCGAATTCAACGGTTGAAAGTTTGGGCGAATCGCTCGCGAATTTCATAGCGGACTGGCTCGCGACCGCGCTTTCAGCTATAGTCAATAAATTGCATGAAAGAAACGTTATACAATATATTGTCTTTAGTTTCAATTTATTGACTCCGCATCAATCGCTTTCGCATCGGTTAGTCCTGCAACGGGCAAAAAAACCGAAGAACCAACTTCACATTCAAAAAATCGAATGATTTCCCGAACGCTCTTAAAACTCGTTTTCAAAAAATTCGGAACGAGTTTTTTTCGGTTTTTCTAAAATTCATCTCCCGGATTTTCTCCGGGAAAATCCCGTTCAACGTCCTCGTTTTGATTTCTACGATTCGGTTTTTCGGACTCGGAAGAATTTTGATTTTCTTCCCTTCTATTCGGGCGATCCCGCCCGCCGCCTTCTTCCCGATTCTTTTGAAAGTTCTTATTTCGATTTTTATTGGGACGAGAACCGCCGCCGCCTGCACCGCCGCCCCCGCTGTTAAATCTTTTTACGGGGATCGGTCTTTTTCTTACGGAAATTTCCCAGAAAAACGCGCTCTGAATCGCCTTTTCGTCGTTTTCCGCGATCGCTCCGATCTTAAAAACCATAAACGCGTCGTAAAAATAATCCTTCATACGAAAGAAATTATTCTGAGAGGATTTTTCGTCTTCGGTGCTTAAAAATCTCTGCTGGCTCGCGAAAATTTTGATCAAACGATCCTTGTCTTTTTTGGGAGTTTCGAGTCGATTGAAAATCGGTTCCAAACTGTTTTTGATCGCGGGAACCAGATTCATATTCTCTTTTTGTAATGCTTCGGCGGCGAGATCCGAAAAGATCAGAGAATAAAAGATATGAGGAGTCATCTCCTCCCTTTCGGTCAGAAGTTTGTCCGCAATCGCAAGACGTTTTCCGATATTGGTTTCCAAAAACTTTTCGCCGAAATTGGAGTTCCTCTTTCTTTCCTTTTCAAAGGCTTCCTTAAAGAGAACTTCCAAAAGTCCGTGTTCCGCCATTCCCTGAAAAATCAGGGAAGTTTTCCAAGTACGAAAGATTTTATTGTATTCTTCCAACATTCTCGAACTGGAAGCCTTTTCCAATTCGATCTTGTGTTTTCGGATCGCCTTAGAGGTGCTCTTTTCGATCGTTAAACCCAAAATCTCCGCGAACTTCACGGCCCGTAACATTCTTACCGGATCTTCGCGAAAGGAAATATCCGGATCTCCGATTACGCGCAATACTTTATTACGAATGTCATCAAAACCGCCGACGTAATCGATAATGGAATCGTTTCTTACGTCGTAATATAAGGAATTGATTGTAAAGTCTCTGCGAGCGGCGTCCTCCTGAGGTGTGCCGAATTTGTTATCTCTCTTGATGAGGTAATCTTGATCTTCCACAGCTTTCCCAAGCCGATAATCGGGCAGGGAACGAAAGGTACTGACTTCGATCACTTTTCCGCGGAAAAGTATATGCACGATTTTGAATCTTCTTCCGATGATACGACAATTATTGAAGATTTTTTTAATCTGGTTCGGAGTCGCGTTAGTGACTACGTCGAAGTCTTTCGGCTTTCTTCCTAGAAGAAGGTCGCGAACTCCCCCTCCCACGATATAAGCCTTAAAACCGAATTTATTCAGCCTGTGGATGATTTTGACCGCGTCCTCATCTATCATGTTTTTGCGGATCAGATGGGCATCCCGGTAGTAACGTTTGCCGTCCGGGTGAGAGAGAATATCCTCAACTGATCCTATTTTTTTCTTGAACAGATTGGACAGGAATTTCATATAAAGAATGGGTCTATAATCCCGTCGATCCCCTTACCTGCAAGTAAAAATCTATGACAAGCCCGGCAAAGTACAATCTCCAATTGACCCATTCCGAGCGTCTGCAGGTCAAAATTCTCAAATTCAAAAATCGATTTCGGAAATTCAAAGAATCGGGTTCCAAAAAAATCTCTTTTTTACTCGTCCCACACAGTCACGAAAACGTGATTACCATCGAACTCAACGTCTTTATGGCTTGGTTCCTCGGAATTCTTTCCGGACTCATTTTGGTCCTAGCGTTTGTTTTTCTTTCTTATCTGAATTTTTTTTATCACCCCGACCAAGACCTGTTTCAGAAAAGCGACGAGAATGTAAGTCAATATCTTTACTACGATATGCTTCTCCAGGACGCAAAAAAGGAAATCCGCGGTTTGGAAAGAAAGACAGAACAGCTCAATCTGGTGGCTTGGGACGAGGTTCCTTGGAAACGAATTCTGACTTACGAAGTGATTCCCGAGTTTCGCCTCAAAAAGGAAATTCCCGATTCCGAAACGAACCTGGAACTTTATAAAAATACGGTCGAAGGATTCGCGGTTCAGAACATTGAACTCTTTCGGATTCGTCAGGCCTTTGAAAACGCGTTCGATTATCTGGAAGAAAGGGAATCGATTCTTTACGCACTTCCGAGAGGACGTCCTCTCAAACCGGGAGTCGGCTTTGTTTCCTCCACGTTCGGGGGTCGAGTCGATCCGTTCGGTCTCGTCATATTGGGGGAGCATCACTCGGGGGTGGACTTCGCCTCTGCGGAAGGAACTCCGATTTACGCGACCGCCCCCGGCATCGTGGTGGAATCCGGTCAATCTTCGGGCGGTTTGGGGATGAATATTCGGATCAACCACTTAAACGGAATTTTCACCGTATATGGTCACTGCTCTCAAATTCTCGTAGAAAAAAATCAGATCGTAAGACGGGGAGATCTGATCGGTTTGGTAGGTTCCACCGGTAAGGCCACGGGGCCTCACGTTCACTATGAGGTTCATATCGGACAAGATCCTCCCCTGGATCCCGCCGAATTCATCAATATCGAATGAACGGCTGCTCCGAACTCACGTTAGATTATGGGTTGATCGATTGTCGCAATCGAGAGTATTGGTAAGACTATGATCGATAGAATTCCAGTGCCGTTTCTCAAACAATTCTTCAACTGGGACGGACCGTCCACGTTCAGCATTCTGATGATGTTGGGGTTTTTAGCCGCATCTTATCTGCTTCCGAAAGAATTAAAACGCAGAGGTCTCGAGCCGGAACATTCCGATTGGCTTCTCCTTTTAGGAATCCTCGGAACCTTGGTCGGAGCTAAGATTTTCTTCGTCTTTGAAATCTGGGATCAGATTTTTGTGGAAACTCCCGGTTTTGACGGAAAATATTTTTATCCTCTCACACATTGGTACGGTTTTCCGGGAAGAATGGCTCTTTGGGACAATTTGTTTTCCGGAAGCGGACTCGTGTTTTACGGAGGATTTCTGTTCGGAATTCTTTTTATCAGTCTCTACATGAAATATTTCCAACTCGATATCCCGTCGTATCTCGACGCGGCGGTTCCGAGTATGGCGATCGGTTATGCGATCGGGAGATTGGGTTGTTGGGTTTCAGGCGACGGCTGTTACGGTTTTGCGACCGAGATGAGAATTCCACTTTTGGTTTTTGACTATCACGGCGCCCATCCTTCCGGAGTTCCCGTTTGGAACACCCCTCTGATCGAATCGATCGTATCCTTTATCTTTTTTGCATACTTCCAGTTTTGGGCAAAAGACCAGAACTTTAAAAAATTTTCCATCGGGGCTCAGTATCTGATTCTGCACGGTTTTGCCAGATTGATGGTGGAATTTTTGAGGGTCAACAAAGCGGTGTTTCCTTTCATCGATCCTCCTTCGTTTGTCAACATTCCGAATGCGGAACAAAATCCGGCTTTCCTAAGTCAGTATTACTGGCACGGTTTTTCCCAGTCGCAATGGGTTTCGGTGGCGATCATTTTAGCCGGGGCCTTTTTCATGATTCACGGTAAACTCTGGAAAAAAGAAACTGTCACGACATAATATTCAAAAAATTGAATTTGATTTTTCAAAGGCCGTTTAGGGATTCTAAAATAGCGTAGACTCGATTCAAGGAGTTTTACATTCATTCAAGAGACTATAGACTTTCCCGCGTTAGGGATCGAAGCGAGGTCAAGTTATTGCGTGAGAATAAAAAACGTTCACTTTCCATAAGATACAATAACTTGACCAGAGCAGAGAGCCCGGCCGCAACAGCGGCAACGCCCAAACTCATTTTACAATAAACGAACGCTCCTGTTTTTTGCCTCGAGCCTCAGTGTCATTTTAAAGTTGTCCTTTTAGAGTTTTGATCATCGTAGTCGTATCCTGATAATCCGTATTCTTATACAAAAGATTCCCTTCCTCGTCCAAGATCACGAAAAACGGAAGGCCGATTTTCAATTCCTCGAAACGGGGATCTTTTGCATACGTTTCAAAAATAGGATCCTGGTCTTTGATTTTTAAAAGGACCGCTCCCTGCAGGGCCTCGTTTAAGGCGGAATCGTTTTGTGTGAGTTCCTCGAAAGTTTTGCAGTTCGTGCACCAATCCGCATAAAAATCGATGAACACTTTTTTTCCCGTGTCCGCACCCTCCGCATACGCTTTGGAAGGAGATCGAAACCAGGAAAGATTTCCCTTCGTTTCTATTTCCGTTGCGGAATGGATTCCCCCGAAATTCGGAACCAAAAGAATTACGAGCCCTGCCGCAGATAAAACGACCCCGCCGAGAAGGAGAGCCTTCTTCATTCTCACGTAACGATTCCATTCTTCCGGAAGAAAAAAATAGATACAAAGAAGTAAGAATAAAATCCCGAACGCAGCCAAAGGAATCGATGAATCGGAAACTCCCCAACTCGAAAGGGATTTTTGAAAGTATGTATAAGAAAAGTATAATACGAAAATTCCGAGAACCCACTGAATCCAACGCATCCACTTTCCCGATTTAGGAAGACTCAAGCCGAAAACTCCGATCATTAAAAACGGAAATCCGAGACCGACTCCGAATAGGAACATCTTAAGGGACGCAAGAAACACGGAATCGATCGAGATCACACCGGAACCTGCCGTGATCTGTAAAAGAATCGCGACTACAACCGGACCGACACAGGGAGAAGAAAGAAGCCCCGCTCCCATTCCCAATAAAAACGTTCCGCCGCGACCTTGCCCGGCTTTTACTTCCTTGGGCTGAAAAAAAGGAAGATGGATCCAATCCAGAGATCCGAGAGCCAATAAAAAAATCAGGATGGAAAGTACGAGATTGACGATCGGATAACGCAAGATTACGTTAAACGCTCCGCCGCTAAACCCGGCGATCAGACCAAAAGAAGCATAAACCGTGACCAAACCGAAATAGTAAATCGCAGGATGAAGAATTTTGGGAGAACCTTCTCCCCTCCCTCTTACGATTCCGACCGTGATCGGATACAACGGATAAACGCAGGGTAAGAGACTGGAAAGGAACCCGCCCGCAATCAAAATAAAACCGGTTGTCCAGTCAAAAGTTCCGCCGGAAACTCCTTCTCCAACGGATCTACGCAACTCGGAAAACCAAGAACCGGGCAAACTTTCCGCGGAAAGAGGCAGGTTTGATCCCCAAAAAAATAGGATGTTCAAAACTGCAAAGCGGATTAGAAAATTCTTATATTGAAATATTTTCCGTAACACGAATCAAAAGACCCAAAAGATAAAACTTCGTTCCGAGAACTATGCTTCCGTTAAAAAATCAGAGGTCAACCTCATTCCCGCCAAACAGATCCCGAACTTGTAGTTTAGACTCGGAGCCGATTTCAAAGGATACTTTTTTTACAGAGGAGATCTCCTTTTTTAACATGAGTTCGGCGTAAAAAAATTTGGGCGAATAAAAAACTAAAGTACGTTCGCTCCCGATAGGTCGTTCCGCAGCTCGCAACATATAATCGCTTTCGCATTTGTTATATCGAACTCACGTTTTTTAAGGTGGAATCTTTCGAATCGGAGTATCGCTTTATAAGAAAGAATTCAAAACTCCGATTTTTTGACATCCAAATCGAACACGATTCAGACATTCCACAAAGGCTCGCTTTACCGTAAAAGAGAGCGAATCGTCGATCGATCCGGAAATTGGAAAGATTCGCCGGGTTTTGCGAACATTCCGCTCTCACCTAAAAATTAAAATCTGCCGAAAATCATTCTGAATGCACCCGGGAATCCTAAGACTATTCTACCGTATCCTTTTAGGGATAATTCTGAACCTGGAAACCGCTCCGATTTTTGCGGAG
>NZ_ANIK01000059.1:35000-62595 GCF_000347175.1 Leptospira alstonii serovar Sichuan str. 79601
GTCCTCTTTTTGAACTCGATGGTGTTCGAAAATTTCCTTCACGCTTCTGTATTCTTCGATGGAAAGAGGATTGATCGAGCCGAGCATCTGAATGTCCGACTTGAGTTTCTTAAGTTTTACTTCTTCCTTGGTTCTTTCCAGGTTGCGATTTTGAAATTCGACTACGAGTTCTTGTTCCGAAATGGAATAATCATTATAAAGTTCTTCCGTAAAGGAATCGATCTGAACTTTTAAACCGGAAACGGTTCTTTCTTTTTCGGTCAAAACCGGAATCAAATTCTTAAAGTCGTCCTGATTCTTTTGAATATCGTGTTTTAAAGTTTGAATCTCTTTCAAAATGTTTCGCAGCGATTCCTTTTCGGATTCAAGGGCGCGGCTCATATCCAAAAATTCGTTGTAGCTCGACTCGATTTGTTGTTCGAGTTCGGAAACCTCTTTTTCGAATTCCTGTTTTTTAGAAATTACGTTTTGGATGGAATCCTTTGCGTTCCGGATTCTTTTTTCGATCTCTTCCTTACGAAGCCCGATCGCCTTTGCCGCTTCGAGTCTTGAATTTCTTTCGGAACCGAGTTCCAAAACTTTCTTTTCCAAGAATACGGTTTGCTCTTTGTTCGCTTCCAGACTTTCCCGCAAGGATTCGATTTTCAAACCGGAGTCCTTGATGTTTCTAGTGAGATTTTCGTTATCTAAGATCAAGTCTTCGATCTGTTGATCCAAGGTTTCTTTTCTGGATAAAAATCCGTCCCGGTCAAAAAGAATGTTTCGAATCATATCTTCGAGATGAACGAACTCTTCCAGTTTGGATTGAACTTCCCCGAGATTCAACGTTGCAAGAACGGAAGCGATCTTGGATTTTTCCGAAAGTTCTAAATTTTCTCTCAACTCGGTAATCTCGCGAGAATATTCGGACATCTTAGAAAGAAGAAATTCTTTCAGTTCCTTTCTTCTATTTTCGGTATCGATCGCTTCTTTCTTTCTGGATTCGAGTTGGCTGATGAGTTCGAAGATGACCTCTTTGAGTTTTTCCCTAAGTTCGTTGTGCGCCTTGTCGTTCGACGCGATCTTGGATTCTTTTTCAAGAACCGCGATGTTTTCGTCTTCGATTTGTCTTTCAAGACCCAGTTTGGAATCTTTTAACTTTTGGATTTCTTCCTGAAGAAGTTCCACCTCTCCTTCGAGTTCGGAACATTCTCTCTGAATTCTTTCCAAATCGATAACGAGCAAACTCAAGGAAGATTCTTCCCCGTTCAACGTCTCGGTCATATCCGAAATTCTTTCTTCGTATTCGAAAATGATCTGTTTGTTTTTTTCGATCTTTTCCTTTTGGATTTTTGTCTGTGACAGATGATCGTATAATTTCTTGTCGATTTCGGAAACTCTCTTTTCGATTTCCGATTTATCTTTTTCTAATATTTCGATCCTTCCGGTTTCCTCGCTGATCGTATTGAGTAAGGTTTGATTCTTATCTTTGATTCCCTGGAGCTCTTCTTCGGAAGCTTTTAATTTTTTGGTGAGGGTGGAGAATTTCAGATAACGTATGATCTTGTCGGTTTCGTCTAACTCGGCTTTGAGTTTGAAATAAGCTTCCGCTCTTTCTGCTTGTTTTTCCTTGACTTCCATTTCTTTTTTCATGGAATTCATGATGTCTTGGATACGAAGAAGATTTTGTTTCGTGTCGTCTAGACGTTTGAGAGCTTCCTGACGTTCCAGTTTGAATCTGGAAATTCCCGCGGCTTCTTCAAAGATCAGCCTTCTTTCTTCCGGTTTGGAATGAAGGATTCGATCCACCTTTCCCTGTTCCATGATCGAATAAGAAGACTTACCGATCCCGGTATCCATCAAAAGCTTTTCGACGTCCTTTCTCTGAACTCTCGAATCGTTGATGCAGTATTCGTTGTTCCCGTCCAAATAAAGACGACGAGTCATCTTTACCGACGGATAATCCATCTTGATCAATCGGGAAGAATTATCAAAGACAACGGAGACTTCCGCATAACCCGCGGGCTTACGCGCTTCGGAACCGTGAAAGATCACGTCGTCCATCTTCTCTCCGCGAAGACCTTTCGCGGACTTTTCACCGAAGACCCATTTGACTGCGTCTACGATGTTCGACTTGCCGCTTCCATTGGGTCCGACAACGGCGGTAAATCCCGGATCGAGAAGAATCTCCGTCTCGTCCGCAAACGTTTTGAATCCAACAATATTCAGACTTTTTAAATACATAGTTTTTGTGTTTTTCATTCCCGGAAATTCCGGAGAAGATGATTCCAATTGACCAGATTTGGGCGGGGAATAGAATGCACCCTGGGTTATTATGTCTCACAATCTCTCTGAAAAGACAAGAGAAATATTCGGGAAAAAGCCGTACTTGTCCCTCTATTTCCAAAGGCCCGCAGATCCAAACCTCAACTTCCTTCTCAAGCCCGCAAAAAATCCGGAAGAATGGTTTTTAGAATTCAACGGTCGCGCGCTTTCCAGTGCAGTGGCCCCGCGCACCCAGGCGCAGAGAATTCTCCAGTCTCAAAAAGTTTCTTCCACGGATTTGGTCGCAGTCATCGGTCTCGGAAATCCGCATCTCATCTTTGAAGTTCATAAAAATTTGGAACCCGGACAGATTCTTCTTCTCGTGGACGAACATCCCGAACTCATCTTTCCGCTTTGGGACGGAGTTTTAGAACCCGTCCTGGATGTCCCCGGAAGACATTTGTTTTTAGGTCATTCCGCTTTGAATCTTCTCTGGAATTATTTGGAATCTCTTCCCGTGGAACGAGTTTCGGGTATAAGAATTTTTAGAAACGCGGCCAGCACCGCTCTCAACGAAGTATATTACGGAGAATTGGAAATCAAAATTCGTAAGATCCTGTCTTCGAAGATGAGCGATCTTTTGACTAAGTTCGAGTTTGAAAGAATCTGGGTTCGCAACACGTTCGTGAACACGGCAAACTTTCCGGATTCGAAAAATCCAAGAACGAGAATCGAACTCTTAAAGGAAAAATTTGCAAACACTCCGGCCATGCTCGTTTCCGCCGGGCCTTCTCTTCGCAGTCAGTGCGGATGGATACAAAAAGTCAGAGACAAGATCTTTTTATTCTCCTGTGACACTTCCCTGAAAGCGCTCTTGAAATTCGGAATCGTTCCCGATGGCGTAATCACTCTGGATGCACAAACTCATTCTTTCTTTCATTTTATGGGGGCGGAATCGTCTAACGTGCCCCTTTTCGCGGACTTGGTAAGTTCTCCTCCGATCTTAAGATCGCAGAAGTTCACTAAGATCGTTCACTCCTTAACCGCAAAATACGTGGTCGACGCAAGCGGAGAATTAAAACGAGAAGTCACCGCGGGTTCTAAAACCGCGGAAAAACTTTTGGGTCCGATCGGAGACATTCAATCGGGCGGAAGCGTCGCAACGACCGCGTTTGACCTTCTGCGAAATCTGGGTTGTAAACCGATTTTTTTAGTCGGCCAAGATCTCGCTTATTCCGGAAGAGAAATCCATTCTACGGGAACTCATCACAACGAAAAATGGCTCACACTTGTAAAACGAACCCAGAGTTTAGAGAAGATCAACGAGATGATCATCCGCAAACGGGACACACGATTTGTTCCTTCCGCCGGCGGCGGAGAAGTACTCACGGATTACGTTTTGGATCTTTACCGACATTGGTTCGAGGAATCGTTTCAAACCTTGGACTTTCCCGTTTACAATGTGAATATTCGAGGCGCCAAAATTGAGAATTGCAAAAACGTTTCGATTGAAGAGGCTGACTCGATTCTTTCTTCGTTTCCGGATCACGGATACTTTTGGAAAGAATTTCTTCCTTGGAGGTCCGACGTTCGTCCGGAAATCTCCCGGAAAGACGCGGACTCTTTTCGATCGGATCTTTTAAAAAAAATTCAAAACGTCCTGGAAAAATTTTCCGCCCCTTCCATTCGAGAAAAATCCTACGAATCCGTTATTTCCGACTTTAAGAAAGAAATTACGGAATGGGAAGACTTGGGTTATTTGGTTCGCAAGACCGAAATCTACATCTTAAGACATCGGGATACGTTAGACGAAACCAGAAAGAAAAATCTTTTTTTAGGCGCGGTTCTTAAGGAATTTACCGGTTTAAAACGAAAACTTTTATCCGGAAAAAGTTCGTAGGAGCAGTGTTCACACTTATTAGGAGTCAGTGGATAGGAATCAGATGTCAGGATTTTTCCGTTTGTATTCATGACGGCACGGAAGAGATCCGAGTTTATCCGTTCTACGGAAAACGCGGGAGTTCCCACATTTTTTGTAAGATTTCCCGTTGAATAATTCGAAGAAAATTCAAAGAAAACATCGGAAACACCGGATTGAACCTCCATTCCTAGATCTTACCATGGTTTTCTTGTGAGAAGTTTATGAGCGCAATCAAAACTAAATTTTAAATTCCAAAACAATAATACTTTCTACCTAAAAAAAGCAAAAATCGAATCCTCCATCGGAGAAAGTTCAAATTCTAAAAATTTGCGTTCAAAATCGCGCCAGATTTGAAAGTAAAAATCACATTATAATCTAAACGGAATTTAGAGGAAAATAACGCTAAACTTTTTCCATCTTTCAAGCTAAAAATCCACTTTCCTCAATCGAATTTAAGATCCTTTTTTATAGACTCAATTTTAATGCAACGCTTGCGTTAGTCGGAGCTTTTTAGTGAATTCATATGTAAAAATTCTTATTTCTTTTTCTATTTTGATTTTTGGGAGCATCGGTTGTGTTCAAGGAAAATCAAATTCAATGCCGTTTTTTGCATATTTGGATTTTAGCAATCACAATACAGCGTCATCGTTCAGCGTTTCTCAAATTTCTCCCGGACCCAATGTCACCGGAGTTTCCTTGAACACATCCATACAAGTGGGTTTCAGTCAAAAATTGGATTCATCCAGCATTCAGTCCCAATCCATTCAACTCACTCAGGGAAACGCAGTTATCCCCGGAACGATCACATCCGACGAAAAAACTATTTTGTTCAACCCTACTTCTTCACTGGCAGCTTCCAAAGTTTATACAGTGCGAGTTTCAAAAGATATAAAATCGGCGGAAGGTTCCTCCCTTTCGGAAGAAACCGTTTGGAATTTTACGACAGCCACAATTGTGGATTTGATCCCACCTGCCTTGTCCCTAAGAACTCCGACTGTCGGAGCAACTTTAGTTCCCAATAATACTTCCGTTCAAGTTTCCTTTACGGAAACCATGGATTGTACTTCTATTGATAACACAATCCTTACGTTGAAAAACAACGTTACCAATATTCAAGAACCTGCAAATGTTGTTTGTTTGGGTTCCGTCGCAACCCTGACTCCTACAAATCCTCTCGGTCTTGCATTCAATACCGTCTACAGAGTGGATCTTCTTTCCACGGCAAAGGATCTCGCCAATAACCCGCTTCCCAATGCGTATAACTGGACTTTCACGACAGGCCCTGCTCCCGACTTGGTTGCTCCGACCGTCTCTTTTGTAAGTCCCGCTCCCAACGCACAAAACGTTGCGATGAACAGCGCCGTGAGCATTGCTTTTAGCGAACCGATCAATTGTGCTACGATTCCGGGAAGTATCGTTCTGGATGACAATCCGCTTCTGCCGGGAACGATAGCCGGAAATCCGGGTTGTACAGGAACCACCGCGACCTTCACTCCCCTGGCTGCTTTGGCGCCTAACACCGTTTACACTCTCACCATTTCAGGCGCGATTACCGATTTGTTTAACAATCCTCTCGCTCCGGCTCCGTACACTTCCACGTTTACAACAGGGCCCGCTCTCGATCTGACTCCGCCTACGGTAACTTTTACCGTTCCGTCCGCAAACGCAATCGGGGTGGGAGTCAATATCAATCCTACCGTCGTCTTCAGCGAACCTATGGCCTGCGCTTCCGTTAACAACGCTTCTTTCCGAGTGAAACTGCAAGCGGCACCGCCAGGTGTGTATCTAGTGGGAAGTGTAAACTGTTTCGGAACATCGGCTACTTGGATACCGGACCCTCTCCTCAATCCCACGCTCGCTTTCAATACGCTTTATACGGTGGAAGTCAATGCGGGCGCTTTGGATGCGGCCAATAATCCGATCGTTCCGATTACCTGGAATTTTACAACCGGGCCGGGGCCGGATGTTACTCCTCCGAACGTTGCCTTTGTCACTCCCGCAAACGCAGCGTTAGGCGTAGCAGTCAACGCGGGAGTAAGCATCGCTTTCAACGAAACGATGAATTGTGGAACCGTTTTAGGCGGGATCACATTGGATGATGATCCTGCAACTCCCGCCACCGTGGTGGGTATCAATATCAACTGCAATGGAAACACGGTTTCTTTTGCTCCAACGGCGCCGCCATTGGCATTCAATACCACTTATACGGTAAAAATCGCAAATACGGTAACCGACAGCAACAATAACGCCATCGGAGCTTATTCGTGGAGTTTTACTACGGGAGCGGCTCCTGACGTTACTCCGCCTCAGGTTTCTTTAGTAAACCCGCTCGCGGCGGCAACCGGTGTTCCGACAAATGCGAATATTACGGTTTCCTTTAATGAAACCATCGATTGTTCTACCTTGAATTTTACGGTCAACAATGGAATCGGAGGTACCGTCAATTGTTCCGGCGCCTCGGCTACTTTTGTTCCCAACGTGGGAACTCCTCTCAATCCAGCAACCGCATATACCGCAACCATCGTAACCGTGAGAGATCTTCAGGGCAATTTGATGACCGCCCTTCCTCCTGCATTTAGCTGGAATTTTACCACAGGGCTGGCGCCGGACGTAATACCGCCGACTGTCACCATTCAAAACGCGAGAAATAACACCGTAATCGAATCCGGTTTTGTGATCGGAACGGCGGCGGACGACAGATCGGTTGCCAGTGTCGAAATTTCCATTGATGGCGGAGCATTTACGAATGCGGGCGTAATCGGAACCACTTCCTGGAAATATCAACTTCCGACCGGAGCGGCGACTTGGAAACAGAACTCGGTGCATACGATCGCCGCAAGAGTAAAAGACTCCGCAAACAATATTACGACAACTGCAACCGTTTCGGTTCGAAAAGGAACTAACAAAGATATCAACGGGGACGGATATACCGATATCGTTTCCGCAGAGTACGGACAAGGGTTGGTTTACATTTTCCATTCTTCCGGAACGGCGGGAATGACAATTACGACCGCGCCGTCCGCAAGCAAAATGATTATCGGATCCGCGGGAGAGGAATTTGGAAGAAGCGTTTCTATGGGAGATTTGAATGGGGACGGATTTGCCGATGTGGTTGTGGGCGCTCCCGGTTGGAACGCGGCGCAAGGTCGAGTTTACGTTTTCCACTCTTCCGGAAACACCGGCGTGAATATCTCCTTTCCGGGTTTTGCTTCCACAACGATCAGCAGCGTAGACGCAGCAAGCAGATTCGGAGATAGTCTCACTACGGGCGATTTTAATGGGGACGGGTTCGCCGACTTAGCCGCGGGTGAGCCGGTTTTCAACGGATCCCGTGGAAGGGTTTATGTATTTCATTCCGCCGGCGCAGCCGGAGTCGTACAAACAAACGTCGGAGCTGCCAATGTTACCCTCACCGGAGAAAACGCAAACGATCGTTTCGGGTACTCGTTGAGCGTCGGCAGTATGAACGGGGATAACTTTTCCGATTTAGCCGTAGGCGCTCCCGGTTATGGAGCCGGTGTGGGCGGAGGTTTTGTGCTAAACCAAGGTAGGGCCTATGTTTATCACGGAAGCGGCGCCGGTTTGGGAGCAGTCGTGACGATGCTTACGAATAATAGCGCTGGGAACGCGGGAGAATTCGGTCTGACCTTAGCCGCAGCCGACTTTAACGGAGACGGTAATTCCGACCTCGCCATCGGAAGCCCCGGTTTAAACGGCGGATTTGGAAGTATTTCTATATTTGTATCCGGAGGAGGCGCCGGTATAAATACGGACAATATCGGAAATGCTCCTCTCATAATCGTCGGAGGCGCCGGTGGAAACGCATTCGGAATTTCGATGATAGCACAGGATTTGAATCTAGACGGAAGAGCGGATCTGGTTTCGACAACGATACTCTTACCGAATCGCGTATTCGTTTTTCATATGCCGGGCGCAGGACTAATCAATGGATTCCTTACAACCGGAAATGCGACTACACAAATCACGAGCGTAGCCAACGGGCTCGGTGTTTCCGCAAATGCGCCGAGAACTCCTATTTCCGGAGGGGATGTCAACGGAGACGGGTTTCCGGATCTGTTTATCGGAGGACAAACCGATAATATTTACGTATTTCATTCTTCCGCGGCGGGATTACTCACAAACACTGCCGCAACGGCCGCGGGGACAATCGCCGGTTCGGGACTTGCAAACGCTTTTTTCGGATGCAGCGTTTATTAAACTCGAAGTGAAAAGCCTCGAATCAAAGATCTGTTTTAGAGGTTTCTTTTTTCAAAACGCCGATATAATCGTTTGGAATTTCAAGATTCACGGTTTGAAAAGCGCTTAAGGAATATTGAATGGATCTGCCGTAAAGGACGAGAGCATAAAAGTCATTTCCGTCCCGATCAAACTTCTCCGCCTGATTCAGTTCTTCCTTTGCCATTCGAAAATACGTAGCCGCCTTTTCTTCCTGGATCGAGGTAGTCTGATTTTCTTTCGGATGTTTTTTCCTTTGCGAATATCCGTCGGCATAAAAGAGAATCAGATTCTTAGCCAAGATATTTCCTTCCTGAGTAAAATCCGCCGCAGCCAAAGGAAGCGCTCTTTCCAAAAGGAGAAGAGAAACTTCCCGTTTCCGAACCAAATCGGAACGAACCGAACTTTGAAAACGATCGCTCAAATAGGAAAGTTTCTTCCAGTTTTCTTCCTGTTTTTGAAACGGAATCACCTTTCGAGATTCTTCCAAAATTCGAAACTTCCTTTCGATCGTTTTTTTCTTTTCCCGGAACGAAACGGTTCCCGCGTACAAAAAACCCTGTAATAAAACAAACAACGTAAATAAGGAAAGAATCGATTTCACGACTTTCAACAAAAAGTTTCCGCGCTCCATTCGCATTTTAGAATATACTCAACTTAATTTTTGTCGGAATCGAAACTGGCCTTCCATTCTTCATTTTGAAGGAACCGGAGGCAGAGTTTCTTTTTGAATCATATCTTCGGTTTTAATCTCGTCGTTGCTCATATCCATCAACGAAATTCTACCCGAGGTGATGATGGAATAATTATCGTCGTGTATTTCGAGAATGTCGATCGGTCTTTCCTTGGCCTCTCCCGGAGGAACGATTTTTCTCTGAAGCAAATCGTTATCGATATAGTTGATCAAAGTATTCCTGATTTTTTCGTAATCGGAGATGTTTTCTTTTTCAACGGCGGTCCTAATATCGTCCAAATTTACGAACTGATATTCGGGTTTATCTTCCGTGGGAGTTTTGGACGCGATCATCGCAAGTAGCGCGAATTTTCTCGCCCTTCTCGCGATTTTGATCCCTTCCCCGTATAAGAGAAGTTTATAACGAAATTGATAAGGAGAGGAGTTGTATGCGATCGTAAAATGATCTTCCGAACTTTTTAGATCCCTAAAGCCCAAACGTAATAAATGTTGCGCTATCTTATCGTTACTTCTGACGATCAAAGGGGAAGCGTATTCCAAAAGCACCCTGGAATTTTGAAGATATTGTTCGTGAGTCGCCTGATACAAATCTTTCATCTCCCCTTGCGCGGCTCTGAGATTTTTAAAAGAAAGACTGTAGTTGCTCTGAAAATACAACATGTTTCCGTTAAAATCGAACTGATTCGCTTTTTTCAAACTTGTGTAGGAAGGAATTGCCCCCAACTTTTTATAAAACTCTTCCTTACCCGCAACTCCGGAAACGCCGCCCACCTCCGCCTTAGTATTGTTAGGCGGATTTTTATCCGGATTTGACGCGGCGCTTTCGTCCGTCAACGGAGCAAGATTGCTCACGCATATATTGATGAATTTAAGATTGGTTTTATTCTCCCCAATCAGAATCCCGAGGTTGATCTGATCCGGTGAAACGGCCCAAAGCAGCTCTCCGGAAGCGAGGATAATTGCGATCAGTATTGTTTGAATTCTGGAAACCATGGTGTTCTCTATTTTCCAATATCGGCCTTCTGTTTTTTTTCCCGGGAAAAAATCGCAAAAAAACGAAACCGTCAGCGTAGAAAAAAACGTCTCGGCTTCAAAACAAATCCGAAACCTTCAGCTATCTCGACAAATCGGAAAATCTTTGCACGGAAATCTCGGCGCGGTTGCCGAAATGCGAAAATCCAAATCCTGAAGATCTAAGAAAAACTTTGAAACATTCGATTGAGTTCGTAATCCGAGAAACTTTTCTTCCGCCGCGCCTCGGTTGGTTTTTTATTTTGAGCGGAATCAATTGGGGAATCTTTTTTATTTTAAAAGTTTTGTTTTAAAGTTTATTCCAAGAACAAACTCATTTTTTTACAATTCCTTTTACGCTTCCATTCGAATGTTTGAACAAACGTCTTTCCGTTTTAATGCGAACTGGAAATCGACTTTGTGTGAAAGATAAAGCGAGTCTTTTTTGATCTTGAGATCTTCAAAAAAAATTACGGTTCTTTCGATTCGATAGAATCCACAGGATTTAAGTGGAACATTTTTTTCCATCCTGCCCTCATCCGCGAGCCAGATATAAGGAAAGGGCATTCCACATCTCGAATTCGATTTTCAGCAAAAAACTGTCGCGAGGAAATATATAAAATCTTAGTTTCAACCCGAGTTCCGATTTCATTTGACCCAATCAACAGGTATGTATAAATCGGATGCAATGGGAAACTGGAGCTGCTTCTATCACTGGCATGAATTCCAAAGGGTCGAAGACGCATGTAATGCCTATCAAAAATTAGAATCTGCTGTCTTCGATTTTGGCGAATGGAAGAACGAAAAGATAGGACTGAAATTTGGATGGATCAGTCCCACCCTACTGCAAGTTGTAACGAGCCAGAAATGGGGGCTGTCCTTAAATTTTTTTCATTACATACATGAAAATAACGGCCGATCTTGTGCAATGGGCGCGGGTATCGATTCGGATGAACTGTTCTTAATTTGTGGAACGCCCGTTTCATTTACGTTGAATTGGAATTATTTTTTTTGCGCGAATCAAAAGATAGATATTACATCTCTTGCAAATTTCTCCGAATTACAAGACCTATCGCCGGATATCGTATTCGAAAGAAAATGCTTTTCGAGCCCTCAGTTTAGATCTTTTTTGCTTCCTTTTTACGATGAGACCAATATACATCTCGATGCAACGTTAAGTGCTATCGTAAGATGCTTTGCAAATATTTACGAGCCTCAAAGGTGCATTTTTACCGAGGATGACTCGAAATTCATTCTCATCTTCGGCCGAAATGATCCAATCCACGGTCGAATTAATTTCGGAGAACTCGTTTTTTTTGCGGATCATACCTTGTCCTATGACACGACAGGCGCTTACAATCCCTTGTCGGAAACAAAGATCTTGGGAAATTACGTTGCGCCGATTTTAGACGAACCAAAATTGAAACTCAACCCTTAGAGAGCGAGATAGGATTTGGGACGAGTTCTTATTTCTTTTTCCGGATCGTCCATCCCGTCCAAGCGCAGATAAGAGAAATTACCGGACTGCTTAAATTCAAAACCGCATAAGGAAGAAACACGACAACGGGAACTCCGAGCGCGGCCGCCATAAAGGAACCGCAGGTGTTCCAAGGAACCAAGGCGGAGGTCATGGTTCCGGAATCCTCCAAAGCTCTCGAAAGATTTTTAGGATCGAGACCGTGCTCTTCGTAGGACTTCTTAAACATTTTGCCCGGGACCAGAATCGAAAGATATTGATCCGAAGAGAGTAAATTCGCGGAAATACACGTGAGAATCGTCCCCGTCAAAAGAGATCGATCCGTATTCGCATATTTTAATATTCCTTTGGTGATCTCCTGAATCAATCCCGCCCCTTCCATCGCACCCGCAAAAAACATCGCCGAAAAGATCAACCAAACCGTGGGAAGCATCGAAGCCATTCCTCCTCTCGAAAGCAAGGCGTCCGTAAGCTGATTTCCACTTTTCGTAATATTCCCTTTGGAAGCCGCGTTTAACACCTGTTTGTAGATTTCCGGAAAGTTTAAGTCGGAATGTTGTAAAAGAATTCCGGACAAAACTCCCGAAACGATTCCCGCAAGAATCGAAGGAATCGCAGGAATTTTAAAGTAAATCAATACGAAAGTCAAAACGGGCGGAACGAGCAACGCAGGATGAATTCGAAACGAAATTTCGAGCAGACGAATCACCTCGTTTACCTTTTGATTCCCGTTTTCCGAACCGGCATGACCGAAACCGGCCCAAGTAAAAAATACGACAGCAATCAACAGTGCGGGTAAAGTCGTATATAACATATTTTGAATATGCGTAAAAAGCGGAGTTCCGGCAATAGAAGACGCAAGGTTGGTCGTTTCCGAAAACGGAGAAAGTTTATCGCCGAAGTACGCGCCGGATACGACGGCTCCCGCCGCGATTCCCGGAGGGACGTCTAACGTGGTTCCGATTCCCATGAGAGCCACTCCCACCGTTCCGACGGTGGACCAAGAACTTCCGGTGATCAAGGAAACGACGGAGGATAAAAGACAGGCCGTTACCAAAAAGAAGGAGGGTTTTAGAATTTTCAATCCCCATACGATCATGGACGGAACGATTCCGGACCAGATCCAAACTCCGATAAGAGATCCGATCAATAAAAGAATGAGCACGGGTTTTAAAACGTTTTTCAATGATTCGAGGATTCGTTCTTCCAAAACTTCCCATCTCACTCCAAGACGAATCCCGAGTAAACTCGCGACCGCTCCCGAAAGAATCAAAAGCATCTGCGCGGGTCCGTCTACGGTTCCGTTTCCGAATACGACTCCCGCGTAACCGAGTCCCATCACGAGAAAGATTACTGGGATGAAAGATTCGAACAACCCCGGCTCGGTCGTTTTCACAAAAAATCCTTCGGAACGGAAGAAACGATTTTCATTTTTTTCTTCGTGATCGGGTGATTCAAAACGATCGCGTATGCGTGTAATGCCTGTCTTTCCATTCCCAATCTTGCAGTAAGATCGGGATCTTTTCCTTCGATGAACTCCAAAAAAACCTCCTCGTCTTTTCCGTAGAGTTTATCTCCCCAAAGAGGAAAACCCAAACTATACAGTACGGCCCGAATCTGATGCATACGTCCCGTGATCGGTTTGCATAAAACGAAGGAATGAATTTCCGACTCGTGTTTCGGATGAATCGGTTGAATTTTCGATTCCTCGGCCTTTTCGTTTTGAGTTTGTGAACTTTCAAAATTCAACTTTTTCTTCGGAGATTGAACTTTCAATTCTCCGAGATCGGATTCGATTCTCTGAAATTGCGTCTTCATAAAATCATATTCAATTTTTTGAAATATTGTAAGACAAGATTCCTCGTCGCCGGACGCGGGGGAATTTTCCAAGAGATGTTTTTTATTTCGCTTTAAAAAATTAGATTTTAAAGGGACGAACTCCCGTTTTTTCCGTATTTTAGAGGAAAGGTCGGGTTTTAAAAAACCGGACGCGGTTTTTCTTTTTGGAAAATCGCCGTATACTTTCGTAATATAGTATTTTTGAATGTTCCCGGAACCGAAAAGTCCGGATAAAAGAGAGGCCGTCTCGGAATTTTTAGCGAACAAAATCACACCCGAAGTTTCCCTATCCAATCGGTGAACCGTAAACAAATCCCCGAACATTCCGGATTCCTTCAATAGAGTGAGAAGATTTCCTTTTCGATAAACGCCCGCCGGATGCACCGGAAGATCCCCCGGTTTATCGACGGCCACGAAAAATTCGTCTTCGTAAAGAATCCTATAATCCTTTCGAACGGGCGGCTCTTCCTTTTCGATCGGTTGATAAACGACCGTTTCTCCACCTTTGAGAAGAATTCCGGGTTTTACCCTTTTACCGGAAACGGTAATTCTCCCTTCGTTGATTTCCTTCTGCCAAACGTTTCTGGAATGATACGTGAATTTTTTGGAAAGAAAATGATCGAGCCTCGTCCCCGATTCTTCTTTGGCAACGAGGATCCGAAGTTGTTCCGATAAAGGTTCCGATTTTTGGGATGAAATAAAACGATCGATCAAAACGGTACTCAGGTTCTGTCTTCCTTGGAATCGATATAAGTACGAATCATATTCTCTTCTCTTTCGTTTAAGTTGAAAAACTCGCAACCGATTCGAAACATCTTATCCGTGCTCGTGATATTTCGGATCACGGCTCGAAATGTTCCTTTACTTTCAGCCGAAAAACAGAGATCAAACAGGATCGTTTCTCCCACGACGAAACTTCTGGAAAAGAAAATGGACTGATGATGAAAAAAACCGACTCCTTGCATGGAGAGATTGTCCACGTTGCATTTTTCTTTGGATTCCTGAAAAAAACCGGAAGCGATGATCTCTTTGGAAATTGAGTTTGCCGTAATATTAGCGGAATTGAAATCGTTTGTGTTCAACTCTTTTTCGGAGAGAATCTGAACGTAACCGAGAGGAGTATATCCTTTGTAACGGATCATAATCGAAATTTCCGAAACGATTCCGGATTCCAGATTGTTCACGGCGATCAGCTTTTGATATTCCGAAAACTCAAGAAATTGAAATCCCCCGTTTCCGTCCGATTTGGAGTAACGATCCAAAACGTAGATCGATCGATCGAAATTAAACATCAACCTCAGTCTGTTATCCATTTTGTCCGAAAAAAAGATATTGGAAAGAGGATAAGTTTCCTTTAGAAGTTTTGCATGTTTTTTGACGATCCCGTCTATCTTTTTATCGGCAAATCCTACCGCCTTTCTGACCTTGTATTGATTGATGATATTCGTAAGAGAAATTTGAAATCCCGAAGAAGAATCGATACGAACCCTATTCTCCGTTCTCTGTGCGATCGTGACTTGGATCGCGCTCGTAAGCAAAAGTTCCACTCCGTTGGCGGGATTATGCAACTCGACCGTACAAAAGGCGGCAAACCGATGATTGTTATGAACCAGAAATAATTTTCGATTTTGTTCGGTCGGAGTTCCGGGAGGGAACGTTACTACGATTCGAAAGGAATCCTTCAGACCCGCAACTCTTACTGGAAGAGGACGATTGTCGGCCAGGATGACTACGGGAAGTCGAATAAAAAGAGATTGAAGAATTTTGTGAATTCCTTCCGGATCATTGATGAGCTTATCCATGATTTTTTGTCCGAACACGACTCGAAGGGATCACTCGAAACCGTGATTTGCGGTTCGAATATTAAACCGTACATTCCAAGTTAGTAAAACGATTTTCTCATTCGGATGCGGAATTTTCTTCGTCATTTTTTTTTCGAAAGAGAAGTTCCGTTCCGATTCCTTTCAACGTTACCGCGCCGGTAACGTTCATCGACTGCAAAAGGTTTTCGGTGTATTGGGAAATTAAAAATCGAATACCTGCAACACCTCCTCCCACCGCAAAAATCGCCATCGGCCTTCCGACCAAAACCGTATCCGCGCCGAGTGCGATCATCTTAAAGACGTCCATCCCGCTTCGAACCCCTCCGTCCACTGCGATCTGAATTTTATCGCCGACCGCTTTTCTAATTCCGGAAAGAACTCTCGCGGTTCCAGGCATATCGTCTAAAACTCTCCCTCCGTGATTGGATACGACGATACAATCCGCACCCGCGTCGATAGCGAGCGCGGCGTCCTCCGGAGTCATAATACCTTTGACGATAAAAGGCAACTTTGTAAGAGAACGAATTTTCCCGAGTTTGGAAACGTTTCTCGTAACGGAAGAAATATTTTTCAAAGTCATTGTCTTAAAATTGACCGCGTCTACGTCCATACCGATCGCCCAAAGACCCGAATTTTCGGATTCTTGAAATCTTTCCTTCAAAAGCCCTTCGTCTTCCCTGGGTTTACAAATCAGAATCGCGTCCGCCTTCGTTTTACGAACGGCTTCGAGCATGATCAGATATTTGTCCGGACTTGCACCGTCGCCTAACCATGCTAAGGTGCCGGACGTTTGACAACCTTCGAGTAACGTGGCCGCAAAGGTAAACTCGTCCATCGCTCCGTTCATGTTCGTGACGGCCCCGGTCATCGGCGCCGCCATCAACGGCGTTTTGATTTTTTTTCCGAGAAAGTCGGTTTCCACCGATGCTTGTGTATGTTCTCGGATGTATTTGGGGAGAATCGAATATTCCCGCAACGCATCGATGTTGTCCTGGAACGTCAACATTCTTCCCAAGCCGCCCATGCCGGGAACTCCGGAAGCGCAATCGGTTCCGTCGCAAACCTTACAAACCCAGCAGATATCCTTACCGAAACGAAGTCTTGCGTTCTGTTGAATTTCCTTTTCGGATATGGAATAAAGTTCGTCGCAGGTAAATCGAATCGTATTTTTCACTTTTTCAAAAACGGATTCGGCTTGTTCCAAAGTATCCGCGCTGATGATAACGTGCCCCGTCTTTTCGATGTTATTCGTAGGTTCCTGGATAATATCGCCGATCTTATTCATGAAGAATAAATCTTTGACCCCTTCGATCTTATGTGCCTCTTCGATTCCGTCGATCGAAAGAAGTTTTCCCCTCGGAGCCAAAAGACAACGTTCGATCGCAACCCTATGTGCGGTAGGAGTCAGGTTGTCCGGCTCTTCGCCTAATGCGATTAAGATGGCCGCGCGGTTTAGGTTGATTCCGGAAGAAAGAGGAAAGGTAAACGCGGACATAAAACCGCCGGATAATCTTGCGGCGATCTCTCCCACCTTAACGCCGTCGGGAGTGACTTTGATATCTCCCTTACCGGCTCCGAGAGTGATACCGAGCGCTTTCATACTTCGGAACATCACTTCTTCCACTTCTTTCAAAACCGCAGGACTTAAAGAAGAAGGCATATTGTGTCCCATCTCGATAAAGAAAGGTTCTCTTTCTATGATCCGGTCCGCGATCCCCGTGATCGTGAAATTTCCGTTCCAAGTGAGCGCGTCCACGGAAACTTCAGGGCCGGGCATGTATTCTTCGAGAATCATCTCTCCCGTGGGAGAATATTTTTTGGCGTGTTTGAACGCGGCCTGTAATTCTTCCCTGTTTTCCACTTTGATAACGCCGCGCGCGCCCATGTTGTCCGCGGGTTTCATTACGAGAGGAAAATTCAAAAATTCTAATGCTTCTCTCGTATCGGAAAAACTCCATACGGGAGCGAAACCGGGAAGGGGAATTCCCGCTTTTTTGAGACGTTCGCGCATCTTTACTTTGTTGGAGGCGGCTTCCGCGTCCACGTAACGGATTCCGGGAAGATCGAGTGCGTTTGCGACCGCCGCCACGGTCATACTCGCGTCGGTTCCGGCGGTGATCACTCCGTCTATTTTGATCTTAGTCGCGAGTTTTTTGGATTCGCGAACCATTCCCTCGATGTCCTTCGTGCTCATTACCATGGGAATATCGCAGATTTTCATCCCCGGCGCTTGCGCGTTCATATCGGCGACGACGGTGGTGAGTTTCATCATCCTCGCGGTCTGAATGATCGGAACCTGCAGAAGTCCCCCACCCACGATTAGGATCGTCTTTCCGGTGATTTTATGACTCAGAGACAAAAAAGAAAATCCTCGTTAACTCTGAAGAGAAACTGCGGGTTCGACTTCTCGGATTTGCATTTGAATACTGCCCTTACGAATGATTCCGCCTAACAGCAAATAATCGGAATCCGTCGGATAAAACACCGCGGATTGTCCCGGAGTCACTCCGCGAACTTCTTCCAAAGGATATACGACGAGATCGTCGCCCGTTTTCACGATTTTACAACGAATCGGAATATGTCTGTAACGAACCTGAACTCTGCATTCGAGCGATTCCCCTTCGTTTAGGGGTTCGATACCTTGGTAGTTTATGTCGATCACAGAGAAAGATCCGGTATAAGTTTCATTCTCTTCTCCTAATATTACGGAACCGTCATCTTCGATCCCGATCACGTAGAGAGGATTTTTCCAGGCGATTCCGAGTCCCTTCCTCTGACCGATCGTAAAATTTTCCCGGCCCTTGTGTTTTCCGACGATACGACCGTCCCTGAGTTTGAAAAAACCCGGAGTGAATTCCACGTTTTTCTTCTCCAAAAATTTCCTGTAATCGTTCTCTGGAATAAAACAGATCTCCTGAGACTCCGCCTTATCGGCGACGGGAAGTCCCATTCTTCTTGCGATTTCCCTGACCTCCGGTTTTGTCATTTCGCCGAGAGGGAAGATTACGTTTTTCAGATTTTCCTGCGAAAGTCCGTATAAATAATAAGCCTGATTTTTTCCGGAGTCGATCCCGTTTAAGATCGCATAACGTCCCCCGTTATGCGCAATTCGAGCGTAATGACCCGTTGCGATCTTATCGATTCCGAGTGCCTTCGCTTTTTCAAAAAGCGCTCCGAATTTCACGAACGTATTACACTCCACACAAGGGTTCGGAGTTTTTCCGTGTTTATAGTCGTCGATAAAACGATCGATCACCTTCTCTTGAAATACTCTTTCCATCTTTACGACGTAAAAAGGAATTTTCAAGGAAAGGCCCACGTCCCTTGCGTCCCGAATGTCTTCGGGAGAACAACAGGATTTTTTTGTGGTATCGCAGGCGGGAGCCTCGTATTCCCAGGTTCTCAGATTGACGCCGATGACTTCGTATCCTTCTTCCATAAGCAGACCCGCGGT
The DNA here is from genome assembly GCF_000347175.1 of Leptospira alstonii serovar Sichuan str. 79601. Taxonomy (GTDB): domain Bacteria; phylum Spirochaetota; class Leptospiria; order Leptospirales; family Leptospiraceae; genus Leptospira; species Leptospira alstonii. The sequence continues at coordinate 53,700 of NZ_ANIK01000059.1, forward strand.
CACCGCGCTGTCCACCCCGCCGCTCATCGCCACTATGATTTTTCCCTTGCTCATCTACTTTCCGCCGTCTTTCCCTACTATACCTATAAGACTCCGTTTCATGTCCAAAAGAATTCTATGCTCGTTCAGCCAGTTTACTCCGAGAACTCCTTGAATTCGAACTCCCGTAGGAGTTCCCGAAAAATCAACCGGAAGTCCGGAAGGAAGAATTTCCAAATTCTCCACACAAGTAGACGTTTGAATCAGACAAAGTTTACGAACAAATTGGGTTCTGATGTTCATGAACTTTCCTTGAAAATTTAAAACGGGCACCGATCTGCTCGAAAACGTCTCTTCCACAAAACCAGGTAAAGGTTTTGGAAGTTCCAAAAGGCTCGACTCCGCGCCCGTATCCAGGATCAAAAGGGCCTTATCGTTGGTACCGTAACTCGTTTCCAACACGGGGAGTCCGGAAAAAAACCGGAGGGGTTCGGCGTTTTGCATAAGACCCGGTAAATCGGAAATCATGGATTCGATCAATTTTCCGTCCGCAGCCTGCAAAAAACGGATCTGATTGGGGTATTCCAATATTATAATTTTATCATATAGAGAGTCCATACCGATGATTCCGTCGAGTTCCAGATTGCCGGAAAAAGTATGAGAATAAACGGTTATATCCTTAAAGATGGGATCCAGGTTGTGAAAGAGTTTGACGGTTCGGATTCTTCGATAGGAATCGTCCTTTCCTCCCGGATACGTGACTGCGATCCTTCTTTTGGAATCGTTTTCCGTAAAATACCGTTCGTCTAAAAATGAAAATCTGGAACCGGTATCGACCAGAAAACGAATCGGTTTTTGATCCGGTGCGAGAGAGAGCTGAATAAAACGAAATCCGTTTTTTACGTAAAACGGGAGAACGGTTTCGACTCCCCCGTGAACAAATTGAATTCGGGTTTTTGAGGGAGTCGGAGAGCAGGAAAATAAAACTACGAAAAAAAGAAAGATCCTCAAATCAATTTTTTGATACATTTTCGATTGGAACATCGTGTGTAATCGATCACGCAGTCCCTGTATTGAATTCCCGTAATAGGATCCTCGGGTTTGTATTCTATAAAACACGAATACGGAGAAAAATCAAATTTTTCTTTTCCAAGGGCTCGATCCTGGATCCGTTTCGTAAGTTCGTTTTCCTCAAGCTGAGTCAGAGGAACTTGGTACAGCAGGAGATTTTTTTCCATACTGTATGATCGGCATATTTCCCAAAAAGAAAAGTTTTTCTAGTCCACTTTGTAACAAACGGTTCGATTTTTACCGGAATGTTTAGCCGTATAAAGCGCCTTATCCGCTCTTTCAATCAGGTCCTTATTGTTTTTATCCTTGGGCCAAAACTCGGAGACCCCGACGGAAAGAGTTACTTTTAAATCCGGTCCGCCGTTCGGGTTTTTGACCACACTCGCTTCCACTGCTTTGCGGATCTTTTCCCCCAGCTCGTAACCTCTTTCCAGATCGGCGCCGGGCATCACGAGACAAAACTCCTCTCCACCGTATCTGGCAGGAATATCGTGTTTACCCGCTTGACGAATCAATTGTTTTGCCACTTCGATCAGAACCTGATCTCCGGCCTGGTGACCGTACGTATCATTGAACTTCTTAAAATTATCTACATCCGTGAACAAAAGAGTGAGATGTGATTTTTTCTTTCTGCAGCGTTCCATCTCTTCTTTGAGTTTGGTTTGGAAATAATGATGTACTTTGAGTCCGGTCATCATATCCACGGTCGCAAGTTCATAGAGCCTGGAGTTTTCGACCGCGATCCCGGCAAGAGTGGAAAGAGTCGTTAAGAAATCCCGATCTTCTTCCTGAACTTCGCTCATGCTCATTTTCTCGCCGAGAACCAAAAGTCCGTTCACCTTTCCCTTTGCGTTCAAAGGAATGACGAGATCCCCTCCGATTCCCCTTAGGAAATCGACTTCGTTCACCGCCCTTCCCATGGACTCTTCGATCTGATTTACGGTCATAGCCTTCATTCTCGTTTCGAGAAACTGGATGAGAGCGGCGTTCGTTTTGATACGGAAAGATTTTTCATTTTCGGAAAGATCAAAACCTTTGTAACTCGGGTCCAATTCAAAAAAATCGGAATCCGCTTCCGGACTGACGTAAATCGCCGCTTGCAGAGTTTGAAGCTGGGCAAGACAGATGTTTAAAATTGCATCCATTAGATATTTATAATCCAAGGTGGAATTTAAAGCTTTGCTGATTTCTAATAATTGTTTCTGATCATAGATTTTCTTTTCCAGATATTCTATCATCAAGGGATCGTTTTCTTTACTGATCAAACGGTTGGTCTCCGGTCTTTTAAGATACTAAAGGAGTGATTTCCAATTTACCGCCGAGTTCGATTCGACGTTCTTTTTCATTCGGAGTGATTCTCTTTTATGAAGATTATCAGCCCAATTTTTTATAAAAATCAATTCTTTTTGCCGATTTCTTCTTGCTTTCAAAGTTTATCCACAAATACTGGCCCATAGACACCGCGCGGTGGAGCAGCTGGTAGCTCGTTGGGCTCATAACCCAAAGGTCATAGGTTCGAATCCTGTCCGCGCTAGTGTTTAATCCTTCCGCTTTACTTTTCAAGATAAATTTTAATCCGAAGAGTTAATTTCCTATTAATACAACCGCATTTTATAAAAAGTTTGCTTTCTTTTTTAGAATTAACCCACGAATTTCGACTTACAAAAAACTTACTACACCATTCTGGCTATTTCAAATAGCTACAAAGCACTACGATTTTCAATTTTTTCTCCTGAAACCTTTTGTCAAAGAAAGGATCGGTAATTCCGCCAAACTAGATTTCATTTTTTTAAAATTCAATTTTAGATTTTTATAAATTCGTTAAACAAGTATCGGCCTGAATCCCAGAAAGGCACGTTTCAAATGGCGAATGATTGATTATATTAGAGTTGTTGAAAAATTCAATTACCGCATTAACAAAACTGCTTCAATCGCCCATTTCAATGAAACAGGAACAAATGGAGAATTAATTTTTCAACAACTCTATTTTAGGGATTAGGATTTTACGTACATAACATACAGCTTGTTACTTGCAAAAAGTATGATTTTCTGATAGGGAAAACCTCCCAAATTTTCCCGCCTCTCTCCCTGAATTTCTTCCTGACGAAGGATCAGAACTTTATAAGATTCTTAAGATCCCAGTTCGCGAGAACGTTTTGTGGCCGCTTTTACGGCCTCCAAAATTGCATTGCTGAATCCGTTCTTTTCCAACTCCGCAAGTCCCGCAATCGTAGTTCCACCCGGAGAGGTTACCTTATTCTTCCATACGGAAGGATGGGTTGTGGGATCTTTTTTCCTTTCTTTCCTGAGTAATTCCGCGGAACCGATCACGGTTTGTATGCTGAGGTCCAACGCTTCCTGATAACCCAGTCCGGAAAGAACTCCTCCTTCGGCTAAGGCTTGTATGAATTTAAATACATACGCAGGGCCCGATCCGGAAAGACCGGTAACCGCATCCATCAAAGACTCGGAGCCAAGTCGTACGGAATGTCCCAACGATTGAAAAATTTCGGAAACGATTTCGTACAATTCCTCGTCTCCGAAATATCCCATCGCTCCTTCGGAAACGAGCAAGGGAAGATTGGGCATTACACGCACGACTTTGGATCCGGAAGGAAGATCCTTTCGAATCGCTTCCGTATGGATCCCGGCCGCGACGGAAATGATTTTTTTCGGAACGACGATTTGTTTTAAAAGTTCGGATACGCTTCCGGGTTTTACACAAACGACGATCAAGTCGGACTTGGAGACAAATTCATCCCAAGAGGACGTCAGTTCGATTTTTTGATTCGAGGTCATATAAGGATCGTATCCTAAGACCTGTGTCGGATAACGTTCCTTGAGAGAGAGATAAATCGCTCCGCCCATATTTCCGCAACCCGCGATTCCGATCGTATGTTTCATATCAATTCCTTTCTCCAAAAATCGCGCTTCCGATTCGAACAAAGTCGCTTCCCTCTTCGATCGCGATCCTATAATCACCCGACATTCCCATGGAAAGTTTCGCTTCGGGTATGTAGTCCTTTTTGATTTTGGAAAGTTCCCGAAAAACCTCCCTGGTTTTGGTCGGATCTCCGTCCGAGGGTCCCATCACCATCAGCCCTTCCAATTGGCAGTAAGAGTTGGATAGACTTTCTTTTTTTTCCAACGTTTCGACCAATTCTTTTCTTTCAAAGCCGTGTTTTGTGTCCTCTCCGGTCAGGTTGGCTTGGAGAAAATATCGGATGTTTTTTTGTTCCTTTTGGGCGCGGCTCAGAAGTTCGTTCACGATTCCGATACTCCCGACTCCGTGTGCATAAGAATATCCTAAAAACAACTTTCGTAATGTTCCGCCTTGAACCGGCCCGATATGATGTAAAACAAGGGAGGAATTTTCTTTCGAAAGCCACTGGGAAAATTTTTCGAGTCCTTCCCCGATTCGATTTTCTCCGAAGTGAACGATTCCGGAGTCGATCGCTTCTTTTACTTTTTCCAACGGTTGAAACTTGGAAACGACTATGAGTGTGGGAGGACTTTCCGGTTTGAGTTTTTGAAGCTCCTCGTAAATTTTTTGATAACGTTCTCTTATTCCCATATCACTCTTTGGTTTTTAACTTTTCCATTTCCGTTTCCAAGTTTCGAACCCTTTTTTCGAGACTGCTTCGATCTTGCTTATGAGCTTTACGTTTTTTCTTTATATGAGAAATTCCTAATTTTCTCTCCAAACGATCCACCCTCGTTTCCAAGGATCGAATTTTTTTTCCGGTCTTTGCTGAAGAATGTTTTTTCATTCTGTTTTTTTTTCCGCGATGTTTCTTCTTCGCGTAGTCGGCCTTGGTTTCCCAATCTCCTTGAGATTCCTGAATTTTTTCCTTTTTGGATTTAGGTTCTGTCGGTCCGGTTGTTTCGTCTTGGATCGAGCGGGTTTCGTCCTTGGGCGGAGTCCATTTTTCCTTTATGGTTTTGGTTTCCTTAGAAGGAGTAGTTTCCTTCTCGTTGGAAGAGAATTCTCCGGAGGGTTGCGCTTTTTTTTCTTCGGTCGGAAGAGTATTTAAGTCGTTAGGTGAAATCGGAGGCTCGGAGTTCGTCTCAGGGCTTAGGATGACGCGGTCGGTTTTAGAGTTGTTTACAACTTCCTCGGCTTCCTTCTTTTTTAAGAATCGGGAAATTTCTTCCCGAAAAAGATAACTATAAACGATCAACGATCCTAAAAGTAAAACTAAGATTCCGGAAAGTAGGATTTTCAACTGGTCTCGTCTCATGGGTGCACCTATTTCAAATATCGGTTTTTCGTCTGTTTTTAAGTCTCATTTTCTCCGAATAGAATCCTGTGAGCCGCTTGTTTTTCTCCCGAGTTTTATTTACCTTTTGTTGTTTAGGATTTGTTTTGGGGGATCTTTCTTCCGCTCCGGTAAAAAGGGACGAGGACGAAATGAGTCGTGTTCTGATTTTAGAAAAGATACTCTCCGAATGGAAACAATACAATCTTTTTCTTGTGGACTCGTTCGACGGTACACGACCCTGGGAAATTTACAGAGGGGTTTCTTTTTTAAACGAAATCCGCTTTAATTCTCAGATCCCCGAAAACGCGGCCTTTTCCAAAGAAAGGGAATCTTATCCCGCTCTTTCGACGGCCGACGATTATCGCTCCATGATGGTTCAGACCTTTTTTGAAAATCCGAAACATTCTCACTTGGAAATTCGCCCCAAGGAAAAAATCAGACTTCCGATCGGAACTCCGACTCGAATTTTCTTTTGGATGTTCGCCTCTTCTCAAAATGCAAAATTGGAATTGGTACTCCATCAGCATAGATCCAAGGAAATCGTGATCGACCTTGGCGATTTGAATTTTGACGGTTGGAAACGGATCGAAAAAAAATTGGAGATTCCCGGAAGGAACACGAGACTGAATCGAAATCTTCGTTATCCCTTCGAGGTCGCTGAAATCCGTCTAGTTCCCGGTCCGTTTCAGAAAAAGGGAGAATTCGTTTTTTATCTGGATCGGATGGGCATCCTCGTGGACACGAGAGACGAAAGTTATCCAGGCGCCGAGATCAAAGATAATTGGGGTACCGGTCTTTGAAAAATTCCTCGAGTTGTGAAGGGGTTTTCGGATCGAACTGAAACGTATCCCATCCCATATATCCCGCAGATTCCACGTTAGTCGTATTGTCGTCGATCAATACGTAGCGCATTCCCGGATAATCGGTTTGAATCCATTGAAAGTATTCTTCCGCGGGTTTACGGGTTCCGAGTTCGCAGGAAAAATATAACTGATCGAATTGGGAAAAAACTTCCTGCATCTCCGGAAATTTTCGGAGTTCCTTATACCAGACGGAATAATTACTAGCGAGTACGAGTTTGTTTCCGCCGCTCTTAAGTCGTTTTACGATTTCGACCGTTTCGGTTATCAATCGAACTTTGCCGAACATGAGTTCCTTGATCTTTCTCGGATCGGGTAAATTCTCGTTTCGAAATTCGGGAAGATAAAATCTTTCGAAAAATTCCTCCTCTTCGATAAGCCCTTTTTCAAATTCCAAGAATGAATTTCTTTCTCTTCCCCGAGTGAATTTTTCTCTCGATTCGCGAGGAAGTATTTTATAAAGTGCAGAATGAAAGGGATCCTTTATCAAAGTGTCCATCAGATCAAAAGCAAATAAAACTCCGCTCATAAACCTATGATTTTTCTCTATCAAATCCTGACGATCTTTCTTCTCGTCTTTATCGTTCCTCTTTTTTTCCTATTTCCTTCGGCTAGACTTTTTTTTAGGAAACGGGCTGCGGATAAAAAAAGAATCCTTTCCAAGGATTTGAATCTTTCCGGTAAACATACCGTGTGGCTGCACGCCGCTTCCGTGGGAGAGTTGGACCAATGCCGGGCGCTCGCCTTCGAATTTCGTAAAAAGGATCCGTCCGCATTTCTGATTCAATCCGTTTTTTCGGAGAGCGTTAGAGATTCTCAACTCGAAGCGTTTCCCGCGGATGAAACCTTTCGTCTTCCGATCGATTCTCCCTGCGGTTATAATTGGATTTTTTCCCGTTTTCATCCGAAGGTTCTCGTTTTGATGGCCTGGGATACTTGGCCGAACCTCATCCTTTCCGCAAAAAGATTCGGCGCCAAGGTCGTCCTTGGTTCCGCTGTAATCGGAAGTCGAAAGGACGGTTTTATGGGAAGGCTCACAAAAGCGGTTTTTCAACATCTGGACGGTATTTATCCTTCTCACGAATCCTTTTACGATACGTTTCGTTCTCTGGTTCCGGATACGATTCCGGTTAAGGTTTTGGGAGATACTCGGTTCGATTCCGTCCTGAAAAAAATCGAGGACAATCAAAAAGTATTTAAGAAACCGAAGAATTATCCATATTCTAAAATTATACTATTTGCATCCACTTACGAACCCTGCGAGGATTTGATCGTTTCCCTTTACGATCTCATCCGTTCTAAAAGTCCGGATTTGTTAAACGAAGTCGCGTTTTGGATTTTTCCGCACAAAACTTCCCCGGACCGGATCGTTTCCATAGAACACAAACTTCAGGACGCTAATATGATTTACCAGACCTGGACTTCCGTTCCTTTCGAGGATATGTCCGCTCAAACGATCGTATTTGATGTGTTAGGCGTTTTGGCGTTTGCGTATCAGGCCGGAGACTTCGCTTATGTGGGGGGAGCTCTTCACAATCGAGTCCACAACGTTTTGGAACCCGCAACCTTCGGGTTACCTTTGATGACCGGTCCTAGGATTTCCAATTCTCCCGAGGGAATGATTTTGAATCAGACGGGAGGTTTGTTTGTCGTTGAATCCCCAGATGATATATTTAATATTTTGAATATTCCAAAAAAAGAACTTGAAAAAATCCGCAAACACAACGCGGAATTCGTTCAGTCCGGTCGGGGTGCGGCGAAACGTTTGTTTGATGAAATTCAAAATTTCCTTTAAGAATCCCCGTCCAAAACTGGGTATTGAGTTGCAGAAAGCACGGTTGGGCCTCGCCAAGGTCGGATTCGCTCAAACTTTCCCCACGAATTCACGCTTTTTTAAACGATGAGAAAAATAACGTTAAAGCTTAAAAAACCGTCAAAGAGACGTAATCTGTGGGAACTCCCGCGTTTTTAAGGAAAATTTTAGGATCCTTGGAGTTCATTTTTCGGAATCGCTTTCAATTTTGCGGAACTTACAAAAGATGAATATTCTTCTCTCACTTTTTTTCGTAAATCCCGTCCGTTGTGCCGAGTTGCGGAACCGCTTCGGGTATGGACCTTCTTTTACTTTCTTGCGAGAAAAAAATTCAATCCTCTTTGAATGAAGGAACGGTTGGCACCGATTCCCTTTTGATTCCGATGAGTTACTGGAACCGGCTGGATGCGCTTCAGAAGAAGGCCCTTTCCAAAAAACTTCCCTTTTTACTGAAGAGATATACGAAGTATGTCGCGTCCTTGGATCGCCTTCATTGGAGGGCCGGGAAGATCAAATACAACTGGGGCGTGGGTGAGTTGAAGAAGATGACGATTCATGTGAATTCGGGGGTTTGGGCGGTTTTGGGTGCTTTGGCAGCCGCGCACGGGGTTTCCAGATGTTTTCTTTTTAATTATCTTCTTTGGTTGGAAGACGTCGGAGTCGGGGATTCTATCGTGAATACGATGAACCGGGGAGTTCCTCAATTTCACGGGACCTACAAGATGACTTGGACCTTAAATCTACGAAAAAATCAAATTTCCAGGGCCCTATTCTTCGAACCCAACCCGATCACGAGCGAACATTTGTATTTCTTACCAAAACCCGACCTCTAAAAAACCGTCTCACTCGCGTTAAACGACAAAAATCCGGGTCCTCAAAACGCGTGAGCGATCGAGGTGGAAATACTGCAA
>NZ_ANIK01000060.1 GCF_000347175.1 Leptospira alstonii serovar Sichuan str. 79601
TAGGAAAAAAGGAAAGGAGGCGAGGGAAGCAACAATCGAACTTCGATTTGAAAAGCTAACGATAAAACCTCCTCAATACAAGAAATTAGAAAATATTGATATGTATGCGTTAACCGCAACCGAGGTAGGCGGACCTCCGGAAGAATCTATCGATTGGAAATTTCTAACCACAATTCCTATTCACAATTCGGACGATGCAAAAAGTATGATCGCCTATTACAAAAGCCGCTGGGGTATTGAAGTTTTCTTCAAGGTTTTAAAGTCTGGATGTAATATTGAATCTACTCAATTTAAATTTGGGAATCGATTCAAAGCTTGTATTGCTGTCTGCGCTATTGTTGCTTGGAGAGTTATGATGTTAACATTCTTAGGTAGAAATATTCCAGGTTTAAAAGCATCCATCCTATTCGAGTCTTTTGAATGGAAAGGCATTTATTGTCGACTTTTTGAAACTCCGAAACCTCCTAAGGAAGAACCCGAGTTAGGAACCGTCTTACTGTGGATTGCTAAATTAGGCGGGCACTTGGCTCGCAATTCCGATGCTCCTCCGGGCCCCCTTACCATTTTTAAAGGCCTCATGAGAGCTATGGAAATCGGGTTTATGTTTAAATTACTCACGAAAACCTAACTTGTGGGTAAGGTTATGGCAATGACCTTTAAACCGTCGGCGAATAATTTCCAAACCCTGACGTATCGAAATTTTCCCTGAATTGGGTTGCCCAACATCACACCTTCGGTATCATAAACCACAACTACCGTAGCGGTATCCCCAATGATGGAGATATCTTCAACTGTTGAAACCAGTCGTTCCACCGCCATTTCTTTCGCCCGATGAGAGGCCAAATCCATTTCTTTTGTAATCGTCTGTCCGTTCGGGGCGATGAACAACAAATCATCGTGCAAGATGGAATCTAAAAACTCAACATCGCTCGTTTTTATGCCCACGATCAGACTTTTTTCGATTTCAATAATATCGGTTCTGTTAATTACCATTGTTTGACGTCCTACTCCCTCTTTTTTTACCGGTTAGCGGCTTACAAATTGAAATGCAAAGTATATGCGACTTTCGTTACTCAAAAATTCAATAACATTTAGCATGAATCGGAGATACTAACGAACAACGATGATTCGGAAAAGTTCTAAAGGGTTAAATCAAAAGTTCGGTTTTCAGGAAACGATCCGATCAACCGGCTCTTAAAATCTCCCTGCCTTTCGAACCGATTTGAGGACTGACGTAACCTCGTTCTTCCATCAACTCCATCAAACGCGCGGCCTTATTATAGCCGATCCGCATTCTACGTTGCAGATAACTCGCGGAAGCCTTACGATCGGTACGAACGATCTCCCAAGCTTGTTCGAAAAGTTGTTCGTCCTCTTCGTCCACTACGGAGCTTTCCAAGTCCTCGTCCAGATCGAAATCGACATAGGAAGGTTTGCCGAACTTGCGGGCCTCCTCCACGATCTTTTCGATCTCTTCTTCCGAAACGTAAGGAGACTGGATTCGAATCAAATCGGCCGCAGTCGGAGACTTATAAAGAAAATCCCCTTTGCCTAAAAGGGATTCCGCGCCGTTTTGATCCAAGATAATTTTAGAATCCGTTTTCTGAGCCACGTGAAAAGCCATACGCGCGGGGCAGTTGGCCTTGATCAAGCCCGTGATCACGTCCACGGAAGGACGTTGGGTAGCCATGATGAGATGGATTCCCACCGCTCTGGATTTTTGAGTGATTCGGGTGATCGCGTCTTCTAGATCCTTACCCGAAACCATCATCAGATCCGCAAGCTCGTCGATGAAGATAACGATATACGGCATCTTTTTGTAACCGTCCCGATGCGCTCCTTGTTCCACTTTTTCGTTATACGTTTTAAAATCCCGGCACTTGAGTTTGGAAACGGAATGATAACGCGCTTCCATTTCCTGAATCGCCCAAGCCAAGGCGCGGGTCGCCTTTTTCGGATCGGTGATGACCGGCATCAAAAGATGCGGAATATCCTCGTATAAGGTGAGTTCCACCATCTTCGGATCGATCATGATAAAACGAACTTCCTCCGGAGAAAGATGCACCACCAAGGAGGAAATCATGGAATTCAAACAAACCGATTTACCGGAACCGGTCGTTCCCGCTACGAGCAAATGCGGAAGTTTATTCAGATCGATTCCGACTAACTTTCCGGAGATATCTTTCCCGATCAAAATGGAAAGATCCTTTTTAGGACGAAGACTTAAGTTTTGGTGAAGGATATCTCCGAGAAAAACATCCTCTCGCAAACTGTTGGGAACCTCGATCCCGATCGTAGACTTACCCGGAATCGGAGCGACGATCCGGATATTTTTCACCGCGAGATAAAGACGAAGTTCGTCCGCAAGAGAAGTGATTCTCCCGAGTTTGACTCCCAAAGGCGGAGTGAGTTCGTAACGCGTGATGATCGGCCCGCGTTCCATCGAGACAACTTGAGACTCATACCCGTATTGACGTATGATCTCCTCTATCTTACGAGCCACCTTATCGGACTCGATCTTAAACAAAGGATCTTGAATTTTCGTCGTAGTCGTTTTCAAACTCTTAAGAGGAACGTGATAGATGGAACGTTTGGACCTGACTTCGGGAACGAGTGTCGTTGGAGGAAAGGGCAAAGCCGGTTCGATCCTCTCTTCTTTTTTTTCGGAGGGAAAACTTAAGGATGAATCGGAGTTATCCTTTTCCTGCAATTTTGAAACGCCGAGGGTTTCGGAAGAAATTTCCTTTCGAGAAAATTCGGTATTTACGGCCTCTGTCTTTTGGTCCGAAAATTCCTCCCGATCTTCTTTTGAATCCGAAGAAATATTCGAGTCGTCGTAAAATTCATCTTCGAGTTCTGAACTTTCAATCGGCTCTTTTTTTTCCGACGGATCAAAACGATCCTTTTGATCCCATTCTTTATTTGGATCCGAATTATCGAAATCGGAAGAACCCGTTTGTTTGCCGTAAGGAACGACTAACGTGACCGGTTGTTCCTTTCCGGAAGAAATATTAGAAAAATCGGAAGTTCTAAAGTCTATGATTTCCCAACTGGAAGAAGTTTCTTGAAATTTTTTTTCCTCTCGGATTTTTTCGGAAAGGGAAGTGGAAACGGATTGAAAACGGAACACCTTACCTTGTTCTTCGAAGTTTCCGGTAAAGGCTCCCTGATTTTGAAAACGAAACCGAGAAGTTTCCGGAGTCACCATGGAACTCGAGTCCACCTTCGAGAGTAGATCCGACAGTTTTCCTTCCTTTCCAAAAGTGGAATGGAGTGCGTTCTGCAACGCGGAGACTTCCGTTTGAGCGTGTTTGTGGGAACTCATACGTTGATGCGGCAAGCCGTAGCCTTGTTCCGTAAAATCGGTTTCGCTCGTGTGAGTGTAAAACCAAGGAGGATTGGATTTTTTTCTTTGAAATCTTTCCACCGCCGATTGAAAAAGCGATCCGAGATTTTCTCCGCTTTTTCCCAATCCGTGCCGCAATCCTTTACTGTAATTCGCTCCCGCGGTTCCGAGCATTCTCCCGATAAAATGGAGCGGCGATTCGTTTAACAAAAGTATAAAACCGTAAAAGTAAAACAAAAGATGAATGAGAATTTTACCGGTCGACCCGAAGATAAATTCCAAACCGGAAGAAAGAAGTTGTCCCGTAAAACCGCCCTGGGACGCGAACGGAATCGTAGAAACGTGCCCGATGATTTGAAGGGTTACTGTGAAACACAATAAAAATACGGGAAGAGAAAGGAGCCGGTTTGTGAGTTCAAATCCGTCTTTGACAAGTCGAAGAGATCCGAGACCGATCGTCAATAGTCCGGGTAAAAACGAAGCCGCACCGAACATAAAAAACATTCCGTAAGAAAGATAAAATCCAAGTCTTCCAAAGAAGTTGTGCTCGATTCCGCGTTCTCCGGCGTCAAAGGAACCCAAGGAAAGAGTCAAAATGATCCCCGCAAAAAGTAACACGTAAGGAAGAATCATCTTCCCATTTTGCAAATTCCAGGCGGGTTTGAGGTCTTTGGATTCCATGCTATTTGTATCGGAAAGAGCCCGGAAAAAGAAAAGAGACTTAATTATCGTTTTTAGGAAGGGGAAAAAAACCGGTTTTTTATCCTACTCGAAAACCTTAACACGAGTTCGGCGTAACCAATGCGAAAGCGATTGAAGCGGAATCAACAAATTGGAATGACGAAAAGATTTCGTTTTTTAGAGCGAACCCTCAATTTGTTGATTGGAGCATTATGTTTCGACCCACAACGCGCCCCTTAGGAAGCGTTGTGTTGAATTTCCTCAACGCGATCCATAGAAAGCGTTGCAAGAGTTAGAACGTCTCGCTTCTAGGGTCGCTCGACGGGGAGAAACATTGAGTTCAAGCGCGGTCCGGCCTTGGCAAAACAAAGGCCGGATTCGCCCCTTCCCCTTAGGAAGTGCAACAATTTAAAACTTGTCCCAAAACCTATCGAACGACCTGTAGAGAGGTGAGACTTTAGTTTCACAAAAATGTGGGAACTCCTACGTTTTTAAACGAACGGTAAGCTGGGTCTCTTCCGTGCCGTTATGGATAAAATCGGAAAAATTTTAACCCTGACATCTATCCGCTATTCACTGACATCTAAAACGTGGGAACTCCCACAAATTTCCTTCGAGGTTTTGGGACAAGCTCTTAGTTCAAGCGCAATTTCACATTACTTACAAGTTGTTCGTGCTTCCTTCTTCGGTTTTCTTTCCTTAAAAATGAAAAATCGGGCTTAGAGATTTTTCCCCAAGCCCGATTATCTTTTGAGAATTGAGAGGATATTTCAAATAAAACTTTTCAAACGATCGATCCAAGGTCAACCCGGATGACTTTTACAAAATCCTTCCGGAATCGTATATTCTATGGTCTTTTTGCTGTACTTGTTATTTTGCACGTTCGATTCCTGAATCCAATTTCCTAGGTTGGCCCTTAGGGCGAAGGTGTGTTTTCCTTCCATATAATAAGAATCCACATTCAGATGACTGATCGAAAGTGTTACCGTTACCGTCTCCCCCGGTTGGATGGATTCGAGCCCGACTCCATTTCCCCAAGTTCCCGGTTCGATGGATTCGATTTGGGTACCGCCGTTCTCCCATCTTTCACTCTTCTCGTGCAGCACAGTGAAAAGACCGACATCCAACCTTTTCGGACTTGGTCCTTGTCCGATATTTTTTATCTCGGCAGTGACATATAGCAGAGGTTTGCCTGCTCTGCATTTCATTCCGCTCGGATAAATCGATGCGCGTGGAATGATCAAATCCGGCAGGGGTTCGGAAGGTTGAACCGTTATCGGAACACAGACCGTATTATTTTGTTCATTCGATTCCGCTACTTTGGATCCTGCGTCCACTCTTGCACAAAGATTGTAATCCCCCGGAGGAACATTTTTAGGAATGATATTGGACCCTTCGCTCACATAAGCAAGTGTTCCCGGAAGTAGATCCGGAGTATTACTAATTCTTCCGCCGCCCAATAAAACGTCTTCTTTAAAGTCGGGGAAATAAGGTGCGTATCCTTCCGGCACGACCGAGTCCTGAGAGAGAATCAGATCGACCATATAACCTTCCTGAGCCGGACGACTTCCATTCGCAAGAATACCTCCGAAATTGGCAACTTGGGCTTTCAGTTTTTGAGAAACGTCCTCTCCCGGTTTCACTTCTACTTTTCTCCCACCGGTGATGAGATAAACCATGAGGTCCGGTAAAGATGGATCCCCGCCGGATACACCCGGACTTGCGTTCTGTGAATCCGAAGTTGTTTGAATATTCGTTTCTGCCCAGATGATTTCCGCCTCCCCAAAGGTCACAGTCGTCGTGCTAGAAGTCGTTTGAGGACCTAAAAGTGCTAACAAAGCGGAATTGTCTTCCCCCTTTCCTCCCCCACAATACGAAGTTAAACATAGAAGAATGAGAACGTTCGCCCCCGTTATCGTTTTTCGTAAGAATTCTTTCATTTTGTATCTCCTCAATTTACTGGCGTTTTACTAATTTAAATAAACGACTTGCGTGTTACTTCTGAGCCAACTAAAAGAATTCAAGTTATAACATAAAATACAAACGAATTGAAAAATAGGCTTATTTTGAAATTATTTCTTTGAAAATAATGTGATGCAGCGGTTTTTGTGGGAACTCCTACGTTTTCGATGTTAGGGACGAGTAGTTAGGAATTAGGAGCAGCTATATGTTATGTATGTAAAGTCCTAATCTCCTAAGTGACTAAACCCTCGCCACTTGAAATGTGGGAACTCCTACGTTTAGAGCGATTCATAAGAGTCGTGACAGGAGTTACCATAGTGTTTCGAGACGATTTTTCAATTAATGTACGTTAGGTGTTCTGAGAGGATTTTTTCGTTATTTTTTGATTTTTTTTTCACACAAATCGGATCCGTCGCATACTTTCC
>NZ_ANIK01000061.1 GCF_000347175.1 Leptospira alstonii serovar Sichuan str. 79601
TTTTTTTTTGCCTGAAAAAAAGGAAAATGAACAAAAAACAAAAGTTAAACCATCTGCGAGAAATATCGATCCGCCAGTTACGAAGATTCAGTGAACCATTGAAACGCCAAATCGTGATGGATATAGAAACCAAAGTGACGACGATTGCCGAAGTAAGTAGAGAATATTCGGTAACGAGAAATTCGATTTACAAGTGGATCTATTCGTATTCAAAGAATAGAAAAAAAGGAGTGAGAACGGTCATCGAAGAAGAAAGTGTCTCAACGAAGTTAGAAGGGCTGAAAAGCAAAATCAAAGAATTGGAAAGTGTTATAGGACAGAAGCAAATGAAGATCGACTTTCAAGAGAAGATGATCGAGTTTGCGGAAAAGGAATACTCTGTAGATATTAAAAAAAAATTTGGTTCCAAACGCTCCTATGGTATTGGGAAGAACGATCCCGATTGAAAATAAAAATGTCTTTGTTGTATACGGTCCTGAATATTAGTAAGCAGTCCTTTCATCAAAGACTGAAACATTATTTGTGTATGCAGGAGGAACTTGGTTACCTATTACCGATGATTCGAGAAATTCGCGACGATCATCCTAAAATGTCCGCCAGAAAAATTTATCGAATGATACGTCCTAAAACGATAGGTAGAGACCGTTTTGAGGCATTCTGCTTTGAGCGCGGTTTCCAAGTAATCGTTTCTAAGAATTATAGAAGGACTACAAATAGTTTGGGTGTTACGAGATTTCCAAACCTTATCATCGGACTCAAGATTTCGAGACCGAACCTTGTTTGGGTTAGCATATCACCTATTTTGAGTTAGCTGGTCGATGGTGTTACTTAACTTTCATCATAGACATATATGCAAGAACCATAATTGGTTTTACGGCTAGCAAAGAACTTTGTGCGGAACAAACTTCAATTCCCGCTCTCAAGATGGCGATTCGATTCCGTAAATCTTTCAACCACAAGATCACAGGTGTCATTTTTCATTCCGATGGTGGCGGTCAGTATCATTCCAAAGAGTTTCTGAAGTTGACAGGTATGAACCACATCAAGAACAGCACTGCATATGACGTTTATGAAAACCCGATCGCTGAAAGAGTCAATGGTATCATTAAGAACGAATACCTGATTCCTTACGGCGTGGACTCCTTCGAACGGCTTCAAAAATTGCTTCCCAAAGCGGTTTCTCTTTACAACAATGTTAGACCGCATGGGTCGCTTCGCTTCGATACGCCCTGCTCATTCGAAAATAAATTTATTAAAAATAGGAGAAACACTGGTCAAAAAAAGGTCAATGTCTGACAGGCAAGGTCATCTGACCTCCTATCCACTGACCCCTAGCAAACGTGCGTTTTTGATCCTTCTTCTTCCAAAACCCTTCTTAACTCGTGGGCTCGTTATGAGTCATTTTAATCTTTTAAGGAGACGCCTACTTTTTCAGCCAACTTCGTTCCGTATTCCGAATCGCAGAGATGGAAATGTTTCAGATTTGCGACGAGCAAATCTTTAGGAAGGTCGCGCATCGTGGAGGCGATCGTCGAAACCAACTTTTCCCTTTCCCCCGCATTCATCATTCTATATAGATCACCGGCTTGAGAATAATCGTCGTTTCCTTTGTGAGAATCGTAACGATCGGCGTTTCCCGAAATGTTTAAAGGAGGTTCCGCGTAGGAAAGATCTTGGGCCGGTCCCTCGAAACCGTTCGGTTCGTAATTATCGTAGTTTCCGTCGTTTTGAAACTTCACGCTTCCGTCTCTATGATAAACGTTCACGGAATTTTTAGGTTTGTTTACCGGAAGCTGTTGGTATTGAACTCCCAAACGATATCTCTGAGCATCCGGATACGCGAACAACCTTCCCTGTAACATCTTGTCCGGCGACGCCCCTATCCCCGGCGGCATATTCGAAGGGGAGAATGCCGCCTGCTCCACTTCTTCGAAATAATTTTTAGGATTGGAGTTCAATTCCAAAACTCCAACCTCGATTAAGGGATAATCTTTATGAGACCAGACTTTTGTAAGGTCGAACGGATTGAACCTATACGTTGCCGCTTCGTTTTCAGGCATAATCTGAACGCAGAACTTCCATTTGGGAAATTCCTTTCTTTCGATCGCCTCGAACAAATCCCTCGTTGCGTAATCCGGATCGGTTCCGGCTAACGCAGCCGCCCTTTCACCGCTGAGATTTTTAATCCCTTGTTTGGATTTGAAATGGAACTTCACCCAAAAACGTTCCCCTTGTGCGTTCCAAAGTCCGAAGGTATGACTTCCGTAACCGTTCATAAAACGATAACCGTCCGGAATTCCCCTAACCCCGAAAAGAATCGTGATTTGATGTAAGGCTTCCGGAGCTTTGGCCCAATAGTCCCACATACGAAACGGATTTTTATAACCCGTAACCGGATCTCTTTTTTGAGAATGTATAAAATCCGGAAACTTCAACGGATCTCTTGCAAAAAATACGGGAGTGTTATTGCCTACAAGATCCCAGATTCCCTCTTCCGTATAAAACTTAATCGCAAAACCTCTCGGATCTCTTTCCGTATCTGCGGATCCTTTTTCACCCGCCACGGTTGAAAAACGTAGAAAGAGAGGGGTTTGTTTTCCAACCTTTGAAAAGACGGAAGCTCTGGAATATTTCGTAAGATCCTGAGTGATCGTTAAGGTTCCGTACGCTCCCGCTCCTTTAGCATGAACGACTCTTTCCGGAATTCTTTCTCGATTGAAATGAGCGAGTTTTTCAATCAGATGGGTATCCTGAATGAGAACCGGACCGCCGGGTCCGGCAGTAACGGAATGTTGATTTTGGGGAACCGGATGACCTCCGGCCGTAGTAAGGGTCTTTTTACTCATTGTTTTTCTCCTTTTGTCATTTGAACGATATATAAAATCCAAGATTTAAAAAACGATAGGAATCTCTCGAATCCGGTACGTTTCGATTCGTTTAGAAGTTTACAGACCTCCGTTCGCCCAAACATATTAGAAAATTGAAATGCGTTTTGCCCTTTTGGATTTCGATAATTCTTATCGGCGCCGGCGTTTAAAAGAATTTCCACGATCTTCACATGTCCCTTAAATGCGGCCCCCATCAATATGGAATTACCTCCCAAATCCGTAGAGTTTACGTCCGCGCCTTGGGAAATTAAAAAACGACTCGTTTCTTCTTGTCCGTTGTAAGCGGCTAACATCAGTAAGGTGTAACCCTTCCGATTTTTTTCATCCACATGTCCGAGCGCCCCGACCTGCGCTTTCAAGGCATCGACATCCCCTCGTCTCGCAGAATCGAAACAAGGATTTTCCGACTGCATATTCTTTTGATATTCGATCCAAGCTTTTGAAAATTCAGTGTCCGTTTTTCCGGGAATTTGATTCTCTTTCATACGTTTCGGTTGTTAGTGAATAGGAATACGTGGCAAAACGGCCTTTTTGAAATTCAAAATTAAGCCTAAAATCCGACTCATTTGAAAAATTAAATCATAATTTTTCAATTCTAATTTATAAATCATTCAAAATCCTACACTTTTAAATTAATTATAGATTTAGACTAATTATAGATTTTTAAAAAATTAGCTCAAGTCTTTTTTTAGAATAAGTCTAAATTATAGACAAAAATGAGCTCCTGTGGAAGACTGATCGCATGAAAGATTCTTACGAAAGAAGCAAGAAAATTCTGGAGGATGTTGGAATCAACGTTACGGTTCAAAGGTTACAGATGGCTAATCTTTTACTCTCAAAACCTCAGCATCTAACCGCCGATCAAGTCTTTCAGTTGATAAACGAACACATACCGAACGCTTCTCGCGCAACCATATTCAATAATTTGAAACTGTTTGCGGAAAAGGGAATCGTTAATCTTTTGGAACTCAAATCCGGAATCACTTTGTATGATTCTAACGTGAGTCATCACCATCATGCGATCGACGAAGAAACGGGAATTATCTACGACGTAAATTTGGATTCCAAACTTCAGGAAAAAATTCTTTCGGAACTTAGGAAAGACTTCGAGGCAAAAACGGGCAGTTCTCTCGAAAATTGTAATCTTCTGATCACTCTTAAGGGAAAAAAGAAATAAAACGCGAACTTTTTTAGATAGTTAGTTGGGTAGGATTACGGCATATATTATTCATAACGATATAATAGAGTTGTTGAAAAAAAACATATCCGTTTTTAACAAAACTGCGTTATCCGTTCGTTTTGTTAAAAAAAGAAAGGGAAGAAAATTAATTTTTCAATAACTCTAACGATCAACAAATTAATGAATACTTGAAAAGTGAAAATCCTGCCGATTTGCAAGGATGAATTTTTTGTTGCACCAAAACAAAAATTTAGATCAAAGCCAATTCCTTTAAAGGAACGTTTTGTCTTACTTACAACCAATCTTCACTCTTAAAAAAAATTGCGTCGATCTTAAAGGCCGATCTTCTCGAAGACGCTCAATTCTTTCGCTCCGGGTTACGGAAAAAAAATCCGAAAACACACATTATGTCTTCAAAATCGTTATGAAAATTTTGGAAATCGCCGATCTTCAAAAAGGATAGGAGACACGGAAATGTTAAGAGGAATATATACAGGCGCGAATGGGATGATCATCCAACAAACAAGAATGGATGTGATTTCGAACAACCTTGCCAACGTGGATAAGACCGCGTTTAAAAGGGACACGACCGTATTTAAAACATTTCCGGAATTACTACTCCATCGCTTTGACGAAGACGGAGTCGGAAAAGTGCCGATGGGCTCCTTTGATACGGCACCGGTAGTCGGCAAACTTGGATTAGGCGGTGAGGTCAACGAGGTCTACACTCGTTTTGAACAAGGCGCGGTCAAAAAAACGGAAAACCCGTTCGATTTGATGCTCCAAGATAAACCCGGAAACGAACACCCCGCATTTTTTAGCGTCATGACCAATCGAGGCGAAAGACTTTCTCGAAGCGGCGCTTTCGTCATGGATACGAACGGTTATCTAGTCACTCCGCAAGGTTTTCCTTTGATGGGTGAGAATGGGCCGATCCGAGTCGCGAGAGGAAATTTTTTGATCAAAGAAAACGGAGAAGTCTGGATCAACGGAGAAATCGGCAACGATCCCGTAAACGGAACTTCTCTTGATAAGAATCGTTTTGAAACACCCGTTCTTTTAGATAGAATCAAAATTCGTACCGTTGAAAATCCGCGTCATCTTGATAAGGAAGGCGACTCCTTTTATGCAGACACCCCGGAATCCGGAGAACCCGTTCCCTTTGAACTCAAAGACGAGCCTTCAATTCTTCAAGGTTATCTCGAAGCGTCTAACGTGAGCGTCGTGACTGAAATGGTGGAGATGATCGAAGTGAATCGTTCTTATGAAGCCAATCAAAAAACCGTGCAGACTCAAGACAGCTTGTTGGGCAAATTGATTAACGAAGTATTGAGATAGATATCCCTTCCTTCCGATCCCAACTGCTGAACCTAACGGCCCTCCGGGATCGGAACCAAAGGATGATCTACCCATCTCCCTCGCATCATCAACATCACTAGCAAACACACCTCCATTCTCGCAAATCACATCCAAACCAAACACATGAGCATTCTTTAAAAAACTAAACTCATTCAAGTAACGAGTAGAGTTCTCAGGACGGATGTAACAGTAAGAAGCA
>NZ_ANIK01000062.1:0-12500 GCF_000347175.1 Leptospira alstonii serovar Sichuan str. 79601
GCTCTCTATGGATCGCTCATCTCAGCTTCGCTGAGAAACAACGCTTTCGCTTCGCGGCTTTTGTTTGTCTCGCTCTCTATGGATCGCTCATCTCAGCTTCGCTGAGAAACAACGCTTTCGCTTCGCGGCTTTTGTTTGTCTCGCTCTCTATGGATCGCTCGACATACCCAATCTTTCAATCGCCAAATTCACGTTAAAAATAATTTAAAATGTCATCGATGGCGTTTCGAGATTCGATGGAAAGTTTTTGAGACGGTTTTTTCGGATAAGATTCCCACTCCAATATACAAAAAATTATTTACAATCCTTTGATGTTCTTGGACATTCCTACAGCTTGCAGCTTGAGTGAGTTTCAATTTTACAGGGAAATCCAGGCCGCAAAAGTTTCCCGCCCAATATCAAAGGAGAAAATCAATGGCGTTTGAAAGTCCGGACGGAATGTCCTCAACGGAAAGTGTAGGTTTCTTATCCCAAATGGGAAATTCATTCAAGAGTATTCTTACAGGAATCGTCTTGTTACCCGTGTCGTTTATCATTATCTACAACGTGGAAACCTGCGAACAGGCGAGCGCGGCTTTGAAAAACGCGGTTCCCGCAGGACAGGCTAAGGAAGGTCAACCTTCGTACGTGACGGGAACTCTAAAAGCGAATCCTCTCAGCGGACAATTCGTAAAAAGTGGACCTTACATTTCTTATTCCGTAAGCTCCGAAGTTTACGCTTGGGATGAAGAAGTGAAAACGGAAGGTTCGGGTAGTAATAAAAAAGAAGTCAGAAAATGCGTGTTGGAATGGACTTCTTCCCCTGAAAATCCTTCGAGTTTTAAACTTTCCGGATGTCGTGCGAAAGCGTATCATAGAAAATCCGTAAAGGACGAATCCGATTCCGCTTCCGGTGCGGAGATTCTTGCGGAAGGTAAAAATTATTCCGTCAATCTCTCGGACGTGAATTTCGCTTCTCAGGTTTCCTCTCGGAACGCGAACGAAGACGAGATTTTTTCGAACGGATTCGTTTATGCCGACGGTTATCTCCACAGTTCCAAGTCCTGTGTCGAATCCGAAAAAGAAGGTTGTGAAAGGGTCAAGGTTTCCGTAACTCCGATTCCGGATGGAAACATGACTTTTATCGGAGACGTAAACGGGCAGAGTGTGAATCAGTTCGTTTCCGCGGAAGGAAATAAATTCTTGAGCGCGAGTGTGGGCGGTTTTGCGGAAACCATGGCGGATATCAAGTCGGACGACAATACCATGAAATGGGTCGGAAGGTTGGTCGGATTTATCGCGATGTTCAGTAGTTTCACTCTGATGGCCGGACCTCTGACTTCTCTTTTGAGTTTTATTCCTTTTGTGGGCGATTTGGGCGGGGGTTTGATCAAGGTGGTTCTCGGAGTTATCGCTTTCGTGATCACGGCGATCACCATTCTTCTCATTAAATTTTGGTATATCTGGCTGATTATACTTTTGGGTGCGATCGGTTACGGGATTTACAAGAAAAAATACGCTTCTCAAAGCGCGAGTGCCTGAACCCAGCCTATTGAATTCAAAAAGATCGGCGTCGGTTTTCAATCGAATCCCGATGCCGATCTTTTTATCTTAGAGTTTGCCTAAAAGATTGAAAAGAAAAATGCATATTCCCGCGTTTTATATGTCGGGATATGGGTTTAGGATCTATAACGTTACCCACAAGTTAAGAAGGTTTTTGGAATCAGAGGGATCAAAAACGCAGACGTTTCAAGGTGGTTTTAGGGTCGGTGACCTTTACATACAATAAAACGCAAGTGTTCCGACAAGAACGAAGCTTTTTACTTGCAAAAAGTATGATTTTCTGATAGAGAAAAACCACCGGAGTCTTCCCACCACCTCTCCTCCTCCGCCCAAACACGGGTGGGGCTCGCATATATCACGGAGGATTGTCGGAATTCCGACAGATTTATCTTGTAGAGTTGTTGAAAGATCCATTTTCATCCCTTTCCGTTTCATTGAAAAAGGTGGATTTAAAGCAACTGTGTTAATCTGAAATCATGAAACTTTTAAAAACGTTCGATCGTATTAAAGACTCGGCTCTGCGCGGCAAATCGTATTCCACTGCGCTTCGATGCAGACGTATGTCTGTTTTTTTCCGCATCCTTCCGCTTCAAAAGCGCCGCCGCCGATATTTTTGACGGATACTTTATCTTCGGGACATTGTGTGGAATGTACAAATCGGTCTCGCGCAACACCCGCCGAACACAGAAGAGTCGAACTCAAAATAAATCCTATCATCAGGATTTTTACAATTGTCGATTTGTACATTTTTCTAAACGAATTCATTCGATTTTCCTATTATTGATTTTATTAGGATGGATTCCTAAGAAGAAATCAAAATCGGAACTTTATTTTGTCAAAGAAAAATGACCCAAAAAGGAAACGTCATCCCTTCTTCGGAACGATAAAAGTAGGGATGAAAAATTTTGAGTTCCGATTATCTCCAATAGGAAAGAATCATCGCGACCGCCTGGAGAGCTACGAAGTAGTAACCCGCACCGATGCTAAAAAATTTCCAGGATCTACCTTCAAAGGCCACGTTATTGAGCTGCATAGGAAGATAGAATCCGAGCCAAGTATAAAATCCCGAAAAGAATCCGTAGACGTATGCGGGACTGTCCTCTCCCGCGTGCCAGGAAGACGCTCTCCAAACGTTCGTCGTGTAAAACAGAACGTAAGCCGTTAGAAAAGAACCGATTACCATCATTCCCAGGGATTTCAGTACTTCCTTTTGCTCGGGTTTGAAGTCCGCGGGAATTCCCATTTCTTTCATCCAATGTTTTCCGAAGATGGGACCGTACCAAAGGGATCCTATGATAAAGTTTACAACGACTGCGACCAAAACAGCCAGGAAATTGATATGTAATTCCGGGTGCATAAAAAAACTCCTTATTTTTGAGAGTCTATGTTTCGCGCAGATCCGAACGAGTGTCAAGTGGATTCTCGAAAGGGTTCCTACGAGATCGATGAGTTCGGAAAGAACGATCGTAGTTCGGAGGGAATGAAACACCTTATTGTTTGCCGTAGGTTTCGTCCTTTTGAACGTCTTCCGACGGAGTCCAACCTTCCGGAGTGTGACAGGAAAGGCAGTTTTTTAAGGAGGGATTCTTTTTCAGTCTCGCTTCAAAACCCGGAAGGGTCTTCAACTTCTTTATGATTCCTTCATATTCCACTTTTTTCATATCCGGATTATCGGAAGAGACGATCGTTCCCTTTCCTTTTTCCTGGAGAATTTCTTTTCCCTCAAAACCGGAAACGGTAACCTTACCTTCGCAGGTGCAAAAGGAAGAATCTCTTGTTTGAAGGTCGTACAAAACCGAGAACGAGGTTCCCCGAACCCCCGCCGTCGAATTTGGGGTCGCAACGTCGAATTTTTTTCCCTTGAGATTTACGATCTTAAGCCAAACAAAACCTTGATCGACTTCGAGCCTCCCGTTTTTGGATTCTCCGTAAAAACTCGCAAGTCTGAGTTTAGTGTTTTGTTGGATCTTGAATTCAGAACCTTTATAGAGGAGGGTAATTCTCGAACCGTTGCCCGTGGAAATCAGATCTCCTTCGTCCACGAAATCGTTCGACTTCAGCGGCGCCCAGGAGGTTTTGCCCGATTTTTGAACATGAGCTTTTCCTAATAAAAAACTCACTTTGGCATTTTCCGTTTTCGATTCCTGGCTCAGTAGTACGATCGAAATTCCCGTCGTAAAAAGGGAAAACAAAATCGATACGATTTTTATCCTGTGGTTCATTACAATCTCCTAAATTAAAATTCCATTGTGGTCCTCAAAAGTATCTGTCTATCCAATGCGGAGTAGGAAACGATTCCCAGGTTTCCGGCGCCGTCCCATTGTCCTAGGTATTCCTTTTCGGTTCTTTCGTTTCCGAGCGGATCGATGTAGGCTTTTTGTCCGACTCCGTTCGTGTCGTAGTTCTTGTTTTCAATATAGCCGATCGCCATTCTAAATTGCGGATTGACGACCCACTCAAAAAATACGCTGATCCTTCGAAACGAACTTTTACTCGAATATCCGTAAGTTCCCGTTTCCGGCAGAACGTTGCGGATCTGCGTCGCGATACTTGCGTTCGAGGTCGGAACTCCGAATAATTCTTTTTGAATCGTTTCGGTAGCTCCGACCACGCCGTTGTTTCCGGTGCCCCGTTCGATTCTTCCCAGGAGATTGAAGTTGCCGAATCCGACGGAAAACCAGGCATACAACGCTTTTCCGAAACCGTCCTTGCCGAATACAATCGGAGTCGCAAAGGGTTGCAGTCGATCCCTGATTTCTCCGCTGTTTCGTTTTTTGAAAAAACCTCCGAGGCCCAGATTCCATTTTACGGAGCCGTTCCAGATGAAGTTGGTTTCGGAACCCGCCGTGTCGGATTGTAAACTTTTGGTCTGTCTCGATAGAGAGGTTGCGGGATTCAGATCGTTCGGAAGGCAGGTTGTTTTTCCTTCGAAACATTCGTTTCCTCCGGCGCCGAACGCGTTTTCCTTTCTGTAAAAAAGATGAAAACCGGCCTTTCCCTTTTCGCCTAACTCCGGTTCGACGGAAAGCCGGTAGGAAACGTCCATTCCCGCGGAGTTGGTGTTTTGCGTTTCTCTATAACCTTCACCGTTGCCGACCATGAGATGGGAACTTACGACGGACCATTTGCCTAGGGCGCTCAGTCCGACGTCCGCGGGTTGCGGCGCAAAGCCGAGGGATTCCAGAGGGCCACGGTCGATGTATCTCCATTTCCAGTAGTTGCTCCACTGAGTATAAGTATGAGGAAGTTCTTGAATTCCGAAACTTAGGGTGTAACTTCCCCAAGAAGTGTCCCAATTCTTTTTAACTCCGGCTCTGCGAACGTTTAGAACGTAAGGATTTTGTTTTGTTCCCGTGTCCGATCGTGTATCCGATGTTAGCTGGTTGTTTCGAATCAATTCTCCCCAGAGTTCCGCTTGGATTCCGGTTTGTTCGAACGTTTTAGAGATCATAAGGAGGGTCCAAGGAGTGGAGAAACCGGTCTTATCGTTCGGAGCCGCATTGGAAGTTCCGGAGGCGCCGTCCCGAATTCTCGCGCCGTAAGAGGGGGAAATTACGGCTTTCACGTCCAGACCGTAATAGGCGTCGGGCTCGTCTTTTTTTGCGGTCACAACCGATTCCGCGTACATCGTCCGAGCTAAAAATAGGAACACCAGCGAAATCGTGTAAATTCGAAATATTCTCATGTTTCCCCTGAACGGTTACTAAGAAGGAAAAAAATAATTTCGTCAATTTTTTCTACGATTTCAAGAATATTCTTTTTTCTTAAAAAACGGAATCCTTTATAAGGATTTTAATCTTTGAACCAGTGTTTTTTACGAAACCAATAGATCATCGCGGGGGGAATGAGGGAGGCCGAAAGAATCGTAAGATACAAAAACGGAACGTTGTCGTACGGAATCGCGGTGAAGTTCATCCCGAAAAAGCCGGTGAGAAATGTGAGCGGCATAAAAATCAAACTGATCAGGGTCAGTCGTTTAACAACATCGTTGGTTCTTTGCGAAATCACCGAAAAATACGCGTCCATCGTGTTCCCGAGGAGATCCCGATCCAAATCGATCGTTTCATAGAGCCGACTCAAATGATCGTAGACGTCCCGAAAATAAATCTGAATCTTAGGACTTAAAAAATTATTATCTCTTCGGATCAAGCTGTTTACGATTTCCCTTTGAGGGGAAAGGACTCTTCGAATCCGAGTGAGATTCCGTTTCAGAAAAAGGATTCCGGCGATGGTTTGATTGCTGTCTTGATTGACGAGGACCTGCGATTCGATCCGAACGATCTCTTCGCTCATCTTATCCAAAATCGGAAAATTGGAATCCACCGTCTGATCGAAAAGCATATAAAGAATCTGATCCGTTCCTCTGGAAAGCGGGTTTCCCTGTGTCATACAACGTGTCCTAAGTTGTTCGATTAAGGGTTCTTCCTTTTGATGAACGGTGACGACGAACTTTTCGCTGAAAAAGATATGGATCTCGTTACTCCTCAGGATTTTCTTTTCGGTGTCGTATTGAAACCGGTGGAGAACGATGAAAATATACGAACCGTATTCGTCCAATTTGGGTCTTTGATTTTTGTTGATGCAGTCCTCGATTGCGAGCGGATGGAAATTACATTCTCTCGCGAGAAAGTCCATGTCTTCCGCTTCCGTCGAATCCAAATCGATCCAGACCA
Source organism: Leptospira alstonii serovar Sichuan str. 79601 (assembly GCF_000347175.1). Lineage (GTDB taxonomy): Bacteria > Spirochaetota > Leptospiria > Leptospirales > Leptospiraceae > Leptospira > Leptospira alstonii. Next base: position 6,216 of record NZ_ANIK01000062.1, read on the forward strand.
AACCCTTTGTGCAAAGCCATTCCAACTCGCCAAGACCGACCGGCTTGTCCCCCGCATCCTGAAACATCCGGCAAGGATTCGCTACCGATTTATCTTGGTTTCCTTCCGGAAAAAATTCCGTAAATAAAATTCGTTTCAAAGAGAGAGTCTCCGTCGGTTTAAATTATTTCATCAAGAATGTCTGGCAAGGAATTTATCCGACCGGTAAACGCTCCGCTGTTCGTTGACTAACTCACTCCCTATGGGTCGCTCGGATTTCCCAACTTCGTTGGGAGCCATTGATAACGCTCTGCTATCAATCGGCTAATTCGATTCTTACGGAATACTCTGTTTCTCATGCTTCGCATGAGAGTCACTCACGACGCTCCGCTGTTCGTTGACTAACTCACTCCCTATGGGTCGTGAGTTATGTATTTTTCAAGGTGTGAACGAGGTAGTTGCGAAAGTCGTCGAGGGAAAATTCTTTTTTGTTCGTGAGATAGTTGATCATATAACCGATCGTAGTGGAAGCGAGGTTCTTGATTTCGAATTCCGTGTAATTCGGTTTAACGGCGCGAATCGTTTTTTTCGAAGTTTCAAAAAAGATCATATTGACGAGATGAATATTTCTTCGTTTTAATCGATGAATCTTGGGCTGGAGCATCAGATTCCAATAAAGTCTGAGATAGTCTTCGTTTTCCTTAACAAGGCTGATGATACTTTCGGAAACGTTTACGATCAGATCTTCTCGGCTCGGATTTGTAACCACTTCGTCCGTCAGATAACGTTTTAGAATTTTATCATGCGATTCAATGATTCCCTCAAGGATCGCCTCTTTCGAATCGAAATAACGATAGGCGAGCCCGAGGGAGATGCCCGCCTTCGAAGCGACCTGTCTCATCGTAGTTCCGTGGTAACCCTGTTCGGAGAAAAGTTTCAGGGAAGTTTTTAAGATTAGATCCCGAGTATCTTTCGCCATTCTTACCGGATCGAGTAGAGTACTTTTCTGGCTCCGATTCTTTCCCTATTGGTTTCTATTCTGTTTTTATAAGAGAACGCCTTTTCCGGTTTTAAGACGGAAAATAAATCGTAGAGTTCGATCTCAAAAAACAACATCGCTTCGGCCACTTCTTCCGGATTTTTTTTCAAAGACTCCTGAACGTTTACGACTACGTGTCTCGAATTGATGAGATCCGGGCCGATGACTTCCGCGATTTTTCTGAAATTGGATTTAGTGATCGTTCCGCCGACGGAAGTTTTTTTTCCTCTTTCTCTGGAAAGATAGACGATGTTTTTCGTCACTCTCATCACTTCTTCGTCGTCCGGAATTAGACCCATGGAAGCCGAAAGATCGGAACGAGCGGCGGTAACTTGATTTAAGTCTTCGAAAGAACGAGAGTCCGTGATTTCCATCAGATTCTTATAACCCGTGATGGTTTCCAGATTGATCGACTTGGAAACTTTGCCGTAGTTCACGGGAGTGAGCATACTTTTTAATGTCTGAATAAAATTTTTAAGTGCGTAAGAGGATTCGATCATAGGAGCGCAGATTCCTTCGATCTCCTCTTTGACGAGCATTCGGATATCGGTCCTTGCCTCGGGACCTCCGATCTTCACGGTGACCGGGATCAGGTCCTTTGCCGCCAAATGGAGAATTCGGATTTCATCCGCATCCATATCTTCAGTTTCGGTTCCGCCTTTCAGTCCGCTGATCGGATACTGATCGGTGAGAGAAACGAGGGTCCTTCTGAGTTCGATGAGTTTGCGGTCTATCTGCTCTTTCACAATCAAAGTATCGGTGATTTTTGAAAAACCGATAGAATTTTTAACGCAGGATTGACAGGGGAGAGAAGATTCTTTTTGCTTTCCCTATGAACTCCGAGGTAAAAACAAAAGATTCGTCCTCAGGGGAAGAATCTCCAATCAGCTCTACATTTTCCTTTATTCTGATCGTGATCCTGGTATTTGCTTTCAAATCCTCGGTTTTAGACGCGAATAATATTCCTTCGGGATCGATGATTCCCACCTTAAAAATCGGGGATTTTCTGTTCGTAAACAAGATGCGATATTCGATTCGAATGCCTTTTACCGAGTCGGAACTCTTCCGGATCGACGATCCAAAACGAGGAGATATCGTAACCTTTGCGCCCCCGCTTCGGGCCTTGAGCCTCGGAGACAGTCGGGACGGATTTTTCGCAAAACGTTATGTGAAACGAGTGGTCGGTCTTCCAGGAGACACGATTCGAATTACTTCCAAATTTCTTTCCACGAAAAAAGGGAACGTGAATGTTTCGGTGATCGAATACAAAGAAAAAGGATCCAATACGTTTCAAGGTTACGATCCTGTGGAAGTGGAAGAGGGCAATCTTTTGGGAGATTTGGACAATCTCTACGCCCCGACCCGATCCTTGTTTTTAGAAAAGAAACCCGGCTTTGAACACTATGTTCTGGAAGGTTACGAAGAAGATCGTAAACGCCTCGACGGATACGAATGTAATTTTTCGATCGGTTGCCAGATTCCCGAAAATCAATATATGGTCGTGGGAGATAACCGCGACGACTCTCACGATTCCCGCGCCTGGGGTTTTGTCAAAAGGGAGGATATACTCGGAAAAGCGCTGGTCATTTATTTTTCCATCAATTGGAAGGACAACGTCTGCGAGTATAAAAACGGAAAGGAACTTTCCGAAAAAGGACCCGAGTTTGCGGAACGGTATCAGGGAGAAGAACTCATAAAAAATTGTCATCCTTCGGAGATCGGTCTCGTTCGGGAGGAATCCAAAGCGGGTTGGATCGAACGTACTCTTCGATATAGAATCTGGAGAATGGAAGTTCGTTGGAATCGGATCGGCACGGTTCTGCGTTAGTCGCTATGTCGGAGAAGAACTTAGAACCTTCCGATAAGAATTCCAAATCGGATGAAAAAGAATTTTCACCTTGGGAGTTCGCGGGTTTAGGAATCGAATTCGGTGTGATCGTAGTCGGTTCCGTTTATCTTGGAAACTATCTGGACACTAAATTTCATTCCTCTCCGTTCGGACTTTTGGCGGCTTGTCTTCTCGGTTTTTCCTACGGCATCTATTACATCATTTACAGAACCACGTTGAAGAAGTAGTCCGTTTAAAATTCGCGTTGCAGTAGGACGAGATTTTATTTTGATAGAATGTGAACCCAGTCGCTATCTTGAATCTAAAACATAAATTCTCAATGCCGACCGCTTTAGCGGTTTTGCTTCTGATTTTTTCGGGAAACTGTTCTTATTCTGAAAGATTGGGAGAAACCTTGCGGAATTATTTTCTTGTTAAAGCCGCCCTTCAATTCAATGAGCACATCTCCAATAATGAATGGTCCGAGGCGGCAACTGTTGCTCGTTTATATTCGCTCACGATCCCGATTCTTGGAATTGGGAATACTCAATTGACCGGGTTTAAAGGTGGGAACGCCTATTCTTCTGCAAGAGAGTTTTTTGCGGCGGATCTCATTGCGTATACGGGAATCACGAAAGATTTCGGGTTGTTGTTTTTGGGAAATCAACTGATCCCGGATAACGTCACGGATCCTAGGTTGCCTTTCAACCTTGCCTGTCTCTACGCAATCCAAGGAGATAAGGAAGAAACGCTCCGCTATGCAGCGATCACGCTTCGACTAGGAAAACCTTCCCGAGATTTCTTCAATGATCCAGATTTTGACAGATTTAAAAAGGACTCGGATTTTATCAGAATCGTCAAAGGACGATCCGTTCCGCATTCTTCTCGCTGAAAATGTGGGAACTCAAACAATCCCCGGCTATTTGCAAAATGTAGGATCTCCCACGGAAATCTCGCCGATCTACAGTTCACTTCTTGTCTGAAACTGATTCCATTATAAAATTTGAATCGTCTTCTGCGCTCTTTACTTCTTCTTTGAACGGAAGTCCGTATCCAAGGAAACATCATCGAATGAATTGGAAGAAATATCTCTTAGGCCTTTTGATACTCACGCTTGCATTGGTCCTTATCTTTCAGGTTTACTTTCCAGATCGAAATTTTCTTTCGGGAAGTATTCTTGCCTTATTCTTACTCTTTCCGTTTTATCTTCTTAAGATTTTTGTGATCGTTCGATACCCGAAAAAAGGAGTAGAAATTCAGATGGGTATTATGGCGGTTTCATTCTTTTGCAATGGAATTGCCCTTTGGGCCGCGGTTTCACAGAACGATAGTTCTGATTTTATAATCGGTTTTTTGATTGCCCATTTCAGCCACATTCTAATAGTTGTATTCGCGAGCTGAGTCTTCCGGAATCTCGTAAAAATAAAAAGAAACCCGGAGTATCCGCCAATTCTGTGCAGTGGTTCGTAATTCGATACGATCCGATTTTTTGATTCGAAAAAAATGTATCTAAACCAGACTTCTTTTATGACAAAAAAGTTAATCTTCTTTGCGTTCTTAGTCGTATTTTTACCATTCCAAGCATTTGCATCGGAGGAAGTTTCTCACGAAACCTTCGATTTGAACGAAGTTATCGTTCATCACTTGATGGACAACGCCGAGTTCCCGTTCAACGTAGGCGGAGTAAAGGTTTTCGAAGGAGAGTCTGGTTTTGATTCTACCGCCGCCACGATCTTTACCGACCACGAAACTGGAAAACGTTTCCATTTCGTAGGCGGATTCGATATGCACATCACCAAACGTGTTACGATGATGTGGATCGTAGCTCTTCTTCTTTTTATCATTTTTATTCCGGCCGCAAGAATTATCTCAAAAAACCCTCTCCAAGTTCAATCTCGCTTTGCAAACACCGTGGAGGTTTTCGTAAATTTCTTACGCAAGGATATCGTGGACGAGAGCATGCACGGACACGGTCACGGATATTATCATTATATCTTCACTCTGTTTTTCTTTATCCTTTTTTGTAACCTAATGGGACTGGTTCCTCCGGTGGGTGAACTTCTCGTTGTTGGAAAAGACTTGGGAGCCGACCTTGCGCTCAAAGCCGGATGGATTACCCCGGTTCCGGAAAAGTTGATCGCCGCTCACGGTGGACACGGATCTCACGACGTTCCCTTGGTCGCGAAACTTTGGAGTGGAATCACAGTCACCGGAGATATTTCCGTTACGATGACACTCGCGCTACTTACGATGTTCCTCATTTATGCGGCGGGTTTTGTCCATCAAGGACCTAAGTTCATCTGGCATTCCGTTCCTAACGGAGTTCCTCTTCCGCTTTATTTAATCATGTGGCCTTTGGAGTTCATCGTTTCTCCGATGGCAAAAACGTTCGCCCTCACTGTTCGTCTTTTGGCGAATATGACCGCGGGACACGTTATCATTCTCGCGTTGATGGGTTTTATCTTTCAGTTTCAATCTTGGGGAATCGTGCCGGTTTCGATCGTCGGTTCCGGATTGATTTATGTTCTGGAAATCTTTGTGGCTTTTCTCCAGGCATACATTTTCGTACTGCTTACTTCCTTATTCGTGGGATTAAGCATGCATAGGCATTGATTGTAGAATATTGCAGTTAAACAGTAAACACAGGAGGCAATGAGCAATATGGAATTTGGATTAGGATATATTGGTGTAGGGATCGCAGCAGGAGTCGCAATTCTCGGAGCAGCGCTCGGGATCGGAAGAATCGGCGGTTCCGCTACGGAAGGAATTTCCAGACAACCGGAAGCGGGCGGTAAAATTCAAACCGCTATGATTATCGCTGCGGCTTTGATCGAAGGTGCGGCATTGTTTGCTCTCGTGATCGCTTTTCAAGCTGCCGGAACTCTGAACGAAGGTCTGAAAGCTACCGTTGCTAATCAGACAAAAGCTTCTGCAACTGCGGCAACCGAAGAAAAGGGAAAGTAAAACTTGGTACTCTTAGCTGCTAAGGGATTAAGCCTCCTAGATGTGAACCCGGGTCTGGTCGTCTGGACTCTGGTTACCTTTCTGGTCGTAGTCTTAGTTCTGAAAAAGTTTGCCTGGGATGTGATTCTGAAGGCGCTCGACGAAAGGGCCGAAACCGTACAGAACGACATCAAAAAGGCCTCAGAACTCCGTTCGGAAGCGGAAGCTCTCCTAAAGGATTACGAAGCTAGGTTGAACTCTGCGAAGGACGAAGCCAACGCGATGATCGCGGAAGCGAAATCCGATGCTCTGAAACTGAAAGACAAACTTTTGGAAGAAACAAACCAAGAAGTGAAGTCTCAGAGGGATCAGGCAGTGAAAGAGATCGAACTCGCTAAAGGAAAGGCGCTGGAACAATTGAAGACTCAGTTCGTCGAAATGACGATCACCGTCGCAAGCAAGGTTCTGGAAAAACAACTAAAAGCGGAAGACTACA
>NZ_ANIK01000062.1:17500-44083 GCF_000347175.1 Leptospira alstonii serovar Sichuan str. 79601
TCCGCATCGATTCGGGGAAATATAAAAAATCCCGGAGTCTACAAACTCAAAGCGGGGGACACTCTGGAAGATTTGATTTTCGTTGCGGGTGGGATTAAAAAGAACCCGGGCGTCGAACAAGACCTCGACCGGGAAATCCTGGACGGACAGGTCATTGAACTGAAAGAATGATGTTATTAGGAAGAGATGGCGGAAGACTACGACATGATAAAGGATGAAAATTCTCCCGGTGGCCTGGATTCCGGTATGGACGAATTACAATTCGACGATATCGATTCCATGTTAGGCTCGAGTGAACCGGAACCATCCAAGCCCGGCGGTGGATTGGAAGACATGTTTATAGAAGCCGATCCTTTGGAAAGTTTGGTCGCAAGCTCCGGAGAAGAATATCCTCCCAGTTTCGAAAACGATTTTTCCTTTCATCCCGGTTCCGTCGATTCGAGTTTGGAAGATCCTTTGGATCTGGAATTGACCGATCCGCTCGTCGACGCCGAAATCGACAAACTGTTGGATATAAGCGATTTTCCCGATTCATCTACATCAAAGATTTCTAATTTAGAATCCGATGATTCTTTTTTTGCACTCGGAGATTCCGCTCCCGACGCGGGATTGGATTTTTCCGAATTGGACAGTTATTTAACCGAAGAACCCGACGCGATTAGTTTCGACGAAGAATTGGACGATCCCGAAGAGTTCGATTTTTCCGACTTGGACGAAGAGGAATCGATCTCCTCGTCCGAGGACGACCTTCAGGGAGTAAAGCCGGATCACGGAGATCTTTCCTTTGACGAAGACGATTTTTTGAGCGAAGAAGAGGGGCCCCATCGCCTTATCCGAATCCGAATTGGACGGAATTTTGGGCGGAGACGAACTTCCCGAAACGAGCGGGACGTCGGAACCCTCTTTCGATGAGTCTCCGATTTCCCTTTCCGGCAACGAATTAGACGACATACTCAATACCGGGGACGAACCGACTACGGACGATGATCTTCCCGATTTTATCACACATACCGATCCGGACGAAAACGAAGACATCTCTCTCTCCGACGACGAATTGGGCAATCTCCTCGCAGACAATGCGGAAGAAGACAATGCAGAAGAGCCCGAATCCTCAGATTCGTTTGCGGATTTGGAAATGGAAGATTTGGATCAACCCATCTTTTCCGAATTCAGTTCGGAAGAGGACAACGAACCGATTTCTCTTTCCCTGGAGGAACTGGACCATATACAATCCGAAGACGAAGATGACACGTTAGACGAAACTGGACTTCTCGGCGGAGACGATTTCGGTTTAACGGAAGAATCCCTTTCCGATTCTTCGGACTTTTCCTTGGAACCAGGAGATTCCCTTTTGGAATCCGAAGACGACGAGCCGATCGCCCTTTCCGAGGATGAACTCGGAAATCTTCTTTCCGATGACGCGGGAACCGAAGTCGCTGCGGAAGGATTCGGGGATCTGTTCGAGGACGGAGAGTTACCGGAAGACAGCGGGTCCATGTTCGGAGAGAACGACAACTTCTCCCTTCCCGTAGAACAAAACTTAGGCGGACCGGACGAGTTCGGTCTGGCGGAAGAATCTCTTCCAGAGGATTTTTCCCTGGAACCGAACGATTCCCTTATGGAACTGGAGGGAGAAAGCGATAACGAACCGATCGCTCTTTCCGACGAAGAACTTGGAAATTTATTATCTTCGGACGAAACTTCGTCCTTATTCGACGAAACCGGTTCGGAAGAGGACGAATCCATTTCTCTTCCCGTACACGAACTGGATGAAATCGGAGCCGAAAAAGCACCATCGGCTTTGGAATCCTTTAAAGACTTCGAACTGCCTACGAATGATTTCGATACATTGGAAACCCAAGTTTCGGAAACGACTCCTTTCGAAGCGGAGGACGAGGATTCAAACGAACCGATCGCCCTCTCCGGCGAAGAGTTGGATCATATACTTACGGAAGTGCCGAACGCTTCGGAAGAATTTCCGAGCCCTGATACGGAAATCGATTTGGACGCTCCGCTTGCAGAACAAACGGAAGAGGATGAGCCGATTGCTCTTTCGGAAGACGAATTGGGAAATCTACTCGCGTCCGAAAATGAAGAAGCCGCTTTAGATTCTTCCTTTGATTTTGAACCGGAAGCGGCTCCTTTCGAAGCGGAGGAGGAAGATGCAAACGAACCGATCGCTCTTTCCAACGAAGAGTTGGATCATATTCTTACGGAAGAACCGACCGCTTCGGAAGAATTTCCGGTTGCTGATACGGAAATCGATTGGGACGCTCCGGTTGCAGAACAAACGGAAGAGGACGAAGGACCGATCGCTCTTTCGGAAGACGAATTGGGAAATCTTCTCGCGGATGCTCCCGCTGGGGAAGAAAGGGAAGATCTAAATCAGATTTTAGGAGAATTGCCCCCCGTATCCGACTTGGACGCTTTCGATTCCATCGACGACGACGTTTCCAGAGCGGAAGGGGCCTCTGACCGGATTGTTCCGACTCTGGAGAACATAGACGACGAGGAAATGGTTATCGTTCTGGATGAATATGCGGACGGGGAGGAAACTTCTCCGATCGAAGATCTGCGTAAAACTCCGGAGCAAACGGAGGCGGGGGAAGTTTCGGGCGAAACTCCGTCCAAGGACGAAATGAAGCGTATCATGACGTATCTGGATGAATTGCTCGGAAATCTGCCCGACGATTTGATTCGTGAATTTTCGCGTTCCGATTATTTCGAACTTTATAAAAAACTAATGAAACAGATCGGTGTATGACCGATGGGATTGCTGGAACGAGTCAGTAAGTTAGTCAGATCGGACTCGTCCGGAGTTTCGACTTCTTCCGGCGGAGAAAAAAAATCCCTTCTCAAAAAATCGGAGTCTTTTCAGCGTAAACAGGGATTTTTGCAAAAGGCTCTCGGTATGAGAAAGGATGTCGAGGAACCAAGAGCGTTTCCCGCCGCCTCTTCTTCGGAATTACAATCCGATACGTCCGCTCTGATCGACGAACCCGTCGGCGATTTTTCTTCCGAATCGAATGCGTTTTCTTCGGATGAATCGCAGCCGGATTCCGGTTTCGATCCTGCTTCTTTCGCAGAAGATGTGGAAGAATTTTCCGCTCCCGAAGAAGTTCATCCCGAAGAGTTTTCGGAGTCCGTCTCTTCGAAGGAAATGGAAGACGACATACCCATCGACGATCTTTTCGGAGACGACAAATCGGAAGATGTAAAATCGGAAGAGCCCGAATTCGATTTTGTACCGAACGATAAGACGGATTCGGAAACTTCTACGAAAGACTTGGACGAAGAAACGGCCGTCTTGGACGGACCGGACTTCGATGATAGCATAATGTCTTTGGAAGAGGATCCGTTCGAGGATTGGGTCAAGGAAGCCGAACAGGAAGCGCATAGAACTCCTCCCAAAAAAGATCCGAACGTTTCCGCTTCCGAAAAGGCGGAATTCTTATTCGACGACGATTCCAATTTCACGACGTCTCCCATCGATCTGCAGATCGCCTCCCGAAAAAAATTGGAGAATTACATTTCCGTTTTCGAGATCAGCAAGGAGATCGGAGTTTCGACCGACTTTGCGAACTTTTTCGAAAATCTTTTATTCTCCATCATGGGTCAGATCGGTTCCGAATCGATCGGCATCTTTTCCTCCAAAAACGGAAGTCGGGATTTTTTCCGATTGGAAGACTATCAAGGAGAGAACTTCAATCAGGAATGGACTATCTCTTCGGAAGAGGAAATCTATCACGCGGTGCATAACGCAGGTTCCGTTCTTTATGCGAAAGAACTTTTAAAACCCGCGCTTCCCGCCAAGGAACGGGAGATCATCAAACAATCCGAAGCCGAACTTCTCGTTCCGATTCGGACTATGGACGAATTTTTCGGAATCATCTTCCTCAGTAAAACGATCAGCGGAGAGGATTACACGATCGAAGATCTTGAATTCCTAAAGATTATCGGAGAAATTGCGGGCTCCGTATATAAGAGAATTTACGATACCGAATTGCTTCATCAGGAAAATCAGAATCTAAAAGAAGCGGTTCGAACCAACGAACTGATCATTTCGCTTGCGAGGGATTTTGCTTCCGTCCGTAGTATGGATGAGGCTTACGATAAATTGTTCTCCGCGTTTCGGGAAGAGTTAAAAATTCGCCGCGCTACGTTTATGATTTTGGACGGACAAACCAAAAACGAATTCCGTGTGTTCGCTTCCAATCTGCTCACTCCGGAACACGTGGGAAGTTTTAAACTGCCTTTGGAAAGTTCGATCGTCGGAATTGTCTCGAACATTCCGGGAGTATTTCGAATCGAAAATTTTAGAAAACATTCGGAACTTGTACAAAAATTATCGAACGATGAACTCGGGCTCATGTCCGATTTTATCATCATTCCTTTTATCAATCTTCATTGGCTTGTGGGAATGTGGATCGTTCACGAAACGGAAGTCCCTTGGACGGATTCGGACCGAGAGACGGCGGTGGGAATCTCGGAAGTGCTTGCTCCCGTCTTTTCCAACTTATTACTCGTTCAGGAACGGGACTCCGTGTTTAAGGATCCGTTCAGTCCGGTCGAGGAAAGGATCGAGGATATGATTCTCAAATCGGCAAGACTTGGAAGTTGTTTCAGTTTAACTATATTCAAAATTCAGAATATATCTAGAATGGTAAAACTGAAGGGCTCCGGATTTTTTGCGTCCTATAGCGACGAGTTGAGAAAGGCGATTCAGGAAAATTTATCCGAAGCCGATTTTCACTATCGAATCGGCCAGGGAAAATACGCGGTTATTCTGGATGGAAAGGATAGGGAAGAAACTCAAGTTCTCATTCGGAAAATTAAAAATCGTCTCACCGAGACGGATCGTAAGTCGAAGGATTTTCAAACCTCCGTCATTCAACATACTCTTTGTTATCCGGCGGATACGAAAGAGAAGGAAAGAATTCTCGAACTTCTCGAAGAATCCTAAATCGTCGGTGAATGTTATTCAATTCTCTGAACTTTCTTCTTTTTTTTATCGGATTTTGTCTGATCTATTTCCGTCTCGGACTTGCCGGCCAGAACCGTCTTTTGTTTTTCGGCGGTTTGTTTTTTTACGGCTTTTGGAAACCGACGATGGTTTTGCTTTTGCTTTTTTGCATCGCGTTCAATTTTGCGGGAGGGATTCGGCTCGGTCGAACATCGAGCCCGAGTCGTCAAAAAAGGATTTTCGCTTTTTTGATCGTTTTGAATCTCGGTATTCTCATCTTCTTTAAGTATATTCTGTTTTTATTAAGTGTTTGGAACGATACTCTGGGGATTTTGTTTCCGTATTCGATTCTTCCCGTTCCCGAAATTCTTTTACCCGTAGGAATTTCGTTTTATACGTTTCATAATATCAGTTATCTTTCGGATATCCGTTCCGGAAAAATACAACCTTGTTCGAATTTTATCCGTTTCGGAGTCTACGATCTTTTTTTTCCGTTGTTGCTGGCCGGTCCGATCGAAAGACCGGATTCTCTTTTGCCTCAGATCGAAACCCAACGCGGCGTTACCGAGAACGGATTTATTTCCGGAGCGACTTTATTCTTTTGGGGAATTTTTAAAAAGGTATTTATCGGGGATCATCTTTTGTTGTTTACCGGAAAGGCGATGGAGCCGGGGATACAACTTCCGGCCGGTATGGTTTTTTGGATCGCGTTCGGTTTTGCATTTCAGGTGTACGCGGACTTTAGCGGATATACGGACGCCGCTCGGGGACTCGCGAAGATGTTGGGGTTTCGTCTAACTTTGAATTTTAATTTTCCGTTTATCTCATCCAGTCCTTCCGAGTTTTGGAAACGATGGCATATTTCGCTTTCGACCTGGCTTAGGGACTATCTTTACATTCCTCTGGGAGGAAACAGGGTTTCTTTGTTCCGCCAAAATTTGAATCTGATGATCGTTTGGATTTTGGGAGGACTTTGGCACGGCGCGACGTACGGATATTTGGTTTGGGGATTTTACTGCGGACTACAAGTGGTCGTCTATAATCTGATCCAAAAATACGTTTTGACATTAGTCCCAGGAAATATTCGAATATTCAAATATTTTATAAAACTAATGGGATTTTTTTTGACTTTCTGGATGTTCTCTCTGGGATTACTTTTATTTCAAGTGCGTTCTCCCGGAGAACTTTTGGCTCTGATATTGAACGCGGTCGGCGGAGTTTATTGGAATCCTGTGTTCGCAGCAAAGTTGTTTTTTCTTTTATTGCCGTTGATTGTAGTGGAAACTTGGATGATTCTTTCGGGGGGAACTGATACGTTTTTAGAGAAGATCGTTTTAAGACAATCGCGTTGGATTTCGTTTTCTTTTGGAATTTGGATTTTATTTTGTCTTTTCGGCGTTTTTGAAAAGAAAGAATTTTTTTACTTTCAGTTTTAGAATTTGTCCGAAATCTTAAAAGAAATTACAATTGTGGTCGTTAAGTTGTTAAAAACGCGAATATTAGAAGTCAGTGGATAGAGTTCGGATGTCAGGGTTAAAATTTTTCCGATTTATTCATAACGGCACGGACGAGATCGGAGTTTTACCATAACGTTACCCACAAGTTGAGAAGGATTTTGGAATAAGAAGAATCAAAAACGTACGTTTCAAGTGGCGAACGGTTAGGTCTTAGGACTTTACAAATAAAACGCAAGTGTTTCGACAAGAATGAGGCTTTTTACTTGCAAAAAGTATGATTTTCTGATAAAGAACAACCACCGGGGTCTTCCCGCTTCCTATTTCGCGACCCATAGGAAGCGAAATAGAGTTAAACCTTTCGCGACCTGAAACGCGATCCGTAGAGAGTGTTTCACTGAATATAGAGAGCGATCAATTGAAATAGGTGTCTCATTCTCTATGGATCATTCGACAGGAAGCGAAATAGAAATTCATTGAGTTGCCCACCCAAACACGGGGGAAACTCAGGTGCAACGCTCTCTACGATCGTGTTGCGGACCGGTTCGATAGAAAGTTAAGGAGTTTTAAAAAAATAACGTTATGTTTGGGTTTCATTTGAATTCTGTAAGAAGGAAAGTTTTAGGAGTGATCGTTTGTTTTCTATTTAGCATAACGTTTCAATTCGTTCTATTTCCGGTCCTACTATACTTTCAAGAAAAGAATTCCTTCCTCTATGATCGATTGTCTCGACTGGATTTTTCCCTTTATACGGAATCGAAGGACTCGAAATTTCGAAAACCCGGACCGATTGTTTTTCTCGGAGATAGTCAGATCCTTTCCGGAATTTATCCTAAAGAATTGGAAATGAAAATCGGTCGTCCGATTTGGTTTTTGCCGAGACCTTCCGAACAACCGGAGGGTATGTTTCTAAGGTGGAAGGAATACGAACGAAATATCGGAACCAAACCCTCTTTGGTGATCGTAAACGGTTCGATCTTTTCGATAGCGGATATGGACGTGGCGAGCGCGCATCGAAGTCTCGTGTTAAACTACGATTCGTTTCATCCTGAAATATTTACGAAAACTCTTTTTGGAGATTTCTACTTAAGAAATTTTTCTTCGGCTCTTTTTTATCTTTTCGGAAGAATTTTTCCCTTTCTACGTCTGAATGCTTCCGCTTCCGCAACTCTGAAAATCGTGGGCGAGGGGGACGAGTTCGGTTATTCGGAAAAAAATCTGGAAAAACTCCTTTCCGGAAATCCGGTCGAAAAATGGAAATCCAATCTCGATCGAAATCGATTTCTGGAAATGGAATATTCAAAAAACAAGGGATACTTGGATTGGGGAAGGCAAACTCCATACGACGGGGTTTGTATCCCGAACGAAAAGCCGATTCCCCTTCCTCCGAACGCGGAACTCGCTCTGCGAAAAACGAGAAAGTCTGCATTGAAAACTTGGAGGGAGTTTCTTTCTTATTTAAAGACGCATAATGTTCATGTTTTGGCCGTTTCTTTACCGTTTCGTCCCGATTTCGACGAAAAAACTTCTTCGCTTCCGCAGATGCCTCCATGGGAATCGATTCTTACGGAAGAGGGAATTCCTTATTGGAAGGTCGGAAGGGCTAAGTTTGAACCGAGAGATTTCGGAGATTACACTCACTTGAATACTTGCGGGATGCGGAAGTTGGTTCCGATTTTGGCGGAAAAGATTTCGAATCTTAATTTAGAGCCGAATCATCGTTAGGTGAAACGTCGAACGATCAGTATTGAAACAGCAATCTGTTGTCCTTCGTCTTTAAAGAGAATCTGTTTTTTCGGCGTAGGAAGGTTTTCCTTTTCAATCACGAGGAACACGATTGAATTTCCAAATTCGTTTCATGAAAATTGAATGTCTTTCCTTTGGCGATATCGGTTGTTCGGGTCATTGACAATAGATTGAAATCCTCCCTTTCAATGAAACGGAAACAGATTGAAAATTAGTTTTTCAACATTTTATTATATAGGGATCATAAGAAACGGTTCTTCGCTTAACAACGAGCCGTCTTTTTTTTATTTCCGATTTTTCCCATCTTCTGCATTTTTAAAATGTACTCGACGGCGTCAGGAACCTTGCACGCCGTTTTGCCCGTCATCACTTCCACCTTACCGATCTTTTTTGCGGTTTCCAGAGCTTCTTGGAAAAGTGAAGGACAAAAACCTCCCACCGCAATTACAAAACCGTTCATGCAGTATTTCACTCGGTTCTGCGATTTGTGAATTTTAGATTCGATCCGTTCTAGGTTTTTGGAAATTTCTTTCGAATCGATTTGATCGTTCGGAACGATCGATAACAAACTGGAAAACGTACTCCAACCGGAAGAAGCAATACTTTCTTTCTCGGATGAAATCCATTCTCTTGCGAGTTCCCAACCGTATTTACTTTCAGCGGCGACCCAAGCGACGGTACATTCGCTGATCATCGGAGAACCGGAATTTTTTACCCAAAACTGCAGGTCTTTTTTTTGAATTCGCTTTTCGTCCGCGATCAGTCCCGCGAGATACATCGCGTCTGCGTTTCCCGTTTTATAAAGTTCTAATGAAAGTGAATTGTCTTTTTTAACTTTTTTTTGTATCTTTTTGAGATCGCCGACTTTAACGCCGAAAAGCGGCTCCTTCGCTCCGTGATTGATGAAGATCTTTTTCACGGACGGGGTTCCCATCTTTTCCAATTCTTTCATGACTTCACTTACGTTCATTGAAACCCTCTTAGATTCGATTTGTAAAGAACCGTTCCGTTTTACACGATCGTCGATTTTTGAAAAACGAAAATTCACACAGATGTTTGTCTAAAAAATCAATCCTTTTTTAGAGCCGTTCCTTGTCGGAACAATCGTTCGTGCCACGGTAAAATGTCTTTTTTATCGATCGTTAGAAGCAACGTTTTTTCCGATTTGTTTGAATTCGTTTACCAGTTCGTCGAATTTTTCCGGAGGAACATCGACCGCGAGTTTGATAACGCGGTTTTTTCTTTGTTTTAATCCGGAGCTGTTTTCATACTGAACGATGGAGCCCGTGGAATTGATCAGATCCCTGACTTTTTTCTCGTCGTTCTCGATATCCGGGGATTGAGATTCTATAGTTGCGACTTTTTCGTATTTTTGATCCAAGCTTTTGGGAGGATAATCCCCTTGTCGTATCGGATTCTGTTCAACTTCTCTCTCACTTCGTCCAACGAACGCGCGTAAGATGGATTGTGAAAAACCATTCGAAAGAAAATGAGGATTTTTTGCATCATACTTCATCTATAAGATGGAGAGACGGTTCGTAACCTACTTTCCAACTTGTAAAACATCCGAGTATTCCACAGTTTGTGCAACGACATCCGACATAGATCCATTGGATTCCATCCGATTTATCTTGATACCGCGCAAAACCAACTCCTACGTTTGTCTGTATAGAATTGCATTCGACACAGTGCAAGGTTTCAGGGTCGGTGTCTTCCCAGTGTTCTTTGCAGTCACAGATGAATTGATCGATTCCGCAAGAAACACATTGACGACGCGCAGCGCCTTCCGTGTCGTCGGCTTCGAGTTGAAACACTTCAGAACCGCATTTGCATTTGCAAAGACGAAAATCCGTAATCGGGTATTCATCTTCCGAAAATGAAACAAGATATTCTTGAATGTCTTGGGGATTATTTCCGATCCACCATTCTCCACTTTTGTCGATTGTCACATTGATTTCCTTTTGGTGATTGAGTGAAAAGCTTCGATCTCGCTTTAAGATGTCGGATGTTCCTAAATTTTGATTCGATCATTCTTTCACTTTTCTTAATTTAGAAAAACAGAATCTATTTCAACTACTTCCCGCAACAAACTCCACCGAGTAACCGAATGTTTCTTCAAGCGCCGATTTTTGTTCTTCCGCAGCCCAAATTTCCAGAGAAGGATCGTAACCTTTGCTCGCTTTTAAAACGAAACGGATTTGATTCTTTTCGATTTTGCAAGTCACGGAAGGAACCAGGCCGCCTCGATTTCGGTTTAACGCAGAGCTGATTCTTAAAATTGCGGAAAGCACACTGACGAGTGTTTGGTTTTTTTCAGAGAGCCTTGTGTATTCTCTATGTTTCGTGCGGGGAGTATTCTTTCTGTGATAACGAGCGGTTAACGCGATGATTTCGATTTCCAAAAAGGTAAAACCCAAAAGCATCTCAGAATTTCGGATCATATAATAACTGTGTTTGTGAAACGCGGAATGAGAGATGGATTGACCGATCTCGTGTAAAAGGGAAGCCGCTTCCAAAAGTTCTCTTTGTTCTTGTCCGAGTTTATGCAGACTTCTCAATTGATCGAAAATCTGAAGGCTCAGGTTCGCGACGTGTTTGGAATACTCTTCGTCCCTGGAAAAAGCCCTCATAAAGTTATGCACGCCGGTTTGTCGGATATCGTCCAAGTGTTTGGAATGTTCCGTGTTTTCGAAATGTTCCCATTTACGAATGGTGTCGTATACGATTCCTTCCCGGAGAGCGAACTCGGAAACTGTCAAAGCGGGAACGTTTGCGAGGTCGAAAATCTCCTCCAAGATGAGAGTTCCTCCGACGATGATGTCGGCTCGTTTGCTATCGAGTCCCGGTATCTTGGCTCTTTTTTTGAAAGTGTCCGCTTCCAAAATCAGGTTTCGAATTTTTTTGAATTCGGAAGTGATAAAGGAGAAGTGATTCAAAGGCACCTCTTCGGTCTCACCTTTCGAAGCGAGAATCATTCCGGCAATGGCTTGGATGGTTCCGGACGAACCCACCACCAAATCCGGTTTTAAATCTCGGAGAATCTTTCGAAAGGGAAGGAGCATTTCTTCGATGTAGAGTCTGCACTTTCGAATGTCCGAGTTGGAAAGAGTTTCTTCCTTAAAGAATTTTTCGGTGAGTCGGATCGCTCCCAGCTTAAAACTTTTGGAGAATAGAATGTTTCCTCTGTGGCCTACGAGTATCTCCGTACTTCCTCCTCCAATGTCGATCATGAGGATCTTTCGATCGAAAACAGGGATTCCCTGAAGGATACCGAAATAGATCAAACGGGCTTCTTCATAACCGCTGACTACATCGATGGATATACCGGCTTCTTCGTAAGCGGCTTCTAAAAATTCTTCCTGGTTGAAAGCCTCTCGTAACGCGCTTGTGGCAACGGCCCTGATTTCGGCGCCTGCGTTTTCCGCGAGAATTTTGAATCGTTTGAGACAATCGATTCCCCTTCGAAACGAGTCGGGATCAATCGGACCGCTTTCTTGTAATTTGTTACCTAAGCGAACCGATTCTTTTTCACGAGCGACGGCTTCAAAAGTTCCGTTGGTTCTAACCCGAACGATGATCATGTGGAATGAATTGGTGCCGAGGTCGATGGCAGCGAGAGGTTTTTCCTGAACCATGGTTGAACAGAATGCTCTTCCGCTAAAAACGATCCAGCTTAATTTGTTTTCTGATTTTTTTGTTTTGAGGTTGCCGGGAACCTTAGCATTGAAATTATTGAAACCTGTCCAATGAAGAAAGTTCTGAAGAATTTTCCGCTTTAAGCAGATAATAAAGATAAAAAACCTCCGCGGTTGAAAGGTACATGAAATGATCTTTGATAATCTCTATGCCCTGTTTTCCAATGATATGGGAATCGATCTGGGGACGGCAAATACACTGGTGCATGTGAAAGGACAGGGGATCGTTCTATCCGAACCTTCCGTTGTCGCGGTTCACGCGGCCACCGGTAAGGTTCTCGCCGTTGGGCAGGAAGCAAAACGGATGTTGGGTAGGACCCCGGGTGAAATCGTTGCGATCCGTCCGATGAAAGACGGCGTAATCGCCGACTTTGAAACCGTAGAAAAAATGATTCGTTATTTTATCGCCAAGGTGCATAACCGCACCACTTTCGTAAAACCTAGAATCGTGATCGGAGTTCCTTCCGGAATCACCGAGGTGGAAAGACGCGCCGTTCGCGAATCCGCAGAACAAGCGGGAGCCAGAGAAATTTTCCTCATCGAAGAAGCGTTGGCCGCGGCGATCGGAGCCAATATCCCGATCAACGAACCGGCGGGAAATATGATCGTGGACATCGGCGGCGGAACGACCGAAATCGCGGTGATTTCTCTCGGTGGAATGGTAATCGCAGAGTCCATTCGAACCGGAGGGGACGAGTTCGACGAAGCGATCATCAAGTATCTCAGAAACCAATACAACTTGGTAGTCGGGGAAAGAACCGCGGAAGATATCAAACTAACGATAGGAAACGCTTTTCCTGAAAAGAAGGCGGAGACGATGGAAGTTCGAGGACGGGACGCGATTTCCGGACTTCCTAGAACGCTTGAGTTGGAATCCAACGAAATCAGAAAGGCCCTCAAAGAACCGACGGACGAAATTTTAGACGGAATCAAACGGGTTTTGGAAAGAACTCCTCCCGAACTGGCATCGGATATCGTGGAAAGAGGAATCGTACTTACGGGAGGCGGTTGTCTCCTTCGAGGACTGGAAATGTATCTTTCTAAGGAAACGGGAGTTCCCGTTTTCCGTGCGGAAAATCCTCTTACTTGTGTGGTTCTTGGAACCGGAAAGTATTTGGACGAGTTGAAATATATCAAACCCGGTATCCGCTGAAACTGAGTTGAAATGCACTAACGTTCCGGACGAGTTTTGTCCGGACGAGTTCGGGAGCAAAAGAAGATTCGATGTTATGGTTTCAACTCAGCCGAAGTAAGGAGACTCTTTCTCTTCTTTTTTGCATTCTATTCTCCATTTTATCCTTAACCTTTCGAAGTAACGTAATCGTACGGGGAATCGCCAGTTTTCAAAGAGTGGGCGACGTAGTATCCGGTTCCATCGATTCTTTCGGCGGATTTTTCAAAGGCGCTTACAATAAGTTGGAATCTTTTGAAACCGTTCGTAAAGAGAGGGACTCTTGTGTTGCGGTTATGGAAGACTACAAACTTCTTCCGCAGGATTTGGAAAGATCAAATCGGGAAAACGATTCTCTCCGAAAAGAGCTCCGGTTTCAGAGCCGACAAAAATATGCGAGCCTCAAGGCGGAAGTTTTGTCCGTTCGTCTGAATTCCATTTATAGAACCATCATCATAGACAAGGGTTCCGACGCGGGACTTAAACCCTACATGCCCGTGACCGCAAGAGCCGTGGATCAAAAGGGCGCGATCATCGAAGCCCTTGTCGGAAAAGTTGTGGCGGTGACCGGGGGCTCCGCGGTGGTTCAACCTCTCATCAACTCGAACTTCAACATGGGAGTATCGATGCCCGATACCAATCTATGGGCTAATCTTTCCGGAAATTCCGGAAGAGGAACCGAAGCGCTTTTGAATTATATCGACAGCGGAATCATCATCGATCCTAGAGTTTTCGGAGAATATCCAATGGGGCCGAGCGAGATGATTCAATACACGGAGTCTTTGAGTAAGATCGGCAAACCGGTTTACACTTCTGGAGGGGGCGGCGTATTTCCTTCTGGAATTCCCGTCGGAATCATCACGGAAGAAGGACAACGAAACGGAAGTTTTAAAAGCGCATTCTTAAAACCGTTTGTTCGATTTGAGATGTTGGAGAGTGTGACGATCCTTCTCAAACTTCCGGAGAAGTGGTTGGAAACCTGGCCGGAAGGACAGAACATCACGATCGAAAATCCGTATTTCGGAGAACTCAACTTTCCGGGAGAAGATCGTTTGAAAGAAAATCAAACGAAAAATCCTCTTCCGCCTAACGGGAATCAGTCGCAAACGAACGCGCCGAAGAGTCAGCCGACCACCGCTCCGAACGAGGAAGATTTGCAATGATCTTGGAAAAACTCGTAATCGCGATCGGAATTTTAATCGCACATTTTTTGAACGGCTCGAATTTTTTCGAGATCGGTTCGGCGATTAAACCGGACTTTATGATTCTTCTCGTGCTTTTTTTCGCACTGAGAAGAGGCCCTCTCTACGGGCTTTGGATCGGATTTTTCGGAGGCCTTTTGACGGACTCAGGACTCGGAGGGGAAATTTCCGCGGCAAACGTGGTCACGTATAAGATCGGACTTCATTCCTTGACCTTTTGTCTGATCGGATATCTCGTCGGTAAATTTGCTCGTTCCGCATATCACGAAAATTATCTTTCGATCACGATCTATTCCCTACTGATCACCTTTATTACGAGAGTCGCTACGTATTATCTATTCTCTCTTTTCTTTCATGAGAATATGAGTTATTCCTTATTTTTTACCTCGTTTTTTAACGCGCTCATTGCTCCCGCGTTTTTTTATGCGCTGACTTGGATCTATCAATTGGATCATATGGGGGACGCGTAAGTTGTTCGGCGGAGCGCAGTCTGCGTCGGAATACCGACTTGAAAAAAGTTTTCGTCTTCGTTTGTACACCTTTTCCGGGCTTGTCGTGTTTACACTCGCCGCGTTTATCTTTCAGTTATTCAATCTGCAGATTTTCAACGGAACGGATAACGCTCTCAAAGCCGAACGGTTTGTAAGAAAAAGCGAGATCATGCCCGCGGCGCGAGGTCAGATGTTCGATCGAAACTTCCTCACTCCGGAAACTTCGATGGCTTTGGTTTCGAACTATTCCTCCCTGGACGCCGTTTTAAACACTTCTTTGTTCAAATACGATCCCGGTGCGACAAAGGCGTTTATTCAAGAATTTGCAAGAACCCTTTCGATTCCGATTTCTTATTACCAAGACGAGCTGATCGAACCCCGTTTTTCCAGAAATCTGAAGGCAAAAAAACCGATCGTTCTTTTGGAAGGGATTACCACCGCACAGCAGGAAAGAATATCAGTATTCGATAATATATCCAAGTACATCATTCTGCTTCCTTCTCCTAGAAGAATCTACAAGATGGGCCCGGCTCTCGCGCACGTGACCGGTTATATCGGAAAGCCGACTCGGAGCGATCTTGTTTCCGGCGAGATCAAGTCGTATCAATTCCTCGGAAAGAGCGGGCTTGAGTTGGAATACGATTCCGAACTGAGAGGTGTGGACGGATTTAGAATTCAAAAAAGAAGTTCCGAAGGAAACATCGAAGAGGAACGGGTCGTGGAACATTCCTCGCCCGGAAATAATCTCGTTTTAACGATCGATAAGGATATTCAGATCGCAGCACACAAAGCGCTGAAAGGAACAAGGGGAACTGCGATTGCAATCAAGGTTGCAACCGGTGAAGTTCTTGCGATGGCTTCCAATCCGAGTTACGATCCCAATATCCTTTCGGGAAAGAATAAGGCTGATCGAACCGTACATTTCAATCGAGTCAAAGACAACGGAGGATTTTTAAATCTTGCGATCCAATCCAAGTTTCCCCCGGCGTCCACATATAAAACGTTAGTCGCTCTTGCCGCTTTGGAAAGCCAACACAAGATCGGATACACGCCTGAAACCACGTTTTCCTGCAACGGAAGTTTTGTGCTCAAGTCCACGTTTGCGGGAGTTCCCGATCAGGTTTTTAATTGTTGGGAAAAAGGCGGACACGGAACCAACGACCTCGCACACGCGTTGCAGAAATCCTGTTCCGTATATTTTTACAATCTCGGATACAAACTCGGCTCCGACGCGATTTTAAATTATTCCAGACTTTTCGGATTGGAAAGCCAGTCCAAAGTCGATCTTCCGGGAGAAATTACCGGTTTTGTTCCTTCTTCGGCTTGGAAGAAAAGTACGTACGGAACGAAATGGTTCGACGGGGATACGATCAATCTATCCATCGGACAGGGATTTATCTCGTCGACTCCGATGGGAATGGCTTTGTTTTACATGGGCCTTCTCAATCGGGGACAGATCTATCAACCGTACGTAGTCAGCGAGATACGAGATCCGGTGGATAACTCCATCATCAACAGAACCGCTCCTCAAATACTCAGGGATATTCCGATCAATCAGTCTTCCGTGGAAGCGATCAAGGAAGGATTGAAGCTCGTAGTCAAAAGCGGAACGGCGGCGTATGTGTTGAACAAGCCGTATTTGCCCGAAATCGCGGGGAAAACGGGAACGGCTCAAACGAGAAGAAGAGGGGCTTCCGGCTCGAACCACGCTTGGTTTGTGGGATACGCGCCCGCGAGCGCGCCAGCCAGCGAACAGGTGTTAGTCGTAGTATTCGTGGAATACGGAATCGGAGGAGCGGCCGGAGCGGCGCCCGTCGCGAGAGAAATGTTTCACGCTGCGTTTCCCCCGGGAACATTCAAAAAATCGCAAGATGTAACGCCGCCTTCTTTACCGTCGACGGAACAGGAGGGAACTCTTGAAGCCAGATAAGTCCATAGAAAAGATCGATTACTTTTTAGTGATTTCGGTCGTAATCGTCGTACTTTGTAGCGTGACGACTCTTTACAGTCAGGAAGTCAATTTCGAGGACGGACCCGGAAAATGGTATCGTCAACTTTTTTACTTCGTCATAGGACTTGCGATCCTTTATTTCGTGTCGAGAATCAACTATCAGTTGTTAGGCGCTTATGCGCTCGTGATCTATGTGTTCACCGTTTTTTTACTGATGATCACTTTGATACCGGGGATAGGATATCTTCCATCCGGAAGAGGCGC
The DNA here is from genome assembly GCF_000347175.1 of Leptospira alstonii serovar Sichuan str. 79601. Classification (GTDB taxonomy): domain Bacteria; phylum Spirochaetota; class Leptospiria; order Leptospirales; family Leptospiraceae; genus Leptospira; species Leptospira alstonii. The sequence continues at coordinate 34,438 of NZ_ANIK01000062.1, forward strand.
GCGTTCCTGGCTCAAGATCGGACCCGTCGGGATTCAGGCTTCGGAGTTTGCAAAGTTATCTACGGTGATTTTATTGGGACAGTTCATGGTATTGAAGGAAAAGGATCTGAGGAATATCGTCGTGCTCGCGATTCCGTTCGTGATCGTGCTGATTCCAATGGTGTTCATTCTATTGCAGCCTGACTTCGGAACCGCGGTTTCTTTTCTTCCGATATTATTCACGATGCTTTTTCTCGGAGGAGCGGACATCCTTCATATCGGATCCTTATTGGCGTTCGGAGGAATCACTCTTATGGTTCCCATGTTCGTCGAGTATTCCAGACTGACTTTGATAAACGACATCGCCGACTTCTTACAAAGAACCGGAAAGACGGATCTATTGACCGTTGTCAATCGGTTAGGCGGAAAAATCTGGCTCGCACTCGACGGAAAGGATCTAAAAGCAGCCAACCTAACCCCCAAGACGTTAAACGCGTTGCAGGAAGTTGTGGATCAGGTCGTGGAAGTGGAGGGCGGATTTTTATTTAAGATCCTTTCCAATCAAAAGATACTCTTAACTTTCGGAGCGTTTTTTCTGATTGCGAGTCTTGTGATGGTGGGAATTCGGATCGCGAGAGGAAGTAGAACATTAAGACAATATTATATACCTCTCGGGATCTTGGGAATCAGTCTGATCTCGGCGGTTGTGGTGATGAAAACCGTGCCGTTCCGGGAAAATCAGGTTGTTCGATTGACCGCGTTTTTAAATCCGGAAGAATTCAAACAAGGAGCCGGATATCAACTCAGGGCGTCCAAACCCGCGGTCGGATCGGGAAGATTTTTCGGAAAAGGGCTGATGAACGCGGAGATGACGGAAGGAAGAATTCCTCACGTTCCGGAATCTAGCACCGATTTTATCTTTGCATCCTGGGCGGAACAAACCGGATTTTTAGGATCCGTGTTCTTGTTGTTCTTTTTATTTTCGATCCCGCTTAGAGGATTACAGATCAGTTACGAAAGTAAGGATCGATTCGGATCGTTACTCGCGTCCGGAATTGTAGCATTACTTTTTTATCATATGGCGATCAACATCGGGATCGTGATCGGGCTTATGCCTGTAACCGGAATTCCGCTTTCGTTTATGAGTTACGGAGGATCGCATTTGATTATGTCCATGACTGCGGTGGGAATCATACTTTCGATTAAGAGTAGAAAACACGCGAACTAACGCCTTGACCCCTCGATACGATTTACTTCGTAAATCACTCGAGGCCCCTTTGAGTTGCATCGAAGGTAAGAGCGAAAAAGATTGGACAAGCTTACCGAATCGGTTTCTATTATAGTGATATGAGACGATTCTTTACCGCAAGTGTTTGGCAAGAAGACAGTCTATTTGTCGCGCAGTGTTTAGAGGTGGACATTGCAAGCCAAGGCGAAACTCAGGAAGAGGCATTAGCCAACTTGAGAGAAGCGCTGGAACTACATTTTGAAACACCGATCGCCACGATTCTTCCCGAAATCAGAAAGTTTCAGGCGGAAGTGAGTGTCGCTTAGACCGTTATCATTGACAGCGATTGTTCCGAATCATAAAGAAATCGCGATCGGAACCTTACGAAGTATTTTAAGACAGGCCCAAATTTCCGTCGAAGATTTCGCGAATTTCTAACTCTCGAAAAAACTCAAAATCGTCCGATAATCAAAATACTCGTATGGACTCCGTAAAAGATTCCCGATTTTTCTTCGATCTAAAACATAAATTCGAATCTATTTTGGAAGAGGTGGAAAAAAGAACCTTCGATCAAAAGGACGAGATCCGCGAATTGGAAACGCTTTGGGAAGAGATGTTCAATCTCGCAGGTAAAAACGATTCGCCCTATTTTCAAATTCGGCTTAAAAGTCTCAAAAAGCAGCTCGATACGTTCGTAAAAAATAAGGGATACGAAAAAAACGAGTTCGATAAAATCTTTCACCAACTTGGAAAGATGAAACGAACGGATTCGGTGGAGTTTTTGGACGAGTCCCTCCGCAATCGTCTTGAAAAGATCGCACAAAACAATTATACCCCTGGAGATATGATTTCATCCGGAATTGTACTTCCGGCGGCGACGGATAAAAAAGGAAAACAGTATATAACGTTTCGTTGTGGTACGATTTATTTCATCACCGATCGTTCTTCTTACACCATTCTCAAGGACTTGGATAGGAGAAAAAATACGGTCGAATACAAAGGGGACGTTCACAGAATTTTTCCGAGTTCCTTTATCTACGGTCTTTCCGAAGAGGAATACAGAAACGAAAATTTTCTTACTATGAATTTGCTGGTTCTTAAAAGGCAATCCGGTCTTGAATTCTATCGATTTGATACGTTAGGCGAAATATTGCAGATCAACGAAGGTACTTTCCGAAAAGGTCTGAAACCGTTGGAAAATTCGGAGGTTCGAAACGAAGACAATCGAATTCGGAATTATTTTCGTAAAGCGGGAGTTCGATACTATTACATTCCCGCCCGCGATTCTTAAGTAAGAATCGCAAACTGCAGGTAAAATTTGCTCGAAATTCCGTTGTCGGGAATTCCGGCAAACATACTCATATTAAAATTCTCCTTGAAGTCGGGCTTGTTGAAGTTCGAAAGAAGTTAAAATTCGGCTCTAGTCCAACTTTGAAAAAACGGTGCCGGAGGCTCGTGTGGAAATCCGCTGATACTTTGCGTAAGCGTCGATCAAAGCCGACCGAATCGCTTTCTTATCTCGAATGCCGGATCGGGCCGACGTTTCGGCTAACGCTACTAATAGATACGCTTCCGGAGCCATAAAGGTTCGGGTTAAGGCGATCGGGTTCGCGCCGATCGAACGGATCACAGGGCCGAAATATTTCTCACTTTCACACGCCAAAACCGCTACGGATTTCGACGAAGGAATTTTTAAGGATTGAATTTTGGGCGGAAGGCGATCCATCAATCGGTCGTGACCGGCCCAAACCAAAAGGTCCGCATCGGACTTTCCCGTTGTGGCGTTTAAGAAGTCGACTAACGCGTCGTCGATTTTGTCTCCTGCGTATGCGCGGAGTAAAATGGAAACTTTTCGTTCTCCTTTTTTCGGAATCCGTTCCAACCAAAGATTTCTTAAAATCGGAGAACCGGGATCGCCTTCTTGACGATTCACGACTTGAAAACCCGAGGTTCTTTTAAAAAAAGATTCCGCTCCAAAAGCCGCTCCCCAATAGAGATTTCCATCCAAAGAACGAGGATCTCCCGCTTTTCCTTTTCCACAGGCGAGTTGTGATCCGTCGCATAAAGGAATAAACACTTCTATTTGAACGGATTCCACTGAGAAAAACGAGACGAATATTAGGATTAAGAAAATGAAGCGGAAGCGATCGTATTTCGAAATCGGATTTTGCATGGGTCTATGAAACAAAAGCGAAAGTCGTTTGGAAGCGCTTTTTCCAGAAAAGTTATAATTTGCAAAACCCGTTTCCGGGCGGAGAAAAATTAAGACGTTTATGTTTCGCGAAACTTCCAATAGGATCCGATATAGATTTGCGAATTTGAACGACTCCTAAAAAATTAAAACGACTTCCGCTTGGGACTAGTTATTTTGAGAAAAAAGAAAGCCCATATCCGGTTCGGAAAGGTTGGAAGGAAACGGGATTCTCATCCGACTTTGAAAGGAAAATACGCATGGAAGAAAAAGAATACAATCTTGAAAAATTTTATAACTATTCTTTGGATTTGTTTGCGATTCAAAGGATGGCGGACGGAATCGTAGTATCGGTAAATTCCGCATTTGAACGGCTCCTCGGATGGAAAAACGAAAAAGTGGTGGGACTCAATCCTTTTCATTTGGTACATCCGGACGATATGGGATTGTTCCTAAAAGAATTCGAAGAATTGAATGCGGGAACGCCGAATTTATCGGTTCAACATCGGATTCAGTGCGCTGATGGAAGTTATAAACATTTTTCTTGGACTGCGTACCCGGATATCGAAACTGGTTTGATCTATTCGACCGGAAGAGACATCACCGGGCTTGTGGAATCGAACCGAAAAATCAGTCAGCTCGCTTCGGAGCTTAAGGAAGCGAACGATCGATTATTCGAACAGGCTTCTACGGATCCACTGACAAAGCTAAAAAACAGAAGGTCGTTTAACAAAGAACTGAAGTATTGGATCGAGCATTTGAACTCTCGGGAATCTTTTTTGTCCTTACTGATGATCGACGTGGATCACTTTAAGGCCTACAACGATCAATACGGACATCCGGCCGGTGATCTGGTGTTAGTCGATTTGGCTTCTATTTTGACTAAAATCTTTCGAAAAGACGACGTATCGGCGCGTTACGGCGGCGAGGAATTCATCGTAATACTGCCGGATACTTCTAAAAAAGAAGCCGTCGAAATGGCCGAAACTTTGGTTTTAACCGTGCGGGAATACGCGTGGAAAAACAAACAAATTACGATCAGCGTGGGAGCGACTACCGTTCGTTTTGATAAAAATACGCCGATTGAAAGTTCTAATTTTTCCGCACAACTGATCAAAGAAGCCGATCAGGCGCTTTATCATTCGAAATTAAACGGAAGAAATCAGGTTTCACACGCGTTCGACATTACGAATTTGAATCGCTCTTAAAAATTAAAACGACTGACTTCCTTTCGAGATTCGTTGTTTTGAGGAATCCCATCGGGATTTGAACGTGGTAATGTCTGGTTTATCGGTTCAACATCGAATTCAATTTTTTTAATTTAGAAAAAGTGAATCGACAGCTCGGAGAAAACCAAAGATTTTAAGATCGATAATCTATATCCTTCCTAAAATCAAATGAAAAAATTGGGGGAATAAATCCTAAAAAAAGATTCCCCTCAAGATTTTACGAAAAAAATAAACTTTAATTCCGGGGAAAATTCCCCGGAGAAATTGTTTAGTCTTCCGAATCTTCGAGAAGATTGTTCAGACTTTCAATCAGAACGTCCACTTCCACGCCGTAACCCATACAAACTTGCTCGATCGTTTCGAGCTCGTTGATAGAACAATGGGAACAACCGCCTAAATGGTAACTCGAAAAAACAAGCCCTGCTTCGGGGTGAACGGCCATTGCCTCACCTACCGTCATTTCCTTATAAAATCTTGGCTTGACCGCTTCTGTCATTGAAAATCTCCTATCCTTGAAATAACCGTTACGTAAAATTTCGTTTTTGCAAACGTTTCCAATATATAGACATGGGAAAGAAAGTCAAGAGCTATGTTTTTTGAAGAATCAGGAAGATTTTATATTCGAATCGAGGAACGTTTCGAATCTTCGCATTTCCTCTACAAATATTTCCCGGACGGTTCGGACGAACCCATTCACGGGCATTCTTGGAAAGTCGAATTGTATCTTTCCGGAAAAAAAAATATCGGTCAAGACGGAATCAGTTTTGATTTTCTTACTTCCAAACAAAAACTTAAGGAACTCGTAGGGAAGTTGGATCACATTCTGATTAACGATCTGGAAGAATTTAAAAAGATCAATCCGACTTCCGAAAACATTGCTCGTTGGTTTTATCACTATCTCAAAGAGAATGTACATTCGGCCGGAGGAAAGGTGGATAGAATCGTAATTCATGAAGGCCCGGAGAACCTCGCCTTTTTCGAGCCAGTCGAGCGCCAATAGAAACGAGAAAGCCAAAGCCGCGGAGCCCTAGGCTTTGGCTTTCAACAAAGTTGAAAAATCATCGCTTTCGTAAAAAGCGATGTTGCCAATGTTCGGTTTTATTTCACATAGAGTTGGTCGAAGGAAGCTCCGTCTGCAAAATGATCTTTCTGAGCCTTATGCCATCCGCCGAAATGTTCATCCACTGTGATCAAATCCAGCTTTGGAAATTTAGATTCGTGTTTTTTTAGAACGGTTTGACTCCTCGGGCGATATCCGTGTTTTGCGATGATCTCTTGCGCCGCCTCGGAATAGAGTGACTTGAGATACGCCTTTGCCGTTTCCAGAGTGCCGTGTTTCACGGCGTTTTTTTCCACGATCGCAACCGGCGGTTCCGCGAGAATACTCAGGGATGGAATTACGACTTCGTATTTATCCTTGCCGAATTCTTCTAGGATGAGAAAGGATTCGTTTTCCCAAGCGATCAGCACGTCTCCGATTCCGTTTTGAGCGAATGTGTTGCTCGAGCCTCTGGCTCCCGAGTCGAGTACGGGAACGTTCTTATATAATGTTTTTATAAAGTCCTGAACCTTATTCGTATCGTTGTTGAATTTTTTTTGAGCGAAAGCCCAGGCCGCGAGATAGTTCCAGCGCGCCCCTCCGCTCGTTTTCGGATTCGGAGTGATTACGTTTACCTTGGATCTGACGAGGTCGTCCCAGTCTTTGATGTTTTTCGGATTTCCCTTTCTTACCACGAACACGATCGTAGAAGTGTAGGGAGTGCTGTTGTTCGGTAGACTTTTCAGCCAATCCCTGGAAATCAGTCCCTTGGAAGCGATGATGTCTATATCGTAGGCCAGGGCAAGCGTGACGATGTCGGCTTCCAACCCGTCGATTACGGATCTTGCCTGTTTGCCGCTTCCACCGTGGGATTGATTGACTCTCACGTCGTCTCCCGTTTTGGATTTCCAATAACTTGCAAAAAGTTTGTTATACTCGGCGTATAATTCCCTCGTAGGATCGTACGATACGTTGAGAAGGGTCGCGTCTTTTGCGAAAAGCCCGATGTTTACGATCGTCATAAAAAGTGCGATCGCGGTTATTTTAAAAAATTTTGTTTTCATGTCGGTTCCTAACTTTTAAATTTTGAATTACATTGCAAACTGAACGAACAGAAAGAAACTGTAGGATTTGTGATCCAGTGTGTATCTGTCGTTAACGTTCGGGGCCCAAGGATTGACTCTTGCGTTTCTGACCGAATCTCCTGCGAGTAAATAAGAACCTCCGGTCCAGATCGAAACGTAGTCTTTAAGATAATATTGGTAGATCACGTCGAACTCGTAAAAAAGACGTTTGCCTCCTCTTTCTCCCAGTTTGTAACCGCCGAAAGCGGAACCGGTCGTGTTCTCCGTGGTAAGTCCCGTGTTCGCGGTTCCGCCGGAAGAATACCACGCGTCGTTTACGGAAGCTTTTTGAATGTCGTAAGCGACGAAGATAAATCTACCATAGTTTGCGGAGTTATACATCAGGTGAACGGATTTGGTTCTTGTGTTCGACCAGAAAGTCGCGTTTACGATTCCGTTTCCCGAATCGAAGTAAGGGAAACCTCCCGATCTTGTCGCAAAGGAAGCGTCGTAGGTTGCGACTTTGTTGTCGGTTCGATTGGGATCTCCCGAACCGATGGAATACTGAATTCCGATTCGAAATCGATCGAAGAAAGTATAACCCGTCTGAGCGATGAAAAACTTGGAGTCGTATTCTACGTTTTGAGTATGAATCCTTTGGGACTTCGGATTTCCGTCCACCGTTTGTTTGAAAGTATCCCAACCGGCGTTGATCCTTTGACCGTTGAAACCGTACTGCCAAGAGGCTTCCAAGGTCCAGTCCCAGGCTTTTGTCTTCGGCAAACGGTTGTTATCCGTTCTATTACTTAAACGAAATCCGACGGTGTTCAAGTCGTCTCTTTGTCTGGTTCTATCCATACTCGTACTAGGGTTCGGGCCTTGTTCCCATTTTTTGTCTATGTTGAAGTAATAAAGATCCACGAGGAAGTCCTCGAACTTCACCGTGTTGTATAAGCCCGAAAGATAAGTATCGTTGACCGTTCCGCGTTTGACACCGTTCGCCGTATTGTTTCCGCTTCCTGCGTTTGAGTCTTCCGCGATGACTGAAGTGAACGCTTCCGAGTTGAAATACTTCGAGTTGTATTTTACCCGGGCTCCGTCGAAGGAGTTTCCAGTCTGACCGTCGTTTCTTCCGCCGACGTATCGGTTATCACCGAAACCGAAGATCTGTCTTCCGAGAAAAATTTCGAAACCGTCCGCGAAGTTTTTCAATTGGATAAAACCTTCTCTTAGGTCCGTATTGTTCTTAATACTTACGGAATTTGTAGCGGTGGGCGCGGCGCTCAGTTCCGTGCCGGCCGAGTTGGAAAGACCGAGATAACCGAGTTGTCCGTCTTTGCGGGATTGTTCGCCTCCGAAAACGCGAACGTCTTGGATCGTAACCTTTGCGGCGACGTAGGGATTCGGATCGATGACGAAGAAAACCTGAGAGTTTTGAGTCGCATAGTTTCTATCATCCTGAGTTCGCTTATCAAAATCGGCGTTGTGGCTATAGTCAAAACGCGGACGAATTTGGAAACCCGTGCGAAAGATATCTCCGAACCAGAGACGATCCGTTTTTCTCACCGCGTCTTGGTGTTCCGGGGAAAGAAGCATGGACTTCATAAATTCGCCGGGAAGTTTTCCTTTATACGGACTTTTATAAGGCTCTTCCTTGGCGAGTTCCTGTTGGATCTCCGGAATCCCTTTTTCGTCGTTCGGCTGCTCTTCGTATTTTACGTTAGAAGGCGGGTCCAGATTGAGAACGGGATCAGGCTTTTCTTTTTTAGCGCTTTGAGAGAATAAACTCAAAGGAATAACACAGAGGAAAAGAATTCCTGCCGCTAATTGGATACGAGTGTGTTTCATCTAAATCCTCCGTTTAGAAATTTTTACCAGAGAATGGTTTTTATTCTGCATCGTCAATTAAAAAATCCATTATATTAGATAAAATTCTGTTTTTAAGAAAAATAATCCGTAGTTACAGATAGAAATCTTCTTTTAAAAGTGAAATTCTGTTTTATTTGATAAGTAAAAGAAGCGTTCTTTTTAGATTCATAGGTTCTTAAATCCAGATAAAAAGTTTTCTTATAAATTAACGTGATTTGGTGGAGTAAGTTTAGACGAATGTTGAAGCGAAATTTGCTGGAGCGTACTAGGAGTCAGTGGTTAGGAATCAGATGTCAGGGTGACCTTGCCTGTCAGACATTGACCTTTTGTAATCTCCCGGCTTTGTTCCGTTCTGAAAAAATTAGAATTCTAAAAACAAAAATCTTTCCGATTCCCTTTACGTCGTACCCGAGTTACGTTATTTTTTTAAGAAAAGTTTTCTTTTTTCTACCCGAATCGATCCGCCTGAACCCGTTCCCAGAACCGTATTTGGTATGGGCACTTTGTTAATTAACTCCGATTGTAAAATCAGTTCGACTCTTGGGGAGAATCGTTCCGAAACGGTTACTCTTTTGATTCCGGAAGATACTTGGATTCGTTTCTCCGAGAAAGATGTGAAATTACTTCCCAGGAGAATTCCGGAACTTTTGAGAACATATGGAAAATATCTTTCGGCCACAAAACGTCTGGGAAAAAAAGCGGGCAGAACCTTGTATCAGACCAGTCCCGGAAAATTGAAGATGAAACGAGTGAACGTTAGAGTTAACACCGGGAGTTGGACCCTCTTTGGAACGCTCGCACAGGCTCATGGCGTGTCTCGCTGTTATCTTTTCAATTATCTCCTGTGGTTGGAGGACCTCGAAGTCGGGGATTCTATTCTTTACACGATGAATGAGGGAGTTCCCACATTTCACAGGTATTACAGTTACATACTCCAACTCGACCTAATAAACAACCTGGTAACACGAAAACTACGCTGCCAACCCGCTGCGTATTTTCACGCATTGGATTACAGAGACTGGTTTCCGTCCTAAAAAATCAGAAGTC
>NZ_ANIK01000063.1 GCF_000347175.1 Leptospira alstonii serovar Sichuan str. 79601
CAAATGCGAATTTCGCAACTTCGTTGCGAGCCTACGCTTCCTATCATAACCAACCCCGCAAGTACTTGGATCTCAAGATAAATCTGTCGGAATTACGACAAATCTTCTGTGAAACTTACGCCTGCAACGCGATCCTTAGAGAGCGTTGCATTGAGTTTCCCCTAATTTTGGGTGGTGGGGCGAATAAACTCTATTTCGCTCTCTACGGGTCGCGAAATTGGTGGAAAGGCTCGGGAGGCTTTTCTCTATCAGAAAATCATACTTTTTGCAAGTAAAAAGCTCCATTCTTGTCGGAACACTTGAAAAATGTGCGTTTTTGATCCTTCTTATTCCAAAAACCTTCTTAACTTGTGGGGTTGGTTATGGCTCTCTAAGGATCGCGTTTCAGGGCGCTCGATATATCCCAGATTCCCCAGAAGCGACCGATTTCTCCGGCATTCGGAAGAAGTTTAAAATCCATTCTCCCCTCGATCAACTCGCCGGGATCCACACGAAATCGAACCGGAAACTGAGAAGAATACGTATCGTTTCCCGGAAATCGAACCGTTGCCTTGAGGACTCCGTTCATGTAAATTTTCAGCTCTCTCGGTTTAACACCCTTCGGTCTCTCAGTATATGTAAACTGCGTTAAGTCCAGTTGAACATACAGAGGTTCGTTGCGAAAAGGATCCGCAGTCAGATAAAAACGAAGACCCTCTTCCGGAATCATCCTACAAATCCCGTCTTGAAGCCTAACAATTCCCGCACCGGACGCGAAATCCGGTCTGTCCCTTTCCAACTGCATTCCGTTGTGAATCGCCCAAGTGGAAAGCTCGCTGTAGGTTCTAAAATCTTCCGTATGAAGAGATTCGCCGTCTTCTCCCTGATGTTCGAAGTTGATGAATTTTTTAAATTTCGGATTTTCTTTCGATTGGAGAAACTCCGTATTGGTAAAAGTAAAACAGAAAAGAACGAGTATCAATCGGTGCCAAACCATCTACTCTAGTATCGACAGGATCGGGAAGAATTTGATCACAATCCATACAATTGACCAAGCCGGAAAAACGATTCATTCCCCCTGCGTAGTCACTTTGGGAAATTTCGACGGAATCCACCTGGGACATCAAGCCCTCTTGGATCGAGTTTTGAAGGTTTCTCAAAAAACCGGGCTCGCTTCCTGCGTCGTTACCTACGACCCGAACCCGGCGGTCATACTCGGAAAAAGACCCGAAATGAAAAGCCTCATGACTTTTGCCGACAAGGAAGAATGGATCCGCCGAAAAGGAATCGATTTTCTGGTCGCACTTCCGTTTAACAAGGAATTGGCGGAAATGAGCGCGGAATCTTTTTTAGAGGAAATTCTTCTCAAACAATTGAAAGCCAAAAACATAATCATCGGTTTCAATCACTGTTTCGGAAAAGAAAGAAGAGGCAACTACGAACTCCTAAAAGAATATTCAGAAAAACTAAAATACTCGGTGGAAAAAGTCGACCCCGTGTTTTTGAAAGAAACCAAACTCTCCAGCTCCTACGTAAGAAAGCTGATCGCCGAAGGCAACGTAAAGGAAGCAGCGAGTTGTCTGAATCGATGTTATTCCGTCTCCGGAGTCGTTGTCGGAGGACACAAACGAGGTAGAGAAATCGGATTTCCCACCGCAAACGTTCAAACGAACGTGAACATTCTCCTCCCCGGCATCGGCGTTTACGCGGGACTTACCACAGTGGAAGGAATCGAATATCCTTCGATGATCAACATCGGACGCAACCCGACCTTCGGCGCAAACGCGGTGACCTTGGAGTCGAACATATTCGACTTTCAAAAAAACATCTACGACCAAACGATAAGGATCACTTTCACAGAAAAAATTCGAGACGAGATCAAATTCTCCGGCGTTGAAAAACTGATCGCTCAACTCAAACAAGACGAGATCGCCGCAAGAAACATTTTTAAAACGACAACAAAAGAAAAAACGTCCAATCCTTAAGTGCAGAACGAAAACCGAAAACGATTTGGAAATCGAGAAATAAATATTTTATAGTTTCAAATTCATCGTCGAAACCCATACTGGAGCCGGGTTTTGTATGAATTATTATCTTTTTTTTCCCATGGCGGCTTTCGTCGCAAATACGATGTTCATCGCATTCGTATATGCAAGACGCACCGGAAACCCGATCATTCGTTCTTACCTAATTTATATGGTCGCCTTAGACGTTTGGCTTCTCAATTACATATTCAATTGGTCCTATCCGTCGAAAGACTGGCTAACTTGGGCTTTTAAAATTCTCTCCGTAACATGGCTTCCCGTCGGCGCGCTTTATCTGGAATTCGTTTACACATTTCTGAACAGGGCTCCGGGAATTTTTCTTTGGTTTTTTAGAATCGGAATTCCGATCTCGTATCTGATTACGATTTCTACGGACTGGGTAATTCAAGGAAACGTCCGTTATTACTGGGGAAATGAAAACGAACCCGGCCCTTTGTATCTCTTCGTGACTCTAAGTTTTATCGCGCTTCCCGCCTTTATCGGTTTGGGAATTTTGACCAAGTCCTTTTTCGTTTCGGGAAAGGAACGGAAAAAACAAATCGGCCTGGCAATCATCGGTTCCATGTTCGCGATCTTTTTGAGTTTTTATTCCGAAATCATTCAGGTGGACGATCGGGGCAGAATGTCGTCTATGTCGCTGACTCCGCTCGGAATCGTGATCCAATCCTTTCTGATTTTTATAGCGATCACAAGATACGGTTTTTTAAGAATTAACGTGGAAGGACTCGCGGTGGAACTGTTTCGGGGCATTCACGACGGAATGATTTTGGTAAAACAGGATCGATCCCTTTTTTTTATGAACGAATCCGCCACAAGAATATTAGGTATCCCGAATACTCTACTTTCCCATTTTCATCCTGCCGATTTTTTAAAAGGATATCGGGAAAATCAGAATCATCTTTCCAAAGAATACGAACCCGTTTATAACGCCGATTGTAGAGGAATTGAACTCACACAATCGAATATAGAATTGACGGGAAATGAAAACGGATCCCTTTTCATTCTAAGAGATATCAGCGAAAAGATAGAATACAGGGAAAAAATCGAAAGTATTTATTCCGCTTTCAACAAAGACTTGGAAATCGCAAAAATCGCGCAAACTTCCGTTATTTCCACGAAGTTTCCGGAAAGTTCCAGATATAAGTTTTATTCTCATTTTCAACCGTTCGAACTCGTAGGCGGCGATTTTTTGCGGGCCTTAGAACGATCCGACGGTAAAATCGACATCTTTTTCGCGGACGTTTCCGGACACGGAATTGCTTCCGCGATGGTCGCCGGAATGCTTTCGATTTCCTTTCAGTTGGCGGTGGAAACGGGCCCCTCCCCCAAAGAAGCTTTGGAAAAAATCCAAACCTTACTTTTAAACGCGGTTTTAAACCATCACATTTCGGCGGTTTATCTTTCGTTCGATCCGGACACAAGAATATTAGAATATTCTTATGCAGGTCATCATCCGATTCTGGTTTTCAGGAACGGAGAAATCATTCCTCTGGAAGGCGCGGGAAGAATCCTTTTGATCACATCCGAAACCGAATTGAACAATTATACTTTCCAACTCAAACAAGGAGACGTCTTATTTCTTTATTCGGATTGTCTTTTCGAAGTGAGAAACGCCGAAGGAGAAATACTCGGACACGAAAACTTCATGTTAAAAATGCGCGAGATTCCGGTTTATACTCCTTCCAATATTCTCAAAACCTCAATCGACCAAGCGCTTTCTTTCGGCAACGGAAAACTCACGGACGACTTGGCGATCCTGATTTTGGAGATTTTTTAAAGGATGAATCCTTACGTTCTGATCCCTTTTGCCGCCTTAATCATCAACGGTTCCTTGTTCGCTTTCGTAAGCGCGCTCAAAGGAAAATCCGAAACGGTGACCCTCTATCAAAGGTTCTCTTTTTTACTTTCCATTTGGCACGTCTCTGTCATTTTTTATTGGTCCTTTTTACCCGACAACTGGCCTGTGATCGTTTTCAAAACGTCCTCCTTTGCTTGGATTTTTATCGGTTGTTTGTTCTTCGAATTTACGGTTCGATTTACGGATTCTTCTTCCCGGTTTCTCATCTACTTCTTTAGAGGACTTTGCCTCGTTTCGTTTTTCGTAACGATTAGCACGGATTTGGTGGTCGCCGGAAGTCTGCGCGCTTATTGGGGAGATATGATTCTCGCCGGCCCCTTGTATCTTCCGGTGAGTATTTTCGTAACCGGAATTCCCACGTTAACCGGTTCCTTGATTTTGATCCGGAGCGGCATCCGCTCTTCCAATCCGCTTTTAAAAAAACAATCCAGACTGGTCGCCTACGGAACGGTTCTTACTTATCTGCTCAGTTTCGGCACGACCCTTCTCCCGAGATATTGGAATCCTTCCCTTACGTTTCCTCCGTTAAGTGGCAGCGCGGCGCTCATCCAATCGATTTGTATTTTTATAGCGATACAAAAATACGGATTTATGGATTTAAAACTGGAACATATCGCGTTAAGACTTTATTCCGAAATTAGGGAAGGTGTAATTCTTGTTTCGTCCAAAGGAATTCTTCTCTTCGACAATTTGTCCGCGAGAAAAATGTTACAACTTTCCGATAACGTCAACACAGGGATGACGTTCGATCCGGGCGATTATCTGGAAGATTTTCCTTCCGATTCCTTTTTTGAAAGAAAAGAATTCGTCAATCTGAGCGTAAAAACCGAAAAACCTCCGCAAGGTTCTCCCGAAGATTTTTTGCATATTACGAAAAACAAATACTTGGAAGTCTCCTCCTCCCCGATTCCTCTTTCCGGAAACAAAGAAGGTAAGGTTTACATACTCAGGGACATCACCGAAAAAAAAGAATCCCTGGATAAAATTAGAAAATTATTATATAGATTGGATCTCGATCTGGATCTAGCAAGGGATATTCAGGAGATAATCACTACCCGGGATTTCCCGGATTCCCCGGATTATAAAATCCATTCTCACTTTCAACCCTACGTAAAAGTGGGCGGAGACGTCTTAAACGTGATCAAAGAAAAGGACGAAAGTCTGCATATCCTTTTCGGAGACGTTTCCGGACACGGGATTTCCGCGGCGATGGTGGCGGCTATGACTTCGATCGCGTTCGGCGCGGCTACGGGAAGAAACAAACACACGGACGACAATCTTCTTTTTATACACGGACTTTTAAAAGATACGATCACCCTTCATTCCCTTTCCTCCGTTTATATGAGATACGTTCCCTCCGAAAGAAAATTAGAATATAGTTATGGAGGGCATCACCCGGGTCTGTTGATTAGGGACGGAATTTGCCGCCCTGTCGAAGGTTCGGGAGAAATTCTTTTTACGATCCCGTCCCCGAAAATCCAAAGATACGAACTGGACCTGATCAAAGGAGACAGGATTCTTTTTTACTCGGACGGTTTGTTCGAAGTGAAAAATAACGAAGGAAATATCTTGGGAAGAAATCAATTTCTCGAAGCGATCAAATTCTTAGTTGTGAACGACACGAGTTCCATGATACGTTCGATTCTCTCCTATTCCGGTTCTTACGGAGAAGGAGAGATGTCCGACGACATTACGATCTTTTGTCTGGAAATTCTTTAATACAAGTTCTGTGAAATTCAACGCGAAAGCGATTGTAGCGGAACCAACCAATTGCGATTTCGAAAGTCTGTTTTCTTTTAAGGTTCCGTTGATTGGCGCATTCTATTACAATCCATAGAGAACAACATTGAATTCAAACGCGGTCCGACCGCCGCGGACGGATTCGCCCAAACTTTCCCGAACTCAAAATAGAATCTAACTTAATCTTAATATTCTAATTTTTTAAAATTTAACATAAAACAAACCGCGTCTCATGGCGCGTCGCAATGGATAGATTACGTTTCATTCGTTTTCGTTAGGAAATTTTTTCCCGGATCAGTTTCAAGAACGGTAAAAATTCATCGAGCGTTCCAGGAAGTTCGTACTCGATCGAATCTCCGGCGCGGGTGACGTCCTTCTCCTCCAAGGCGACTGCAATCGACGCGAGAATCTCGTTCAACTCCCCTGTTTTTTCCTCGAAACCGATTCCGTCGATTTGAATCTCTGAAAAATCCAGTTCGGGTTTTTTCAATTTCAAAGTGATAAACGAAGTCAGAAGAACGTTGATCTGAGAGATGGATTGGGTCAGCAACTCCGTCGCTACCTCGTCCTTTCCGGATTGATAAGCTTCGTTTACTTTTACGAAAGCTTCTTTGAGTCCTCCGATGTTATCGATAAACGTATTCAAAATTTCTTTTAGAGTGGGCAGATCAAAATCCAACACTTGGGTTCTTGCGATCAGATCCATTATGAACAGTTTCAGATCTCTCAGATGTTCCAAAAAGATTTCGATGGCCTCCGTGTTATCCAACCTTTCCCAGTTAGACGAAATCTCGGATACGATTTGAGAAACGCTGTTCCCCGTTCCCATCGGTTTGATTTGATCCAGTTTAAGATGCAACAAGTTCGACGCGGAATTCAGAACGCTCTCGATCCATCTGACTCCGTCGCCAAGTTGGTTCGATTCCTCTTCGGTAAGGGAATCCCTTCCGAATAACGTGGAGCCTACTTTGTCCACATAAAGATCCAATTCGGTTAACGTGGAAACGAGAAAGTCCATCTCCTCGCCTACGAAAAATTCCATCTTGGCCGCGGACTCTATTCCTTGATCGTTCATGCTGGAAGCTTGAAATTCCACACCGTCCACGGTACAACCGAGAAGGTATTTTCCTTTCGACTCGACCCATTTGTTGATCTCGCCGAAAACTTCGCCTAACTTCTTTTCGTTTTCAAGAGAACTATCCAAGAGATGTTCGTTGATGTAAATTTCCATTTCACTCTCCTACTCTATCACTCGCTTCTGGCGCCTTTGAGGTTATTGTTCAAATAGGCCCCGACCGCTTTGTTCTTACCGACTCCCTGTTCCATATAAAGGAACTTGGATTTCAGTTTCTTCTCGTAACTTACGAGATGGTTTTCGTATTCCTTAATCTTCTTATTATTGTCCGCGACTTGTTCTTCCAACATCTTCACTTTTCCGGAAACAAGCCCGCCTGCGGACTGAGTATAAGGTTTTATGTGTTCGAGAAGGTCGACCGCAACTCCCGTATCCATTCTCGCGTCCGAGTTCGTATCGATCGCAAAAAGATTTCTGACCGAGTCCGGATTTTCTGCGAGTTTAGTACGAAGTTTTTCCTCGTCCAAGATCAAAAACCCGTCTTGGATATCGGCCCATTTGCTCCCGACGTTTCCGGTGCTGATCCCGATGTCGCTTAACATTCTCGCCGAATTTTCACCGCTTACCGGATAGGAGGAACTCGCCACGGTTTTCATTCCCGCGATCAGACGAAGGACGGTGTGTTCTCCGGATAAAAGACCGGTTTTAGTTTTTCCTTCCCAGAACGTCTGTCCGATTTCTCCGCCGTCTTCCTTGCCGTCTCCGACCGTCGCGTTCTTATCCACTGCGGTGGATTCTTTAGAGAATTTTAATACTGTGTTGTATGCGGCCACGAATTCCTTGATCATTTCAAGACCCTTGTCCGAATCCGTTTTGATATCTATGTTTACCGGACCTTCCGTTTTTTTATGAAGGTTGAGAGAAACCCCGTCGAGAACGTCGGTGAGCCCTTCGTTTTTAGGGCGATTGACTTCGATCCCGTCCACGAGAAACACCGCGTCCTTTGCCTCCGTGATTTGTTTGGCGGGTTTGGCCCCTCTGAATTCTCCCGGAATTACTATATGAAAAGATTCTAATAGAACCGTTTTACCGCTCGAGTTCGCAAAAAGGATCTTATGAGCCTTCTGGCCCGACGGAAAGTTTTTCAGATTGAGAACTACTTTACCGTCCTGTCTGGAAGCGGTCTCGAAGATCATCTTCTCTTTGTCGTTTTCTTTATAAAGAATTCCTAATTCTAGTTTGTCTTCCGGAGCGAACTCCGTCGAGGTCGCAAGTTCGATTCTCGTATTCTTCTTCAATTCCATCGCGGGAATTCCGAACTGAAACGAACCTACGCTTGCGATTTCCAACCATTTCTTTCCATTCTCTTCTTTGGGAACGGTTTTAGAATCCGCGGGAACTCCGTATTTCTCCGGTTGGAAAACCAGGATTTGATCTTGTTCGGGAAGAAGATTCGACTCCTTCGGAGGATCTGCGGGTTCTGTCGCGCCCACGAGATTGGCGGCTTGTAAAACTCCATTAGAATCTTCGAATTTAAGTTTGTGGTCCTTTCCGGATAACGCGGCCGTGAGGGTGAGAACGTAATTGTCCCCGTCCACTTTGACGAGCCCCGTGTTTACAAGACCCGCCGCCGATATCTTGATGAACGAAGCGAGATCGCGGATCGTTCCTCCTGAAAATTCGATTTCCTTTTCGGAATCTCCGGAAAGGATCTTAAACCTTCCAGAAGGAATTTGTTTGTTCGCGTCGGTTTTTTCACCGGAGATTTGGTGATTGGTTGCAAGTTCCTTAATTTCGATCTTACGTTTACCGGCGCTCGCGGAACGGGAAGCGTCTCCGCTGATTAAACCCGCCGGTTCCGAAACGATACTTTTCATCGCAAAAGGAGCGGTAAAAGAGATGAGGGCTCTGGTTTTATTTTGCAAGTCGGTCGCGGCTACTTTGAGATCGCCCCACGCTTTGGATTGAGCTTTGTTAAACGAATTCTGTTGTTCAAGCCGACGGATCGGCTTTGCTTCCAATTCCACCAGTTTTTTTACGATCATATTCGTGTCTTGTCCGGTGCTGAGTCCTGGAATCGTAAACGCGGGCATCTTGTTCTCCTACATTCCTAATCGGTAAAATCGGAAAAAAGATAAGGGAAAATGAAAAAATTCGAGGCCGGAAAAACCGATTGCCGATCCTAGATGTCCGTGGATTTTAGTTAACGTAAGTTCCGCATAATCGACGCGAAAGCGATTGAAGCGAGATCAACAAATTGGAATGGCGAAAGTATTTTGTTTTTCGATTGATCCGTCAATTTGTTGATCAGAGCAGAAAGCGCGGTCCGGCCAAAAAACTAAAGCGGCGCTGCTTATAGATCGCAGCGTCAGGGCCGGATTCGCCCAAACTTTCTTACAGAGAATTCATGTTAGAAACGGTCTTCATAGGGGGAATCGATGTTATCGCCTGTTTTGGGAGAATTTTTAGGAACCTTCGTTTTGATCCTTTTGGGAAACGGCGTTGTGGCCGGGGTTTTACTCGAACATAGTAAATCCAAGGACAGCGGTTGGATGGTGATCACCGCCGGTTGGGCCTTTGCGGTGATGATCGGAGTTTTTACTTCCAACGCATTCGGAAGTTCGGACGCTCATCTCAACCCCGCGGTAACGCTTGCATTTGCAATCAAATCGGGCGACTATTCCAAACTTGTTTTCTACGTACCCGCGCAAGTCGCTGGAGCTTTTTTCGGAGCCTTCTTCAATTACCTGCATTACCTTCCTCATTGGAAAGAAACCAAGGATCCCGGAAAAATTCTCGCGGTCTTTTCGACCGAGCCCGCGATTTCGCATATCGCGTCCAATTTTTTCAGCGAGTTCTTAGGTACCTTTCTACTCATCTTGGGAATCGTTTCGATTTTCTCGCCTTCCATGCAGGGCCTAAGCGCGCATTTCGGAACGTTCTTGGTGGGGATTTTGGTTTGGAGCATCGGACTTTCCATGGGAGGAACGACCGGATATGCGATCAATCCCGCAAGGGATCTCGGGCCGAGGATCGCGCATTTTATTTTGCCGATTGCGGGGAAAGGTTCTTCGAACTGGAAGTACGCTTGGCTACCGGTCGCGGCTCCTCTGAGCGGCGCGGCCTGCGCGGGTTTTATATTAGGATTTTTGAAAGTTTAAAAAGCAGAATTCCATTTTACGAATTTATTGTGTTTCCGAAATCATGGACCTAAGATGCGAGATCGTGTTGTCGCTTTATTTTTTATAGTAGCGTTTTCCTTCGGATTATCCGCCGAAACCTCCGACTTAGAAGGGGAATGCAAACCCAAAGAATGGATCTGCGTTCTTACCCGCAACGATAACAATAGGATCGAATTCTACGTTCAAAACCAAACTCCTTCGGGAGAATATCCGTTCGTGGCTTATTTCAACTTTACGACTCTGGAAAATTTCAAGTCCGACGTTAGTCTTCCGTTTCATTTCGTTTCCAAGGGAAATTCGGAGCCGAAAAAAATTCTTACCCTAAGTCCTTTAAATATCCGTAAGACGGGTTCTTACAGTTCAAACATTTATGTGAGAGCGGGAGACGTGGACGCTTCCAAAGATAGAAACGTTACGTATCGATTGCCGTTTGAAATCGCTTCCAGAGTGGGACAAGGTTATAACGGCAAGTCCACTCATTCAGGAGAATTTTCTTATGCTTTGGATTTTATTCTTCCGGAGGGAAGTTCCGTCCTCGCCGCAAGGGGCGGACTTGTGATCGCCACGGAAGACAAATTTCATTCCGGGGGAATCACTCCCTTCTTCAAAGACAAGGCCAACTTTATTCGGATTCTCCACAAGGACGGAAGTATCGCGGAATACGGTCATCTGAAACACAAAGGAGTTTTAGTTCGGATAGGACAAGTCGTTCAGACCGGAGAAAAAATCGGTTTTTCCGGAAACACTGGCTTTAGCAGCGCCCCCCATTTGCACTTTCACGTATTAAAACCTACGATCGACTTTCAAACCTTGGAATCCTTTCCCACTTCTTTCGAGACCGACGAAGGACTGTTAGACGAACTCAAAACGGGAGCGGTGTATTGGAATCCTTCAAACGTCTTGCCTGCGGGAAAAATTTTCTTTGAAGAGGATCTAAAGATTTGTTCCGAATTCGTTCAGAAAAAACTTTCCGACTGCGAGGAAAAATTCAATCCTCAAAAAGGACCGATTCTCGTACTCGAGGTGAGAAAACCGGGAAAATACGATCTGAAGGTCGAAATATGCAATTCGGAATCGACCTGCAAAAGAATCGATTGGGTCCTTCAACCTCAATGGAAGTCCTCCGTTTTCCACTTCGACTGGAGTTTGTTTCCCGGGCATCCGGGAAAGTATAGAATCCAAGTCATCAACGACATCGAGATCATCAAAACTTGGATCGTAGAGAAATAAAGAACGAGGAATCTTTTCGCTCCAACAAATCGTCATCATCCGGTTTATTAGGAATTAGGAGACAAATATAAAAACGACGACCCGAATTCGGAAGAAGAAATTTGGATTCCGATTCGACCGAAACGCGATAAGAGAAAAATCAGCCTTTAGGGTTTGTCCCAAATCCCATCTATCGATCCGTAGTAGGGCGTGAGATTGAGTTTCTTCGAGCGACCTGAATTGCGACCCATAGGAAATAATTTATGAGAGTTTACCAATTGCCGCCGCATAGGTCACTTGAAACGTGGGAACTCACACGCTTTAGATGTCGACGCAGCAATCAGTCATGCCATCAAGCGGTGTTTTAAAAACCGATGGAAAATTTAAGAGACATATCGAAATGAATTCATCTCAAGGCGACATAAACTACGAGCCTGTTCCAAAACAAGAAAGGAAATTTGCAGGAGTTCCCACATTTTCGAGTTTTCGAACAAGTTCTAAATTAACGTGAATTCGTGAAAAAAGTTCGGCGAATCCGGTCTTGGCGGACCAATCGAGCGATCCTTAGAGACCGAGGATTGCCGACGAGGAGCGGGCCGTCAAACCGCTGCGGAAGAATAATGAATCAAGAAATCTTCTTTCGCCTTACGAACCTTAGGCGCGTTTACGATTCCGTCCTTCTCAACATCCCGATAACCGAGCGCAAGAATCGAGGTGGATCTCAGTCCCTTTTCTTTTAGTTGGAGCAATTCATCCAGAGCCGCCGGATTAAAACCTTCCATAGGAGTCGCGTCCACACCTTCCACCGCTGCCGCAACGACCCCGGTTCCGAGCGCGATGTATGCCTGTCTCGCAGCCCAATGGAAGCTCGTTTCCTCGGTATGAGTTTTCAACCAACCGAGGATGGAATCCTGAAAACCTTGCAGTGCCTCCGTAGAAACGTTTCTGGTATTTGCAATTAATTGAATGTGTTCTCTGATTTTATCCTCGGTTACTTTGTCCCAAGCGGCAAAAACGAGTATATGAGAGGATTCTAATATTTGCGGCTGATTGAATGCGATCGGAAGGATTCGACTTTTAAGATCCTCGTCCTCGATGACAAGGACCTTGTAAGGTTGTAATCCAAAGCCGGAAGGGGTTAAACGAAGCGATTCTAAAATTCTTTCCAGTTTTTCCCGAGGTAGTTTCCGACCCGTCATTCTTTTTGTCGCATACCGCCAATTGAGTTTTTCCAACAAATCCATGTTTAACTTCTCCCTATCCTAATTTTCGGTTCTTTCATTTCTTTGGAACCTTCATGTTATTTTGTTACTAATAACATAACAACAACCGTAAAAAAAGGAAAAGGAAAAAACAAGAAATCACCGGGAAAGAGACATTTTTTTTTGGCACTCGCCACGGACCTGTTTCATTACGTCTTCGAGAGAGAATTCCCCTAGTTTGGTTTCGAGAGCGGCTTGGGCTTGCGCGAACATACATTCCAGCGTGGGAAGAATTCCCATTCCAACGGTACAATCCTGTTTTGGATGGTCGTGAATGTTAAACAGGCACTCGGCTTCCTCGATCGCTCTGTAAATATCGGAAAGTCGGATCTCCGCCGCAGGTTTTGCAAGGGAGGCACCGGGAACTCCTTGTCTGGAAAGAACCAAACCGGCCTTTCTCAGTTTTCCGATCAGAGTTCTGACGATTGCGGGATTGGTTCCTACCGATTTTGCGATCGTATCCGAGGTGGTATCCCCACCTTTTGCATCTTCCAGGAAGGTTAGAATGTGAATTGCAACGGCGTAACGACTCGGAATGGCCAAGATTTTTGTTCCTTTAGACAGTATTCAATGGTTTAGACAGGTCCCTGCCAAGAAGAATTCGGGGTTTCTTTGGAATAATAATCGGTTTTTATTCAGGAATTCCCGTTTTAAAAAATAGGAACCCGTTTTCAGAGGTTCGTAACAGGGAATGTCTCCACAACGCGGTTTCGAGAAAGACTCGTTTGAGTTTCCTGAGGCGGAATTCAGTCTGGGAAGACTCTGGAGGTTTTTCCATATAAGAAAATCATAATTTTGCAAGTAAAATCTCCTTTTGTGGGAACTCCCACAGGAACTCCCTGACTTACGCGTTTTGATCCCCATTATCCTTTCAACTTGTGGGTTGGTTAGGACCGAAATCGAACACTTGACGCCTATCCACTTACATCTTTGGCGGGCGCATGGTCGGGTGCGGTTTTCCGATACAAAAGAAAAACTCTTTGAAACGACCCGACCACCAGGCTCTCCGCTTCGGTCCATTCCGGTCAATCGGTACATCGAAAATAAACTTTGAAAAGGAATGGACCCCGCCTCGATCCTTTGCGCGGGGTTTTTCTGAAATATCGCAATAAGATTGTAGGAGTTCCCACATTTTCAGGGACAAAGGGATGGGATTCTAGGGGCTAAGCGCTATTTTTATGATTATGAGCAAAACTTTGCTTTCTTTCTAAAAATCTAGGAACTCCTAGATTTTTCAGTGGAACAGGAATCGAATCTCTTTCCGTATCACTCCAATTCAAACGAAAAACGGGAACCCTAAGCCGCCCAAACCTCGCGGCCCAAGGCGCCGTTTCCAGTGCTCGGTAAACTTTCCCATTCCCTACCTTATGATCTCTTCCTTCATCCGTCCAATATAAGGGAAGCCAAGTCGGTTCCACAAAATCACCCTTAGAATCATTGACTCCTCGATAAAGCAGGTTTAAACAGGAATAGAATTCCCCGACAAGATCAAGTCTCCGGGGGATTTTTGAAAATTTTCAGGAAATCTAATGTCAAAACCAAGAGTACAAGGCCAAACTCCGCCGACCGCCAAACAAAGCGATTCTTCCAACGGAAACCAGCCGGAAATTCATTTGAATAACCCGAACATATTTTTCGATCGGGAACTTTCCTGGGTCGATTTCAACCGACGCGTATTGGAAGAAGCGAACGATCCTGAAAATCCGCTTTTGGAAAGGCTGAAATTCTTAAGTATCACCGAAACCAACCTCGACGAATTTTATATGGTTCGAGTCGCCGGACTTCGCAATCTCGTAAAGGAAGGAAACGACGAAAGAAGTTTAAACGGAGACAGCGCGTCCGAAATTCTATCGGACTTATCCGATAAAGTCCGCGCATTCGTAAGGGAAGAATACGAAACACTTTCCAGAACATTAGAAGAATTGAAAGTGGCCGGAATCCATTTGATTCTCAATCCGGAAAAATTGACGATCGAAGAGATCAAACAGATCCAAAATTATTACAAGGAAGACGTATCTCCGATTCTAACTCCTCTCGCAATCGATACGGCGCATCCGTTCCCGCACATTCTAAACAAATCCTTGAACCTCGCTATGGTCCTAAGCACCGAAGACGAAAAAACCGGAGGAAAAAAAGATCTGTTCGCAGTCGTGCAAGTGCCGTCCGTACTTCCGCGGTTTCTACAACTGAAAGGCAAAGGAGAAGAAAGAAGATTTTTCCCTTTGGAAGAAATCATCAAACTACACGTAGACGATCTTTTTTACGGAATGACCGTAAAGGAAATCTATCCGTTTCGAATCATAAGGGACGCGGACATTTCCATCGACGAGGAAAAATCGGTCAAAGACCTGCTCATCACGATGAAGGACGAACTGAGAAACCGAATCTGGGGAGACGCGGTTCGTATGGACATTCATCAGGGAACCTCCCCTTTTATCAAAAACACTTTGAGAGAACTCTTGGAGCTCCAAGATCACGAGGTATTCGACGTAGCGTCCATCTTAAACATAAACGACGCGATGTTCTTTTACGGACTGGATCATACCTCCAAACTCAAGTATCCTTTTTTTCAACAGAAGACGACTCTCAAGTTCGATACTCCGGAAAAAATTTTCGAAGCGATCAAAAAGAAGGACAGACTTCTGCATCATCCTTATCAATCCTTCTCGGCTATCGAAGACTTGCTCCGGATTTCTTCCGAAGATCCGAAGGTTCTCGGAATCAAGATGACCTTATATCGTACGAGCGGGGACTCGCCGATCATTCAGTTCTTGGGACAGGCCGCGGAGAACGGAAAACAAGTGACCGTTCTTGTGGAGCTCAAGGCCCGTTTCGACGAAGAAAGAAACATCAAGTGGGCTCAAAAACTCGAAGCGCGCGGTGTTCACGTAGTCTACGGCGTAGTCGGATTAAAAATTCACTGCAAGATGCTTTTGATCGTTCGAAAGGAGGACGATCACATGGTGCGTTATGTGCATCTTGGAACCGGAAATTACAATTCGACAACTTCCAAATATTACACCGATCTCAGTTTTTTTACGGTCAGTAAACAGATTACAGAAGACGTTGCCACGATCTTCAACACGATTACGAGTTACGCAAAGATGCCGACCCTGAATTTTTTATCGGCGTCTCCTCACAACTTAAAATCGACGTTTCTCACGATGATCGACAAGGAAAGGGAGAATGCGCTCGCGGGCAAACCCGCCAAAATCATCTTCAAGATGAATTCTCTCGTAGATCCGCATATTATCCTTTCCTTATATAAGGCAAGCCAAGCGGGGGTTAAAGTGGATCTGATCATCCGTGGGATTTGTTGTCTCAAACCCGGACTGAAGGGAATTTCGGAAAACATCACCGTGTTATCGATCGTCGGAAGATTTCTCGAACATACGAGAATCTACTACTTTCATTCGGGCGGTTCCGAATCCGTTTTCCTCGCGTCCGCGGATTGTATGCCTAGAAACTTCGAAAGAAGAATCGAGGTTCTTTTTCCGATCGTAGAAAGCAAAAATAAGGATCGAATCAAAAAAATCCTGGACGTTCAGTTGCGGGACAACGTAAAGGCGAGATTTTTGCACCCGGACGGACATTACGTAAAAAGAATATTAGAAAAGGACGAAAAACCCGTAGACTCTCAAATCGAAAGGATGACCTTCGCGGAATAAAAACCCAAAAACAAATATGACTACTACGACTTCGACAATCAACAAATCGGAACTCAAATCCCTCATCGGACCCGGAAAGATATTTTTTAGAAACGATCCCGACTTCGACGAAACGACCTTTCTTTCCTTCGGTACGGACAGAACCAAGGTTTATAAACCCGACTTCGACATTCTCGCGTTTCCGACCACAACGGAAGAAGTTGCAAAAATCGTAAAGTATGCGTACGAAAACGAGATTTCAATCGTTCCTTCCGGCGGAAGAACCGGATACGCGGGCGGAGCGGTCGCAAAAAATAAGGAACTGGTCCTTTCTCTTTCCAAGATGGACAAGGTTTTGGATTTCGATCCATTTTTCGGAAGTATCAAAGTCCAAGCGGGAATGATCACCAAAAATCTTCATAGGGAAGTCGAAGAAAGAAATTTCTACTTCCCCGTGGATTTCGCTTCGACCGGCTCTTCCCATATCGGAGGAAACATCGCGACAAACGCGGGCGGAGTGAGAGTCGTTCACTACGGACTGATTCGTCAATGGGTTTTAGGACTTACGGTGGTTACCGGAACAGGCGAAATTATAGAATTCAACGGAGAGGTTCTCAAAAACAATACGGGATACGATCTCAAACAATTATTCATCGGCTCGGAAGGAACGTTAGGCGTCATTACGGAAGCGACTCTCAAATTGACGACTAAACCTCTGGACAGTCGGGTCTTGCTCGTCGCGGTTCCGGATTTCTCTTCCATTCTTTCCTTATTTCAGGAAACACACCGGGTAAAAGTTCCCCTACTCGCCTTTGAATTTTTCACGGAATATTGTCTGGGCAAAGTGATATCTCATCTCGGCGTTCCCGATCCGTTTCAGTCTCCGAGTCCATATTACGTTTTGATGGAATTTGAAATCGCCGACGAAGCCGACGACGAAAAGTTGTTCGGATTTTTGGAAACGATCACCGAAAAAGGTCGGATCAGCGACGGAAGCCTCGCCCAGAATTCCAGACAATCGGAAACATTTTGGAAATACAGGGAAGGAATCAGCGAAAGTATTTCCATCGAATACACCGTCCACAAAAACGACATTTCTCTTCCTTTGAGAAACATGGAACCGTTTCTCGTCGATATGGAAACGTTGTTAAACGGAAAGTATCCCGGTTTTGAAATCGCCCTCTTCGGTCACGTGGGAGACGGAAATCTTCACCTAAACATCGTCAAACCGAAGGATCTTTCCAACGAGGAATTTTTCAAAAAATGCAAGGACGTGGACCCGGATATGTTTCGTTTATTACAAAAATATCATGGATCGATCAGCGCGGAACACGGAATCGGCCTTTTAAAAAAGGACTTTCTCCATTTTTCCAGAACGCAGGCCGAAATTCTTTTGATGAAGGAAATCAAAAAATCAATGGATCCTAAAAACATCATGAACCCGGATAAAGTATTCTAATGATTTCCACAAACGGCTCCTCCGGCGGCAAAAGACCGAGCAAGAAAAAGAAAAAAATACAATCCGAACATCGGATTGTTATGCGAAGTCTTACTCTGGATGATTACGCGGACGTTAAAGAGATCATGGACATCGTCTTTCCGGAGTTCGACGGAGCTTGGAAAAAAAATCAGTTCGAATCTCAGATCACGAAGTTTCCCGAAGGACAAATTTGTATCGAAGACAACGGAAAAGTCGTCGGCGCCGCGATCAGCCAAATCGTCAAGTGGTCCGATTACGGGGATAATCACACTTACGAGGAAATCGTCGGCAAGGGAGATCTCAAAAATCATAACGAAAAGGGAGACTCTCTATACGGTGTCGACATTTTCGTTCATCCGGAATACAGAGGTTTGCGTCTTGGCCGAAGATTATACGATGCAAGAAAAGAACTCTGCGAAAAATTGAATCTCAAACGGATCGTCGTCGGCGCGTGGATGCCCGGTTACGAAAACTACGAAGATTCCATGACTCCGGCTCAATACATCGAAAAGGTAAGGGACAAGGAAATCTACGATCCGGTTCTTTCCTTTCAACTCGCAAACGGTTTCCACGTTCGCAAACTGAAACGGGGATATTTCGGACACACGAAAGGTTTCAGCTCTTACGCGGTTCTATTAGAATGGTTGAATATATATTACGAGAAGGAAGAAACCGCTCTGATCGGAGGACAAAAGACGGTCATTCGGGTCGGAGTCGTTCAGATGCAGATGCGTCCCGTAACCGGAATCGAAGAACTGATGCGTCAGGTGGAATTTTTCGTCGATACCGTGGCGGGATACAACGTCGATTTCGTATTATTTCCCGAATTTTTTAATGCGTCTTTGCTTGCAAGATACAACGACAGAAGCCCTTCGGACGCGATGCGCGCGCTTTCGAGTCATACGGAAAACATCATCGAAAAGATGACGGAACTTGCGGTTTCATACAACGTGAACATCATATCCGGTAGTATGCCGGAATATAGGGACAATACTCTTCACAACGTTTCTTATCTCTGTAGAAGGGACGGAACCTACGAAGAACAATATAAGCTGCATATAACTCCGGACGAGGATTTTTATTGGGGCGTCAAGGGAGGATACAATCTTTCGGTATTCACTACGGATGCTTGTAAGATCGGAATTCTCATCTGTTTTGATGTGGAGTTTCCGGAACTCCCCAGATTTTTGGCCGAACAAGGAATGGATATTCTTTTTGTTCCGTTTTATACGGATACGAAAAACGGTTACAATCGAGTCAGACATTGTGCGATGGCCAGAGCGATCGAAAACGAATGTTACGTAGTGATCTCCGGTTCGGTCGGCGCGCTTCCTCATGTGGAGAATATGGACATTCAATACGCTCAGTCCGCCGTTTTTACACCTTCCGATTTCGCGTTTCCTCACGACTGTGTGGCTGCGGAGTCCGTTCCGAATACGGAGATGACTTTGATCGCCGACTTGGACTTGGATCTTTTAAAGGAACTCCGTAAAAAAGGGTCCGTTCGAAATTTATCCAATCGAAGAAGAGACCTTTACGAACTTAAATGGATTTACGAATCATGAAAATTTTTTCAACCCTCGCGATTTTAATCTGGCTCGTATTTGCGGGACTTCAGTGGAACGATCCCGATCCTTGGCTTTGGATTCCTCTTTATATGAGTGTGGTCGTTTTATATGCAGGATTCTTAATGTATCCCGGTAAAACAAAACTCTGGCTCGGAACGTCCCTGATTTTTTCCGTACTTTTTTCGGCAGGGGCCGTATTTGCGGCTTTGCAGATCCAAAACTTATCTTTCGACGACGAGGTCACTAGAGAAACGGGCGGTTTGATTTTATCGGCGATTTGGTCCGTAATTCCCGGATATACAATTCATAAGAGAGAAAAGAATACAATTCCAAAGGGATAAAATCCTTCAATACCGCGATTTTTTAAATTGAAAACTTCTCGGTTTTTCATAAATTCGATCGTCGCACCCCGAAGTGAAAGAAGGTAATTTATAAATTTCGCATATTCTTGATTTATTGATTGCTTTTTTGACCCGTTATTTTTCGAAAAAGCGCGGTTGCGCCTGCGTCAAACCGATCCAGCTCCAAATAATTCCATCGGATAAGATGATTTTATTTTTCATTGGAGCCGTTCTTTTCACGGAGGATTGTCGTAATTCCGACAGATTTACAGCGTGTCCCAAAACTTAATTTTACATTATCAAAAAGATCAAGCTGCAAGGTTCTGTCCCTATCGAGCGACCCGTAGAGAGCGAGATTGAGTTAAACCTTTCGCGACCTGAAACGCGATCCGTAGTGAGCCATAACCTTACCCACAAATATGAGAAAAAACTAGATTTTTCAACCTTTATTTCCAAAGTTAGTAAGGGCCTTATAATGAACACTACACATTGGAGTAGTACACTCGGAACGGAATTAGATTGGGTGGAAGAAGAATATTTATCGCTGAACTTGGGAGATAAGCGATTAGATAAACGACTCAAGAAAATCGTGAGCGTGATGACAAAACGAGGAGGAACGAGTTTGCCAGATATATTTGGCAATTGGTCAGGCACGAAAGGAGCGTATCGCTTTTTTTCGAATCCGAAAGTATCATCGGAAAAGATCATAGAACCTCATAGTCAAGCAACAAAGAAACGACTTCACCAACAAGAAACAGTCTTGGTATTAAGCGACACAACGAAATCTATTATAGAAAAAGGGATCGTGTAGATGACTTGGGGCCGATGAACTCGGAATACAATCAGGGTCTTCTTTTGCATCCATCGATAGCTTTACGACTGAGGAATCCCTTTAGGCATCCTGGATTTTAAAATGTGGTCACGTACGGAATTAGGCGCCAACCAAAATCAAGACGGAAGAAAAATGTCCATAGAACATAAGGAAAGTG
>NZ_ANIK01000064.1 GCF_000347175.1 Leptospira alstonii serovar Sichuan str. 79601
TCTTGAGTCGTTTATCTAATCGCTTATCTCCCAAGTTCAGCGATAAATATTCTTCTTCCACCCAATCTAATTCCGTTCCGAGTGTACTACTCCAATGTTTAGTGTTCATTATAAGGCCCTTACTAACTTTGGAAATAAAGGTTGAAAAATCTAGTTTTTTCTCATATTTGTGGGTAAGGTTATGGCTCACTACGGATCGCGTTTCAGGTCGCGAGACGTAACTCAATCTCGCTCCCTGCCGAATGACCCATAGAGAATGAGGCACTTATTTCAAGTGATCACTATCTGAACTCAGTGAAACGCTCACTACGGATCGCGTTTCAGGTCGCGAGGGGTAACTCAATCTCGCTCCCTATGGGTCGCGAGATAGGTTTTGGGACAAGCCTGGGTTATTTCATTTAACGTGAGTTTCTTACACTGAACTCACGTTAATTTTGAAGTTTTAGAGGAAACTCTCTAGTTCACTCCGATTCCAATCGCGGCCTCAAATCCTTCCAACATCGCCCGCTTTGCGTCGATTCCGGATGCGTCCTTGGCGCCTCCGATGAGATACGACGGGATTTCCGGAGATTTTGCCTTGAACTCTTCGTAAAGAGAAACTTCGCTGAGTTGTCCCGCGCAAAGTATGATCGAATCGCATTCGATGGTTAGAGGGCCGTCCTTTTTGGTTTCAACGACGAGCCCTTGATCCGTGACTTCCTTATAATTGAGAGAAGTGTAAAATCCAACTTCTTTCGATTCCAATTCCTGAAGTAACGCCCAGGCGGTCGTCGCTCCCAATCCGGACCCGATCTTTCCGGATCTTCGAAAGATGGAAACCTTTCGATTCGGTTTTTCCTTTTGAATTTGCGCGTTCGTATAGGATGCCACATTGTAACGATGAAAATAAGAATCTATCGTAGGCGCGTCTTCTTCCGTAAGTTTATGTGCCACGTCGCAGCCGATTCCGCCGCCGCCTATGATCGCAACCTTGTTGCCGGGCTTGAATTTTCCGGAAAGATAATCCGCGTAAGAAGCCGTTTTCTTCTTTTCGATTCCGGGAAGGGAAAATTCTCTAGGTTTGACCCCGGTCGCAAAAATTACCGCATCCGGTTTGAGCGCGAGAATGCTGTCTAACGTGGCGCGGTGGCCGAACTGAATTTCCACTCCGAGGTTTTTAAGTTCGTTTTTAAAATAACGAATCGTTTCAAAAAATTCTGATTTTCCCGGAATCTGCGCGGCGAGATTGAGTTGTCCTCCGATCTTGTCCGTCGCTTCCAGTACGGTCACTTTGTGACCTCGGATGGCGCTGATTCTCGCCGACTCGAGTCCCCCCGGCCCGGAACCGACTATAACCACGTGTTTTTGATTCGCGTTTTTCAATTTGCCGATTTCAAGCTCTCTGTTCGCGGAAGGATTTACTAAACAGGAAACCATCTGTTCTTTGAACGTATGATCTAGGCAGGCTTGGTTGCAAGCGATACAGGTATTGATTCTTTCTTCCTCATCCGCTTGGATCTTGTTTAGAATATCAGGATCTGCTAAAAAAGGTCTCGCCATACTCAGGATATCCGCTTCACGATTTTTTAAAATGCGCGACATCGTTTCCGGCATATTGACTCGGTTGGATGCGATGATCGGAATATCCTTGATTCTCTCCTTGATCTTTCCGGAAATTTTTGCCCAAGCCCCTCTCGGAACGAGCATGGAAATCGTCGGAATTCTGGACTCGTGCCAACCGATTCCTATGTTGAGCGCGTCCGCTCCCGTTTCTTTTAGTTTTTCCGCGAGAAGTACAACTTCTTCAAAAGTCGGGTTGCCCGGAATCAAATCGATTCCCGACATACGATAAACGACAGGAAAATCCTTTCCTACTTTTTTACGGACGTTTTTCATGACTTCAATCGCAAAGTTCATTCTTTTTTCGGAACTTCCGCCGAAGAAATCCTCTCTTTGATTGGTTACGGGTGAGAAGAATTGGTTCACCAAATAACCTTCACTTCCCATGATTTCTACGGCGCCAAAGCCGATTTCCTTTGCCTTGAGCGCGGAGTCTCCGAAGTCTTCGACCGTTTTCCAGGCTTCCTCTTCGGAAAGTGCTTTCGGTATAAAACGATTGATCGGAGCGCGGAGCGCGGAAGGCGCCACAAGTTCCCTATGATACGAATATCTTCCCGCGTGAAAAAGTTGTGCGCAAAAAACTCCTTTGGATTTAAGCGCGTTTGTTACAACGGATAATTCCTTACAATCCTCTTCCTTTTGAAAGTTAAAGAAAATATTGGCTCCTCTGCCTTCGTGATTGACGGCGATTCCTCCTGTCGTGATAAAACAAGCGCCTCCGTCGAATCGTCTCCCATAGAATGCGATCATTCTTTCCGCGGTCATCGGCATTCCTTCCAGCCCTAAGTGCATGGAGCCCATAATGACTCTGTGGGGAAGTGTGATCGAACCGATTTGGATCGGTTGGAAAATTTCAGAATATTTCATAACAAACCTTTTTTATGGTGAATCTTTCCTTCTATCTTGAAAACGGATTGGAAAACGGGCAAGTGAATTCTTGCCCATTCACTGGTTCAAGTTGGATTCCGACTAAATACGGCACCAGGTTCCGTGTGATTTTTTTTATCTTTTTTTTGCGAAACCCCTCTTTACTTCGTTCCGGAAGAACTGTATTGGGTATGGAAATTCTCTCGCTGTACTCTCAGAGAAAAATTGAATCCGCATTGGTCGAAGGTGGAATCGGGATCGATTCGATTCTCATTCCGGTTTCGTATTGGGACGTTTTGGATTTGGAAGAAAAAAAGGCTCTTTCTAAGAAGTTGCCTTATCTTTTGCGGAGATATACAAAGTACGTGGCTTCTATGAAGAGACTTCATTGGAGGGCGGGTAAGATCAAATACAACTGGGGTGTGGGAAAGATGAAAAAAATGAGCATACGTGTGAATACGGGCGCTTGGGCTTTGGCGGCGGCGCATGGTGTTTCGAGATGTTTTATGTTTAATTATATGCTTTGGCTGGATGACATTGGAGTCGGGGATTCCATCGTGGAAGTTGTAAACCTAGGAACTCCTAGATTTCACGGGATTTACAGAATGATTTGGACTTTAAATTTACGAGAGAACAAAATCACAAGGGAATTCGACTTCGATCCGAACCCAATCACGAACCAATATCCTTACCATTTGAACCAAGCCCCATCGTAGAACTTACAATCGATTGAGCGCGGAAATATAAGCCCTCGAACAAGCCTCGATGATGTCAGTGGAGCTTCCTTTTCCGACAACACGGTCTCCCTTGTATTCCAAAGTCACGGAGGCTTCTGCCATGGCGTCCTGTCCCGCGGTTACCGGGGAGATTACGAGTCTGGAAACTTCCGGATCCATTCCGGTCGTTTTTTGAATCGCTTTGTAGATCGCGTCTACCGGACCGTCTCCCGTAGCGGATTCTTCTCTGACATGACCGTCGATAACAATTCTCACGCCCGCAGTCGGAGTACTTTTGGTGCCTGTGGAAACCGTAAAACCGTCCAGTTGAAAACGATCTCCCGTAGACTTTCTGGTTTCATCCGAAAAAAGCGCGCGTATATCCTCGTCATAGATTTCCTTTTTTCTGTCGGCGAT
Organism: Leptospira alstonii serovar Sichuan str. 79601; assembly: GCF_000347175.1. Taxonomy (GTDB): domain Bacteria; phylum Spirochaetota; class Leptospiria; order Leptospirales; family Leptospiraceae; genus Leptospira; species Leptospira alstonii. Next base: position 3,600 of record NZ_ANIK01000064.1, read on the forward strand.
CTCCAAAAATCTTTGGTAAGCGGCTTCCAATTCTTCCGCTTGAGGAGAAAAGCCGAGTTTTACGATTCGATCCTTAAAACCGGCGCGTCCGCTATGCCTACCAAGAACCATTCTGTTGGAAGAAAGCCCGACGGTTTCGGGTTTCATAATTTCGTAGGTTTCCCTGTGTTTGATCACGCCGTCTTGGTGAATACCGGATTCGTGCGCGAAAGCGTTTGCTCCAACGATCGCCTTATTCGGTTGAACGAGCATTCCGGTAATCGTTTTCACGAGATAGGAGGCACGAGCGATTTCTTCGGTTTTAATTTGGGTCTGAATTCCGAACGTATCCTTTCTGGTTCGCATCGCCATAACGATTTCTTCCATCGCGGTGTTTCCCGCCCGTTCTCCGATTCCGTTGATCGTACATTCGATCTGACGCGCGCCATTTTGAACGGCGGCCAAAGAGTTTGCGGTCGCAAGTCCCAAATCGTTGTGACAATGAGCGGAGAAGATCGCTTTCTCGGATCCTTTCACGTTTGCAATTAAGAATTTAAATAGATTCCCGTATTCTGCCGGTGTAGTATAACCGACCGTATCCGGAATGTTGATCGTAGTCGCTCCGGCGGCGATCACCGCTTCGCAGAGTTCTCTTAAAAATCCCGGTTCGCTTCTAGTTGCGTCTTCGGGAGAAAATTCCACGTCATCCACGAATTGTCTACAAAGTGTCACGGCTTCCACGGCCATTTTTAAAACTTCTTTGGGTTCCTTTCCGAGTTTGTATTTCATATGAATCGGAGAGGAGGCGATAAAGGTATGAATTCTTCTTCTTTTTGCGGGTTGTAAAGCCTTGGACGCGGCTTCGATATCGGCTTTCATAGCTCTTGCGAGAGCGGCGATTGTTGGGCCTTCGGTTTCTCTTGCGATCCTTTCCACAGCCTGAAATTGAACGGGAGAAGATACGGGAAATCCGGCTTCTATGATATCCACCTTCATCGTTGCAAGTTGGGCTGCGATTTCCAACTTTTCGTTTTCCGTCATCGCGGCTCCGGGGCATTGTTCACCGTCCCTGAGCGTCGTGTCAAATATACGAACGTAGTCTTCCTGATCTGTTGCCATGTGATTCTCGCAAAAAATTCTGCTTCCAGTTTTTTGGATTTTATTCTTTAGACAACCAATTAAACTCCGCATTCTTTCAAAACGAAATATTCGATTGAAAAACCACGATGACTTTTTACGCTTTCAACTTTCAATGTTCCTCGAAAAAACTATGCTCCGATTCTATGCGTCTAACTTTCAATCCACCGATTGTTCCGTATCCGCAAATCTCTTCAGCGAACTCTTTGGACTGACGATCGTCGTCAGTTCCAGTTCACACGCAGAACTTTCTTGGCCCGACGACAAAGGGATATTGATCTTCAATAAGGAATCCAAAAATTGTCCGGTGGGCCCTGGAACAGTAACGTTTCGGATGGACAAAAAAAAATGGGAAAATCTGAAAACGATTTTGCTTTCCAGAGGGTTTATCGTGGAAACTCGGGATTCGAGATATGTTTCCGTTTTAGATCCTTGGAAAAATAGAATCTGGTTTTATTTCGAATGAGAATTCCGCTAAAAAATCGATACTTTGAATTTTTTCATTTTAGATTTTCGTAATTCTCCGATCGAAACGAAAGTAGTTTCAATCGATCCATAAACCGCTTGATCGATTCGAAATCTATTTCCCGCATAAAAAATCTCTCACATTTTGGATACGAAAATGGAAAGACCACAATTTGATTTTACTTCAAGGAGCGTCTTCCCCGGCGTATTAAGTTGATGGTTCGACAGGTGTTTATTGAGTTCAGAGAACGCGGCACTTTAGTTTAATCCGCTTTGTAAACGGAAGAAATCGTTCTTAGGAAAGCGACATTCTATAAAGAACTTATCCTAAAGCCCGAAAAGAAAAACGTATGAGTTCCCACAGAAACCGTCGCCTAACATTATCTTTGCGGTTTTAAATCGTTTTTTCGCGGAAAATCTCCGTAAGAGAAGTTCCCACATTGGACGGTTTTGAAACAAGTTCGAAAGTCAATTTTTTCGCAAGAATAGAAAGGTTATTTTTACAGAAATCAGGACTTTGTATGAGTTCTCAAATCCGATATTGGAAATAAATTTTCTTGATCCGATAAAATGGATCACTACAAGATCATTCTTCAAATTGTTTCTTTCTAAGATCATAAACCAATCGATAGGTTTTATCTTTGAGGGAAACCAGTTCCTTACAGTCTTCCACGTCCCATTTCATCATAAGGATTATTTTCTTGTCCATAAGAGAAAGCTGATAGAAAGGTATACAATTTTCCCGATTTGCGGTTTTTGTTTCCCTATAAAAATTCCAATCCGATTCGGGAAGGACTCGATTCTGAAAATATCCTTGGAGCTCGTCACTAAAGATAGATTCGTAACCGGGAAATTCTTTGTTTAAAATTTCTTTTTGAATTTTGAAAAAACGTGAGTTGGAAATGGGAAGCAAACGATCCAATTCTTTTTTTCCGAAGTATTGAAACTCTTTATCTTCAAAAAGTTTTTCAAAATTAATTCCCACCATCTTTGGATGTTTTCGATTTCGTAACCAAAGTTGAAAAAATTCTTCCAGAGAAACCAAAGGAACTTGTTCTAAATGATGTCCGTTTTTTACCGATTCGAAAGTCATTGTATTTTGTTTTGTCCTACAATAGAATAAGGTTCCCATAATTAAAATCAGAATGAACCATTCTTTGATTCTCATATTGAATTCCTTGCGATTATGCCACAATCCCAAAACGTGAATCCGGAAATTTGTCGGAAAGATAGCCATATTTTTCCCTAAAACAAATTTATGTGCGGACATTTTAGAAAACCAAAATACGCACGAAAGCGTTAAATCTTGAGTAGAATGGATTTTTATATTCACAATTCTATTTCTAAGATTCGCATAAACGAATTCGTAAATCCTCTTAATAAAACAGCCACTCATTTTTTTTAATGCCGATCTAAAAGATATTCAAAAATATGAATATAAAATAAAATTAAGATAACATATAATCTTTTAAATCCACAGAATGAATGTTGAATCAAAATTGGAATCGATTCCAAAAAATTCTATTGGGAGATTTTTCCGTTATTTAAATCATAATGGATTCTATCCACTTTTTCTTGAAAAATGGACAATGTAGGACAACTTGAATCTACTTTCCAATATACTTGTAACGTCACTTTTTGATCCGAAAGAGAATAGGAATATTCGGGTCCGCATGCTTGTCGAGTTTTGTTCTCAGTATGAATCCAGAGATCACGATCTTCTTTTGATACTATATGGTCCCAGTAATATCGTTCCAAGTCTTCGGCAAAAAAAGATTCGTAATTTGGAAATTTCTTTTTCAGAAGATTGGCTTCTACCTTAAAGAAACGGGACTTAGGAATATAACCGAACATATTTGTTTTTCCGAAATAGGAATATTCAGAATCTTCGAATAGAATCCGGACGTTCGTTTGAATCTTCACTTTTCTTTGATTTCGAATCCATATTTGAAAAAATTCTTCCAGAGTAATTTGAGAAATTTTTTTTAAATCCTTTCCTTGTTGTACGGTTTCAAATGTCATTTCGGATCCGCAACAAAACGAAAAAGTAAAAATTGTAAGTAAAGCGAGGAAGGAATTGTTTTTAATCATCTTTTTCCTTTAATCTGAAAATAAATTTTAAAAAGAAAACTTTCCGTTCGGGCAAAACTTTTTACCGGAACTCGCGCAATTTTCAACCCGGCGAAATAGGTTCCACGTCGGACCTACCTTCTTTCATTGCGAACTCGATCATTTCTTCCGCTTCTTTCCCCAAATATAAATCGATCAACCGATGTGCTCCGTAGATCAGAGGAGTGATCGTGACCGCTACGGCGCATTTGTAAATGAAGTTGTTCGTGGAAATTTGATTCAATTCTTGAAAACTGAGTTTGCCTCCTCCGAGTGCGATATAAATCACAACAAAAGAATCCACGAGCTGAGAAACGATCGTGGAACCCGTGGCCCGGAGCCAGATGTATTTGTTTTTGGTTTTAACCCGCAAAAAATGAAAGATCTGAATATCGATCAACTGCCCGATCAAATACGCCACGATCGAACCGACGATGACCTTTCCCGAGTTTCCGAAAACGACGTTGAAAGAATGATTGTCCACGGGAGAATTCGAGGCCGCAGGAATCGACATGTCCAACATCAAAAGGAAGTAGGCCAAGAAAATCATTACCATTCCTAAAAGAGTTGTAAAACGAACTCCCTTTCTTCCGTAGTATTCGTTGAGAAGATCGGTTATGATGAATGTTACCGGAAACGGAATCACTCCCATCGTAAGAGTAAAACCGAAGGAAACAAAAAGTTTGGAGCCTGTCACTTCGGCAAGGATCAAGAACGTTAAAAAGAACGCGTTTAAGATGATAAATAATTTCAGAGATTTGGAGAGAAGCATAAGCGGTTTTATCCGTCGATTACGCGAATTCGTCAACTTGTAAAAAGAACCGTTTGACAGACTCTAAGCGTATAAATCTCTGGAAGCGGGTTCTAAAATTCATCAACTTAGGAAACTTCTTTATTTTCCCGGGTTTCGATTCGATAATTAAGACAACACCGATGGCACACAAACAAGAAGACAAACACGACATTCCCGCTCCTTTTCAGAAAGGTTCAGAACCGAAGCATAAGATCCTACTTTATTCTTTTACCTGGTTTTTATTGTCCGCAACTTCCTTTACTTTAGGGATTCATCTTCTCAAAAAAGATCGAACTCCGCTTTCAGTGGAAAATGTTCGTGCGAGTTCCGTCGGAATCATGGATGAAATCAGCGACCTTTTCTTTATCAACAAACCCGTGCCTGAAACGACCGGTTCTTCTACGGTGCCAAAATCCAAGTCGGGTCTTTTCTCGTTCGCCAAGGACGAAGGCGATATGCCCGAGGCGACCTTACTTCCGAAAGCGGACGAGAATACTACCTTTCGTGCTTCGACTTGGTTTTCCGATTACGAAGCGATGAAAAAGACCGTACATCTTTACAACGAAATCCATCCTTTTATCTACGGAATGAAAGGCCGCGAAACGAATAACGGAGACCTTTATTCTAGCTGGGGAAGCGCTCAAAAACACGAAAGAGTCGCCGAGTTGCGTAAACTCAATCCGAACGTAAAGATCATTCCTACGATCTTTCGTTGGGAAAATAAATACGAAAAAATTTCCGAAAATATCGGGATGAACGGACGTAACGACATTCGTGATAAACACCTCGCGAATATTCTTCACGAATTGGATACGTACGGTTACGACGGGATCGACGTCGACTACGAAGGAATGAGTTGCGAGAAGAAGGAAAAGTTCGAAGAATTCATCGTCATTCTTTCCAAGGAAATTCATAAACGCGGAAAAATTCTTTCCGTTGCCGTTCATCCGAAAACTCCCGCTAAAAAAGAATCCATGAAAGTCTGTAAGGGTTTAAAAGAAAAAATCAGAATGGATTACGCGGAAAACTGGAGAGGGCCTATGACTCACGATTATGCCTTCCTCGCAAAATACGCGGATCGTATTAAGATTATGGCATATGAATTACATCCTAGAAAATACAGAAATCCGGGACCGGGTCCACAAGCTCCGAACACTTGGATCAAAAGTATCATCGAATACGCAAAAGCAAGAGTTCCTTCCAATCAGTTGTATATGGCGATTCCTACTTACGGCTACGACTGGGCCCTAAATTGTAACGCGAAGATCAAGTCGGTTTATTATATGGATGCAATTCGTAAAAAGGATCTTGGGATTCATAGACAACCGACTAACATCGATCAGATTGTTGCGAACACGAAAAACTCCGGTTCTTGGACCAATCTTTCCAAATTTTCTTACGTTCATACCGGAAAAACTTACGAGGACCCGAGCATTTGGTATAAATCGGAAGGTTGCGATCGTGTAGCGTTTTACATGAACCGAAAAGCGTTCGAAGACAAGATGAATCTTCTCAGACAATACGACCTCGGCGGATTTTCTTTTTGGCAATTGATCAGCGACAACGACCCGGGAATCAACGATTATCTAGAATTATTGGTTTCTAATAAACTTCCTCCCGTAGAAAAAGTGAAAGAGCCGGTAAAAAATCCGAACGCACCCGCGACGGACGTTCAACAGACCGCTCCGGAAGAAGCGAACGTAGACCGCAAACATGCGGAGAAACTTGCCAGAAAACAAGGTTAAAACTTTCATCACGGACTCTCCTCAAAAAGCGGCAAAAATACTGCTCGGAGGAGGGCTCGTCGTTTTTCCGACCGAAACGGTTTATGGAATAGGAGCTTCGGCTCTCGACTTCAAAGCCTGTAAAAGAATTTACGAAGTTAAGAATAGACCCGAAGACAATCCTCTCATTCTGCACGTTCAAGATATTTCCTCCCTGAAAGCCTGCGGAAACATAAGTGAAAAAGCCGATCTCGTATTTCAAAAATTTTCTCCCGGTCCGATCACTGGCATTTTTACAAAAAAGAACCAAGAGCTTTTTACGGCGGGTTTAAATACCGTCGCCGTCCGAATTCCTTCCCATCCAACGGCGCTGGAATTTTTAAAGTCCTGCAAAGTTCCCGTCGCCGCTCCTTCCGCCAACCTTTCCGGAAGACCGTCCTTAACAAAAATTGAATATATTTTGGAGGAATTTACCGGAAAAGCGGACTGCATTTTAACGGGAGAAGAACCGAAGATCGGGATTGAATCCACCGTGATCGATTTTACGTCGGAACCTCCCATTTTACTTCGTCCCGGTTTTGTGGACCGAAAGGATCTGCTTTTGATTCTTCCGGATTTAAAAGGTCTCGAATTGTTAAACGAAGTGGAAGTAGCTCCAAAAAGTCCGGGTCTTAAATATAGACACTACGCTCCGGTCTGTAAGGTCGTATTAAAGGATTCGTTAAACGGAATTTCAAATGATTTCGGCCAAATCGGTTTTCGTTTCGAATCTGAATCCGCATATCGGATTTTAGTTTCTTCCAACGAGGAATATATGAAATCCATCTATTCCTTTTTTGTGGAATGTGATCGCAGAGGAATTGCGGAAGCGTGGTGTGAAATTCCGAAAGAAGGAAGGGGAAAGGAAGCCCTGATCAATCGAATTTCAAAAGCGGCTTCGAAATAAGGAAGTCACTTTTGAAAGTTCCAACCAAAGTCAGCGCACGATAGAATTTCAATTCTTGTAAAGAATCCATTCAAAGAATCGAATACAATCTGTTTCAACCTTATTCCGCAAAACGATTTCGTCGAAAATTTTCCTGAAAGTGGAGTTCAGACCTTTAGCCCTGATTCCAAAATCTTGATTTCAATAAAAACTCGGCTTCGCTGAACTGAAATTTTTTTCGCAAAGGATCGGCGACGTCCATCGAAGAGGACTGTAAAACTTCCGTTATCGAAGACCCGAAATTTGCATTTAAGTGATTGGTTAAAAATCCGGGTTTTAAGGACCTAAGAAAACTTTGAAACGTAAAAAGTGCGGGCAAGTATCGAACCTCCACACGATCCGTTTTCAACTCTTGTTTGATGTCTTCGAGCAGCCCCAAAAAGTCGGAGACGGAATCGATCATCTTTTCTTTTAAGAATTGACTGGAAGTAAAAACTCTTCCTTGTCCGAATTGTTTATCCAAAGTCGAGATTGAAATTTTTCTCGCATCGGCAACCCGTTTGTAAAAAAGTCCCTCCGACTCTTTGATCTCTTGTTCCATCAATTTTTTGGATTCCGGATGAATCGGCCCGTATTCGGAGAGAAGATCCCTGTATTTGTAAAAGCCGACCCTGTCCTTTGTCACACCCAATTTGGAATAAAGATTTTTCAGATCCAAACGAAGAGAAATACTGCCTATACTTCCTACGATTCCGTAGGGAGAAGCGTAAATTTTCGAAGCCCCGCAGGAAAGATAATATCCACCGCTCGCGGAAACGTTTTGTACATACGCGTAAACGGGTTTTTTCTTTTGCAACTTTAGAATTTCCTGATATAGAAGCTCCGACACGAAAGCCGAACCTCCGGGAGAATCCACTTCCAATACCACCGCTTTGACGGAAGTTTCCTCCTTGAGTTCTTTGAGAGCGTTTTTTACGGCGTGATAGGAGATTCCTTCCGTTTTTCCTTCTCCTTTGCCGAGAGTATCGTGATGAATGTTTCCCTTGAGCGGCAGAACCGCGACGATCGGTTCGCGTTTGGGAAGTATTTTAAAATTTCTTAATTTAGAAAAACGATATAAAGAGGAAATACCGAGTTCCTTTGTGGAGGGTTTTTGTTTTTCATCCTCGTTTTCGTAGTTCGGATAGAGAAAATTCTCCCGAAAGTCCTCTTCGTTTAAAAATCCGGTGACAAATTTTCTTTCCTTCAGGGTTTTTGCGGATAAAAAAGGTTCGGCAAAAGTTTTGAGTGCAAAGCCCGTATAACGTTGAAAAAGGGATTCCAAATCTTCCGTCATTTGTTTGAGGAGCGCGTTTAGATTCTCCCTTGCCTTGGGCGAAAATTTATCCCTTTGAAACGATTCTCCGAAAGATTTGTAAGGCCCGCTTTGAAAGGTTTCCACTTTCACTCCCCATTTTTTGCCCGCGCTCCCGAAGAAAAAAGATTCCGCAGAGGGTAAAACGGGGAAAAACTCCGAGGCTTCCGAAGCGAATCGTTCGTTACAAACTCCCAAGAGGAATAAGGATTTGAGTCCGCCGGTGAGTGCAAATCCTTCCAACGTCACTCCGGATTCTTTCAAAATCCGTAATCTTTCCGCAATGCTCAAGGTTTCCCCGAACCCGTATTCCGGTTGTTGAATCAAAACCGAAATTTTTTTCAATCCGGGGACTTGAGAGAGCAGTTTGAGTTCTAAAAGAAAATCCGTGAAAAAAAACTCTTCCTCTTTGGAAGAGAGAAGTTTCATCAAAAAAGATTTTCGATAACTTGAAAATTCGGAGGGAATTTCCAGAAAGTAGTGATTGCCCGAGAAAAATCGAAATCGAATCCGGCGGATGAGTTGAAAAATCAATCGGAAAGGGATGAATACGATTTGAAAAAAATTTCGAAACATGAGGTCAGTTTGAAAACCGGATTCTTCCTGAAAAAGAAGAATTTCATTTAGGAAAGGAGTTTTCAGATTTAAGTACGCAATAAAACCTTAAATGCAAGAGGGTATTTCATTGCAGGAAATTCGGATTCGTGGAGCGAGAGAGCATAATCTTAAAAATATCAACGTGGATATTCCGAGAGATAAGCTCGTTGTCATTACGGGATTGTCCGGTTCCGGAAAATCTTCCCTCGCTTTTGATACGATCTACGCAGAAGGTCAAAGACGTTATGTGGAAAGTTTATCCGCATACGCCAGACAGTTTTTGGGTCAGATGGAAAAACCGGATCTGGATCTGATCGAAGGTCTTTCTCCCGCAATTTCAATCGAACAAAAAACGACTCATAGAAACCCAAGATCCACCGTCGGAACAGTTACGGAAATTTACGATTATCTCCGACTTTTATACGCGAGAGTCGGAAAACCGCATTGTCCCGAATGCGGAACTCCGATTCAATCCATGTCCATCGATCAGATCACTTCTCGGGTTCTAGCGTTTCCGCAAGGAAGTAAACTACAGATTCTTTCGCCGGTTGTCTCGGGCAAAAAAGGAGAACACAAGGACGTTCTCGAAAAGATCCGTAAGGACGGTTTCAATCGGGTGAGAATCAACGGAGAAATCCGAACCCTCGACGAAGAGATCGTATTAAAAAAGAATTTTAAAACTTCCATCGAGATCGTAGTGGATCGAATTGTGATGAAGGACGGAATTCGAAGCAGACTCGCCGATTCCGTGGAAACCGCTCTCAAACAATCAGAGGGCCTTGTGATTTTGGACGACGGTTCCAAGGATCATATTCTTTCTCAGAAGATGGCTTGTCCGAACGGACACGATATCGGTTTTACCGAACTTTCTCCTCGGATGTTTTCATTCAATTCTCCTTATGGAGCCTGCGAAACCTGCGACGGTCTGGGTAGTTTATTGGAATTTGACGAGGATCTTTTGGTAAACGATCCCGAACTTTCCTTGGTCGACGGTTGTATCGAAGCCTGGGCCGGTTCCAAGAGTAACGGCTTTTGGTTTATGGCCACTCTCAAGTCCTTATCCGATTCTTTGAAGTTCAAGATGAACACTCCTTGGAAGGATCTTCCCGAAAAAACGAGACAGACGATCCTACACGGAGATAAGAAAATAAAAATTGAATATGATTTTAGGGGCGCGAATTCCCATTACGAGTTCACCAAAGAATACGAGGGTGTGATTCCGAATCTTCAGAGAAGATACAAGGAAACCAAATCCGATTCCATGCGTCAGTGGTTCGAGTCTTATATGACCAACCATCCTTGTCCTTCTTGTAAGGGAAAACGTCTGAAACGGGAAAGCCTTTCGGTAAAGGTGCATAACGTTCCCGTGGACGAGTTTACTTCGTATTCGATTGAAAACGCTTTGAAGTTCGTCGAAGGTCTCAAAGTAACCGGAGCGGAAGAAATCATCGCAAAACCGATCTTAAAAGAGATTCATCAGAGACTTTCCTTTTTAAACGACGTAGGCGTCGGTTATCTTACGATGGAAAGAAGCGCGGGTTCCTTATCCGGTGGAGAAGCGCAACGCATTCGACTTGCGACCCAGATCGGTTCGAGACTGATGGGAGTATTGTATATCTTGGACGAACCTTCCATCGGTCTGCATCAAAGAGACAATACAAAACTCATCTCCACTCTCAAAAACTTAAGAGATCTAGGAAACACGGTTCTCGTGGTCGAACACGATCACGAAACGATGGAAGAATCCGACTGGCTCATCGACATGGGACCGGGCGCCGGTGTTCACGGAGGTCAGATCGTTTGTGCGGGAACTCCTGCGGACGTCGCCAAACATAAGGACTCATTGACCGGAAAGTATCTTTCTGGAAGGCGGAACGTTCCGATTCCCGAAAAACTCAGGAACGGAAACGGATTTAAACTTCAGATCATCGGAGCTAGGGAAAACAATCTCAAAAACATAGACGTGAACATTCCTCTCGGAAAGTTAGTCGTCATTACGGGAGTTTCCGGTTCCGGAAAATCGACTCTTATCAACGACATTCTTTATAACGCGGCCGCGCACAAGGTGATGAAAATGAAAACCTTGGCGGGAAAGCACAAAACGATCAAGGGATTCGAGAACATCGATAAGATCATCAACATCGATCAGTCTCCGATTGGAAGAACTCCTCGTTCCAATCCGGCGACTTATACCGGACTTTTTACTCCGATCCGGGAAATGTTTTCCAATCTCGAAGACGCAAAACTAAGAGGTTACGGTCCGGGAAGATTTAGCTTCAACGTAAGCGGCGGACGTTGCGAAACCTGCGAGGGAGACGGGATTCTCAAGATCGAAATGCACTTTCTACCGGACGTTTACGTAACCTGCGAAGTCTGCAAAGGGAAACGATATAACCAGGAAACATTAGAAGTTCGTTATAAAGGAAAGAATATCTTCGACGTTCTGGAAATGACCGTGGAAGACGCGAATCAATTTTTTGAGAATATTCCGATCGTAAAACGAAAACTGGAAACCCTTTTGGAAGTGGGGCTCGGTTATATCCGGCTCGGACAACCGGCGACGACTTTTTCCGGAGGAGAAGCCCAGAGAATCAAACTCGCGACCGAACTTTCCAAAAGACCCACCGGAAAAACCCTTTATATTTTGGACGAACCAACGACCGGACTTCACTTCGAAGACGTTAGACACCTTTCCGAGGTTCTGCATACTCTCGTGGATCGCGGAAATTCCATGATCGTGATCGAACACAATCTGGACGTGATCAAACAAGCAGATTGGATCGTAGACATGGGACCCGAAGGCGGTGACGGAGGAGGTCTTGTTATCGCGGAAGGAACTCCGAAAGACGTGGCAAAAGTAAAAAATTCCTATACGGGCCAGTATCTTAAGAAAGTCTTTACATCCGAGAACGGTAAGCCCGCCGCATCGGGCGGTAAAAACGGAATGAAGGAAAACTCTCCGTCCGAGAAACGAAACAAAAAGTGAATCGTTAAAATCGCCAACGAGGCATTATGAATCTGAAAGAATTCTTATCTTCCGTTCCGTCCTACGAATATCGAAACGTTTTCAGGGATGCGCTTCCTTACTTAGTGGAAGAGGGTTATTTCGAAGCGATTGCGGGAGGTTCCTTCGAAACGTTTCACAAAAAGATTTATCAACTGGGTTCTTATCCGAGAGGAATCGGACTCGGAATTGCGATGATGGCTCAGACCAATGTAGCGGGGAGGATTTTGAAGTTCGTCGGAGACGGTTTCTTAAACGAAACGGGAATCAACCGAGTTTTTCGAAAAGAAGAAACGATCGCGATCGGAACGAAACTTTTAAAGGACGTCAGTTCCGGAAAAGATATCATTTCCATGGGAGTCAGCGAATCCGGATGGAAGGGGAGAATTTCCAATATCGTCAGCGACTATCGAGTCGAAAACGATCGAATCATCTTAAGTGTATCCAAGTCTTTTATAACCAACGGCGCGAACTGCAGCGGATTTTTGATCGTGGCAAAATCGCCTTCGGAAACCTACGACGTGATCTATATCCCCCGCGATTCTTACGGTCTTGAGTTGGAAATTTTCGATCTGGAATACGCCAAAGAAGCGACCCACTGCAGACTTAAAGGAAACGATTTGTCCCTTCCTCTGAAAAATCTACTCTTTTTGAACTACCAAAACTTTGCACCCGAAATTCACCTTTCGGAAATGTTATCGGCTTCCGCGCTTTTCTGCGGTTACGTGGATTTGGTCCTAAAAACCCTTTTAAAAGAAAAAAGGGACGTAGATCCGAGGATCGCCGGAAAGATTTTAGACATTCAACAATTATTATATTCAAAAATTCTTGAGATATCCGGAAAAAAGGATCAGGATCCGAATTTTAGGATGGAGGAAATCCATCCTTACGGTTACGAAACGGCTCTGGATCTGATTTATTCCTGGTTTACGGATTTGGTGAGCGGGGTTGAGTTGTCCAATATGTTTCCGGATATAGGACTTTTTTATTCCATTCATCCGGGTAAAACCCCTATCTATCAAAAGAATATTCTAAAAAAAATTCGAGCTTTGCGTTAGGAAATTTCAGATTTTGTAGGAAAGTAGAAACCGAGAAAATATTTTTCAGATCGACTTTGAAATTCAGAATGCGGATCGCTCGCTCAGTGACGATGTCCGTGATGGTCATGGGTTCCGTGCGAATTTAGGATCGGAAGTTCGCCGATTTTTTTTGTTAGTCCCGGAACCTCGCACTGGACGGTAACGAAGTCGAACCCGAATGAAGATTTCAAAATTTGATTGGACTTGAAAACGATCTCTTCCGCGTGTTTTAAATCCGCGATCGAGATCCTCAACGTGCAGGCGTAAACCCCCCTTGTAATCGCCCAAAAATGAAAATCCAAAATTTGGCCGATACCCTCGATCTTACGAACGTGTTCTAGAATATGAGGAATTTCGAATGTTTCCGGAGACGATTCCAATAGAACGGAAACACTTTCCTTAAAAATTCCCCAAGCGGAACGCAAAATCAAAATCGAAATCAAAACACTGATCAAAGGATCGATCCAGTTCCAGTTTGTAAAATAAATCAGAATTGAACCGACTAAAACTCCCGCCGTCGAAAGAAGATCGCTTAGGACGTGAACGTAAGCCGATTTGATATTGATGTTCTCGTCGCTAAAACGAAATAAAATCCAAGCGCTGATCAAGTTGAGAAGGATTCCGAAAGAACTGTAGAAGATCATCTGAAAACTCAAAATCTCCTTTTGATTTTGAAATCTTTCAACGGCCTCGTAAAAAATATAAAACGAAATCCCGAAAATCAAAAGCGAATTCAAAAGAGAGGTCAGGATTTCGATTCGATAATAACCGAACGAAAATCGATGATTCGGTTTTCGGGAAGCGAGTAGCACGGCAATAAAAGACAAGGATAAAGCGATCGCATCCGTGATGATATGACCCGCGTCGGCAAGAAGGGCGATACTTCCGCTTTGAAACCCGCCGAACAACTCCACGAAAAAAATAAAAAGGGAAACGAGAATCGCCAGTAGAATCGATCTTTTCAGACCTTTCTCCTGACTTCTCTCTACGTGATGAAGTTGAAAAAAATCATCCATCAACGCGGAACGACTACGATATCCACTCTTCGATTGAGCGCTTTGTTTTCAGGAGTATCGTTGGAAACGATGGGTTGAAATTCTCCATAACCCGCGAGAGAAAAACTTCTCGGGTCCAAAATCTTACTTTCTAAAAAGTAGTGAAGTACGCTGAGGGCCCGTTCCCCGGAAAGTTGCCAGTTGTCCGAAAATTTTTTGGTTCGGATCGGAACGTTATCCGTATGTCCTTCGATGATGATTAAATTTCCCGGATAGTTTCCCAAGATTTCTCTGATCTTATCCAATGCGGGAAGGATCTGTTTTTTTAAATCGGCCGAACCGGAATCGAAGGAAATCCGATCGTCGATATTGATAACGAGTCGGTTGTGAAATCGTTTGAGACGGATCTGTCCTTTTTTGATTTCATCTACGAGTTTATTTTCAAGTTCGTTCGCCTGATCCGAGAGACGATCCAGTTCTTTTTTCTGATTTTCCGAAAGATTTTTCAGTTTGGAAATTTCATCGGTTAAAGATAGGATTCTACCTTCGAGCTCGTTGATTTTCTTCTCGTATTCTTTTTGAAGGGACTCCGTTTTTTTTTGACAAACTTCTCTTTCCTTTTCCAATTCTTCCTTTAAGTCGTTTAAAAGATCCGCGAACTTCCTGGTCTGTCTTTCGTTCTCTTCGATCAGTTCCTTTTCCTTATGGGAACTTTTTGTCTTTAAAACGGCGATTTGATTCTCCAAGATTTTGAGTTTTTCGTCGGCGAGGTCGTTGTCCTTGGCGCGGAATTCTTTTTCTCTCGCGAGCATTTCTTCCAGAAAACGAATTTTAGAATCGAATTCCAAACGTTCCTTTTTGGAATTTTCGGTTTCGTTTCTGTATCTGGTTCTGAAAGAATCCAATTCGATTTCCAAGGTGATTTTCTCGTTATACACCTTGTGGTATTCCCAAGGATAATAAAACACATCCGCAGAAACCGAATTCGCGGAAAGAATCAGACAACAGAAAAAAAGAAAATGGAATTTCAGAAAGGGCTTCATCGTGATCGCACTTCTCTCTAAGATTGAGCGGTTTACGATCGGGTCACTCCTTTTTTAACGTTCGTATGGAAATTCATTGATCGGTCTGTTCCGTTTTCAATCCTGTTCACTAAAAACCGTTTCTTGGAGAAACTTTATGGAAGAAAGAGGGGTAAGCCGCGGATCATTTTCTGAAAAAGCAAATCCTTCCTCCCAGGAATGGATCGAATTTTTCTCCGAAAAAATCAAAGCCGGTGAGAACGTTTTTTTAGATCGTTTTCTCAAACAGAATCATCCAGCGGACATCGCGGAGGTTCTGGAAAAACTCGAAGAAGACGAGGCGTTTTCCGTATTCAAACGATGTGATTCCGAATTGCAGAGTTCGATTCTCGTCGAGTTCGACGAAGAATTTCAGGCCGACTTAATCTCCCGTTTTCAAATGAAAGAAATCTCTCCGATTTTGGAAAATTTAGAAACGGACGAACTCTCAAGTCTTATCTCCGAATTTCCCAAAGACAAAGCGGAAGAAATTCTAAACTCGATCGATAAAGAGGATTCTTCCCAAGTCAGAAAACAACTTACCTTTCGGGAATATTCCGCCGGACGTTTGATGAACACCGTGTTTGCTTCGGCCATTGAAACCGATACGGTCCGAAAGGCGATCATCAAACTCAGAAAGATCGCAAGAGACACGGACGATATCTATCATTTATATATCACGGACGAAAACAACATACTCAAGGGATACGTTAAACTGAAGAATTTGTTTCTGGCTCCTCTCAACACAAAAGTACATCGACTGATGAAAACCGGTTTCACTTCGATTCACTACGATAAGGATCAGGAGGAAGTCGCTAAAATTTTTCGTAAGTACGATTTGGTTTCCGTCGCGGTCGTGGACGACTTCGGAAGAATTTTAGGAAGAATTACCGTCGACGATATCCTGGATATCGTTCATGAAGAGGCGTCGGAAGATATTCTTCGTTTGGGAGGGGTTTCCGAAGAGGAGAAATTGTCTTCTTCCGTTCTAACTTCCACAAGAAGAAGAATGGTCTGGCTTTTGATCAATTTGGGAACGGCCTGTCTTGCGGCCTCGGTCGTTTCTTTTTTCGGAGATACGATTGAAAAATACGTATTACTTGCGTCTCTCATGCCGATCGTCGCGGGGATGGGTGGAAACGCGGGAACACAATCAATCACTTTGATCGTACGAAGTTTGGCGACCGGAGATCTTTCCACCGGAAATTGGAAATCCGCCATTCGAAAGGAAGGGCTTGTGGGGCTTCTCAACGGTTTTATGATCGGAATCACGGCGGGTGTGTTCGTTTATTTTTTTACGGGAAACTTTACGCTATCGATGGTTATGTTTATGGCCTTGCAGGCGAATCTGGTGATCGCGGCGGTGATAGGAACTTCGATTCCGTTGTTGTTGCGCGTTTTGGGAATCGATCCCGCGATCGCTTCTTCCATTTTTGTGACGACTTTTACGGACGTATTCGGTTTTTTCTGCTTTTTGGGGTTGGCTACCATATTTATTCAAATGTTATAATATTTTAAAGTGTAAATATTCGCGTTTATCCTCGTTATATTCGAATTTTTTAATTGGAAATCAGCTTCGGAGAATCAAAAATCAATGTCGTGTATAAAATCAAAGTCCGTTCTTAAAAAAACGATCCTGCTTGTGGGACTAAGTTGGAGCTTATTTTGGATCCTTTCCTGTTCCAGTACAAAAACCGCGGATAACGAGGTTACAAAACGGGAATCGGTTCCAAACCCCGCCGGAGAAAACGAAATCGTATTGGACGAGGAGGGAAGAGAAGTCGTTTTAAATACGGAAGATCCGGCGTCTTTTTTAAAACCTTCCAAGGATCCTTTGGAATACTTTCGAGTTCATATTTCGAGCGAAGGTTATCAACTGCGTCAATTGAGAGGCTCCAAGTTCATCAAAAGAAAAGTGGATAAGGGCGGGGACGCTCTTATCAGCGAAGAGTTGGTTCGTTTTAACAAAATCAATTTCGTAGACGACGGGATCATCATCGTCGTGTTAAACGGAAATACGGGAGCCTTTGAGACGATTCGTTTTAATACAAGAGTGCCTAGAATCAACGACCTTGCTAAGATCGTTCAAAACGATGTGACCCGTTGGGCAATGGAACATTCCGAGGATAAACCCGTCGTGACAAGGTTTCAGATTCACTATTCTTTGGAATTGAAAAACCATAAGGGAAGCACTCGCGACGCGGTCAAAGAAGAATTAAAAAAGGAAGTTATCCGTAGGAAATGATTTCCTTGGAATTTCTGTTTTAGAAATTTCTAAAGTTGTTACGAAACGCCCCGATAAAAAAAACGGGCGTTTCAAACTCAGTCTCGGAAAAATTAAGAATGAAACGATTGTCACTAAACGCTGCCTATGAAGTGACCGGGAATTTTAGAACAAATCCGCCTTTTACTGATTCCTATATAAAGAGTACCATGAATTTTGAGACGAACCCCCGGTTTAAAGGCAGAATTCTGGACACTCTATTATGTAGTTTTTGAGTAGATACAGAATTCCTGACACCCTTGGATGTAATACTTAGGCGCCGCCGCAAGTTGGACTCTTTTTGGGGACTCTCTTACAAGTATCTGTTGTTATCTTCTCGATGATCTCCTGCGATTGGAGTCCGTCAAAGCCGAGGATCCTATCAACGCAGGAGTTCCCACATTTCACGAAACGTATACTCTGACCTGATAAACGATTAAGTGGCCCGCAAACTACATTGCGAGCCGGAAGCTTATTTTTAGTACACTCTGAATATTGAAAAGCAACTTTGAATCATTCTAAGTTGCAGACAAATGTGTTGTATACTAAGAGTTTTTCCTAAACTCATTCGGATTCAGTAATGCGTTTGAATGAGAAAGTTTACCGGATTTTGAAAAATTAAGGATAGGTTTTCAATTAAGTTTTTCGAATTTTTTTGTCACATTCAGAAATTCAAACGGAAAAATCAGCTCTTCGATCCTTTTCCAATACCGGAAAATATGAATATTCCAACGTGATAATGATCCGTTTCGTGTAGAATTCAAATTCTCCTTTTAAAAAAGTAGATCCCATTTTAAGGAATTATGTTATACTTTCATAAAACGAACCGAATTGTAAATTTCCGTAAAAAGAGTTTGAAATTCCATTTAAACTTTGATATTTTTTGTCCTCGCAACTTACAAATACCGAAGCGAATGCGATTTTGGAGTAATTTCGGATTAGAAATTTATGATAAATTCAATCGATTTAAAACGGGACGGATATCGGCTCATATTCGAGTCTCTTCCGGGACTTTATCTCATCCTCCTTCCCGATCTTAGAATCGCCGCGGTAAGCGAGTCTTACCTCAAAGCAACGAATACAAAACGAGATGAAATTCTCGGCCGCGGAATTTTCGACGTTTTTCCGGACAACCCTTCCGATCCGAACGCGGACGGCGCGGGTAATTTGCACGATTCTCTTATGCTCGTTTTAAAGGATAAAGCTTCGAACACAATGGCCGTCCAAAAGTACGACGTTAGGCGATCCGAGGCGGATGGGGGAGGGTTCGAAGAAAAATACTGGAGCCCGATGAATTCTCCGATTTTGGACGAAAAAGGGGAAGTGGTTTACATCGTCCACAAAGTGGAGGAGGTAACGGAATTTGTTCGACTCAAAAACAAGGGAAAAGAACAGAACAAGATCGCCGAAGACCTGCGAAATCTGACGGCCTCTATGGAAACGGAGATCTATCAAAGGGCTCAAGAGATTCAGAGTAACAATAAAAAACTTCTTAAACTCAACGAAGAACTTACCCTGAGAGAACATGAAATTCAGGAAATTTACAAACGTTTGTTCGATATGGATCAATTGAAATCTCAGTTCTTTGCCAACGTAAGCCACGAGTTAAGAACGCCTTTGACCTTAATTATCGGTTCCACCCGAACCTTGCTGAAAGATCAAGGAATCGCTTCGACCCAGCGCGCCCATTTGGAAACCATCGAAAGAAATTCCTATACTCTTCTCAAACACGTAAACGATCTCCTGGATCTTTCCAAATTGGAATCCGGTAAAATGACATTAAAATATTCGAATGCGAATCTTTCGGATGTGATTCGGTTTATAGCGGCTCATTTCGATATCATAGCCAAGGAAAGAAATATAGACTTTGTGTTGAGTATTCCCGAAAATTTTCCGATTCAGATGGACGTTTCCAAAGTGGAACGGATCGTATTGAATCTTTTTTCAAACGCGTTTAAATTCGTTCCCGATTCCGGTAAGATCCATTGTGCTTTGAAAACGGAAGGTGTGATGGCTTCCATATACGTTGCGGACAACGGTCCCGGAGTTCCGGTTCATCTGAGAGATCAGATCTTTGAAAAATTCAGACAAGGGGAAGAAGGAGATTCCCGAACTTTCGGAGGAACGGGACTTGGGCTTGCAATCGCAAAGGAATTTGCAAATCTACATATGGGATCGATCGGGGTTTCCGATTCTATTTTGGGCGGAGCTCTGTTTAAGGTTCAGATTCCGATTTACGCTCCGATTCAGATCGAAGATAGACAACAATCGATTGGGACGGAAGAATTGACTCCCGCCTTGATAAGCGATATTAATAAATTACAGAAAAATAAAATCGAAACGCAGGAACCTTCAACCTTTTACAATCGTCCCAAGGTTTTGATCGTGGAGGACAACGCGGAAATGCGAAAATACGTTTTCGATACGTTATCCGCTGATTTCAATCTTTGGATTGCTGTAGACGGAAAAGAGGGTTTGGAAAAAGCGATTCTTGAAAAGCCGGACATTATCGTTACCGATATTATGATGCCGGTGATGAGCGGGGATCAGATGGTAAAAGAGATCCGAAAAATTCCGGAACTTTCCGGAACATATATCCTTTTTTTAAGCGCAAAGTCAGATCAGAATTTCAGAGTCAAACTCCTGCAAGAAGGAGCCCACGATTATCTGATCAAACCGTTTACGCCGGAAGAACTGAGCGTGAAAGTTCACAATTTTGCCGCGAGTAAAAAAACGATTGAGACCCTGGAAGTCGCGAATAAGGACATGGAATCCTTCAGTTATTCCGTATCGCACGATCTTCGCGCCCCGATTTTAGGGATCGACGGTTTTATCCGAATCATCTTGGAAGATTTTTCCGAGACGATGGATTCGGAGGTTCTGAGATTGCTCAAGATCGTACAAAAAAACGTGTTTTATATGAATAATCTTATACAGGACCTTTTGAATTTTCACAAGGTTTCAAAGATCGATATGACGAGCAGAATCGTCGATATAAACAGAATGGTCGAAGAATCGATCACAACCGTTCTTCAAAATTATCCGAAAAAGGATTATTCGTTTCAGGTCGAAAAATTGCCGAACGCTTTTGCAAACGGGTCCGCCCTCAAGCAGGTATGGATCAATCTCATTTCCAATGCGGTTAAATATTCTTCTACGAGGGAATATCCTGTGATTAAAATCGGTTTTAAGGAAGTAGACGGATTTAACGTTTACTTCGTGGAAGACAACGGAGTCGGTTTTAATAAGGCCTATTCGACCAGATTATTCAAGGTATTTCAAAGACTTCATACCCAAGAGGAATTTGAGGGAACCGGAGTCGGTTTGGCGATCGTATCCAGAATCGTACAACGCCACGGGGGGCAGGTATTTGCGGAAGGAGAGGTGAACCGAGGCGCCAAATTTTCATTCACTCTTCCTAAACTTTCGGAAAGTGAAAACATTTAAAATAACGTCATAAAAATATAGAAAACGGTACTACGCATGAATAGATGGAAATTCCTTTTTTTAGAAGATTCTTTAGTGGATCTAGAGTTGATTCAGAGGCAATTGAATCGCGCAAAAATCGATTACTACCCGATTCACGTCACCGATTCGGAAGGATTCACTCAGGCGATCCTGGATCAAAAACCTCATCTAATCCTATCCGATTTCAGCCTTCCCAAATACGACGGATTTTCCGCTTTGAAATTGGCTAAAAAAATCTGTCCTACGACGCCTTTCATATTCGTATCGGGAACTTACGGGGAGGACGCGGCCATAAAGACGCTTACCATGGGTGCGACGGATTACGTTCTCAAAGATAGAATCGAAAAACTTCTTCCCGCAGTGCAGAGAGCCTTACACGAAATTGAAGATCATGAATTACGCATAAAGGCGGAAAAGGAAAGATACGAACTCGAAGAGCAACTGATACAAAGCCAAAAACTGGAAGCGATGGGTGTTATGGCGGGAACTTTGGCACACGAGATCAACAATCCTTTGCTTGCGATTTCGGAGTATGCGGCCATAATCGCAAAAGGGGAAATCGACTCCAATAAAACAAAACAATTGGCTTCTAAAATTCGGGACGAAAGCGCTCGAATCTCCACCATTATGAAAAATCTTCTTCGATTTTCCAGGGACGATAAGGGATCGCTTCATCCCGTGGAAGTAGGAGAAATTTTCGTAAAACTGGAATCGATCACACAACAAATCTTTAAAATGAATCGAATCGACGCCTCTTGGAAAAACATCGAACCGGGATATTCGATTCAATGTAGGGAAGGTCAGATTCTTCAAATTCTTGTAAATCTTATAAACAATTCCGTAGACAGCCTGAATCAAAAGTATCCGGAGTATGACGACGAAAAAAGGATCATCTTGGAAAATTCAATCGTAGAAGAGAACAACAAGAAGTACGCCGAATTTGCGGTTCAGGATTTCGGCACGGGAATTCCGATCGATATTCAACAATCGGTCTTTAAAACTTTTTTTACGACAAAGGCGGCCGATAAAGGAACCGGTTTGGGTTTGTCGGTTAGTTTGGGAATCGCGAAGGAACACGGAGGTTGTCTTAACTTTGAAAGCGAACCGGGACAATACACTCGGTTTTATTTAAGAATTCCGGTTTTCGACGCGAGCACTCAGTAAACCTTAAAAGCGAGAGTTTCGACAAAAATCATACTTCTGATTGCAAAAAGTATGATTTTATGATATAGAAAGTTTTCGAATCCGCTTCGGTTAGGGTTTTTTCGGAGCGAACTTTAAGAAATGTTCCACTTCTTTTTTGCTTCCCACGACCAGTGTCGTACGCTCATGGAGTTCTTTAGGAGTGAGATCCAAAATCCTTTCTCCGTAAACGGTGACTGCGATTCCACCCGCTTGTTCCGCGATGAACGCCATAGGAGCCGCTTCATAAAGAAGTCTTAATTTACCGTTCGGGTATTTCGTGGACTTGGTATCGTTCGGATAGAGAAAAATTCCGCCTTTCAAGAGGTTTCTATGAAAATCCGCGACCAAGGAACCGATGTATCGACCCGACTGAGGTTTTTTCCCGCCTTCGATCGACTTGATGTCTCGAATATAATTTTTCACTTCATCCGACCAATAGTTGTAGTTTCCTTCGTTGATGGAGTAAATACCTCCGGTTTCCGGCATCTGCATATCCGGATGGGAAAGAATGAATTCTCCACAAGAAGGGTCTAACGTAAATCCGGAAACTCCTTTACCCGTACAAAGAACGAGCATCGTGGAAGATCCGTATAAAACGTAACCGGCGGCTCTCTGTCCGAAACCTTGCTGAAGAAGATCGCCTAACGTTCCGGGAGTTCCGCCGGGACTTTTCCGCAAATGAACGGAGAAGATGGTTCCGATGGAAACGTTCGCGTCTATATTGGAAGAACCGTCAAGCGGATCGATCGCGATGGTGTATTTTCCGATTTTGTATCCGTTCGGAACGGGAACAGTGTCTTCGTGTTCCTCGCTTCCTAAGATACAAAGATGACCTGAACGAGTCAGGGTGTGATTGAAAACCTTATCCGCATATTCGTCCAGTTTCATTTGGGTTTCCCCTTGAACGTTTACAACTTCGGTAGAACCGAGAATGTTTTCTAAAAGACCCGCTTTTCTAACCTCTCTGGAAACGATCTTAGCGGCGTAAACCAAATGGCTCATCAAAGCCGTAAAGTCCCCCGTCGCCTGAGGTAACTTGAGTTGTTCCTCGATAAGATACTGGGAAAGACTCAATGTTTGTGTAGGATGGACAGACATAAATTCCTCTGGGAAAATGATTCGAACAGAGTTTTCCGAGTGTCTCCGAATTCAAGCGAAAAGATCTCCGAAAAAGAGCTTATCCGAAAGTTGAGATTTAAAAAGAAACTTGCGATTTTTGAGAAGATTCTCATCCGATATATTGTAAGTAGAAGGAGCCTCCTATGGAATCCGCAATCAAACCGATCACACACAAATATAAAATTACGGAAGATCCCTTCGAAGAATTTTCGAATCAGATCGTGAGGGACATCCAAAATTCTCTGAGTAACGAAATCGTGATCACCCATTTCTATTTTCAGGATTTACATCCTTATTTTAAACTTTTGGGAGAACAAAGGTCCGGCGAAATCATGAAAGAGTTGAAGTCGATCATTCAGGCCCACCTCCGTCCTTACGATAAATTGTATGTCATCAGCCCGAGATCGATTCTTACGTTATCTCCGGATTGCAAGACGGAAGTGGTTCAAGCGAGATTCAACGAAGTCGTCTTTCAGGTAAATCATCTTATCGTGGATTATGAGATTCAATTCATGGAACTGGATTCTCCCATCGATTCGATCGAACCGATTTGGAAAGAATTAATCGTTTATTCAAAAGAGAAATGAAATTTGTTTAAAGCGACCTGGAAAGAGTTACTCGTTTTTCAAAAAGTACATGACGCTTGTTAAGCGAACTCCATTCATCTTTTTTAAAAAGTTCTTCAGGGAATGAACAGTTGTACCGTAAATTTTCACGAGGGACAACCCTCGGAGGAAAGAATGGATCAAGCAGAAAAGTTCAGAAAAACCCTGGCAAGGTACATTGACTACAGAGGGATCGACATCATCCTCCATCTTAAAAACGGAACCGTGATCGAGCTGGATAAAAACAGAAGATTGAACGGAGATGTGGTAATTAAGAACGGAAAAACAGGAATCGTGGCTCAAATTGAGATTTCTGAGATTCAAAAAGCGGAATTCTTTGCCGCGTAAATCGGAATTGTAGGAAAAACGACGCCTTTTTGAGATTTTGTCGGAAAACCCTTGACATAATGCCCCTTTTTTCTGGTATCGTGGATCTTGTCTACTTATTTCTGATTGGAAATCGGTAGCGATTGGTATGCAATTTTATCTCCAAACGAAATCGTTTGGAGAATGGCAATAAAACGAAGGAATCTAAAAATCGAATGGTAGGAATCATTGTAAAAGACGGGGAGTCGATCGAATCTGCTCTGAAACGTTTCAAACGCGACTGTGCAAACGCAGGAATTATGAGCGAAATCAAACGCAGAGAATACTTCGAAAAACCGAGTATCAAAAAGAAAAAAGCGATCGAATCCGCAAAAAGAAAAGCAGAAAAGAAAAAACGCCTTTTCTCTAAAAAAGACAAAGCCTAAAGTTCGGGCTTTGTTAAAATGGAATCAGTTTGATTCCCCTCAAAATTGAATCTTAAAAACCTATGTCCCTGCAGATAAAAATCAATGACGATCTGAAAGAGGCGATGAAAGCAAAGAAAGAACCTCATCTTTCCACGCTTCGTCTTCTCAAATCCGATATTCAATACGAACTGACTAAGACCGGAGCCAAAGAACTTTCGGACGATCAGGTTGTTTCCGTTATCAAGAAGGCTTTTGCAAAACGTCTGGACGCGATCCAGATGTATCAAAAGGCCGGAAGAAACGATCTTTTAACTCAGGAAGAAGGAGAGGCATCCGTTCTCAAAGAGTATCTTCCTCCGGAACTTCCGGAATCGGAGATCATCGCAACGATCGATCAAATCTTTGCGGAATTACAACCAACCGCAAAGGATATGGGAAAGGTCATGGGTAAAGTTATGGCCGCGTTCAAAGGAAAGAGTATCGACGGTACTAAAGTTTCGGCAATTGTTAAATCCAGGCTTTCCTGATCTTAAGTGAGACCCCTTTGTCTAACAAAAAGGATTTCATCGATCGAGTTCATAGGGAAGTTCCCATCGAATCTTACATTTCCCGTTTTGTTCCTCTTAAAAAACGAGGAAAAAATTTCTTAGGACTTTGTCCTTTTCACCAGGAAAAATCCCCTTCTTTTAACGTTTCTGCCGAAAAACAATTTTACTATTGTTTCGGCTGTAAGGCGTCGGGAGATCTCATCCGATTTGTGATGGATTACGAGAGAGTGGATTTTTCCAGATCGTTGGAAATTCTCTCGGAATACTCCGGAATTCCTCTGGAAGAAAAAAATTCCAAGAACGCGGAGATCTCCGACTTTCTTTATAAAATCAATTTAAAGGTTTCCGAATATTACCAACATCTGTTGCATACTCCGATCGGAAAAAATGCTCTGGATTATTTAAAGTCCAGAGAAATCGAAGATTCCGAAATTCGATTGTTTGGACTGGGTTATGCCCCGGAAGGATTTGAAACTCTTGCAAAAGAAGTCTTAAAAACCAAAGACGAAATCGCGGGAGCCATTCAGCTCGGACTTCTTCGAGAGAAAGAAGCGGGTAACGGACGTCCTTACGATTTCTTTCGAGACCGAATTTTATTTCCGGTTTTGGATTTATCCGGCAGAACCATTGCATTTTCCGGAAGAATTTTAGGTCCCGGAAAAGAAGCCAAATACATCAATAGTTCCGCCTCCGTAATCTTCGATAAGAGCCGCACCTTTTATAATTTTTTCAGAGCCAGGGAAGGGGTTCGTAAAACTGGCGAAGCCATGCTCGTGGAAGGATATTTGGACGTGATCGGACTCGTGAGAAGAGGTTATGAAAACGTAATCGCTTCCATGGGCACCGCGATTACGGAAAATCATATTCGAACTCTTAAAAAATTTGCGGAACGAGTGACGTTCGTTTTGGACGGGGACGTGGCAGGAAAAAAAGGCGCTTTGAGAGCCGCAGAGATTTGTCTCAAAGAAGGAATGGAATGTTCCATCGTTCTGCTTCCGGAAGGAAAGGATCCATTTGATCTCGCAAAACTCTTAAGCAGACCCGAGTTGAACGAACTTTTGTCGGAACAAATTCCGGGATCGGAATTCGTTGTCGGAGAATTGCTCGAAAACGCTGATTCTCGGGCTTTACCGGAAAAGAAAAGAAGGTCGCTTCAAAATCTATATTCTTTCATCCAGAGTTTGAATCGGGAAACGGACAAACAGTTCCTTTTGGGACTCGGAGCCAACAAACTCGGAATCAGTATGGAAGCGGTTCTTCGGGATTTTAAAGGCGGAACCGGGGCCAAGAATGGACCTTCAAATGCCGATACTAGTTCTAACCTAAGGGAAGTTCAAGGGATCTCGGGTCCTGCGTTGGATTGTGAAAGAAAAATCATCTCCATGCTCGTCAAACACACGGGACTGTTTTCCTATTCGGAGGAAATCTCTTCGATGGAATTCATGGACATTGCCAGTTCCTTTCTTTGGGATTATCTATATACGATTTATACGGGAGAAGGTGAAATTTCTCCTGTGAGAATTTTAGCCTCGGACGTTCCCGAGGATCTAAAACAAGCTCTGGCTCCGTATCTTTTGGAAGAGGATTCCGAAAAGGTGGAACCGGGGGAACTGCATAAGATTTTTCGAATACTTTTGTTACAACAAAAGAAGTTTAGGATCGAGGAAAGAATTCGGGAACTCGATCAAAGAAGAGAACGTTTTTTTACGCCCGAGGTCTTTACGGAACTGAGTTTCTACCGTAAAGAAAAAGAAAAGATTCTGGAGCATATCCGGAGTCAATCGGCTACCACATAAATAGAGGGAAATTGAATGATGGAAAATCTGCAAAGCATGCCTGAGGTTCAGAAGATTATATCTCTTGGAAAGGCAAACGGAGAAGTCTCGTACGATGATATCAACGAGATCCTTCCCGACAAAATTCTGAACTCGGAAAAGATAGACGATTTTTTTACCCTCCTACACGAGATGGGAATCGAAATTGTGGAGGAATACACCAGAAACACTCTGGAACCAGCTTCCACACTCGTTCCTAAAGACGATTCCAAACCCGCGAGAAAGAAAAAAGAATCCTCGGCGTCCACAAGCGGTTCCGAAGATCCGATCAAACTGTATTTGAGAGAAATCGGTAAGGTGAGTTTGATTTCCGGCGAGACCGAGGTCTTTCTTGCAAAAAGAATCGAGAAGGGCGAGAAAATCATCGAAGAGACGATTCTTAGTTCTTCCATTCTCAGAGCGAACTACATTAAACTTTTACCGAAGATCCGAAGCAAGAAGATCAAGGTCTACGACCTGATTCGCGTGGACAAGATGTATGCCCTCAATGCGGAAGAGGCTCACAAACTCGAAGAGTTATTTTTTAAGAATATTTTAGTCATCCAAGAACAGGAAAAAGTTCTTCAGGAAGCCGTTTCCAAGATCAGAAAGTATTCCGAAACTTCCAAAAAGTTCAAAGAATTTAAAGAGAAGATCGACGCCGCCACGGATATCATTCACAACGCAATCCGCGAACTGGGTGTTTCTCAAAAAGAAATTCAGAAAATTTCCCAGAAGATCAAGTCCATGGTTTTTAGAATCAAGGAAATCGATCGTCACTTCTTAAAGATCAAGGCTCAGTACGGTCAGGACGTTCGCGACATCAAAGCGTTCAACCGATTCATAGAAAAAAACGAGAAGTTAGACGACATCGAAGTCAAAATGGGAGTCAACATAGACGAAGTTCGAGAGGTCATCAAGGATATCCGAAACAACGAAAGAAAACTCCGTCGTATGGAACAGGAAGCGGGTTCTACGGTTCAAGAAATCAAGGACTGGGGCGAAAAGATCATCAAGGGTGAAAGGGAAATCTCCCAGGCCAAAAAAGAACTCGTTAAGGCGAATCTGCGACTTGTGGTTTCCATCGCGAAACGTTATGCGAATCGCGGAATGCACTTCTTCGATTTGATCCAGGAAGGGAATATCGGTCTCATCAAAGCGGTGGATAAGTTCGAGTATAAGAAAGGTTATAAATTCTCCACATACGCGACTTGGTGGATCCGTCAGGCGATCACAAGAGCGATCTCAGACCAAGCAAGGACGATCCGTGTTCCGGTTCATATGATCGAACAGGTCAACAAGGTCATTCGCGAGACCAGATTGTTCATCCAAGAATTCGGACGAGATCCGAACAACGAAGAAATTGCGGAAAGACTTGGTTGGCCGGTGCAAAAAGTCAAGATGGTCAAGAACGTTGCGAGGGAACCGATCTCCCTCGAAATTCCCGTAGGCTCCGAAGAAGATTCGGAACTGGGGGATTTTATTCCGGATACGGAAGTGGAAACTCCCGTGAATGCGGCCGCGTCCAGCATCTTAGCGGAACAGATCCGTCAGGTACTTCATACTTTGCCTGCGCGCGAGCAAAAGGTGATTCGGATGCGTTTCGGTTTAGACGACGGTTATCCGCAAACTTTGGAAGAAGTCGGTTATCAATTTAAGGTTACGAGAGAAAGGATTCGTCAGATCGAAGCGAAGGCCCTTCGAAGACTCAGACATCCGTCTCGTTCTAAAAAGTTAAAAGATTATATCGACGGTTAGGAATTGTCGGAGTTTCGACAGGGGTAGACTTCGAAAATTCTACTTGAAAATATTAGACTTTTATGATATACGGAGCGACGCAGCAGAACGACTTCGAATTCTATTTTAACGTGAATTCGATGTAGGAATATTCCAGAAAGTTCTCATGAACAGTTTTGCCGTTGACCGGCCCTTTGCGGATCATACTGAATCGCCAATAGGTGTGCATTGCATGGAATTTATGAAAATCGGCTTATTGCTTTTTTGGCTCGTTTTCCCCTTATCAGCGAATGATATATACTTATCCGAAGCCTCAAAAGGCAGGCCCGCAGATATTAAAGCTATCTTAGAAAGGGTCGTAATGTGCATCCATTTTCGTGGAGAAGAAGGGTATGACGCCGAGCGGAGAGCATTTCTAAAGAAAAAGTTTGCTGAGCTTAGATGCTCTAGGGTTGACAGAGATCTCAACGCCATTAAGAAGAAGTACAGTCATTCGAAGAAGCAATGGAAAATTCTAACGAAATCTGAGGAAATACTGCCCGATTAGATATCAGATACTTTTTCTGAGGAAACCAGAGCCGACCCAGATTTTCTTCCGATTCGATACGGTCTTCGTCCTACTCAGGGCAGGCCCCTTTGAACGTGGATCTATAATGAGGAGTTCCCTGAGTTGAGATGACTTGTCCTGAGTAGCTTCGAAGAAGCGTATCGAATGACTTGTTTTGGTGAAAGAAGTAGGAGTCCTACATTCTTAAGAGATAATTTTTGCCTGCGAAGATCAGATTTTTCTGATAAAGAAAAATTTCTCGAACTTCTTCCCGCCAATCCCACCACCTATCGAGCGATCCATAGAGAGCAAGATATTGAGTTTCCGAAACAGGGAACTAATTGAATCCTTCCCTATGGGTCAGGATTCAGGGCGCAGTTTTTTTACAATAAGACGTCGTTGTTCCTAGGGTCTTTAGAAATTCGAATTCTCCAATATTAGAAAATTAGAATTTCCTTTTCTATTCAACGATACGACTTTCTCAAACTTTCGATCAACTCAATCGCAGCAGATTCTTCCGCCTTTTTTGTTTTGTCTTTCCACTTGAGTTGTTTGGAAAGAAGGACCGCGACTGGAGCAACCATCTTTTGAGCGAGATCCAAATTCACAAAAAGAATTCGAAATCGTCTTGCAAGAACATCGGTGACGCCTAACGCGAATTCTTCTCGGGCCGCGAATAAAACCTCTTCTTCAAAGTAGGGGATTCCCTTTGCTAAAAGTTTCGGTTTTTTACCCAAGATTTCGAAAACTTCGGTTCCATAATAATTTTGTAATCTCTTTGCGAAGATCGTATTGACCTTATACGTTTTTTCGATTTCCAGATAGAGAGATTCCGAATAACCTTTCGCGCCCGGATACGAATAAAACTTCGTGGAACATTTCGTTTTGTTTTCCAAGTTAGCGACTTGGATGAGTTTGTCGACAAGGTCTTCCGCCATCTTTCTGTAAGTCGACCATTTTCCTCCGCCCATTGTGACAAGCCCCGAGTTGGAAACGAGGATGACTTCCTCTCTCGAAATATTCTTCGTATCCTGATTTCCTTCCGGAGAAATCAAAGGACGAATCCCCACAAACACGGAGAGAATATCTTTTTCGGTAACCGGATTTTCCAAATAATCGTTTCCCGTATCGAGTAAGAACCGAACCTCGTTACCGATCGGAAGAGGTTCGTCTCCCGGGTTTTCAATCGGAGTATCCGTGGTTCCCAGAATGACGTGATCCTCCCAGGGAATGATGAATACGACGCGTCCGTCTTTTGTCTTTGGAATGATCATTGCGGATTCGCAAGGAATTTTTTCTTTGGAAAATACCAAGTGAATCCCTTGACTCGGAGAAAGAACGTTAAACGTTCTTTGGTCGTCCAATTTACGAACGTGATCCACCCAGATGCCCGTCGTGTTTGCGATTACTTTCGCATAAACCGGAAAAGTTTTTTCGGTTTCTAAATCTTTGAGATTGGCACCGACGATCTTTCCATTTTTTTTAATAAAAGAAACGAGTTCGACTCGGTTGGCGACAGTCGCACCTTCTTTTTCCGCGGATCTTGCAAGAAGAACGTTCAAACGGGAATCGTTGAACTGAGCGTCGTAGTATGTGATCCCTCCAAAAAGTCCGTCCTTTTTGATCGCCGCAAATTCGGAGATGGCTTCGGACTTGGAAACGGATTTGTGAGAAGGAAGTTTTCCTTTTGAAGCGAGGATGTCATAGAGTGTAAGACCGATTCCGTAATACGGTCTTTCGTAAAAACGATACGCGGGAAGAACAAACTTAAGGGGTTTGACCAGATGAGGAGCGTTTTCCAAAAGTCGTTGTCTTTCCGTCAGAGCTTCGTGGATCAATTTAAAATGGAACTGAGCCAGATAACGTACTCCGCCGTGAATGAGTTTGGTGGAACGAGAAGAGGTTCCGGATGCGAAGTCTTTCTTTTCGATAAGAGCGGTTTTATAACCTCGTTTCGCGGCATCGAGAGCGGCTCCGGTTCCGGTGGATCCGCCTCCGATCACGAGGATATCAAAGGATTCTTTTTGCAGTTTCGAAATTTGTTCGGTTCTGTTTGGTTTTTCCATTTTGAGAATTCTTCCTGCTTTACAGGTTTCTTTCCCCCTACAAATTTGCATTAAGTTTCACAATCCAATCCGGATTTTCTTTCATGGACATTCAAAAACAAATCGAAATCATCCGTCGCGGCGCCGTTGATCTGATCAGCGAAGAAGAATTAAAATCCAAACTTCAAAAAAAGAAAACGCTCAAGATCAAGGCCGGTTTCGATCCCACCGCGCCCGATCTTCATCTCGGACATTTCGTTCAGCTTAAAAAACTAAAACATTTCCAAGACATAGGTCATGAAGTTTCCTTTCTACTCGGCGACTTTACGGCTATGATCGGAGATCCGACCGGAAAATCCGAAACCAGAAAAAGACTTTCCAAAGAGGAAGTTCTCGAAAATTCAAAGACTTATCAGAGCCAAGTTTTTAAAGTTTTAGATCCGGTGAAAACCAAGATCGTTTACAATTCGAGCTGGTGTTCCGGAATGAACTTTGAGGACGTCCTGGTCTTAAGTTCCAAATACAACGTCGCCAGAATGCTCGAAAGAGACGACTTCAGCAAACGCTACAAAGCCGGTCAACCGATCTCCATGATCGAATTCTTATATCCTCTCGTACAAGGTTACGATTCGGTTGCGATGGAATGCGACGTAGAACTCGGTGGAACCGATCAGAAATTCAATCTTCTCGTAGGAAGGGACTTACAAAGGGAATACGGAAAGGAAGCACAATGTGTTCTGACTCTTCCGTTGCTTGTGGGACTCGACGGATCTAAAAAGATGTCCAAGTCCCTCGGTAACTATGTGGGAATTACCGAGGCGCCGATCGATATGTTCGGTAAGCTCATGTCGATCAGCGACGAACTGATGTGGAATTATTTCGAACTCTTAACCGACCTTCCGCTACCCGAAATCGAAACTCGCAAGGAAGGAATGATAAAGAAAGAACTCCATCCGAAAGAAGTGAAGACCGAACTTGCAAAACTCATCATGGATCAGTTTTCTCCTTCTTCCGAAAACGAAGAGGCGATCGAAGAATGGAAAAAAATACATAACCCGAGATCGAGGGCCGTTCCGGACGATGTCAAAGAAGTAAAATTAGGAGAAGAATTTTTTGTGGAAACTCCGGAACCCTTGCTGGTTTGGGTTTTAAACAAACTTTCTTTTGTTCCATCCGTCTCCGAGGGAAGAAGACTTATCAAAGCCGGAGGATTGTATCTCTCCGAAGACAAAATCACGGACGAAAAACTCACGATTCAAAAAGGGAAAGAATACTTGGTGAGGCAGGGTAAAAAGGGAAAATTTTTAAAAATTCTTTCCTAAAAATGATTTGAAGGATTCGAAATTCTTCCTTTCAATCGAATTTGAATGTTAAGCGAAGAAGAATCATCGGAACTTTCCAGAACGATTTCCGAAATTAAAAAAAGCGGAATCGAATCCGAGGTGATCGAGCGAAAATTCAAAACTCTTCGTATCCTTTTTTCCATCGGCTTTTTTACATTCTTAGGCGCTACATCCGTTCTGATCTTAACAAATAGAATTTTCAGATTGGAAGCCACCGTCGAAAAACAAACGGTTCATATCGCTAGTCTCGAAGAAACCTTAACGTCTCTTCGTATCGAAGAACAACAACAGGAAGAGGAACTCCTTAAATTCAAATCCGAACTTTACGATACGGTTCCCGACGGAGATCTAACCGATCAGGTTTCCGAAAATAAAAAGAATCTAGAATCTCTTGCTAGTGAGGACGTGGGAAAAAACGTCAATCGGGGAGACGTCCGTTTTAAAGAGATCGCTTTGACCTTCGATTTGGGAACCGGAGAAGATTTAAAACTGATCTACGAATATTTGAATCGATTTCCCATTAGAATCACGTTGTTCGTTTCGAACGAAAACCCGGCGCTCAAAAACGGTTCCTTCTTTAGCAATACCAATCTTCATTATTTGAAAAAACTTTCGGAAC
This sequence comes from Leptospira alstonii serovar Sichuan str. 79601, assembly GCF_000347175.1. Taxonomy (GTDB): domain Bacteria; phylum Spirochaetota; class Leptospiria; order Leptospirales; family Leptospiraceae; genus Leptospira; species Leptospira alstonii. Next base: position 36,849 of record NZ_ANIK01000064.1, read on the forward strand.
TCGGAAATCGAGTCGTTTTCGGAAATCATACTTGGAGTCATTATAATATTCCAAGAAGTTTATACGAACCTTCTCTGCGTAAAAGGGCCTTACTCAGCTACGTTTCCGACGAAGTTCCGGACGCGGATTTTCTTCAACAGGAAATGAGAATGGTGGAAGAAAAATTCGAATCCGTCACCGGCAAACAATTGACCAAGTATTATCGTCTTCCTTACGGAGGTTTTGATCCTCTGGTGATCCGAATTTTCGGAAAACTGGGATTTACGCATCATATTTTTTGGAGTAACAATTCTGTCGGCTCCCTTGATATTCCGGATTTCGTATATAAGAAATTCATTTATAAGAAGGATCCTCAGAGCGGAAAAACGAGGATCATGCCGAACCCGAATTACAAAACCAAAGCCGAAGCTCTAGATTTTCTGTATCGTTGGGAAGAAGCGGATAAAAACGGTATGAACGGAGCCATCATTTTGATGCATTTAGGCTCGCCGAGACAATCGGAAAAACTCATCTATATTCTTCCCGATTTTATTCAGGAAATGCTTTCCAAGGGTTATAGTTTTGTAACCGTTCCGGAAATCATCAACGATCGTCAGGATTGATTTTTTGAGAGGATCCCTTCCTTAAAAATTACTAAACGCTGCCGATGAGTGCGCCGCAAATTTTAACACAAATCCACCTTTTAGGTACAGAATCCCTGGCAACCTTATCATGCAGCGCTTAGTAAAAACGAATTAGAACTGACCCCATAAAGCTCTTTTATATAGAAACAACGTTTCCAAACAAGACGAACTTACGAGGCAAGTTTTCTAATTATTCTTCCATACATTGTCCCGGCGCGTAACATTTGTATTGAGTCGCATGCCCGAACTCATTCAGTCTGTTACACAATGCTTTTCCGGTCTTGGCATCCGTAAAAAAATTATAAGAGTGCCAAATTGGAACGAAAAACTCGCGCTCCCCGGCATACGAATACACATTCGTTACCATTTCGTTGACACCCATAAAACCTTCGTAATTACAAGCCATTACCTTATTCGGCACAACACAAGGGCCATCAATGGATTCAACGACCATTTCATAACCGTATACTTCTTTCATTCTATCTACAAATCCTTGAGCGGATTGGTCCCATAAGGCCCTTTTATCCAAATAGGCGGTACTCCATTCTTGACAAAAAAGAACCTCTCCATTCTGCTTTTTGTATCTATAGCTATATCCAATCTTAAGCCCTAAACTTTCTCCTTCGCTTTCGGAATTTTTTTTCATCAGTAAAATCCCAAGAACTTCCTTCATATCCAGTTTTTCCTCGTTTTTGCAAAAGGGAAGTAGGGTAATAATCGCCAAAACGACCATGCCCATTCTTATATTTTTTTTCATTTAGTCTACATCTCCTTAAAGTTTGATTCTTATATTTTGTAATTTACAATGAATCCGTAGGTAAGGGGCGCGCCCGGAACTGCTTGAAAGGTACCGTCGATGTAGGAAGTGAAGTAATATTCGTTATTTAAATTATTACAATAAATGTATGCAGATAAACGATCCTCCTCGTATCCGATTTTAAGATTGGTAACCGTATAAGGGCTGCTATGGATCGTATTATCCGTTGCAAAAAACATCTTTCCTACGGCTTGAAATTCCCATCTGAAAAACATACCCCGTAAGGAACGGTATTGCAGATAACTTACGATATCGTATTGCGGAATAAAATGCACGCGTTTGCCGTCGAAATTCGTATTTAGAATTCGATCATAAAACTTATTGAATATTCCTTCCGTATATCCCGCTGAAAAACCGAGTCTTAGCGACGTCCACGGTTTTAAGTAGGCTTCCATCTCGGCTCCCCGAATCGTAACTTTTTCCGCGTTTAAGTTTACGGCCTCAGCGATGGAAATGGCTCTGATTACGTGAAAATCCGTCGTTTCCGTATAAAAATAGGTGGCATTGATTCCGAGCGTGTCTTTGAAATATTTCGACTTGATTCCGAATTCGATCGTATCGTTGATTTCCGGTTTGAAAGCCGCCAAAGAAGCTTGATTGACCACCGTACTATACCCTGCGTTTTTATAACCGCGGCTTAAACCCGTAAAGACCATCAAAGACTCGATGGGTTTATAATCGAAAATGATTCTAGAGACATTGTATCGATAGGAATCGTCTCTATTATAATGAGGAGATAAAATTCGAACGTCTCCGTACGGATTATCGAAAAGGACGCCTGTCGCGTCTCGGCTATGACCTATCCTAATTTTTTGAGTTTCAATTCTGGCTCCTAAGGTAAGAGTGAATTTTTCCCAAAACGTATAACTATTATGAGTAAACAGACTGAGTGATTTGTCTTCGATTCTTGAGTGATGTGTTTCTCTTGCGGGCGCGTTTAACCCTTTAAGGACGTTATATGTATATGATTGTGTCAAATGTTCCTGAGTAAAATCCTTATCTGATATTTTATGATAAACTAATGTTCCGATTTTAAATTGGAACGGCTCTTTTTTATTTTTGGATTCTATGTTTGTTTCCTGAGTTCGGGTGACGGATTTTTCTACATATTCCGATTTGGACATGGCGCTTCTCGTAAAATCGCCGTCCACATTCAGGGGATCGATTGCCATTTTTCTAATACTAGAAGCTATTTTAAAAACGGCTTTAGGAAGTTTGTAACTGATGTTGCTCGAATAGGTGTTCCCGGTTGTGTTGGAAACTCCTTCGTAATCCCAATATACTTTTCGAACCGATTTAGTACGATTGATATAGGTTCTAAAATTTTTCTCACAATTTTCCGGACTGATTGCACATCCTTTTACTAAACTTTTTCGTCTTTCCGTTTTGGAAGCCAGATAATTGACTATGTTTAAAGAACCGTCATCGAAACTTTCGGCGCTTGCTTGTAGATCGATTTCAAGATTTTCGATAGGCGTCCAATACAACCTAAGTCTTCCCGATTTTCCTCTTCTTCCGTCGGGATGAGTTTTATGAAATTCGACGGGCACATCCGAAACTAAATTATTTGGATAATGAAATCCCGTAATATTATTGAGGTACCCGCTTCTTTCGGTCGATTTTCCGGAAACACCTATGTAAAAAGTGTTTTTGATCAAGGGAGTATTATAGAAAAAAGAATATTCCTTTTTTTTATAATTTCCAAAATCGATCGTAAATCTGCCTTGAGGCATATTGTTCGGCTTTTTGGTATTAATCTCTATAACACCTCCCTGAAAATTTTTTCCAAAAACGGTAGCTTGAGAACCCCTATGCACTTCAATACTTTCCAGAGCGAACAGCTCCGTATTTAATGCGACATTGTCCGCAAGAGGAACCCCGTCTAAGATTATCCCCACGGACGGATCGCTGAACAAAGTACTTCTCATTCCTCTAATATTATAATATGTGAAATTACGAGCGCCCGAATCTATAATTGCAAAGTTCGGAACTTGCTTATCTATATCGTTTGTTCTGGATATACCCGTATCCAAAATGTCCTGCTCGTTGAATCTGGAAATGCTGCTCGGAGTTTTGAATATTTCAAGGTCTCTCCGATCTTTTTTACCCTGAACGACAATTCCGCCGTTTTTCCCGGAAGTCTCCTTGTTGGATTCGGTAGGAGTGGAACGTGAAGGTTCCTGTGCATAAAGAGTTGATAATATTACAAAAAATAGAATTTTAACGGAAAATTTACAAAGGCGGGATAAGATTCTGAAGTTTACAAAGTGAAATATGAATATTCGAAAGGTTTTATTTTGAATTTTACGATCTGAAAAAAGGAATTCAGCCTTATTACTTATATGACAAGGCGAAAAAGGAAACTCATGATTCATAGTGCACATTGGAAAAAGAACAATCAATTTGTAAAGATATAATTGATTCCAGGACTCAAAATCAATTATGGAAAAACATTGTTCAAATGGAAATTTCCAATCGGTGCACAATCGAAAAGTTGAAATTGAAATTTAAATGACAATCTATTGTTTTTATGAATTCCCTTTTATAGTTTCAAAAACTATGCCAAAAATATGTTCATATTATAAATCGATTATTCATCTATTTAGAGAATCTGTTGATAGATCTTTAGAATTAAGCCTTATCGTAAAACGGGAAGAGTGTGGGAATTCCAACGTTTCAAGTGGCTAGTGGATGGATAGAAATTAGGAGTTAGGACTTTACACCCCACAACAAAATGTAAGTATTCCGACAAGAATGGAGCTTTTTATACGCCTGCATTTTATTTTAAAAAAACTCGTCTTTTCAGCCTCCGCAAATTAAGAAAAAATTTATAGAATCCAAAAAACGGAAAATCTTACGACTCGTTATGGATCCGAATTAAGATTTTACCTACTCACGAAACCCAAACTTATATAAGTTGATTATAATAAACACTCATACTCGATTTTTTGAGGAGTTTGTAGTGTTTCGGACAGAGGGTTAAAAAACCGAGTGGAATTGACATCAAGAACTTCGCACAAAATTTTTTTCTATTTTTACAAAACTTTATTTTGGCCGATTTCGGCTAACATTTTATAAAAAGTTCCCTTGAAATCAAACCCTAAGTTTTGCAAGGTTCGATTCAAACAAATCCTAATTTCTCGCTTTCATTCAAAAATATTCTTTTAAATTCAAGTCTCTTATGTTTTGTACAAATTCAATATTTCTTTTTAAGGAAAAACGGTATTTAAAATCTCAAGTTCTTTTTTGAGATTTGCGTCTTTCCCCACAAGCGCAAAGATCGCTCGTATCATAACGTTTGAAATTTCCGAACTTTCGTAAATTGTAATATTTGTTTTGGATCCGTCGGATTGTAGTCTATAATCCCAGGTCCCTTTCATTCCGAAACTGCTTTCTTTCATCAGAATTTGAACCCGAGAGTTTTCCTCCTTTTCGATCATTTCGAAATGTATAAATCCTCCCATATCCGTTCCTTCTTTCCAAATCGGATATCCCTTTGCATTCTTTCCTTCGATGATCACTTCGGTGACTTCTTTTCTATATTTCGGGAGGTTTTCCAAATCCAATAAATGCCGGAATACTTTTTCCACAGGGGCGTGAATCGTTCCGGTAATATTACCTTCGAATTTCGGATTTGCAAAAATTCCTAAACCGAAAAATCCTAAAACAAAAAAAGCGATCGTTCCCAAAATGCCGTATAATATTTTCATACTTGTTCCTTTTCTCTCGTCTTACTTTTAAAACCTTACTGAATCCAGAATATATTAGAGTATCGTAAACTTCGGTAAAAATCCGCCATTTAGACGGCGACCCTGTTATACTACTTGTTCTCGGTAAAACCTTAGAACTTGAAATTTTCTCAAAATTCTTTTTCTTTATCCTTTGAAAATAACCATTCTTCCTTAACAATCCGAAATTTTTTGTCAAGGCAAATCTTTGGATCCGTTTACGAAAGTTTTCGGTTTACGATGCGCCAGCGGCCGGTAGGGCGCGAAGCGGTTCCGAAATTCACGTTAAGGCGCCGTTTTGTTGCCGGTTTTTACAATCGTTCGGAATCAATTTTTCGGAACGGAGGCGATAGCCGAACCCCGGACGAGACGCGGCGACGGAGCCTTTTTACTTTTTACTTCGTTTTTAGAATATTACATTCTTTGAATTTACTTTTCTCCGGCGGGCGCCAAAATGATTCGTCGACTTTTTTGTATTCCGTACTTTTTGCTTTTCTTTTTTATTTGCGCTTTCAGAATTAACTTCTTTACAGGAGAATCCTTATGCTGAGTCCAATGCGATCCGAAAAGTCGTCCATCCATCAAATTTGGAAGGAAGGAGCCGTTGTCATCAATCGAATTCGATTCGGATTGGTCATTCTTTTCTCTCTTACATTAATCAGCGTTTCCAAAACGAGTCATCCCACTCAAGTGATCGCCCACGTCGCAGGAACGGCTCTGATGGCCGGATATTGTCTTTTGGAATTCATTCTTCATCGTTCGGGTAAGGTAGGGGTTCGTTTTCAGAAAACGTTAGTTCTCTTGGACGTGAACATTCTTTCTTTGATTATGATGGCGGATTGCTCCATTGATGCTGCGCTTTCCTCGGGTACTCTTTCGAATATGCTTCTGTTCTTCATTTATTTTTATATCATGATGTATTCCTCTCTTTTAGGAGAAAGTCGATTCGTTCTTTTAATCGGGTTTTTTAGCGCGTTAGGCGTTGGATGTGCGATTTACGTAGCTTGGTTAAACGGTATGGTTCTCACGGAAAATCCCGAATTAGGGAAAGTTTCAGGCCATATGATTTTTTCGGTTCAGATCGTTAAGATTTCTTTTTTGTTCACGGCAAGCGTCATTCTAGCTCAGTTGATGAAACTCTTTGACAAACTCACGGACGAAGGTTCCAGACTCTATAAGGATTCTCAAATTCTTTTGGATAAACTTACCCAAGATCGTAAGGCCCTGGAAGATTCGGCTGAAAATCTAGAAGCGTCTATTCGTAAGTTCGCCGACTTTATCAATCGTACCGGCGAGAAGATGGAATCGCAAGCCGCCGCCATCGAAGAAGTAAACGCGGTGATCGAAGAACTTTCCGTCTCTTCTTCCAACACGACCCATTCCATCGAAACCCAAAACCTGAGTTTGAGTGAGCTTGTCGGGAATTCTGAAAAGTTAGACGAAATCCTAAAGAGTAGCGCGTCCTTGAGCGAGGCTCTCGCCGTTTTCGCCAAAGAGAATAAGGAAGACATGGAAAACGTTACGCTCGCAGCCGAAAAAACGAAATCTTATCTTATGGATATTACGAATTCGTTTAACAAAGTGGATGAGATCAATCGGATCATGAGCGAAATCGCGGACAAGACCAATCTTCTCGCTTTGAACGCTTCGATCGAAGCGGCGAGGGCGGGTGTGGCGGGTCGAGGTTTTGCGGTCGTCGCAAACGAGGTGAGTAAACTTGCGGAATTCACTTCCGGTAACGCTAAATCGATTTCGGAGATCGTCAATCAGTCGCGAAAATTTATAGAAGAAGCCAGAATCGCTTCTACGGAAACGGGCGATCTGACCGAAAATCAAAAGCTGAAAATTTTAGATACCGCCGATCGAATCGATAAGATGAATCTGTTTTATCTGGAACAGAAATCGATCATTCAAAAGTTCGTCTCCGAAGTGAATCGAATCAAATTAACTTCCGAAAAAATTCTCAGATCCACCCAAGAACAGATGATGGGGCAAAAAGAAATGGTCCAGACCATAGGAAATTTGGGCGCGGAAATCAACGAGATCAACGAAGATTCAGGGCAACTCCAAGAAGAAATCGTGAAAATCAAAACGCAAGCCTCCGAACTTAGGCTTTTGAGTATTCAATCCGCAGGTTGATCTGAGAAGCTAAAAATGGCAGAGAAGTTTTATAGGAACCTGAATTTTGAAAATGATATCATCCGTGTAAGTAAAGAGTCATAATTCGTTTGTAGCAAGTTTGGTTCATATAAGAACCTGTCCGCCAACTGGGCCGGAACCTTGCAGCTTAACTTTTTTGATAAAGTAAAATTAAGTTTTGGGCGCGCTGTTTAAACATACCAGGACTTAAGATGTCCGCAGGCCTATTTTAGATAGGATTTTACAATCCGATTTTTTAGAAATTTGTTGTTAAATAAATCCTTTCTAAAATAATCTCTTGAAATTTTAATCCAGTAGTTTATCTGTTCTTAGTTCGTAAGGAAGTAATTTTCATGATTCAAAAATGGTTTCAAACGGCTTTATTTTTAAGTTCAATTTTAGCGGGAATTTTGCTTCCCGGCAAAGTGTTTTCTCAAGCAAGCGACGCGGAAGCCGCCATCCAGGAAGCCTGTAATCGTTTGGTAAACGAGGGAATATATAAAAGCTGTAAGGCGGCTCCCGGATTTTCAGCACACCAAGGATATTACAGTCAATCCGCTCAGATCAAATGCGAGTGCATCAATAAAAAAGATAATCAAAAAACGATCGTTACGATCACTCTCGGTCAGTATTACTAAAAATCTTTTTTATTATCTATATGATTTTATTTTCTGGCATTCCGCTACCGGGTTCTTCTGGCGTTTACCCGGATCGGACTTTCATCGACAAGCTAAAACGACAACTTTCTAGTGAAGAGGATCGCTTACGTGAGTAGCCCTCCTTCACTTGTTTTCTCGCAATGAGACATAATATGTATTATCGGAAGTTGACTGTTGCATCAAATAAAAAAAATCTACTCCAAATCTTAGAAGAATCAATCTAGTGCATTATGAAACTGAATCTACTGGAGATACGAGATCTTCAAGGAAAAGATACCGTTGGGCTTTCAAGTAAGAAAAAAGTCTGATCCTCAATGAATTCGTAGATTTGAAGCCCCGCCAGATATAATCAACGCAAGAACAATTCTACGAGAAACTAGGAAGAAAAAATCTCCTTCAAAAAAAGACCGGATTAGAACCAAATGAATCTTTTCAATTGAATTCCTCGTAGAACCTTTATTGGATTTTATCGATTCGAACTTGAGAATATTTTAATAAGATGTTGCGCGAGTCTTACTCCTGCATTTGCAAGCTGGTGTTTCACTACCGGTGTTGCGTTTTGAATATAGGCGTCCGAGATTTTTACCGTTGAACGGTCGTTTGGAATTCCGTCGTAAGCTACATTACGAGCAAATTGAAAACCTTGGAGAGCCCAAACCTCCGGAGTATTTTGTGCTTCGGATTGTGCAAAAGCAATGTCCGGTTTTAAAATAATCGATACTGTGATAGGATTGGTGCTGATAAAATTCACTAGATTCGTATCCCAAATTCCGTGTAAACTAGACCTACGCTTTCCGATTTGCACTCTGACTCTATTACCGCCAAGATCATTGTTTCTTTCTGCGACATGTAATGGCTGATGTATATCTCCAATAAAATGTACTACAAACGAAAGCGCTTGTAATCTTTTTCCATTGGTTTGGGTGGAATCCGCCAGCACGCTACTCCATCTATCGATTTCAGTGATCACACAAGAAGATTTGCAAATTTTTACGATATCTTCATGCGTCGGAGTAACCAAAGAAACGGGAATATCTATAAAGTGCCATGAACCGGTATTTGTGGGCGGCTGCGGATCCGTAAATATTTGATTACAAATCGGACTCATCGGTCTTTTTTCGGATTGGAATACTCTAAGTTCGTCGGGGCACGTGGATATTTGTTCTAAAGTTAGTTTTCCTAAAATATTATTTATTTGTTCAAATCCTTTAGAATTCTCTAATATCTTCTGCGCAATCATTCCGATTACCTCATGCCCTTCATGTCCCCATCCATAAACATTTGAATTTACTAATAAAGTAACAGTAATCAAAATTGCAAACTTCACCCGATTGATTGTTTTCATTCAAATTTCTCCTCATTAAATTTTCAGAAATATGAATTTTATTACAAGTAAAATTCAAAAGGATAGATCATACTTTCAAACATCACTTAAGGAATTAAATTATAAAAATTGAATATATTATATTTAAGCCGACTATGAATAATCATTCTACTTGAGTATTAGGTGGTGGGAAATAAACTCAATGAATTGCTTCCTCAACTCAATCTCGTTTCCTACGGGTTGTTCGATAGGTCGCGAAATAGGTGCCTCATTCTCTATGGATCCTCTATAAAATGAAATTATAAACGCGATATAACCCGCAAAACGACGATTTGAACGGAAATTTTAATCGTAGGAGCCTGTGTGAATGGATTTACAATTGAACCTTGTTCTGAAATTCTAAAAACCCCATGACAACCCCTGATGTTTCCGTTATTCTTCCCACATACAACGAAAGGGAAAACATACAGATTCTCGTTCCGAAAATTACGAAGGTTCTTAAAGCGTATCCTCACGAAATCATTCTTATAGACGACAATAGTCCCGATAGAACTTGGGAGGTGGCGGAGAATTTAAAAACCGTTCATAAAAATCTAATCGTCATTCGTAGAATGGAAGCCAGAGGCCTTTCTTCGGCGGTAATCTCGGGAATGTCCGTCGCAAAAGGAAAGGTCTTCGTCGTGATGGATGCGGATCTTCAACACGACGAAAAAATTCTTCCCACTCTCGTATCTCCGATTCTAAAAAATAGATCGGACATTAGCGTCGGAACCAGATATATAAACGGCGGCTCGGTTTCCGACTGGTCTTGGATTCGAAAAAACTTCAGTGTGTTTGCAACTCGTCTCACAAAACTACTCTTGCCGATTCCGGTTTCCGATCCGATGAGCGGGTACTTCGCGATTTCCCGTTCCTATTTTCAAAAATCGGCCGATCGGATCAATCCAAGGGGATTTAAAATTCTATTAGAATTTTTGAATGTATCGGAACAAAGACCGAAAATTTCGGAAGTCGCCTATACGTTTCAGAGCAGACGGTTCGGCAAAACGAAGTTGGACGGATCGGTGATTCGAAACTATTTGATCGCGCTGCTCGATCTTAGATTCGGAAAAAAAATATCCCCTACTTTTTTTCTTTATTCCTTGGTCGGTTCATTCGGGGTGCTCGTAAATTTATCCGGGTTTTTGATCGCGGAAACGTTTCGTTTTCCGGAAATTTCCACCCCTTTTCGATTTTTGAATCCGCTCTACACTTCGGTTCTTTTCGGGATCGAGATGTCCATTCTTTCCAATTTTGTTTTGAACAACTATTTTACCTTTTATGAAAAACGTTATATAGGAATTCAGCTCATCCGGGGATTGGTTTTATTCCATCTCGTAAGCCTTTTGGGGCTTTTGATTCAAATCAGCGTATTTCAGCTTTTGTATCATAGAATTTTCGTCTATGAATTGCAATCTTCCGGACTTCTGATTAAAATAATCTCGGATTCGTTCGCCATTTTAACGGCGATGATTACAAATTATTTCTTAAACTTAAACGTCACGTGGAAAGGTTCCAAGGATTGATTCGAGTTTAAAGGAGAATCTATGGTCAAGGTTTTGGTTCCTTTCGCGGAAGGAATGGAGGAAATGGAAGCGGTGATCATCGTGGACGTGCTGAGGCGCGCCGGTATCCAAGTCACGAGCGCTTCCCTCAAAAAAGGTCCGGTCACCGCCTCCAGAGGCGTCAAACTTTTGGCCGACGAGGTCATCGATAAAATCCGAATTCATGACTTCGATATGATCGTACTTCCGGGAGGAAACGGCGGTACCAAAGCTCTCGGAGCCGATCCTAAAATCGTAGAACTTCTCAAAGACGCAAAAAAACACGGTCAATGGATAGCGGCGATCTGTGCAGCGCCGAGTATTTTAGTACATCAGAATATTCTTACAAACGAGGATCGTTTTACAGCGTTTCCGGGTGTAGTATCCGACGCTCCCGGTTATACGGGATCCAGACTGGAAATCTCCGGAAAGATCATAACGAGCGTGGGGCCGGGATCCGCATTTGAATTTGCCTTGGAACTCGTTCGGATTTTGAGCGGTGAAGAGACGATGTTAAAAGTCAAATCCGCTCTTCAACTTCCTGAATGAAAGAATTCGTTTCCAAACACAAACATCACTTCCAAAAAATCACGGCGATCACCGGAGCCGGAATTTCTGCGGAAAGCGGAATTCCCACGTTTCGAGGAGCGGACGGTCTCTGGAAAAACTTTCGTGCGGAAGACCTTGCAACTCCCCAGGCCTTTCAAAAAAATCCGAAGTTGGTCTGGGAATGGTATCTCTGGAGACGAGGTATTATTGAAACCAAAGATCCAAATTCTGGACACGAAGCGCTTGCAGAATTAGAAAAACGTCATACTGATTTCTTTCTGATCACTCAAAACGTGGACGGCCTTCACTCGAGAGCCGGTTCGAAAAAGCTCATTGAAATTCACGGAAACATTTTTATCAATCGTTGCAGTTCCTGCGACAATGAAATCCTAATTCCGATTTCAACTCCAAACGAGCCGCTTCCGAAATGTAATGTTTGCGGGTCACTTTTTCGCCCCGGCGTCGTTTGGTTTGGAGAATCCTACGATGAATCTAAACTCAAACAGTCGATTCTGAGAATGCGAAATACGGATCTCCTTTTGATCATCGGCACGTCGGGAGCCGTTAGTATGCCCGTTTATCTGGCCGAGATCGCAAAAGAATCAGGTTCGATAATAATCGAGATCAACCCGGAAGAAAGTTCCTTTACCCCCTCTGTCGATCTATTTTTAAAAGGAAAATCGGGTGAAATTCTACCCGACCTCATCCACGAAATCATTTCGATTTGAACCGATCAAAAGCCCGAGATTGAATTCAATTTTATAATACCGCAGCAGTTTCTCCGAAAAGGAAATTGACATAGGTCCTTTTCAAAAATTGTCTTATAAACCGAATGAGTAACTCGCATCAAATCGCTCCATGAGTCCGTTATCCGAACCAATCAACCGCGGATAAAGTTAGAGTTACGAATCAACATTTCATTTAGAATAAAGAACAAAGGAACTTTGGCCGTGAATATTTTTTCGAAAATTTTTAAGACCCGAAAGGATCAAGAACCTTACGATCCGACTCAAGAACCGGAAAGTTTAGGCTGGCTCGCGATCGATGAAATCACTTCAAAGACATATCCTTCCAAAATGTTATCATCGGCGATTACTCCCAAAATAATGCCGATTCACGATAGAACGGGAAAATCGGTTCTGTATCAATTGGCGGTTTTCGATTTAGACGATCATTGGCTTTACGTTAGCTACGGTTGCAGCGAACTTTTCGAAAAAACGTGGGACGACCCGGATTTTAGCGGACTTGGATACGAACTCACGTTTCGATTGAAAAAAGGAAGTCACCAAACACCTCCGATTTGGCCCATGCCTTTGATGAATGACATCGCCGCGTATGCAATGACCGGTGCCGGCCTCGGCCCCACCCAAAGTATAAACTTCGGCCGTCCGATTGACGAAACTCAAAAAACAAAACTAACCGGCGTCTTATTTGTGGAAGATCCTGAACTGCCGTCGACGGATACACCTTATGGAATATTAAATTTTCTGCAATTGGTCGGCATCGACAGCGAAACCTTGCAAAAGATAAAATCCGAAGGAAGTTCCGGAACGATATCCGAGATTCAGAGGAAAACGAAACTGTATATCACCGAAATAGAATAAATCGATTTCAGTCCGATATCATATCTTTGTAGACAGCATGAATCGTTCTCGATTCCGTTGTCCCGGATTGATTCGATTGCTAACAGCGAATCGAGATTCTCATTTTGCATATCGAATCAAGATCAATGTACGTCGCGGGCTAAACTAGGCATCCTATCAGACATTCTGCAATTTTATGCCGGGCATAGAAATAAAACCCGGAAGAGTTTCGATTCGCCGCATCCAACTTCGAATCTTCTCATACGGCCTCAAGTCGACCTTTCCTTCGTTAGACAAAGCGAGATACGGATACATCGCAATGTCGGCTATCGTGATTTTCGCGTCCGCAAGCCAAAGATTTCCATCCAGATGATTCTCCAGTATTTTCAGAAGACGGTCCGTAATTGCAGTCGCTTCTTCCACATTCACGGATTGTCCGAATTTATGATAAACGCGCAAAGCCGCCGGTCCGCGTGCAACTTCATTGGCGGCCGTTGAAAGCCATTCCATCACCTTTGCCGTACCCGCTCCCGATTTAGGAAGCCATTTATCGCCGCCGTATTCGATTGCAAGATAGACTAAAATCGCCTGACTGTCCCGGATCAAAATTTCCTTGTCTTTTAAAACCGGAACCTGACCGAACGGATTCATTCTTAGGAAGTTTTCGGATTTTTGCTCACGATCAAAACGGTTCACCGGATGACTTTTATATTCCAAATTCAGCATGGATAACAGCAGACGCACCTTGTGGCTGTTTCCGGAAATATCAAATTCAAAAAGTTTCAATGTATTCTCCTTTTTTCGACGGGAAAACGATTCTTACCCGCGTTTACTCTGCGGCGGGGTTTAACAGTTTCAAAAGCCCCGCTTCATTTAGGCAATCGAGTAAAAATAAAATCCGCGTAATCGTTAAAACAATTCGGAGACATATGACCCGGATCGCTGAAATCGTCACAATGATATTCGGGGTCTTCGTTCATATTCCAGAACGGAGTTTCGGTAGATTCATGCAATTTCTTTAAAATAGGTAGCATAATGTCGTAGGGAGTTTTTTGATCTTTTTCGTCGGTAAGAACCTTTCTGGTTTTATAGAGTTCGAAATAAGGCCGGGCCACCCTGACCCAAATCGTAGCATAAGGAACTCGGATCTCTTTCACGATTCGGATCGCATCCTCTTGATTGGCAAGCATCTTCGAATTAAACGTAAACGGGCTTAAGTAAGATTTAAAATCCGTATTGGATCTTTTTTTTAAGAGTTCAGAAGGCAACACGATTCGAGGGCTTGCGTCGGAGGTCGCACTCCCCCTTTGTTTTTTTAAATTCTCCCAGATCTTTGATCGAAGTTCGCTGTAACCCTTTGCAAGAATTCCACCGTCCTTCGCTCTTGCACGAATTACGTTCAGCCTCGGACGATTTTTAGTCGTATGAAATAATTTCTTGGAGATATAACCGGTAAGATCCGAGGAAGAATATCGGTCCACGTGTCTGAAAACGAAAGAAGCGCTGAGACCGTAAAATAAAACCTCGTCCAAGGTTAATACGGAAGAAGAATTGAAGATCTCGATCGATTCGTCCATCAGGATAAAATCCGGTTTTACGGAATCGGATTGAAACCGCTCCAACCAATAGAGATAATAATCCGGAGAACCTCCAGGCACGGAAAAATTAAACAACACCCAATCCGGATACTTTTTTTCTATATAATCTTTTCTGAATAAAAGCGCCCTCGAGTTTCCGAAATAGACCAAAACTTTTTTACGATCCTCTTTTCCCAGATAATCTTTTAATTCTTCGAAAAGAAATTCCTTATGTCTGAAGTTCAAATCGGAAAGAGTGAGGGAATAATACGGTTCGAACGCCGTGGAACTGACAAGTTTATCGATGCCGAATGAAACGATGAATATAACAAAAGGAACGAAAAGAAATCGATTCCGAAACATTCTATTCTCCTAAAATTTGTAATAGATAAACGCGCCCGAGTCTTCGGAGAACAAAGCGAGCAGAAAAACGGTAATAACACCCGCGCCTATAAGAAGCCAAGGATCGTATTTTCGAAAACGTTTCCAAAAATCGGGAACGTATTGAACCCAATTGAAAAGAACCAAGGCTAAGAACAGATAAAAGAATTTTTCCACGTTTTCCATTTGATTGAGAAGAAAGAAAGAATTTCCGTCGATCAAACTTCCCGCTTCTCCTATCCAAGCCGTCGTTGTGGAACTTGAAATTTCAGACTCGATCAAGGATGAAGCATTTTTGAATATTCCAATTACGTGTTGAACCATTGTCTTTGCGTTGTTTGCTCGAAAAAGGACCGCGCTGAACGAGAAAAGTAAAAATACGAAAAAGGCTTTGAAAATTTTCAAAACGATATTTTTTTCGGGAGTCAGTTTCCATCCGAGAGAAGTTTCCAAATATCTTTCTCCCGCGAGCAGAACTCCCCAATAAAATCCCCACGCGATAAACGTATAGTCCGCGCCGTGCCAAAAACCTCCGAGGGTCATAGTAAGAATCAAGTTTAGATGCGTTCTCCACTGCGCGACCTTACTTCCGCCCAAAGAAAAGTAGATGTAATCCCGAAGCCAAAAGGATAACGTTATGTGCCATCTCTGCCAGAGTTCTCTTCCGCTTAAGGAAAAAAAAGGAGCCTTGAAGTTTTCCGGCAGATAAAAACCGAGGAGCGCCCCGACCCCGCGCGCCATATCGGTCAGACCCGAAAAATCGCAGAAAACCTGAATCGAATATCCGATTCCTGCGAGAATCAAAGAAGTTGAATCATACGTCTCGGGACTAGAAAAGATCGGAGAGATCAATCCCGCAGAGGGATCTGCGATCAAAACCTTTTTGATCAAACCGGAGATCATCAAATAACAGCCGTTATAGATTTTATTCCGATCCGGCTCGAGATGATTTAAGTTGGGAAAAAAATCCCCGGTTCTCATGATCGGCCCCGCGATCAAAACGGGAAAAAATAAAACGAATAAGAAATAACCCTTCAGAGAAATACTTTCTCCGTTTGGATTTCTCTTTGCGTCCACGGCCGCGGCGATCATCTGAAAACTGTAAAAACTGATTGCGAGCGGAAGGATGATCTGAATGACTCCTTGAATCTCTTGAAAGAACGGATAACCGGTCAAATCCGCGAGAACCCTGGAAAAGAAATAAAAGTATTTAAAAAATCCGAGATTGATACAGTTAAAAAGAACCGACACAATCATCCATCGTTTGGAATTTTCCCCGGACGTTTTGATCCGAAGATAGAAAAAATAATTGAGTAGGATGACGAGCAGGAAATGAAGAAAAAAAATCCAGGAGAACCATACATAAAAGAAGGCGCTGGAAAGAATCAAAAAATCGGGACGTTTTTTTTTCGGAACCGACCAGTAGATCACATAAACGATCGCAAAAAAAATCGCAAAAGTAACCGAGTTGAACAGCACCGTTATCTGCCCTTCCTAAATAAATTTTTCCAATATTCCAATTCTTCGGAGTTCAATTTTTTATCTTTGAATTCATCGGCGTCGGCTTCCGGCTTAGGAGGAAAAATTTCCGCGGTGACGATTGCGGCAAATTCTTCGGAGGTAATCGGATGTGCTCCCCATTTTTTTGCGTGAAAAAAAATCTCTTTATCCGAACTGACCACTTGAATTTCGGAAGGACGAACATTGGTTCGAACGAATTCCTTAATCAGATCGTCCGCCTTTCTGTCCCGACTGAAATACACATTCAATTTTCCGAAGGTTTCCTGAAAGACTTCGCTGCCGACTTCTTTCTTTCCGTCGAAGAAAATATGAAAGGTTTGTTTTTTCTTTTTTTTTGAATACGATTCGATCCGTTCCAAAAGTCCCCGTCTTGCTTGTGAAAGTCGATTCTGAACCATACATTCTTCCAAATCTAGGAATTTATAAATCAGATTGAAGCCGTCAATCGCCACTTGAGATGACATGGAATTGTAGTGACCAAAATCCCATTCTCGTAAATACTGTAAACCAACCTTTCCGGGGAGATTATGAGTAAAATGGCTGATTCCGAACGTTATCCTGTCCGGGTCAACAAATTTAACATCCGGCATTTCTATCTATGGTTCCGAGCGTTGCCCGGTTCGGGAAAAGATTTATTTCTACTTTCTTTTGCGGCCTTAGACGTTCTCCTACTTTTGATCTACAATTCTTATAAGGAAATTCTTCCGAAAGAACTCTACGCCTATGTGATCGGTTTTGATTTTTTTGTCCTAGTGATTTGGGTGATGGAACTCGTAACTAAGTTTAGAAAATCCAAAACCCCCGGAACCTACTTCTCGATGAATTGGTATGAAATCGTAGGAGTGATTCCGTTTTATTTTTTGCGGCCCTTTCTTTTGTTAAGAGGCATAAAAATCCTGATTGCATTCTACAAGTTAGGTCAATCCGGACAAAACTTAAGCGATATCGTTACGAGAGAAATCACGTTCCGATTTAGGGACGTGATCGTGGATACGATCGCGGACGCTGTATTTTTACATTCTTTGGAAAGAGTGGAAGAAGTTATGATTCGCCTCGACTACAGTAGGCTCGCTAAACGCGCCTTCGAACTTCATCAGGATGAGTTCAACGCCAAAGTAAACGAATCTCTTCAATCCAAATTTTTATTGGGAGAATTGTCCAGAATTCCCTTTATGGGCGAAGTTTCCAAACGACTGGGAGAGGATATCAGTTCTATGATTACGGAAGTTTTGGAAAACGAGGTCACCGGTGAAATCATGAAACAAGTCACCGAAGCCATCCTGAAAGAGATGGCCAATCACGTAAAAAAACTTCCCCTCGAAAGGATCACAAGACCCTTGGAAACTCCGATCGAAATCAAATCGCAATCGGAAAACAAATTCGAAAAAGAAAATCCGACAACCCCTCCCGAAGAAAAACCTCTTTGAATTTGTTGTAAACGCCTCAAAAATCATCTAAACCCGACAAGATTTTAAACTTTCTTAACATGAGGTATCTACCTAAGAAAGATTGTCGATCGAATCGCTCGCGCTAACTGAAGTTTGGGATTTTATCTAGGGAGTTCTATAAAAAACACTTGCGATTCTATTTCGAACGTTTAAAATTTTTAATCCAGAGGAGTTGTTATGAAATCCGTAGAAACCTGGTTTAACGAATACGCAGAAAGCCACCGTAATCCAATCAATAAAAATATACATTGGATTTGTGTTCCGTTGATTTACTTTACTGTCATCGGACTGCTCTGGTCGATTCCTGTGCCTTCTCTTTTTCAGTCCGTTCCTTATTTAAATTTTGCGACGATCTCACTCGTCCTAGCGCTTGCATTTTACGTTCGCCTTTCGCCTGTATTAGCGCTGGGAATGTTGATTTTAAGTTCTTTGATGATTTATCTGATCGTTCTTCTCCAAGGAACGGTTCTTCCAATCCTACTCGGAACGTATTCGTATGGAATTTTAGAACTTTCGATTACGATTTTCGTTTTAGCTTGGATCGGACAGTTTATCGGCCATAAAATCGAAGGTAAAAAACCTTCTTTCTTCAAGGATCTTCAGTTTTTAATGATCGGTCCGATTTGGCTGCTTGGATTCATCTATCAAAAATTGAAAATCGCCTACTGATCGTTTGCTGGTCCCGGTTTCGGATCGCAACAAAAGCCGATTTTTCCAATCGACTGTAAAAGCGGTCGATCGTCAGTAAATACGAGTTATCGAGAAAAATACCCGAGGAAATCCGATGCCTAAGATAGTAAATCATGAAAAATACAAAATGGAGATCCTATCCAAGTGCGTGGATATTCTTGCTAGAAGAGGATATTCAGCGGTTTCGATGCGGGAAATCGCGACCGAACTGGACGTTTCCACGGGGACTTTATATCACTACTTTACTACGAAAGAAGATATATTTAAGGAATTGATAAAGTTCGTCTTACACAGAGATATCGAAGAATTACAACTTTACTCCAAAGGAAATCCCGGACAAACCCTTGAAACCAGAGTGGAGTCTCTGTTCCAGATGGTCCGAATTCGGGAAGCCTACTTTCAAAATCTCTTATATATTATTTGCGACGTTTCCCGATTGAAAAATCACGAGGAAGAAAAACTGTTGATCGCCGATGTTATGAAAGAATACGTCAACATCATTGCAAAACATCTCGGTGTTACAAATCCGTCTTTAAATCGAATCTTAATCAGCGTGATTTTAGGAACCGTGGTTCAAAGAATTGTGGACGGAGACTCGATCGAACTTTCGGACACTTCCGAAATTATCAAGGACTTTATGTCGATCCTTCTTTCCAACTCCTTCACGTTTTGACTTCAGTATATCTTGTAACGTTCTTTTATCGATCTAACCTCTTGGGAGATCCGGGCGGGATTCCAACGCAGATGTTTTGCCAAAGAACGAACGAGTTTGTTCGTTTCTTTTTCCTCCGGCAAACCGGGAACACCCACACCCGATCTGCGAAAGAAAAAATCGGTCGCAAACCGAATGTCTTCCCTGTTTGTAATGAACCGAACTTCGCTTTCAAAGAATTTTTCCCCGTTTTGAAGAGCGTAAAATTCTTCTTTGGCTGTACTCTTCTCAAGAATCCGATACGCCTGTGAACCGTAACGAAACGAAAGTATTTCGATCGTTTCTCCGCTTAACTTTGGAAATTTTTTTCCAAGCGTCTTTATAAGAGAAAGAACATCCGAATAATTTCCGGTATCGGGCGGGATCACGGCGGTTTCGCAAACTCGAAAATTTCCGGGAAGATAATCGACGACCTTGTTTACGACTTCCTCCGCCACCCCCCGACTTGTGGTGTATTTACCTCCCATGGCGGTAAAAAAACCGGGGAATCCGGATTCCTTATGATCGAAAATTTCCGTTTTTCTGGAAGCATTGTATGTGGATTTGGTTTCGCCCGGATCCTCGACGAGCGGCCTTAAACCTCCGTAGTAAAAATCCACGTCGTCCAGGGTCAGGTCCGTATATCCGAAGGAATTGTTGACTTCGCTTAACAATTCTTCGATGTCCCTTTTGGTAACTCGAAACCTATCCGGATTGTCGGCGTATTCCGTGTCGGTCGTTCCGATGATCGTTTTATTTCTCCAAGGAATGATAAAAAGGTGAGTGCCGTCTTTTTTTTTCGTCACCAAAGTTTTATCTCCGCAGATTTTTCTGGTAACGACGTGAATTCCCTTGGACCTCACGAGATGTTTATCGATTTCCACTCCCGCAAGGGATTCGACGATGTCCGCCCAGGGTCCGGCCGCGTTTACGACGGACTTGGTTTGAAACGAGATTTCCTTTCCGGAGATCTTGTCCTTTGCGATTACGGTGTATAAGGAATCGCCGGAACGAACTATGGAAATCACTTCGGTATAATTTTTTGCCTCGGCTCCTTTTTCCCTTGCGGAAAAGATAAATTCGCAGGTATGTCTTTCGGGATTTAAATTTAGATAATCGTAATATAAGTAAGAGCCTTTAAGTTTGTCGCGTTCGATGGTGGGAGATTCCATAATCGTCTGCTCTTTGGAAAGAAAACCGTATTTCGGAATCAATCGATCCTTGCAGATATTCGTGTTTCGATCGTAAGAAAGCGCGTTATACAGTTCCATTCCCACTTTCAAAACAAACCGATCGACATTGGTATAAATCGGAACCAAAATTCCCATCGTCTGAACCGCTTGGGGAGTGATCCTTGCCAACGTGGCCCTTTCATGAAGGGACTCTCGCACAAGCCCCAACTCGAAATTTTTCAAATATCGCAGACCGCCGTGAATCATCTTCGACGTCGCCTGACTGGTTCCAGAAGCATAATCGTTTTTTTCCAAAAGAACGGACTTCATACCTCTCAAAGTGGAGTCCCAGAGAACGTGCGCCCCCGTAATTCCTCCTCCAATAACCAACAAGTCGTAGATCGAAACTCCGGAGTTTCGGGATAATTTTGTTTTTGAAGAAGATAACTTTTTATTGGTTGGCATATCAATCTCGGTTTTTTAAAAAGAATCGGATTCTTCCGATTTTAGAAAGTAGAACCGGAAGGATTCGATCATTGGATTGTAGGATATCGACTCCTGCGATTTGTTTCAAAATCTAACCTTCCTTTTGAAAAAAGTCGAACGTTAGGAAACGCCATTACCGTTTACATCTTATCATCGGAGATATTCAAAAAATTATGTTTTATACGGAACTAAACTCCAACATCGATTATTCAAGGGATAGCCTGAGATGGAACGCTTGGGGCGCTTACGGTCAGGATTTTTTCAGAGTCGGACAAATGCAGGAAATTCTTGCGTTTCTTTCCGAAGAACTTCAAATCTCCGAAATTCGAAAAACACCTCCGTTTGCCTTGGAAGAAATCACTCTTCCGAAATCGTCCTTCACTCCGGCGCACGTTCGAGATTTGAGTAAGATCGGCGGAGCCAAACATTTCTCCGTAGAAAGAAGAGAAAGAGTCCTTCACTCGGCGGGAAGAAGTTATTACGACGTTCTCAGACTTTCGTTCAACACTCTCAAAAGTTTTGTGGACGGAGTCATTTATCCGAACAAGGAATCCGAAGTTTCCAAAATCCTGGAATATTGTTCCAAGAACAACGTGACCGTAATTCCATACGGAGGCGGCTCTTCGGTCGTAGGAGGCCTGGAGGTAATCAAAGGTAAGGGACAAAAACATGTACTTTCCTTGGACACGACCCGAATGGATTCCCTTTTATCCATGGATGAGGAAAGTCATCTTGCCAGGTTTCAAGCCGGAGTCTACGGACCCAAACTCGAAAAATTGTTAAACGACAAAGGATTTACTCTCGGTCATTTTCCCCAGTCTTTCGAATATTCCACGTTAGGCGGTTGGATCGCGGCTCGAAGCGCCGGACAACAATCCAATCGTTACGGAAAGATCGAAGAGATTCTCACCTGTTTGAAGATGGTCACTCCTTCGGGCGTCGTCGAAACTCTGAGAGAACCCGCCTCTTCCACCGGTCCCGATCTGAATCGAATTTTTGCGGGAAGCGAAGGTCTGCTCGGAGTGATCACGGAGGCGACGATCAAGGTTCATAAACTTCCGGAAACGAGAAAGTATTTCGGAATCGTGTTTCCGAATTTTGCGGCCGGAGTCGATTTTATCCGCGAAGTCAATCACAGGGAAATTCCGACCTCCATGATCCGTCTTTCCGATAAAAACGAAACTCGTCTTTATCAAACGTTAGGTGCTCTTGGAAAGAAAATGACTCCGATCCGTTGGATCAAGAATCGGATCCAAAATCAGGTTCTCAAATGGAAATCTCTCGGCAAAGACAAATGTGTGGTTCTTCTCGGACTCGACGGACGTAAGGAAGACGTTTCCCAAAATTTTTCCAAGATCAAATCGATTATCGGCAAATACCACGGACTTTATGCGGGAACGCATTTGGGCGAGCAGTGGATTCATTCCAGATACAACATGCCGTTCTTACGCAATCATTTGATGGAAAACGGAATCGGAGTGGATACGATGGAAACTTCCACGACCTACGATCGCGTTTTACATCTTCATAAGGAAGGAATCGCCTCTTTGGAAAAATCGATTCCGGGGTCGATCGCGATGTGTCATATCTCGCACAGTTATCACGAAGGCGCTTGTCTCTACTATACGGTCATCTTTCCGATGGATGAGAAAAAACCTGCGGACCAGTGGTTCAAAATGAAACGAATGGTTTCGGAAACCTTCTTTCAAAACGGGGCTCCGATCTCTCACCACCACGGTGTCGGTTTCGATCACAAGGTTTGGTATGAAAAGGCGACTTCCAAACCGGCTTTGCTCGGACTAAAGGCGTTTAAGAAAGAACTCGATAAAAAGGAAATTTTGAATCCCGGTAAGGTATTTCATTGAGATTTTTTGTGAACATCGAGTTTCGTTTTAATAAATGTATTAAACGGAAACTCGATGTTTGCTCGAAAAACGGTTTTCTTTCGTCATTCCAATTTGTTGATTCCGCTTCAATCGCTTTCGCATTTGTTGTACCGAACTCACGTTAAAATAGGCATCCACAAAAAAGGCGACTTCCAAACCGGCCCTGCTCCATTCTTCTTTTCTAAATTAGAATTTACTGAAATACGGGTCTTCTTCTTTCGAGAATGGATCTCATACCTTCCTGACCGTTCCTGGAAAACACCGCTTCGGAAAGAAGTTTGACGTCTCGTTCCCCGTTGTGTTCCGCAAAAATCCGCACAGGATCTCTGAGGGAAACTTTGATCCCGGTTACGGAACCCATCGCCATATCCTTGAATTGATCGCAGTATTTACGGGCGCGCACCATCAGGTCTTCCGCAGAAGACGCGACCTCGTCGATCAAACCGATCTCCAATGCCTCTTCCGCCTTTAAACCTTTACCCGAATACAAAAGATCGCGGGCCTTTGTGATTCCCACGGTTTCTTTGAGCATAAAACCCGCAACGGATGGAAAGTTAATTCCGATCTGAGATTCGGGAAATCCGAGTCTTCCTTTTTTTTCCACCATGATTCTATAATCGCAAAAAATGGCGTACACCGCGCCCAGGCCCATAGAATGTCCGTTCATCGCGCAGATCATCGGCTTTTCAAAAAAGAGAAGTTTGGAAGCGGTGTCTAACGCAAGACGCAAAACGTCTTGGATTTGCTCCAAAGTTTTTCCGACAAAGATATCCGGATTAAACCCGTTTGAGAAAAACTTTTCGTTCTTAGACGTTAGGATCAGCGCCTTGATCGTTGGATCCTGAGCGGCTGCATCCAACTTCGCCGAAATCGTTTTGAAAAAGTCTCCGTTCAAAGAATTGACTTCGTTGGTTTCGATATAGAGTTCCAGAATATGATTGTTTCTGATTTCGGAAAACATCGTTAGCACCTCGTTCGATTGAAAATTAAATATACTTAATAAACGCCGACAAACTTTTTACGTCGTTCTTGGATTCACCGTTGTAAATCTCGATCCTTGTTTTTAGAATTGAAATTTGGAAGCGGGAATCGTCTCGGACAGAACGACCCTCTTCATTTTGATTTCGATCTTATTCTGATCCTGATTCGTTTTCGGTTCTACGATTCTTGTGATCGTAGTCTTCGGCGGAAAAGAAACCGTTCCCTGCACTTTCGTAATGGCTTTTAGATTGCTTTTTTTAGAAAGAAGTTCCACGGAACTGATTCCAAAATCCGTCATCCAGAATGTGATATCCTCTCCCGGTTTTTTAACGAGAATGGCCCTTTCGGAAAGATTCACAAAAATCGGATCCGTCCCCGCAAGTCCTGAACTATTGTTGGATAAGAGAGAATATAAAACGGGAAAAGGAATCGTGGATTGTTTTTTACCGCTCGGATCCTTAAAAAGAATATCTCCCATAGGAAGAACCTGAGGACCGCCGGTGGCCGTTTTGATATGAATCGAACTTCCGTCCGTATACACTCTGGAAACGACCATTCCGAAAAAAGGATCGGAAAGTTCTATGTACATCTTTCCGGAAGGTTTATCGTAAAAGATCTTTCCGTCCGCGGAAAAACTTTCCTTTTTCGGAACGAAGTTTTCGATCCGCATCGAAAACTCCCCCGAGTAGGATGAATTTTTCGTTTCCAAATCGCGAACGGATTTTAAAACGCGGGCGGCTTCCGGATTTTTAGAGGAAAGGAATTTCAGATTTCCTTTATCCGGAAACGAGATCTCTTCGATTTGAGTCGTAGCACATCCGATACAGATCCAAAGAAATATTAGAATATTAAAATAAAGTTTAAATTTCATAACCGTTCGTTCTTTCTATTTATTGTTTCGATTTCCGCCGGTTTCGGGAAAACCGGTTTGTAGTTTTTTTTGAATCCTGGAAATATCTTCCTTCTTTTTAAAAAGTTTCAGACTTTTTTCCCAATAAGCGATCGCGTTTACCGCTTGACTCTTTTCCTTATAAACGTCCCCGATATGTTCCAAAATCACCGGATCTTCTTCTCCCTTGTCTTTTAGAATCTGATACGCCAATTGCAGGTGTAAAAGCGCCTCGTCGTGATTTCCCAGTTTGAAAAAAATCCAACCGAGGCTATCCTGATACGCTTCGTTATCCGGCGCCAGTTCGACGGCTTTGCGGACTAACGCAAGGGATTCGTCCAAACGAATTCCTTTTTCGGAAAGATAATATCCCAAGTAGTTGTATGCCATCGGATTTCCAGGATCGATCTCGATGGATTTTTTCAGATCCTTCTCCATAAAATCCTGATGTTCCAACTTCTCGTGAACGGACGCCCTATAAAAGTAATAAACTCCGTTTCCGGCTTCCGTTTCGATCGCTACATTCAATTCTTCTAATGCTTCTTTATACTTTTCCTTGGATGCCAAAACGATTCCGAGTAAATATCTCGCATAGGCCACTTCCGGGTGAGCCCGAAGAACGTTTCGGATAATAACCTCGGCTTCTTCCTTTTTTCCGGGAGGATCCGCCCTGAGTAAATACGCAAGATGCAACTGAAACTTGAGTTTCTCTTCTTCCTTTCGCGCGTTTTCAACCGACTTCCTGGACATTAGGATCGCACGATATACGTAACCGGATTGTTCGTGACAGGAAGCGAGAAAATCATAAATCTCCGCGTCACTCCACTCGGAAGTTTTATCCGGAATCGCAAGCGCCCTTTGTGCGGTTCTTTCTGCGAGTGAAAACTGTTGCATCCCGAATACGAGTTCCGCTACTTCCTTGAGTTCTTTTAGATACAAGGACGAATTTTTTTCTTTTTCATACACGTCCAACATCGCCAGTCGAACCGCTAAACGAGCCGGAAACTTTTCTTTTACGGGGAGAAGCAGATTTTTCGCTTCCGCATATTTTCCGAGCAGAACGAGATAAAGACCCTCCAAAACTCCGTCCTTCGGAATTTTGGAATTTCGGTTGAGAACATTAAAATATTCGAATGCAGTCGCCCTACTCTCTATAAAGTACATTTCCGCGAGCAGATGTTCCACGGAGGAAAGATTTTTTTTGGTCTTTAAAATCCGGTTCAGTTCCTTTCGAGCCGAGGAAAATTTTCCGAGTTGATTCCAAATTTTTGCGAGAGTCAGTCTTGCGGAAATATCGCTCGGATTCTGATGCAGATACGAGCTTAAAAAATAAAGCGCCTTTTGCGGTTGGCCGTTCACAAAATATATCTCACCCAAGGATTTATCCACAAAGGATCTGTATTTCGGATTTCCTTCCCGATTTCGAATCGAATCGCTGAGTGACGTAAGATAAAGAATCGCTCTCGGATAATTTTTGAGTTCTTGATTGAGAGAGCCCAAGAGATAGAGAAAATCGGAATCGTCCGGAAAACGACTTAGGTTCGCTTCGAGGAAATCGCTCGCCTTTTGAAATTCTCCGAAACGAATGAGAATTCTCGCCTTCAAAAGATAACCGTCTCTGAAACCCGGATCGGATAGAATGGCGGCGTCCGCTTCTTTTTCCGCTTTTTCGAATTGTCCCAGATAAAAATGTACGTTGGCTTTTGCCGCTCTGGACACGGGGGAAACTTGTCGCTCAAGCGCCGCAGAACAAAGAAAATACCGATCGTAATATTCTACCGATTCTTCAAAGGCCTTTTTGGATTTTTCCTGAAACTGCATTCTCGCGGCGTTCGTTTGTTTTTCAAACGCAAGAGAAAGAAAAAATTCCGGAGCGACATGCGATCCGGAATATTCGCATTCGGATTGGGAAAAAACCGAGATCGGAAATAAGCAGACCGAAACTGTCAAGGAACCAAAAAAAAAGGAACGGAAACGTGTTAGTCGATTGCGCTGGATTTTAATATTTGCTTGATTCATTCAGGTAACGGGACAGATTTGAATAGAATGTTCCATTTATCGGGAACCATCTTTTCTGCAGGTCCTGAATTTCATTCTGCAACCGATCCATCCAGGAGTCGAATCAATTTTCCAATGCCTGAGAGTTCGAAACTTTGTTAACCTACATTCGAGAAAATCGAAAGTACGTATTCTTCCTGCTTTTTGTCTGGGTGATCGCAACGGCGTGGATTCTCCCCAATCGATATAAATTATTGAGTAAACTCGCACTTGCGATTCGTCCGCCGGGTTACGATCTTAAAACCGCCGAAGAATTTATCGAAAAAGGAGACTCGATTTTACAACGAGAAATTTCTTATCAGGATCTGGGAGAAAGAATTCCGGATTTGGATGTGATGCGGGAAGCCTGTCTTTATTATTATTCTTTGAGCGGAAGGGATAACGTTTTATACAGACCCGCTTGGACGGATTCCATATCGATCTGGAGATTCAAAGACTCCGGAATGAACGATGAATCCGGAGGAAAAAAACTTTCTTCCAAATCCAGAAATCCGATCACGGGAAGTTTCAATCCGGGAGAATATTGGAAAACGGTTTCTCCCACCGTACTCGAAGCCTTGGACTATTACAAAAGAGCCTTGAACTTTTCAGGTCCGGACTTGAACGTTCCTAAAAAAATCGAAAAAACCGCGTTAGCCGTTTGTCGTCCCGAAGAAGTTCTGCTTGCATACGCGGACTACGTTCGAAACACAGAAGAAGCGGTTCGGATCGTGATGGAAGAAACGAAAAAACCGAAATCCTTTTTCTCCTGCAATTCCGGAGAAGATCCGCCGAACGTATTGACCGAAAAACAAAATCAGATGAGGGTATGGTCCCAGATCAAATCCAATTCTTTTGTGATCGATCGGGAAAGAAATCTCAAAGTCAGTACGAACGATTTTAAAAAGGCCCTCAATGTACTCGCGTTCGGGATCTACAAAACGGGGCTCAATTCCATTTCTCCTTTGGAAGCGGACGGAATTCTGGAAAAACTACTTTTCTTTTCCGATCCGGGTACGGTCGAATATGACGAATTGCTAATGAAACGAGGAATGCTCAATTACCAACTCGGAAAACGGGACCCTTTCTTTTTGAACAAAGCGATCTTTTATTTTAGAGAAACTTCCAAATCGAACCTCTTGGAAAAAGGTTCCGTTTTCGAATCCGGACTGATGATCGTACGCGCCCAGATCCGCAAAGGACAACTCGACGAGGCTTTGAAAGAATTACAACAACTCGAAATGAACCTTTATACGATCGACAAAGCCTATCGTGTCAACGGCGGCGGAAGAAGCGATCTTGTGGAAGATCGAAAAAAACTTCTCAGATACATTCTCAGAAAAAAAGAAAGATACGAAGAAGCGGATGAACTCTATGTCGAAGAAGATTCGTTATTTTGACTACAACGCGACTCATCCTCCGTTTTCCGACGTACTCGTAGAAATTCAAAACGATTACTTTTCCGATTTTTACAATCCGTCCGGAGCGACCCGTTTCTCCTTAAGCCGACAAGGAAAGATAGAAGAGGCCCGGAAAACTTTGGAATTTTATACGGGCAAACCCGCAAAGGAATTCGTTTTTTCTTCCACAGGAACCGAATCCAATCACTTACTCGCGCAAGCAATCCGAGGGAAGTTTGGCGGTTGTGCGATCGTTTCCTCTTTGGAACATTCTTCGATGTATTCCGCTCTGAAATTTGCGGGATTCGATTTTCAAAAAATCCGTTCCTTGTCCGAAGGCGAAATCGACCTAGTTCATCTGGAAGAACTTTTGAAAGAAAATCCCTCTCCGATTTTTATATTACACGTTGCTAATGAATCGGGTGTGATTCAGCCTTTGGAAAAGGTTTATCAACTTTCCCAAAAGTATTCCGTTCCCCTCTTTGGCGATCTTATGCAGTCTTTCGGTAAATTGGAGATTCCTTTTGAACTTTTGGACGGATTTACGTTTTCCGGCCATAAGATCGGAGCGGGAATGGGAGCCGCGGGAACTTGGATCCGCTCCGACTTGGTTGCGGAAAAGGAATTTGCGATCTTTCGGGGAGGAAACCAGGAGAACAATCACAGGGCGGGAACGGAAAACTCCCCTTCCATATTAGCACTTTCTGAAGTACTAAAACGTAGAATTCCGGAGCAAAAAAAGAAAAACGATCTCCTGAAAAATTTTCAAACGCAAATCGAAGCCGTTTTGGAAGGATGCGGTTGTAAGATCGTCGGAAAAGATACAATTCGAATTCCTTCCACTTCCTTTTGTATCCTTCCCACGGACGACGTCGATTTTTTTATGATGGGAATGGAAGAAGCGGGCTTTGTAGTTTCCACCGGATCTTCCTGTAAGTCCAGATCCAGAGAGCCGGCTCCGTCCCTTTTATCGATGGGCTTTTCGGAAGAAGAAGCGTTACGCGCCATTCGAATTTCCACCGGCTGGTTTACGACTCAGGAAGAAGTGGAAGAACTTTGTAAAAAGATAAGAGACGTTTTGAAAGCGTTGGTCGATGATTTATAAATATCCATTCCGATTAAAATCCATACCGCGTCACATTTTAAATTTGAATGTCGCCCTACCGAACAAATTCTAAAAAACGAAATTGCAAAGTAGAATGATCTTGTTTCAAATTGAGCGGTCGGTTCTTTTTTGAATTCATTCTTTGAACTCGTATCTTATTTTTAGGAATCCTTTGAGGTGGATCGTCTGAATTGCGTTGCGAGCCGATCACGATGGATCATTCGTTTTTATTTCGATGGATATAAGAACCTGTCCCAAAACTGGGACAGAACCTTGCAGCTTGATCTTTCTGATAAAGTAGAACTAGGTTTTGGGACGCGCTGTAAATCGTTTTAGCCAATCGAATATTCGAAAAATAGTTTTTGACTTAAACTTTACACTACCGAAAATCCATTGTTCGTATTACTGATCCCTATAAAATAGAGTACCGTTAGTTTGAGCACAAATCCCACGTTTAGAGGCAGAATTTTAGACACTCTATTATGTAGAGATGAGTAAAACGAGTTTGACATTCTGTTCCATTTTTTGGAGTGTTACACTCACCCATTTCCTATATTATGAAAATCAATTTCAAACACACTACAAATGCGTTTCTTCTTTTGTGCGGAATCTCAATGTTGAATTGCGGCTTTGCACTGACTCCCCGAATTACGACTAGGGTTCCTCCGAAAACGGATACGGAAATACTTCGATTCAATCTTCTTTACGGGGAACTGCAAAATCTGATCGGTTTAAATTTAGGTATTTATAATACGGTTCAAAATCGAATGATCGGGAGTCAAGTCGGGATTGTAAATCTCTCGAACCGAGATACTTACGGCGCTCAAGTTTCGATCTACAATTCAAGCAAAGATCTGATGATCGGCGGCCAAGTGGGAATCGTAAACTCCTCTCAAGGAAATACGTATGGAACCCAAGTTTCGATCTACAATTCAAGCAAAGATCTGATGATCGGCGGCCAAGTGGGAATCGTAAACGCTTCCGAGGGAAATACTTACGGAGCCCAAGTTTCTCTCTACAATTCAAGTCGGGATCGTATGGTGGGCGCTCAAGTAGGACTTGTAAACACTTCGGATGGAAGCACATACGGAGCACAAATCGCTCTCATCAACAGTGCGAAAGATAAAGGAGCCGGAATTCAAGCGGGCCTCGTAAATTATTCCGAAGGGGATTCGAAAGGATTACAAGCCGGTCTCGTCAACATCGGAAAACAAAGGTCCGGATTTGATCTTACCGTAGGAGCGGGGAATTTCCAAACCAAGGGTTTGATGATCGGAGCCTTGAACATAGCCTCGGAGGGAGTCAACGTAGGAATTATGAACGAAAAAGGGAGCGGTTTCAATCTCGGAGCCTTGAACATTCAGGGAGAAGGAATCAACGTGGGCATTTTGAACGGAGGAACCGGAATTCATATCGGTTTGATCAACGCTTCCGGAGAGGAAGACACGGACGAACCCACCTTGGAGTTCGGACTTTTAAACTTCTGCGGGAAAGGATTGCTTCCCGTGATGATAGGATTCAACTACTGTAAATGACTATGAAACATAACCATTCTTTAATATTCAAAATCTTTATTTCTCTTTTCGGAATCATAGGATCTGCTACGTCGTTTCTGAATTGCGGAATCACCGGATTTAGGGGAGAAAAATCCTTTGTCCGAATCCCCGTACGAACGGAAACCGAAGTGGTTCATGTCAGCCTTTCAACGGGCGAGGTTAAGAATTTATACGGAGTTCACCTCGGTTTTGCAAACATTGTAAGGGAAGGTCATGCGGGAATCCAAGTCGGAGGCGCGAATATTTCCAATGGAGACACCTATGCGACGACGCAAGTCGCGTTGTACAACACTTCTAAACAGACCCGTTTTGCGCTGCAAACCGGGGGAATGAACGAAGTGGAAGGCGGCGCCGGAATTCAAGTCGGGCTTTATAACAAAGAACAAAAAGGAATTTTTGCCGTTCAAACGGGCGCGGTGAATACCGCCGAATCTAGCGCCGGAATTCAAGTCGGGCTTTATAACAAAGAACGAAAAGGGGTTTTTACGGTTCAGGCGGGCGGAATGAATTCGGTGGAAGAAAGCGACTCGGGAATCCAATTAGGACTTTATAATGCAAAAACAAAAGACGGTTTATACCTAACCGTAGGCGGAGTGAATAGTGGCGGAGGCGGCATCACTCTCGGAGTCATCAATTCCAACGGAGGCAACGGCCTGAACGCGGGAGTTTTGTACAATTCGGGAGGATTGGGAGTCAATGTAGGAGCCATCAATCGAGGAAAGGGAGTTAACGTAGGGCTTTTCAACCGAGGAACCGGGGTCAACGTCGGAGTCGTCAACAAAGGAACCGGATTCAGTGTCGGAGCGGTAAATGTCGGAGGCGGTTTAAGCGTCGGCGCGGTCAATATCGGCAAGCTTGGAAACTTCCAAATCGGAGCAATCAATATCTGCCCGGACGGGGTTTTTCCGATTACGATTCTCATAAATTATTGTTACGACGACTCTCCGATGCAGAAAAAAGAAACCTCTTCCACAAACTAAGAATTCATAGTTTAGAATATTCAAGGAACAATATATTCTTGTGAACTCGATTTTGCCCGCGATCCATTATGATATTCTTTAAATCATATCTATTTAGGGTTTGTCCCAAAAAACTTACGAAAGATACGGAAATCAATCCAATACCGAAAAATTCCGAGACGTTGTGGGACAGACTCTTGACGGAACACAAGCTTTTGAGACCAACTCCGATCGGATTGTTAAAAAACATTGGCTCTTTTTTTAATCAGATGTTTTTCGATTTACAAACCATTCCATTCAAGATTTAGGATAAGTTCATGATTCTTTTTCAAAAAAAATTCATTCCTTTTTTTCTGTACGTTTCCGTTACGTTTCTTTCGGTCTTTTGCATGAGACAAACGAAATCCGAAGAGATGATCGATTTTTCAAAACTCCTTCCTCAAAAAACGATCGAAATGGATATCGACAAACAAGCTCAAGTCGAATTCAATTCAGTTCCGGATAAAAAAAATCAAATTAAAAATACCGAAATAAAAGTTTCCCCTACTCTCGTTAGTATTTTATCCCCTTCGTTCGAATCCAATACTTTGATCGTTCCACCGAATACAAAATTCATTCTGTCCCTAAGCGCTTATTGTTTGAAATCATCGGGAGCCGGACCCCAAAGAGAGGAACCCTACCGAGTCATTCGAGTGGATGAACGTAATGAAATTCGAAAACTTATCAATAGTATGTGGGGCCAATGTAATTCCAGGTCGGAAGTGCAGTCGCTTGCCTGGAATATCACAAATCGTGTTCCGCATAACGCACTTCCCTCGTCTCAAAAACAAATGCTCGGTTTATCGGGACTTTTTAAAGTTGTGGAAGACATTCCACTCGTAGGGTTCGGAACGAAAATCATTAGCGCCCCAATCTCTTTGGCTCAAAACGTATTCGTATATACCCTTGAAAACTTCGCTTCCATAGAATCCGAAATCATGAACCGCAAATCCACGCATCAGATGCCGGTAAAACCGGAACCGAGTCGTCACGGTCCGTTTTTAATCGAAGTATTGAAGACGAATAGTTTTTCCGGAGTTATGATTTCGGTTTATAATTATACGGCGGAACCGGCCAAGTTTCAAACCTACGAATTTCAGTTGATGCCGGAGCGAAAGGACGTTCAACCCTTGGCCATTGAACTTTCCAGAACCCTCGCCTGTAACTATAAAAAGACAACTCCGATCATTCAACGTTAGATAAGCGTTGATAATTTCAGAAATCGAAAAGACGATGAATTCATTTTTTTTACGCGGCTTTTCGATCCTTGCATTCTGCTTTTCGTCGATTGATTGCGGCGTCGCCTTGACTTCCGGAAGGACGATTAAAATCCCTCTGAAACGGAAATATTTAGACTCAACTTACTCGAAGGAGAAGCAAAGAACATTTATGGACTCAACGTCGGTTTGTTCAACTCTGTTAGACACCATTTGATCGGTGCTCAAATTGGAATTATAAACGGAGCGGATGATGCCACAGGAGCACAAATCGGAATCGTCAACAATTCAAACCCAACGTATGGCGCTTTGAAAATCGGACTTTTCAACTTTAACTTTTCCTTGGATAGAGGAATGCCAAGACCAGGGCCCTATGAAGGTTACGATCAGGAACAGGAAAACAAAAGTCGCGACCGAAAAAACTTCGGACTTTCGATCGGCGCCGCCAATGTGATGAGCGGAAGGTTCAATCTAGGACTATTTAATTGGGGGGAGGGTCTCAACGTAGGGCTTATAAATTTGAATGAAGGTAGTTCGGTTAGTTTAGGAATTGTGAATATAGGAACAAACCTGGAAGTTTCGCCTAAAGAGAAACGGGCGATTAGTTTCGGAATTTTCAATGCAGGATCTCATAAAGAAGAATTCCAAATCGGAATCGTCAACTATTGTCCCAACAATACGATTCCAATTATGATTATCGCGAATTATTGTTCGAAACCGAAACCTGAAACTCCATCTTCAACACCGAAGACGGAACAAAAAACGGAAAAACTACCTCAATCCGTAGAATAATATTCTGAAATTAGAATAAACTTATGAAAAAAGCTCTTAAACTTTACGTTCTTATCCTAATTCTTTGTCTGTTCGTTTATCATTGTGGCGTCGCTTTGACTCCGAAGGCCACGGTGAAAATTCCACGGGAAACAAACACAGAAATTTTCAGACTCAATCTATTTCACGGAGAAGTAGAAACTTTATACGGAATGAATATAGGACTCGTCAACATTATAGTCAGTCGTATGATCGGCACCCAAATCGGGCTACTCAATTCCGTTAATTACTCCGAAGGAAAAGGTTTCCAAGTAGGAATCTTGAATAATAGTGGTTTCGGATATTATGGTTTAAAACTTGGAATCTTCAATTTTAATTTCTCTTTTTTTGGCGACCCGATGCCGGGCTCGAAAGTTGAAGAAGAAAGAAGGAAAATCGCGACTGCACTTTCGATTGGTATGTTCAATTTTAACAACGCCTTCAACATAGGAATATTCAACGTTGGACGAGGTATCAATGTAGGCGTATTCAATGCGGGAGCAAGTTTCAGCTTAGGAGTCGTAAATGGAAGCGGTGAGCCAGGTTTGAGCGTAGGCGCGATCAACATTGGTAGTAACGGAAATCTTCAAATCGGAATCGTCAACTATTGTCCCAACAACACGATTCCTATTATGATTATCGCGAATTATTGCGCAAAAGAATAATCCTCTTTGAAGCGCAACGGATCATTCGATTCAACCGAAGTCGCAAGAAACAACGGGAAACGCAACTCAATCCATAGAATAAACATTCAGAAAAACGTATTACGCGCTCATTTAAGTAAAACAATCTCAAATCGAAGTTCCCAAAGTCAAAATGGACAATCAATCACGACTTGTATAACATTAAAAACAAAGCATATTCCATTTTTCAAATATTACGGAAGCGATTGATAGATCTTTTCCGCGTATCGATCGGTCATTCCGGCCACAAAATCGCTGATGACTCTGTAAAGGGATTCTTCTTCGATTCTTTCCTTGTAAGTATCCGGAATCTTTTCGGGGTGTTTTAAAAAATAATCGAATAAGGATTCGATCACTTTCTTACCGTAATCGCTCATACGAACCAAATCCTCGTGACGATAAAGTTTTTCGTACAGAAAAGACTTGAGTTCCCTGAATTTAAAATTTACCTCCTCCGAAAAGGAAGCGATCCGAATTTCCTGTTTCCAAAGGCGAACCAAGTCTTCCGTGGACTTAACTTGATTTTTTTCCAGTTCGCGGGAAATGTTTTGGATCAGATCGGAAACCATAAAATTAGTGAGAGTTCGAATGGTCGTGCGGACCAAAATTTTTTCTCCGGCGTCTTTGTATAACAACTTGCAATTTTCGTAAACTTCCTTCCAAAAACGGTTTTCGGACAAATCGCCGAGATGCAGGTAACCCATCTCCCAACCGTCTTCGATATCGTGGCTTGTATACGCGATCTCATCCGAAAGATCCGCAATCATTCCTTCGAGCGACGGCCCGCTTTCTTTTCTTTCCAAAAGCATCATGGAAGGATCGTAATCGGTTCCGTGTTTCATAAGGCCCTTCAGAGTTTCTCTGCATAAGTTGAGTCCCGAAAAATTCGGGTATTTCTTTTCGATCGAAGTTACGATTCGCAGGGATTGTTTATTGTGTTCGAAACCTCCGTGATCTTTCATAAGACCCGATAACACTTCCTGACCGGCGTGACCGAAAGGAGTATGACCGAGATCGTGTGCCAAAGCGATCGTTTCGGAAAGATGAGAATTGAGTCCGAGTGCGTTTGCGATCGTTCGAGAAAGACCGGCGACTTCCAAGGTGTGGGTCATTCGATTTCGATAATTCTCGCCGACGGAAAAGATAAACACCTGAGTCTTATACTGAAGGCGTTTAAAAGCGCTGGAATGAAGAACCCGATCCCTATCCCTCTGAAACGGAAGTCTGTAGGAATGTTCCTCTTCTTCATGGATTCTTCCTCCGTTATTTACGCTCGAAATCGCGTAAGGAGCCAAACCTTCTATTTCTTTTTGTAGTAAATCGTTTCTGGAAAAGTACACGTTTTACAAAATTCGGAAACTTTTCCCAAAAGTCCCTCCTCTTTTTTTGTTTGTTTACTGCTATTTTAAAGGAGCCGGATTTTACTGACTCAGAAATCCTAACCCAAGGCGTCTATTGTAGGAATGGAATTCTTAAATCTTCTCGTTCACATCTTTTCCGAGTACGGATACATCGCCGTCTTTTTAGTTTTGATTTTCTGCGGTTTCGGCCTCCCCGTTCCGGAAGACATTTCCTTGGTTTCCGGCGGAGTAATCGCCGGACTCGGAAAGGCGGACCCTCATTTTATGTTTCTGGTCGGAATGGCGGGGGTTCTCATCGGG
Organism: Leptospira alstonii serovar Sichuan str. 79601; assembly: GCF_000347175.1. Lineage (GTDB taxonomy): Bacteria > Spirochaetota > Leptospiria > Leptospirales > Leptospiraceae > Leptospira > Leptospira alstonii. The sequence goes on from NZ_ANIK01000064.1 coordinate 73,043, forward strand.
GACAGTTCCGTTTTTTTGATCGGGAGGATCTATGGAGTTCGAGTTCTTCAGATTCCGATGATTTCGAGGATCGTCACACCCGAACGGTTCGCAAAGGTTCAGGATAAAATCTCTCGTTACGGAAATTGGGTCACCTTTATGGCCCGTTTTATGCCGGGTCTCAGAATGCCGATTTATCTCACGACCGGGACCTCGGATCGAATTTCATTTTATCGTTTTGTAATCCTTGACTTTCTCGCCGCAATCATCTCGGTACCGATTTGGGTCTACTTGGGATATTTCGGAGCCTATAATTTCGATACTCTGATGCGCTGGGTTCACAACGGTCAACTCATGGTACTCGGACTTATAGGAACGGTATTTTTGCTCTTAGGGGTCGCGTATTGGATTCGTAAGAAACGATCCTCAGAGCCTTGAGAATTTCTTTACATCTTCCGACCTTCGGTTATTTTTTGACCAGCTATGGACATTCTTGCGCAGCCGGTGCTTGTGCTGAATGCCGGTTACGTCCCCATCGGGATCCGGTCGGTCAAAGACGCCCTCATCCTGATCATCCTTGAAAAAGCACAACTCATCAAGGATGATAAAAACTTTTTAATCCGTTCCGAAAAACTCAAATTTACGGCGCCTAGAATCATACTTCTTCGGGATTACTACAGGGTTCCTCCTAGGAAAGATCGGGTTTCCAGAGAAAACATCTTTCAAAGGGATAACTATCACTGTGTTTATTGCGGAAAAAAATTTCCGGGTTCCAAACTCACTCTCGATCACGTCATACCGCGAAGTCGATGGGAACACGTACCCAAAAAGGAAAGACCGAAGGAATTCAATTCTTGGGAAAATCTGGTCGCAGCATGTAAACATTGTAACACTCGAAAAGGAAACAAACTTCTTACCGAATTGAAGTGGAGCTTGCCGGAAGAAAATCGGGTGACACCGAAACTACGCTTTCCACTCTTCTCAATATCGGATCAGCAGGCTGAAAAGTTCGGCTGGAGGGAGTATATTTCTTTTTGAAACGTTTTTATCTTTTATTTCTGCTACCGGTGTTTTCGTTTTTATTCGGATGTCCTCATTACTCCACAACACGATTGATCTCCACTCCGCCCACGTTGATCAGCGTCATTCCGATTGCGAGCGGTTACGAACTCAGAATGAGGGCCGGAAATCCGGAACTTCTTTTCAGCGGATATCGATTGTATGTGGGGAGCACGGAAAACGAATCCAGATTTCCTTCGGGACTAGATTCGGGAATCGAATGTGTAAACGGAATCCTGAATATAATACCGAACCAGCCGCTGGAATATTCTATCGAGCTGAGTCCTAACGACGGACCCTTGGCCGGAATCGGAACCGGAGAAAACGCAAATCGAATCTGCAAGATGAACGTTACTCTCTCTTCGGGTCAGTATCTCACTCTTCGTTCTCAAGTGTTGGTCGTCAGTATCACGAACGGAAACGCATCCGGTTTCGTTTTTTCGATGCCTTCCAATTCTCTTAGGGTTCCTTAAACCAAATCTCGATTTTCGCGAGGATATCCTTCGCGTCCGCGACCCAAATACTCTGCGGATAAAAAGAGATCAGTTCTTCGAATTCCGATTTGGAAATTTCCAGGGAAGACCTAAGTTTTCGAAGAGCCGGATTTTCCTCTCCTTTTAAAAAAATCGGATTTCCTTCCGTGAGTTTGTAATACTCGTGAATCGCCAAATCGTAGACTTCCCTCGCCCGTTTGTAGACGTTATAATCGTCTTGGTTGGAATTTTTGGAACCTGGAGAGACATTCGTTTTTTTGAATGTTCTTTGTTCCAGGTGGGAATATAAAACGTCTCTGTATTCGATCAGTTGTTTGAATAGGGAATCGTTTGAGAATTCGCCCGTATCGGGATGATATTTTTTGGAAAGGAAGTAGAAACGACTTTTTAAATTTTCTTCGTCGAACCCCGGTTCTAAACCTAGAAATTCCAGGGCTCTTTCTAACAGGTCCCCGTTTTCCAATAGTCTTGTCTAAGATGGGCTTTTAATTGAATCTGAACCTGAACCAGGTTTAATTCCTTTTGATATTCTTTCAGAATTTCTTTCATCCTTTCTTCCACTTGAGAATGTAGAAATCTGGATTCTTCCATTTTTTGAAACAGAACTTCCGTAAGTTCGATCAATTCCGAAGTCTGAGGAACCGCTTCTTCCAATTTTTCGATCTTTCGATCGACGGAACAAAGTTGTTCGATGATTTTTACGTTAGAGTTTTCAATCTTGACCCCACCTTCTCCGTCTCCGAAACCGAACACTTCCAATTGTCGTTTTTGATTGACGATCAATTGTTCCAACAGAAGGATTTTATCTCCGTAGAGGACGACCAGACTGCGGTTTGAATCGACTGAATTTGAATCCGACAAAGTTTTAGCCCTGAATGGATAAACCGTTCCCGCGATTTTGGAACGGCGCCGAAACTACGTTGGATTTTTCCTTTTTCTCGATTTCTTCCCAAGCCGACTTCAGATCTTCCATATATTTGATGATCTCTTGAATGATTTCGGAATCCTTTTTCATGTTCGCTTCTAGAAGGCGTTTTTTGATGTAAACGTAAATTCCCAGGAGGTTGTTCGCCACTTCCCCGCCTTGTTCCAAGTTGAGGGCAAGCATGAGTTCCGTAACGATCTCCCCGGCCTTGAGGATATGGTTGTTCACCACATCGTATTTTCGGGGCGTATTATTCTCCAGAGCGATATTTAGAAAACGGATCGCTCCGTCATAGAGCATCACGATGAGTTTTCCCTGGCTTACAGTCGAGATTTCGTTGGATTTATATTGTTCAACGGTCGCTGTGGATTTTCTGGCAAGTGACATGTATCTCTCCTGAAATACTCTTCGACAAAAACGCTTGCCTCCTTAATGCTGGGTCTGAACATTCTTGCGGTTTCTCTCAAAACTTTAACGCAGATCGAGAGTCCGAAAGCGAAAAAAATCTCGCAAAAATCGCTTTGAAGTGATTATTTCCACGAGTTTGGCACGGATTTTCATCTTTTAAAAAAAAGACCGCGCCAAAGTTCAGCCGAATTTATCGGAGGAATTCGCTTGAAGTTACCGAAGTTTTTGGATTCCAACGTGCTCAAAAATTCCGGAACCGTTTTGATTTTACTCGGATTCAATTTTCTTGGCAAGCCTGTTTACAAAACCTAAAAAAAAGATCGTCTTCCTCGCCTCCGGGAGAGGCTCCAATCTCAAAGCCGTTCTTCAAAAGATTCAAGCCGGAAAGATCCTAGGAACGGGAATTGCATTCATCACCGACAATCCGGACGCCAAGGCTTTGGAAATCGCTCGGGAATTTAAACTCCCTTCCCACGTTTTAAACTTTGTTTCATTTTCGGACAAGTCGTCATATCACCAAAAACTTCTGAACCTTCTACTTGATCTAAAACCCGACCTGATCGTCACTGCGGGTTATATGAGAATTCTGAAATCGCAAGTGATCCAAGCGTTTCCGAATCGGATCATCAACATTCATCCTTCTCTCTTGCCCGCATTTCCGGGACTCAATGCCCAAAAACAAGCCTTTGAATACGGTGTCAAGATCGCCGGTTGTACGGCGCATTTTGTGGACGAGGGTGTGGACTCCGGTCCTGTGATTTTACAAGGAACGGTGAAAATCGAAGAGGGAATGTCGGAAAGAGATTTGACTCTGGAGATTCTCAAAGAGGAACATAAAATCCTGCCACTCGCGGTGCAATATTTTTGCGAGAATAGGCTTAAGATCGAAAATAGAAAGGTAAGCATTGGGTAAACGATGATACAAATCAAAAGAGCCCTTATCTCCGTCAGTGATAAATCCGGCTTAATAGAGTTCGCACAATTTTTAAATCAAAACGGCGTTGAGATCATCTCCACCGGCGGAACTTTAAAACTTCTGAAAGACAACGGCGTTGCCGCGATCGCAATCGACGACTACACCGGTTTTCCGGAAATTTTGGACGGAAGAGTGAAAACTCTTCATCCTAAAGTACACGGAGGTCTTCTCGGCGTTCCTTCCAATCCGGCGCACAAACAGAAAATGGAAGAATTAAAAATTCCTAAAATAGATTTGGTCGTCGTCAACTTATATCCGTTTTTAAAAACCGTTTCCAAACCCGGAGTTTCGTTGGAAGAAGCGATCGAAAATATCGATATCGGCGGACCTTCCATGATTCGAAGCGCGGCTAAAAACTACAAACATACGCTCGTTCTCACCGATCCGAACGACTACAAAGAAGTACAAACTCTCGTTGCATCCGGAGGAATTTCGGAAGAAGTAGCCGCGAGTTATATGAGAAAAGCGTTTTCTCATACGGCGATGTATGATACAGCGATTTCATCCTGGTTCCATAAACAGACAGAAGACATTTTTCCGGACGTTCTCAATCTTTCTTTTATTAAAAAACAAAAACTCAGATACGGGGAGAATCCCCACCAAGCCGCGGCCTTTTACGAACCTCTTTTTGCGAAGAGCGACTTTACCCCTTTACAAGGAAAGGAATTGTCGTTTAACAATATGCTGGATTTCGACGCGGCGTTTCATATCTCCAGTCTTCTTCCCGAAAACACGGTCTGTATCATCAAACATCTCAATCCATGTGGGATCGCTTACGCGGACGATCCGTTGGAGGCGTTTCAACTCGCGAGAAGAACCGATCCGATTTCCGCGTTCGGAGGTGTGATCGGGATCAAGGGAATCGTAAACGGAGAATTGGCCGCCGTGATCACCGAAAACTTCGTGGAAGGTGTGATCGCTCAGAAGTTCACTCCGGAAGCTCTCGACATCTTTTCCAAAAAGCCGAATGTTCGGTTGATTGCAATTACGGACTTCAAAGAAGCTCTGGACGAATTGGATCTCCGACCAATCCATCACGGTTTGCTCATACAAGACAGGGATTATACTACAATTACCGAAAAAGATTTAAAAGTAGTCACTAAAAAACAACCGACGCCCGATGATATTCGTGGTTTGATGTTTGCTTGGTCCTGCGTTCGTTTTATCAAGTCCAATGCGATCGTTTATACGGAAGAAAACGCGACCTTGGGAATCGGCGCCGGGCAAATGTCCAGAGTCGACTCGGTGCAGTTAGGCGCTAACAAAGCGCTCAACGTCGGTCTTTCCGTTGTGGGTTCTTACGTTGCCAGCGACGCTTTCTTTCCTTTCCGGGACGGGATCGACGCTCTTGCAAAAGCGGGGGCCAAGGCGATCATACAACCGGGCGGTTCGGTTCGAGATCCGGAAGTCATTCAGGCTGCGGATGAACACGGACTCATTATGGTTTTTACGGGGATGAGGCACTTCAGACACTGATTATGGAATTTCTACTCTATCTAATCTTCTTCGGAATCGTTTCCGGGTTACTCGTTCTGGCGAGTTATTACTTTAAACTTCTCTTTCTTTCCGGAAGAGAATCTTTCGAAAGATTGGAACTCATCGACTGGATTCGAATCCTTCCGGATGAATTGCTCAAACTTTTAGAATCCGACGGAAGCCTTCAGTATGGAGCGATCGGATTTTTCGTTTCCGCATTCGTTTCCTACCTTTGGACTCTTCTCGGAGGAATGATCGGCGCTCCTCACTACGCGGATTCGTTTGGAAATTATTTCTTTCTTTCGTTTTTGCTGCCGGCCACCCTTTTGACCACATACGGAGTTCTTGTGGAATTCGTCCTCAAGGATCTTCCGTCCACGAACCCGAATCATTTTCTGGTCCGCTTTTTCGAACAGGAAGTAGCCGTTCTTAGCGGATCGGCGATTTCCGTCATCGCATCCAATCTCGCCGTATACGGATTGTTTCACGAGATTCCGTTCTTATTCGTTTTTCCGAATATTTCCATCATCGCCGTTTTACTCGTACTTCGTTGGAACGGAAAGGTAAGGATCGGCGGGATTCAATTTTCGGGTTCTAAAAACCGTTCGCACGAAGAAGATTCTGAATAAATTTCTCTAAAAATTGCCGATAGGAAAAATATGAGAATTTCCGCGCTTCTTCTTTCTTGGATTCTAATTCCCGCCGCGCTTTATGCCCAACTCCCGGACGAATCTCCGGATCGTAGACAACCGACTAACACCTCGCAGCAGGCGATCAATTTGTTGGAAGGATTTGCGGAGTCCTCTTGGGGTGAAAGTTACGCGAACCTACGAGAAAAGTTCTTATCCCTTTCCACCAATCCGCAGAACGACGAGAAGGTGGAAATCGTTTTCGAAGATAAGGAAAAAACCCTTCTCATACGCAGAAACGGAATTTTCTATTCCTATCGTTTTTATTCCACCCCAAAAATCGTAACCGATTCCAGACCTAAGAATCAAACGGCGACTGCTGAAAACAAATCGGAGACGGAAGAAGAAAATCATTCGGCGCCAGGAGTTTTATTTTCCGTCGGAGTTCTATTCCGGTATCTTCCGGGAAAAGAAGTTCAACAAAAGTTGGAACAGAAATACGGAAAACCTAAAAAAGAATCTCTTGCTGAAAATAAAATCGGCGGCGCGGTTCTTTGGGAAAAAACGGATGAAAAACAATCTCCTCCCAAAGGCGGTTATGTGGTTCAGTGGAAAGAGGCGTATAAAAAGATGCCTTTCACAAGACGAGTGGACTACTTCAGTTCTTCGATTCAATTTCAGATCGGAAAGGAATACAAAGAATTCTTCAGTGCGGAAGAAATCAAAACCCTTCGTGATTTGATTCCATAAAAGAAGTCCGTTCGCGATTGCGCCGTGCAATTCGCACGAAAACGAAACTGCGTATAGTGCTTATAGGTGCGTACCGTGCGTATCGCAATTTTTCAATTGACCACGATATAGCTTTCCAACCATGCTCTAAGCATCCTATTTTTATGGAGCATGTCGGTGGAATTATACCTGGATACTGCAAACATAGACGAAATTAAAGAAATCGCATCCTACGGACTTGTAGACGGAGTGACCACAAATCCTTCGATCATCGCAAAGTCGGGTAGAAGTTTTAAAGAAGTCATCAAAGAAATTTGTGCCATCGTTCCCGGTCCGGTCAGCGCGGAAGTTTTAGCTACGAAGTACGATGGAATGTTGAAAGAAGCTCTAGAACTCGTAGAAATCGCGGAGAACGTAGTTATTAAGGTTCCTTTGATTCCGGAAGGCCTCAAGACCGTTGTGGAACTTACTAAAAGAAATATTCCCACGAACGTGACTCTTTGTTTTTCGGCGCCTCAGGCTCTTCTGGCCGCTAAGGCGGGTGCGACTTTCATTTCTCCTTTTATCGGTAGAGTCGACGATACGAGCTGGGACGGAATGGAACTCATTTCCGAAATCAGAGAGATCTACGACAACTACGGTTATGATACGAGAATTCTCGCCGCCTCCATCCGCGGACCTATGCACTTAAAAGAATCCGCGCTGAGAGGTGCAGACTGTGCGACCATGCCTCACTCCGCGTTTCTACAACTTTTCAAACATCCGTTGACCGACATCGGTTTGGAAAAGTTCTTGGAAGATTCTAAAAAACTAAAGTGGTAATTCTTTAAGAATGTTTTTAGGATTCGTTCTAAAAGTTTTTTCTTTCTGCATCGATACGAAAGTTTTTGAATTGTAAAAATTTTCTTTCAAACTCTTGGAATTCTAAAAAGAAGAATCAAATAAAAGCCCTTTGAAAAGAGGGCTTTTATTTTGGTTTAAATCAAATCTTTCCTTTACATTCTTTTGATGGATAGGATAGCTTTTACGACTTTATAAAAGGGAGTTTTCCGAAACGCTGGATTTGTCTACTTATCTTCGCGAAAAAGGACGACGAGTATCCTAGGCAAAAAAGATCGACCCTTCTCTAAAACAAATTCGCTTAAAATCTCAAAGGCTAAATCCATGAGTATTGAATATAGCGCTTCCATTCGACTTACCTCTTCACAAATACAAACGATTGAAGACTCTATTTTAAGGAACGGAAATTATACTCTTTTTGAACCATCTTCGCCAAATAGATTCAAATTACGGAATGTAAAATATTTAGGTATCAACAACGGAATTCCAGACGTTGAAATCGTTCAGAACCATGAATTGATCATTTCTTTTCGAGTTTCCGATAGAGACGATCGCGAAGAATTCCTGAGTTTGGTAATTTCCGCTCTTGCACAAAAAGGGATTCATTGTGTTTTTGAAGAAATATAATTTTTTTTCTTTCAAACTTCCAGAGCATTCCTAAGAAAAAGCACTGGGTTTGTCCCAGAACCCGGAAAGGAAATTTGCAGGAGTTCCCACAGAAATTCGCTTCTTTAACGATTTTTAGGCTTTTACTTGATTTTCTTGTCGTTAAAAAAAGTAAGAGTTCTTACAAAAACCGTCGCATAGGACATTTTCAAGCAATTCGAATCGTTCCATTTTCGTAGGAGTTCCCACATTTTCAGATTTTAGGGCAAGTTCAAAATCGATTTCAGTTTAAAGTTTTTTCTAAGGCCGTCGTCTTTTTTAAGGAATCGAAATCTTTTTAAAACCGTAGTAATCGTCGATCATCAGTTTCATGGATTCCAAGAAACACATAATCGATTGGTGAGAAGCGTCGTAAAAGAGTGAACAGGACGTCTGCGTATTCAGATCCACCGGAACGGCGGAATATTTTTTCGCGAGATTTTGAATCTTAGGCCACCAAGTTTTTTCCATTTCGAGTTCGTAATAACGTTTTCGATAAGTTTCATACACCTTAGGCCAGATGAGATAAACCTTGACGTCGTTCTCCTTTGCCAGCGTCAAAAACCGTTCCACAAAAAAGAATTGAGTCGGTCCGAGATTGAACGTGGAAAGATACAGATTTCGAATTCGAGCCGAATCTTTTTCCAATCGATCCGGATCGTTTAGGAAAGTAGTATAAGCGAATTGTTCTCCGTTTTTTAAATTGAGTACCGTATAATCGGTATTCAATGCGGGATCGTATTCGTTTAGTTTTCTTTCCTGCAATCTTTTGAAAAAAAGTTTCAGATCCGGGTTGATTCGTCTAACCGCAAACAGACGATCTAAAAACAGCTTTTTACGATCTTCGAATGAAATTTGATCCATATACTTCAGGAGAAATTCATCGTCCGCTCCGTACTTTAAGAACGGATCGTAAAAAACTCCCTTGGCATCGTCGAATCCTTCCGGACTTACAACATAAAATACTAATTTAGGTTTTAGACCTTGTTTGATGATTTTTTCGAACCAATATAAACCGTAGGCCGGAACGGCCTGAGGACCGGAAAAATTATACAATACCCAATCCTCTTGTAATTTTTTGTCGATTCCCATCGCTGAGTACGGATAAGCTCTTGAATCTCCGAAAGCGAGCGCCAAAGAACGTTCCTTTAAACTCTGATCGCGAATCAGTTTTTCAAAGAGGGATTTCCTTTGGGTATAATAAACGGTATTTCCGGCTTGAATGAAATTCTTTTGAAAGTATTCGAGAGTGAATATCTTATCCAAACAAAATACGAATATGAGAAATAAAATCGGATAATAGATATATATTTTCTTCATAGATGAAAACTCCGTTAAAACCTCGAGTAGAAAAAGTCCGCGTTTCCCGCGTTCATTCCGACCATGATAAAAAGGATTACGAGTCCTAAGATCGGCAAAAGCCGGGCTTTCCACCTTTCGGGAACCGAATATTTTTCGGGCCATTCCTCGCCAACGTGGAACAAGAATACGAAGACCAACATATAGACTCCTGTTTCCAGCCCGGTCAAAGATTGTCCGCTTTGGAACGTCAAAATTCTCGCGATGGAAGAAATTGCTGAATTAAAATTCGGCGTAAAAAAGAAAGTCCAGGAAATCGAATATACGAGCAAGACGAATAGATAACGTAAAACGGCTTTTACATAAGGAATTTCGGGAAGAATCCTCCAATTCCGCACTTCGAACAATCTCTCCAAGGCCAGATAAATTCCCGTTAGTGAACCCCAAATGAGAAAATTCAAACTCGCACCGTGCCAAAGTCCGCCTAACATAAAAGTTACGATAAAATTGATCGCGGTTCTGAGTTCACCTTTTCTAGACCCGCCTAACGGAATGTAGATGTAGTCCCGAATCCAATAGGAAAACGTTAAGTGCCACCGCCGCCAGAGATCCCCGAAATTCCGGAAAAAAAACGGAGCTTTAAAATTTTCCGGCAGATCGAAACCCATCAACTTCCCGATCCCCCTAGCCATATCGGTAAGTCCCGAAAAGTCGAAGTAAAGATTGGCCGCAAAAAGAAAACAGGTCAAAAGTAGTGCGATCCCCGAGTAATCTCTCGGAGATAAAAACACGGGCGCGATCAGAGGAAGAATAGCGGCGGATAATAATCCTTTTTTAACGAGACCTCGGACAAAAAGCCAGAGACCGTCGATCAATTTGGTCGGGGTCATCGTAGGAGCTTCAAATTGATCTCGAACCTGATCGAATCGTAGAATCGGTCCCGCAATCATCACCGGAAAGAAAAAGATAAAGGAAAAAAATCCCGTAAGCCCAACGTTCCTATTATAACCCTCTCGTTTCGAATCCACCGCAAATGAGATCAATTGAAACGTATAATAGCTGATCGTAGCCGGAAGGACGACTTCAAATCCCGCTAAACCGAACAAAGCGGAAAATTTCGAGTCAATCGCCGTTTTTTCCTGGAGAACGGAAATCGAAAATACGAAACCGACAAACTCCATGAGTAAATAAAAATATTTGAATAAACCCAAATTGAGAAGATTAAAAACGACTGCCGACTTTACGTACCAGGATTTTTCGTACAAATATCTGTATAAAAGCCAGTTGGCGAAAACGACCAAGATAAGATGGAATAAAAAATTAAAACTGAATGCGGAATAAAAAAAAGCGGATCCTACGATCAAAAGATACTTTCTGCTCTTTTCCGGAACGTTCCAGTAGATCAGATATACCGCCAAAAAAAATAAAAGAAACTCAATGCTGATAAAATTCATTTCCAAATTACCGTCTCAGCCAGAAGATATTTACCTTCTTCCAAGTTGAGCCTTTCTAATTGTATCGAACCGATGCGAATTCTTTGCAGATCAACCACACTCGCTCCGGATGAGTGAAACATCCTTCGGATCTGTCTTTTTTTTCCTTCCGCGAGAATAACACGATACACGCAATTTTTCCCAGGAACGAGTTTAACCATTTTTGCACGCAGAATTTCCCCTGCATCCAAAATCCCTTTCTGAAAAGCGACTTGAATGCCCTTTTCTCCCGGATCATATTTTAAGGTCACGAGGTATTCCTTCTCGGAACCGTTGGAAGGATGCGAAATCCTCTGAGCCAATTCTCCGTCATTGGTCAAAAGGACAAGCCCTCTCGAATCAAGATCGAGTCGCCCCGCAATTTTGTAGTTTTGATAGGCAGGAGGAAGAAGTGAAAAGATCGTCTTTTCGTGAAAACGATCCCCGTGAGAACAGAGATATCCCGCCGGTTTATTTAAGATCAGAATTTTTTTAGGTTCTTCTATCGGCTTTACGACTTTACCTAAATAGGAAACCACGTCCGTCCCCGGTTTGACCTTGGTTCCTAGTGCCTCCACTTTTTTGCCGTTAATCGTAATTTGGCCCTTTAGGATTAATTCTTCCGTTTTTCTTCTCGAGCCCAAACCGCAGTCTGCAAGAAATCGATTCAGTCGAATCTCATCTGGAAGGTTTGGATCGTCCTTAGATTGCATGGATTCTTCCATTTCAGAAAGATTCAAAAAATCTTCTACCTAAAACTTTCGTTGACCGCACTTCCTAAAATTCTAGGATAGAGTTGCTTGTTGCAAGTCGGAGCTGCAATCGTATGAATCCTCTTAAAAAAAGACCTCGCACTCAATCTCTTCAAGAAGCTCCTGAAAAACCGGATTGGCTCAAAGTAAAACTTACCTTCCCCGATCCAAAAAATAATTCCGTTGCGATCGTAAGGGATTCCTTGGAGAAAAAAAAACTCAACACGGTTTGTGAAAGCGCTTCCTGTCCCAATCTGAATCATTGTTGGTCCAGAAAAACCGCAACGTACATGTTAGGCGGAGATATTTGTACGAGACGTTGTTCTTATTGCGACGTTGCATCGGGAAAACCTTTTCCTCTCGATCGCGAGGAACCGAAACGTGTTGCGGAATCAGCGATTTCATTGGGCTTAAAACACGTTGTCATCACCGCGGTGAACAGAGACGATCTGGAAGACGGGGGCGCCGCTCATTTTGCGGAAACCGTGGAAGCGATTCGTAAAGGACTTCCGGATTGTAAGATTGAACTTTTGATTCCGGATCTCAAGGTAAAAGAAGAATCCTTGGAAATCATTTTCGGATGTAAACCGGACGTATTCAATCACAACGTAGAAACCGTTAAAAAACTTTTTCCCGAAGTGGCCCCGCAAAAAAAATACGAACGTTCTTTGGACGTTTTGAGGATCGCTTTTGAAAGAGGTTTCCTGACTAAAAGCGGTTTAATTTTGGGAATGGGAGAAACCGTAGAAGAAGTAAAAGAATGCATGCAAGATCTTGCAAGTGTCGGTGTTTCCCTTTTGACGCTCGGACAATATCTACAACCCACCCCGACACATCTTCCCGTAAAAGAATACGTTCTCCCTGAAGTGTTTAAAGAATTAAGAATATACGGAAAGTCCGTCGGCTTTAAGGGAGTTTTTTCCGGGCCTCTGGTGAGAAGTTCCTATCACGCGGATGAACAAGTCTCATGGACTTCGTAGAAGATTTCGTTCCCGGTCCTCCCCCTGAAGAGATTAAGAAACTTATCTACCATTCCATAATTCAATTTCTTTCCCATAAGGAAGGGCCGGTCAGCAGGTCCGAAGTTAAGGACCTTTTGGAAAAAACGATCAATCTGATTCCGGGTTTAAAAGCGCATTGGGCTGAAATCAATCGATTCGGTAAGAATAAGATGATTCTTCAATGGAAAGCGCGCATCATGCTCATCGACATGGAAGAAATTTTGGAATCGATTCATTTACTTTGGAATCAAAGATTCGATTCTTGAAAGGTCGTCGTCACTCGACGGACAATGGTACAAAGAAAAACCCGGGGTTTAAAACCCGGGTTCTTTCCACCTGATTTCAGATTCAGTCTCTGTTATCAGAATTTAGCTTTTGTTTGGAAGTCGTAAATCACTTCTTGAACATCGGCCTGATTAATCTTCTTAATTCCTTTTTCGGTATGAACGATCATGGTTGATCCTTGTTGATCAACAATTGCACCAATCATAGAAGATCCGTCGGTCATAATGATTTTTTCGATTCTTTCGTAGTAGTTTACGATATCCTTACCGGATTTCAATTCTTTCGGAGAGGAAATCAGAATTTGTTTGAATTTCTTAGATTCATCTTCTTGACGAGCTGCTACTTCACTTTCCAGTTTTTTTCTCTCAGTTTCAAGAGACGCAGCTTTTTGCTCATCGACTTTTCCGGAAGATTCTTCGTTGATACGAACCATCTTATCCGTAGTTTCTTTGTCTACGGTCACGATCGTTCTAATTTCTTCTTCATCCTTTTTAGAGATTCCGGAGTTGTCCAGTTTCTTAACGGCGCCCGAGATATTCTTTTCACTGATCTTAGAAGAATCTTTTCCTTCCAGAGACTTATCGTCCGCCTTCATTACGGAAGCTTGATTCTTTTCCAGAACGATCTCCGAAGATGCAACACTTTGTTGAATCTTTTTCAGATCTTCACTCTTAGAAATTTCCTCGTCGCTTAAACCTTCAAGAACGGTAACACGAGGAGCCACTGCAACGGAACCGTCCAAAACTTTGACGACCGCTTTGTCGGATTTAGATCTGTCTACGATAAAGGAAGTTCCACGCACACCAGCGATCGCGGTCGGAGTGACCACGGAAAACTGATCTTCTTTAGAAGCCTTGTTGACTTTCGCAAAAACTTTTCCGGAAACAAGCGCCAGTCTTGTATCGGAATTACCTTTGGAATTGATGGAAAGACCTTCAAAGTCGATTGCTGAATTTTCTGAAATTCGAATCGCTGATCCGTCTGCAAATTGGATATCAACTTTGGATTTTTCTTTCGTCGTGACTTTGTCTCCAGTTTTCAAACTGGCACCTAAGGTGGCTTTTTCTTCGGTTAAATCCGCGTGAAGAATTTTAGCTTCTCCTACACTGAACACAACGACAGCCGAAGGGCTGTTTTCTTTACCGGTAGCGGCTGCCTTGGAACTTTCGGTAGGTTTCTTACAAGCGTTGAACACCAGAACTCCGGCGGTCAATACGATTGAGGAAACGATTAGGAACTTCTTCATACCATTTTCCTTAAGATTGGATTGATAACAGGACTGCGGTGGTGGCAGCCTCTATCTATGTTTCTCAACAAACAATAGAATCGATTTTGCCAAATCTTTCAATTTTTTTTTGCTAAATGAAAGATATTTCCTGAACCAAAATCGGCAAAATAAATCTCTCCGCGCGAATCCCGACCAAAAGTGCTGATTTGAAACGGAACTCGCATAAGAAGCTCGTTGGAGATCTTTTTACCGTCTTTTTGTCGTAAGGCCCAGATTTTACCCGCTACAAAATCTCCATACACATACGAACCTACCAATTTAGGCAGTTCTTTTCCTCTATATACGTATCCTCCAGTAATAGACTGTCCTTCGTCTCTGGAATATTCATGAATCGGATCGGTGAGGAACACTTCTCCACACACGGGATTCTTCTTAAAACAATGAAATCCTTCTTTAATATTCCAACCGTAGTTGCCTCCCTTTTGAATCAGATCGATCTCTTCGAATTCATTTTGTCCTACGTCGGCTAAGTAAAGTTCGCCGGTAATCGTATCAAAGGAAAATCTCCAGGGATTTCGAAGACCGTAACTCCAGATCTCCGGTAAAAAACCGGGGCGACCCAGAAATGGATTGTCTTCCGGTACTTTGTAAGGAGCCCCGAAGGATTGAGGATTGGGAAAAATTCTCAAAAGTTTTCCGAGGTGTGTTCCGGGATTCTGCCCGTTTTTATACGGATCGTTCGCTCCTCCGCCGTCTCCGAAACCGACGTATAGTTTTCGATCGGGACCGAACGCGAGCTGACCTCCGTTATGATTGGAGTAAGGTTGTTCCAACTTCAGAAGAGTTTTTTTTGCGTGTTCTATCTTTTGTACTACGTTATTCTTCCATTCAAATTCTAAAATCTTAGAATAGTCCTTGCCTCCCTCTTTTACAATAACGTGTACGAAAAATTTGGAATCGTTTGAAAATTCGGGAGAAAACGCAAGTCCCAAAAGACCTTCTTCCGATCTTGTTTCCACCTGGCCGGTAAAATCCGCTCTGAGAGTTTTGATTCCCGTGGTCAGATCCACTTCCACGAGTTTTCCTCGTTTTTCCAAAACAATCATCCGTTTTGAATCCCCTGGAAAAAATTGAATGTCGGTCGGCTCTTGAAATCCTTCCGCGACCTGAACGTATCCGGGAATGGCTTCGATTTCTTTTTTTGTCTGATTCTTTTTGAATGGAGGTTTTTTCGTTTTAGCAATCAACGGAGATTGAATCGAATGGAAACAAACGAGTCCCAATAATAAGACAATCAAAACGAGCGTAAATGAAAACCCAGCCCGAAACGATTGGATAAGACCAATCGAAAGGTTTTGAAAGCCGAAAAAAAACGAGAACGATTTCCATTCAAGGAAGGAACGAAACAAGAACCTCGGCGACTTCCATTTTGAGGAGACAAGCCGGAAATACCTGCAGAGTACTGTTTGAGAATCCAACGGAAACAAACATTGCGCCGAAAAAATCATGCTCTTTCCTACGCCTCTTGCGTGAATCGGTCAACTTGAATTCTATACGACAAGTTTCCGAATCGGTTCTTTGTTTTTTAAAGGGACTTGGATGTAAGGAGCGGTCATAAGACGAAAGGATTTCTTATCGAATTATTCTTAATTTCAATCCTTCTTTAAAGTCTCAGAACAAACTTTAAACGATCTAGGACTGTATGAAAATCGGATATCTGTTTTTTCGAAAAAAACTGCGTGTCATTTCCGTTCCTTTGGGGACATTGTCTAATCAAGATGGAAGTCACAGATTCAATCCGCCAAAGTTCTACCATTCCGCTTCTGGAGGAAATGGAGAAGAAATATAAATCAATTCCGATGGAAGCCATCGTCAAACAAGACATTCTTAGACAGGGAATTCACTTTCTCAAAGAAGCCTTTGAAGTCACGGGCGAATACAAGACGAAAGATTACTTTATATTCTCCTTCGATCATATTCCACTTTCGGAATTAGGAGAAGGCGCGGACGTCAAAGCTCCGGAAGAAATCAAAGTTTCCGGCGGTCATTTTAGTCTGCTTCCCACCGTGATTTCCACAAGGAACAATCCGAATTCTCCCTATAAAGTAAAAAAATCTCCGGATGGAAAACCGGCTCTTTATCTCGGCGAAACGTTTTTAGGAAACGTTGAGTTTCCTCCTCTTCCCGCTTGGTATCGTCATAAAACCAAGAACGGAAAAATTCCGGGAGAAATCGCGCCCGTCATCGAATGGGGTTATCTGATCTATCTTACCGTTTTTAGAAACTGCCAATACTTCGGAAAGGAAGAAGAATGCGCTTACTGCGACATCAATCATAACTACCGTCAGCAGAAGAACGCGGGACGACCTTACACCGGTGTAAAAGACATCGAAGATATTTTAGAAGTGTTGTCTTGGATCGACGAGGAAGACAAAACCGCAAAAGTTTATACGATCACTGGCGGAAGTGTGATTACTTCCTTAAAGAAAAAGAATGAAATCGATTTTTATCTGGATTACGCACAGGCAATCGAATCCAAATTTCCGGGAAGATGGATGGGCAAGATCGTTTCTCAAGCTTGGGAAATCGAGGACTGCCGGAAATTTAAGGATGCGGGAATTCAAGTTTATCATCCGAACTACGAAGTCTGGGATAAGAATTTATTTCAAAAGATCTGTCCCGGTAAGGAAGCCTACATAGGAAGAGACAATTGGATTCGAAGAGTTGTGGATTCTGCGGAAGTATTCGGACCTTCATCTGTGATTCCGAACTTTGTCGGTGGAGTGGAACTTTCCAAACCTCACGGTTTTGCAACGGTCGCAGAAGCAATCCAATCAACGGGAGAAGGTTTAGACTTCTTTATGTCAAAGGGAATCATGCCTAGATTTACGGCTTGGTGTCCGGAACCTTACACTACTTTGGGAACTCAGGCCGGTCCACCTCTGGAATATTTCTGCGAACTTTTGACCGTTTGGAAAGCTACATTCGAAAAGTATAATCTACCGGTTCCTCCCGGTTATGGAGAACCGGGTCCGGGCAAAGCCGTGTTTTCGGTTTCCGCGTTTATGGACGTAATCAGCTACCCGGGAAGAAATTAAAACGATTCCTATCTTTGTTTATCAGCGTACGGTTATTTTAAAATTTTTGAATATTCACGAAGCGTTAGGATAGGAGCGGTTTGAATTTTTCGAAGTCTTAAGATTTTTGAACATGTAGTGAAAGTTTACATTTTAGTTTTCGGGTTTTGAGCACGGGATATGCGTAGGTTTTACGAAGGAAGCCAGTCTCGATAGTCCAACGCGTAAAAATAGGATATGGGTCGACAGCGTAGTTTACGAGTAACCTCGTTGTTTACCAGGTCGATGTGGAGAATATAACTGTAAGATCGATGGAATGCGGGAACTCCTGCGTTCATCGTATCCACGATAGAATCTCCGACTCCCACAGACTCCAACCAAAGGAGATAATTGAAAAGATAACAGCGAGACACGCCGTGGGCTTGAGCATGCGCTCCAAAAAGCGTCCAACTTCCAGTACTAACCCGGATGTTCACTCGCTTCATTTTTTGTTTTCCCGGACTGGGCTGATACAAAGTCCGCCCCGCTTTCTTACCGAGCCGTTTCGTAGTAGAAAGATACTTTCCGTACGTTCTCAAAAGTTCAGGAATTTTCCTGGGAAGGGCTTTCACATCCTTTTCGGAAAAACAAAGCCAGGTATCTTCCGGAATCAAAAGAGTGATCGTTTCGGAACGATTCTCCCCAAGAGTCGAACTGATTTTACAATCGGAATTAAGTAATAGAGTTCCCATACCAAATACGGTTCTCGGAACGTATTGGAACGGATCGAATTCAACCGGCAAAAGAAGAAGTTTACCTCTTTTTTCTAAAAAAACTTTAACCTAATTTGTAAGTGTTCCTACTTTCTTGAATCATAGGTGTCACTCTAAAATGTGTGAGTTCCCACATTTCAAGTGACGAGAGGTTAGTCTGAGAGGGGTGGAATTTTCCAACTCTTCCCTTGTAAAGTCCTGAAATCTAATTTCTGACTCATGATCCCTTAAAACGTGTGAGTTCCCACATTTCAAGTGGCAAGAAGTTAGTTTGATAGTAGTTGGAACTTTCCAACT
>NZ_ANIK01000065.1:0-20000 GCF_000347175.1 Leptospira alstonii serovar Sichuan str. 79601
CTAACTCCTAATACGCGGGCTCCTATTTTAGTGGATAGTGATTAGGAAATAGTGGATAGGTGTTTTGTTGTAAAAGTAAGAACTCCCGAATTGCAGAAAAACACCTAACATCTGACTCCTATTCCACTGATCCCTAATAAGCTCCTACGAAATCGTTCTCTAAAACTTTGGAATCCAAAGGAAAGAAAATGAATCGTCGGGAATGGATATGGATGAATAGGAGATCTACAATTGAACCGATTATTTTCGGGGATCGGTTGAAATCGGATTCGTTTTAAGAAAGTCATTTAAACAGGATTGCTGACACTGCCATCTTATCGCTTGTGAAAACCCCGTTTTTCGGGACGACTAAGAGTTTGTCCCAAAACCTCGAAGGAAATTTACAGGAGTTCTTACTAAGGGGTCAGTGGTTAGGAATCAGATCTCAGGGTTAAAATTTTTCCGATTTTATCCGTAGCGGCACGGAAGAGATCCGAGTTTACCGTTTGTTTAAAAACGTAGGAGTTTCCACAGGTCGTTCGATAGGTTTTCAAACACTAAATGCAAAACATCACCATCGACTATTCCAGTTAACAAAGGTTAGTTTACAACACCGGGACACAATTTTTCACTCAATGATTCCATGTGCCCGAAGATCTTTCTCCGTTAGCTCCGTAATTTCCAGAATCGTCTTTAAATCGATACCCTTTGCAAGCATCTTACGGGCATCTTCAATCTTACCTTCAATCTTACCTTCTTGAATCAATTTTTCCGCTGTCGTCATAGCTAACTCCTCGTATCTTTTCAAGTTCGACAAATGAAGCAGATCTTTCAATGCAGATGGCTTCGAGTCCCTTACGCTATATATATACAACAATAGTTTGTTTAAGATGGCAACCCTTTTTGCTTCATCGGTAATATCAATCAAAAGCGAAAATAAGCCGAGTAAAACTCTCTCAAACACCTTTTCTCCCTCGTGGATTCTTTGAACTACTCCAAAGATCACCTGAAGCGTAATACTCTCCAACTTCTCTTCTACTTCCACTCCGGACAAATCAAACAACTCGATTCTAAAATCAGGAATAAAAACTTTCAAGTGCATCAACTCTTCAAAGCTTAGTGTAAACTGATTCAAAAATCGAGCTCCCAATCTCCACTCTTTCTCGCCGTGATAGAATACAAACGGGATTACAACACATAAAGGTCCACCGTTCCTATGTTGATTCCGGTAGATCTCCGCAAGATACCCCAACAGTTGGATATAAATTCCGGGGGCCAAATAGCTTTTGTGTTCGAAGAGAAGATATACGTTCGCTTGATGGCCGGATTTCAGTGGAATCTTAAACAGTAAATCCGTCTGCTCTGCTTTCAATTCTTCCGATACGAAACTCGATTCTGATAACTCTAAGTTACTTAGTTCCAGAAGTTTCAATACTTCCGAAGGCAACGTATCCTTAAAAAATGAAATTGCTTCCGCTTTGTCCTGAAAGGTTTCTCGCATCAATCGATCGTGTGGATTATTGACTTCGGCCATCCGTTATCCTTGGACTATCGTTTTTCACGGTCAATGTCATTTCAGAAAAATCAATGTCGTTATGGATAAAACGGAAAAACTTTAACCTGACATCTGATTTCTATCCGCTGATCCCTAATATACTCCTACAACAAGAACCAGTAGTATGAAAAAGCAACGATCACGGAAAGATAGCCGATTATATAAATCCGAAGTCTGTGTTTGTATACGAATTGAAATAGTATCGTATCATAGACATGATTGGAATTCGGAAAAATTTCCAGGTTATTTTGGGAATCGTCCGAAAGCCCGCTTTTCCACGAGGTTATCACTTTTGTAAAATCCTTTCCGAATGAACTTTTAGGAATGGAATTTTCAAAATGGAATGATTTCGCTTTCTCCTGACAACGATCGCAATCCCTAATATGGTTCCTAAGAAAGAGCGGAATCCCCTTTCCGGAATATAAATTTTCCTTAATGTATTCCTCTTCAAAACATACGTCGGAATTCATGGACTCCATGTTTACGGATCTCCTTTATATTTTCTTTGAGCGTTTTTTGGTTTTATTTTGTAACGGAATACTTTTATGATTTTCCAGAAGATAAGGAACCGCTATTTTAAAAAATGCGGGAAATAAAAGTATCGTAAGAGCGGTCGAGATGGACAATCCCGCGACTACCGTAACGGCAAGGGGTCTCCACAGTTGACTTCCTTCTCCGGAATCCAAGACGGACGGAAGTAGACCCAGGACCGTGGTTATGGTCGTGATCAGAATCGGACGAATCCGTTCTCGGATTCCCTCGGTTAATAATACGTCGATTTCGTAATATTGATTTGATTTTAATTTTTCTAAAAAAGTTTCCACAATTAATATCGAATTGTTCACCGTAATACCGGCCAACATAACAAAACCGATATATACGGATATATTTAAGGACATACGAAACACGAATAAAGTTAAAATCACCCCCGCCGCCGAGAACGGTATGGTGAGTATAATTAGAAACGGAAGTAAAAAGGACTCGAACAAAGACGATAAAATACAAACGATTATGATGAAGGCCAAAACGATTAAATTGATCATCTCGGTTTTACTCTCCTTCAGTTTTTTGTAGTTTCCGGTCATTTCGTAATGATAGTTTTCCGGGAAGGAAATTTTCTTCAGAGCGGTTTCAATTTCGATAACGGCGGAACCGGTATCGATGTCGCCTAACTTGGCGGTGAGTCCGTAAGTTCTTCGTTTGTTTTTTCTATAAATCCTGGACTCAGCCTTTTCCTTTTTGATCGAACTGAGTTCGATCAGGGGCGTTTTCGAGATTTTTTCCGATTTAGAGGAAGGAATTGCGACTCCAAAAACCGACTCGGGGCCCTCTCTGTCTTCTTCGGAAAATCGGACTCGAATGTCGATCTCCTTATCTTTATCGTAAAATTTAGTGGGAATAGAACCTGTATATGCAGTTTTCATAAAGTTAGCGATTTGATTGGGTAACAAACCGGACTGCGAGGCCTTCACCTTATCGATCGAAAAAGTGATTTGATCCTTTCCTTCCTTAAAACGAAGGGCGACCTGCTGAATTCCGGGTATTCCTCCTATTTCTTTTGCGGATTCTCTGGCTAACTCTTTGATCGTTTCGGCTTCGTCTCCGATAATTTCAATATCGATTTCCTTGGATCCCTCCCCGGCGCCGGATTCGGTATAAAATACGAATGCGTTCTTTAACTCGTCCGTTTCCTTTTTTAATTCGGTTATAACGTCGTTGGCCGATTTACCTTTTCGCAGTGCGGCGGACTTTAACTTTATCATCAGATCCGAATGCCATTTTTCAACTTTGGAGGATACTTTTTCCACGTTCGGATTATTTTCGATCACCTTCTCCACGCTCTTTGTGATCAAGTCGGTCGCATCGAGGTGAGTTCCCGTTTCCACTTCCAACGAAGCGCTGATCTCGTTGGAATCGGTCGGATCAATGTATTCCTGTTTTAAAAAATAAGAAAGACCAAGACAAACTACGATGATAGCCGTGGAGTAAAGCGCGGTTTTATTGTAGTGTTTGAGTAGAAACCGCAAAGTTTCCGTTAAATCAAATCGGTAAAACTCATATGGATCCGGCGATTCGGGATTTAAGTTCGTTTGACGGCGCCGCAAAATTTTATTTCGGAGCCAAGATACGATCTTATAATACATTTCGACTTCAATATAATATTTCATTTTCGAAATATACGTAAGAACATACTGCGGAGGAACGAGGGTTTGAAATCGACTCTCTTTCGTTAAAATAAATTTGGCGAGGGTGGGCAGAAAAGTTAGGGATACGATTAAAGAGGTAACCAAAGACGCTGAAACGGTAATCGCCAAACCACCGTAGAGATCCCGAAGTTCCCGAGAACTGAAAAAGATCGGAAAAAAAACGGCAATGCTGGTCAAAACGGACGCGAACAATTCTTTCGATAATCCGGAAGAGGCTTTTAGAATTCCGTCTTCTACGAAACCGTTTTCGTGGTGAACGAAAAAGATACGATCGATAACCACTACCGAACAATCCACAAGCATTCCGACACCCAAAGCCAATCCGCAAAGGGAGATAACGTTGATTCCCACGTTGAAAAAATACATCAATCCGAACGTCGAAATGATCGAAAGCGGAATGGATACGGATACGAGAATCGTAGCGTAGAAGTTCCGTAAAAAAAGAAACAAAACGACAACTGCGATTATACCTCCCTGGATTGCGGAATCCGCAACTTTTGCGATGGCCGTTTTGATCGTCTGAGACTGATCGTAGTTGATACTTTGTTGAATCCCTTCAATATGAATCGAGGAAAGCTCCCTTCTAAGTTCTTCACATAACGCCAGCGAATTTGCGTCGCCCGCTTTTTGAACGTAAATGGATACGACTTCTTTACCTGCGTCTCTTGCTATATCTTCCTTTTCTCTGAATCCGTCCTTCACATTCGATATATCCGATAAGTAAACGATTTGTTCCGACTTACCGACCGTAATCGGTATTTTTCCGATCTCCTTAACTTGAATCAACTTACCGATCACACGTATATTGATATAGTTGTCTCCGATCGATAAATTTCCGGCGGGAACGTCGACGTTCGCGGTTCTGATCTTGGATAAGACTTCTTCCAACCCGACCCCGGTCTGTAATAACTTACCCTTGTCTATATCGATGTTTATCTCTCTTTGAAATCCGCCTCCGACGTGAATTTCACTTACACCGTCGATTCTTTCGAACTTCTTTTTATATTTATTTTCACCGAACTCTCTCAATTCCTTCAATTTGTATCTTTCGGATTCGAGTTTTACGATGAAGATCGGCTTGTTGGTAGGATCGTATCGGAGAATGGCGGGCTCTTCCACTTCTCTGGGAAAATTACCTCGTATGAGATCGATTTTAGAACGTACTTCGAGGGAACGGTATGAGACTTTGGTGCCGGGTTTGAATATGACGTTGATCCTCGATTCTCCCTCTTCGGAAGAGGATAATATATCCTCGATGCCGCCTACGCCGGAAATTTGTTCTTCTATCGGTTTCGTTATGATTTCTTCGATTTTACTGGGTGAAATTCCGGGATATCGAGTCAGTATCGTGATAGCCGGAGAACTCGTCGGAGGCATTAACGAAACGGGCAGCCTCGGAATGGAAATCAATCCGAAAATTCCGACCGCTACAAACAACATAAACGTTGTTATATGTCTTCTATATAATAGACCGATTAAAGAATCCATATATATCTATTTCTGTTTTACGATCGAAAAATAAGCCGCGGGTATGATAACGACGGTAAAAATTGTGGAAGCCGTTAAACCGCCTAACACCGCTAAGGCCATCGGCTCTTGAGGAGATTCTCCGCCGATTGCAAGCGCCGCCGGCAAAAGTCCTAAAACCGTAGTCAACGTAGTATTAAGGATCGTGTCGATTCTTCGGTAGATCGTACCGTATACCGCTTCTTCGACGTTTTTCCTTTTATCCGCCAAGGTGAAAAACTCTATTAGAATAATTGCATTATTGACCACCAATCCGCTTAACATGACCATTCCCATACCTGAAACTATATTCAATGAATTGCCGGAGAATATTAAAAACATCAGGGAGCCGGATCCCACCATCACGATCGATACCATCACGACTAACGGTAAAATTAAATTTTCGAACTGGGACGCTAAGGTCATGTAGACCAAAATTAACGCGAAAATACCGGCCCAGGCCAGGGCTTCGAAGGATTTGTTCGTTTCTTTCGCAATTTCGCCCGGAAGAACGGAGACGTCCTTGTCTTTTTCAAAACGTGTAATGATCTCCGAAATCTTTCGTTCTATGATTTCCGCCGATTCCTTAGGAACGGCGGAAACGATCGCGATTCTTTTTCCCTCTAATCGCATAATTTTACGTAAGGTTTTTGTTTGTGATACTTCCGCTATCGCGTCTAAGAAAATGTTTTTTCCACTCGGTAAACGAATCGGAATTTCGCGCAGTGAATCGAATCCGTGTCGATCCACCGATCGAAATCGAACCAATACGTCGTACTCGAAATCGTTTTCTCTAAATCTTGTGGCGATATCTCCTTTGATGGACGTTTTTAGCGTGGTCGCTATATCCTCCACGCTTAGGCCGAAGTAAGCCATCTTTTCCCGGTCCAATTCCACTTTTAATTGAGGAGTTTCTTCCCGAGCCGACGAGGAAACGGAAATCGTTTCGTTCGTGGCGACCAATTCGTTTTCGACTTCGTTCGCGATCTTACGGATGAGATTTAAATCCTGTCCCGAAATTTCCACGGAGATTCCTCCTCCGCCGGAACCGAAAATGCCGCCTAACACGCTACTCGCCATTCGAGTCCCGATTTTAGAACGATAATTTTTTTCTATCTCGGATAGTTCCTTAGAGAATCCGATTAAAAATTTCTCGGCTTTGTTTTTCTCGGCGAGTTTGACGAAGATCGAAGCTCGATTCAGACCGAAATCCCCTTTTGGATTTAATATGATATCCTTTTCTTCGTATCCGATTCTTGAAAATGCGGTTTCAACGGTTTTATCTTGAGTGAGTTTTTTCGTGATCGTATCTACGACTTTTTTTGTATAATTTAGATTGGATCCTTCCGGCGAAACGATATCGATGTAGAATTCTCCCTGATCGATCTCGGTCAGCATTTCTTTCGGAATTAGGATGAAAAACAAACCCGCTACAAGTACGGAACCTAACCCTACGTATACGGCGAAAGTTTTCCTTCGGATGAAAAAAACCGCCATAGACGCGAAAGAATTCCTGATTGTGGAAAGGATTTTTTCTCTGCGAATTTCAATCGCTTGCGGAAACGTTCCTATTCCCTTCGAAAAGAAATCGTATTGTGTTAAAACGGGAACAAGCGTCGCCGAGGTAAAAAGCGAGGAGATGAGCGAAAACGAAATTGTTAATGCGAACTCTCCGAAAATTTCGGCGGCGATACCTTCCACGAATAGGATCGGCAGGAATACGACAACGCTCGTGATCGTCGATCCCAGGATGGATCCGAATACCTCTTTTGTTCCCTCGATACTCGCTCGGATCGGATCCGAGATCGTTTTCTTTTTAGAAGCCACCGATTCTAAAACGACCGTAGCGGAATCGACAACCATTCCGACTCCGATCGCTAATCCGCCCAACGACATCGTATTGATCGTAAGACCGAATCCGAACATCATCAAAAAAGTCGCCATAACCGAAATGGGCACGGCGCTGATGACTACGATCGGTTCTCGGATGTTTCCTAAAAAAAAGCTCAATACACAATAACAAATGATCACGGCGAGAATTCCGGCCCAGGCAACGGAAGCGATGGAGTCTTCGATCAATATCGATTGATCCGATATGATTTGAAAATGGATCTTGTCCCCGAATTTTTCGTTCAGCTCTACGATCAAATCCCTCAAGTCGGACGCGACCGACACCGTATTTTTTCCGGATTCTTTTTTTAGAACCATAGAAATACATTCTTCGTCCATTAAACCGCTTATGCTGGTTCTTTCTTTGAAAGTATCCTTTACGTCGCCTACGTTCACGAGATAAATGGGAACTCCGGCCTTTGTAACCCCCACTACCGTATCCTCGATGGATGCGACCGAAGGGAAAAGCCCGTCGGTCCGAACTAATATTTCCTTATCTCCCTCCCTTACGTTACCGGCGGGAAATCCGAAATTGCTGGAATCGATTTGATTGACCAAATCTTGAATTCGTATATTATGAGCTTCTAATCTTCCCTTGTCTACGTTAACCTGAATTTGTCTTTCAAATCCTCCGGATAACGAGATGGCGGCCACTCCGTCCACACGCTCGAAATAGGGAATTACGTTCTTACGTAAAAATAATCGAACGTCTTTCAAATCGATGCCGTTTGTTTTGACCGCGATCTGCATGATGGGCGCGCTGTTCGGATCGAAACGGATTACGATGGATTTTTTTACGTCCTGAGGCAGCGAACCTTTGACCAAATCCAGTTTCTCTCTGACTTGAATCAACGCCTGGTCGATTTCCGTTCCCCATCTAAATCTCACCGTTACGATGGATATCCCCTCGATCGATTCGGATAAAATTCTGTCGACGCCTCCTACGGAGGAAAGGATTTCCTCGATGGGTTTGGTCACCAGGGATTCGATTTCCGCCGGAGCCACGTTGCTGTAAACCGTAACGATCGTGAGAGACGGAAAACTCACGTCCGGAAGAAGTTCCATCTTTAATTTTGTCAGCCCAACGTATCCGAACAGAACTAGTAAGAAGAAGAAGACTAACGTAGTTACTTTTCTTCTCAGGAAAAATTCGATCACGGACAATATCTCATTTTAAAGTCGACTTTAAGGGGAGACGGAAAATCTGACGGAATAATCCTGTTCCAGATAATTTCCGTACAAATCCTTAGCCCCGTCGGGTCCGCCCTTTACCGTAAAGATGTAAGAGTTCGGAGATTCCGTGAGTCCGAAAATGGAAGTTCTGTAGATGTTAGGCGCCGCTCCCACTTGAGGCAGAAGCAGATAAGGATTTCCCGAATTGGGACCGAAGTCGAAATTCACCGAAAATTGTACGGAAGACAATACCATATTCAAATCGGCTTCGGAACAAGTATTCGACCTAAAATCATCCCTGCAAAAGGCTACGTAAAACGCTTTCGCTCCCCCCGCGGAATAATTATACGCAGGACCCAGACCGCCGTCGTGTTGAAGCGAATTGATCACACCGTCTAACAATCGATTTGCGAGAGAATGCGCGTTACTCAGATAGATGTTCTGTACGAAAAGATACTTACTTCTAGGTCCGTTCACTTGAGCATTATAAGTGAACGTTTTGTTTAGGCTGTTTCCTTGAGCGTCTTTGACGGAATTCGTCACTTGTATCTGGTATATCTGGTCGATCGATAAATTCGAATTCGGATTTATGATAAATCCGGTATTGGCTCCTCCCGAATTTTCGACGATGGTGAAAGTTACCGAAGGACTAAATGTGATTCCGTTCAATAAGCTGGAAGGTAAGACTGGTTCCGAAAAATCGATCATAAAATCGTCGGTTTTTTCGAAACCACCGATGATCGCGAATTCATTCAATACGAAGTTTCCGGTATTCGTAGTGGATCTAATGTTCGTGAGAGTGGGTTGTACAAAATCGGAACCGACGGTAAATCCGATTCGATACGTTTGCAAAAGCGGATTCCCGATACTGTCTTTGATGGTATTGGGGATCGTAACATTATAAGTGGTACCGAAAGTCAAAGGTTGAATCGGTATAAATTCAAACGTCGTTCTATCCGGAGAAATGATAGTGGCGGGAAGGTTGAAGGTAACGGAAGGATTTGCGGTAATTTCGGTAAGGACCAAATTTACGTTCATCGGTTTGGAAAATCTGAGAATTACGTGCGCGTCCGAGGTAACTCCGATGGCCCCGTTCGAAGGAGAGCTGCCGGCTAACGTAGGTTCGATCGTATCCGCGTTATAATTGAACTTGAGTATAAAATCCTGTTCTAAGTTTTTGCCTTGTTTATCTTCCGCCTGGGATTTGGAAACGGTTAGAGTATAAATTCCGGGATCCGTAAGGGATACGGCGGGTTGAAAATACAGAGTTGAACCTACCCAGGAATAACTTCCCGCAATGCTACTTTGCGAACTTTTCAGGGAAAGGGCGGATTCCGTAAACGTCTGATTCATCTCTTTGGAAAAGGAGATGGAAAGAGCCGCCCTTGGATCGGCGATCGTTTGGTCGTTTAACGGCCAACTCCCGATCACTCTAGGAGATTGTCCGTCCGAAAATATGGATAAACCCGGAATTAAACTCAAGGGTCCTTTTCCATTGTCGATTAACTGACTACATCCGGCAAAAAAAGATAGGACACAAATCGCGGATATCCAGTATGAAATTTTAACGAACGTGGAAGAAACGTATTTCATGTCCTTTGATTTTTTACAACTCATGTTTAACTCGTATGTTTTCATAATCTTTCAAAGAGGAATATAATATCGTTCGTGAGATAGTTATCGTTGATATCCCTGACTCCCCCCGAACCGCCTTTCAATTTGAATTTGTATTGGGTTCCGATCGGTACGTTTTTGATTCCGAATTCGAATGATCCCGCGATGGAACAGGCCGGACCACAATTGTAATTTTTATAATAGATGCTCGGAGATCCCACTCCCGGCCCGCCCGAAAAATACGAAACGGAAACCTGGTTGTAAATATCGTTGTCTCCCAAACTTTGAAGAGGTACGTTTCCGGCCGTTGCGAAATTCAGTCTAAATATGTAATCTTCCAAAGCGCATGCGGTCGATATTACAGATATCTTATATACTGTGGAAAGGTTCGCGGGAATTACGGGAGCGTTCGCATTCCCATCGGCAGTCGGCGCACATAACGCAGTGACGGAAAAGTTGTTAATTCCGGTCACCGTTACCGGAAGACTGTCTGTTACGTTATCCACTTTGAAATCTACGATATAAGAATTTTCCAGCGGCATATTTCCGGTATCCGTAGCGGTCGAGTTGATTGCCAGTCTGTAAGTCGCTCCTTGAGTCAGCTTATCGGTCGGAGTAAATTGAAGCAAACTTTGCGATATCCAAGTAAATTGGCCCGCTATGGGAGGAGTGAACTGAATGGCATTTTGAGTTTTTGATTGATCCATCGATTTCGAAAAAGTGATCGTCAAAAAACTATTTTTTGAAACTCCGTTAATCAACGGATTGGTGGAGGGAACGGGTTGTAAGACCGGCCAAGGTGTACTCGGAACACTCATACCGATATCTTGAATATAAGGATTTAAGGATGCGATTCCGGTATAAAATAAAATGGAGTAATCTTTTTCTAGAACGTTTCCGGAAGCGTTCTCGGCGGATTTTAATATTTTGAGAGTATATGTAGTGGAAGGATCCAGGCTTTTGGTCAGAGATAGAGTAAGACGAGTCGAATCGGCATTCCATTCTTTTACGTAAATCGCGGGGCCGCCGGTAACCGAGACGGCGTCTGCCGTTTTGATTCGATCCATCGGTTCGGAAAATTGTACGTAAGGATTGGAATTCACGCCGAAACCGTATACGATCTGGTTGGCAACAGGAGGATTCGATTCCGTAATAAACGGCTGAGGTCCGAATCCGGTCGTATAAAAAACGGAAAGAAAATTTTCGGCTAAAAAATTTCCCCGTAAGTCCTTAACGACGTTACGGTTGAGTCTGATTTCATATCTTCTGCCGGCGGTAAAATGCGACTTAGGAATGATTTTAAGAAGTATATCGGAGGTCCAAATGTATCGAACCGAGCTGTCTCCCGAAACGGCCGCAATTGTAATTCCGGTTTCGACCGAATTTTTATCCATCGGTTGGGAAAAAAGAACGGATACTTCTTCGTTAACGGAAACGTTTTTAGCTTCGGAAATCGGCGTAATCATAAGAACGGTCGGCGCCGCGAACTCTCCGCTATTTGCAAGACCGAGATATTTCAGTTTGTCGCTCAATTGGTTGATATCGGCGTTGCAGTAGAAACATAAGAATATTAGAAAATACTGGATTACTCTTTTCATTCCGCTTTTTCCAGAAGTAGGCCTTTTTCCAAAGCCGCCTTTTCGTGTAAACCCGCAACGTCGTATAGTTTCCCCAGATCTCTATGGATTTTATCAAAACCGATTTTGATCATTTTAGCGCGGTTGTACTCGATCAAGGCCTCCTTCAACATTCCTTCTTTTTCATATATTTTCGCCAAATAATAGTGCGCGTCGAAAAAAGTTTCTTCCGTTTCCAGTATGTATTCGAGTTCCTGCTTCGCTTCCTTCGTCTTGCCTTCCTGCAACATGTGGATCCTTGCTATCCAAAATCGAATCGTCGAGTTTCCCGGAAAACGAGTTAATCCTTTTTGAAATACTTCCTCCGATTCTTCCATTTTACCCAGGAAAAAGAGGCTCTTACCTAACATAATTTGAGCCGGTAAAAATTCTTTGTCTTCCGAAACGACTTGTCGAAAGAATTCGGCGGCCTTCTCTAAATTTCGGGAAGTGTATTCCTTTTTACCTTTTTGAAAGGTTTCCAATTTGGATTGTTCATCCTTGCCGCACGCGTTTAAAACTACGATCAGAAAGATGGAAACTATAAGGAATAAAATCGAATCTTGATACGTTTGTTTTTTAAGTCTCATAATCGATTTGATTTTCAGATCATCGGTGATTTTTTCGGAATTATTTTTCATACAAGTCTTTCGTAAATACTTCTTTTTGAACGATGCGAACCTTGTTGTTTTGTCTCATCTTTCCTAATATGATTTTCTTTTTTTCCTGGGATAGGGCTAACCTTTCTCGGATCTTAATTAGAATGGCGGCGTTTTTGAGTTTCTTTTTGAGTTCCGCCGGATTTTTTTCTTTCAGAAGTTGCTTATTTTGAGCGTAGTATCGTTCGATCAATTCGTCGGAAACCTCCACTTCATTCGAGTTTTCGGCGACGTCGAATTCTCCGGACTCTTTGGATAAATAATAAGAGATGACCGCTTTGCGAATGAAAGGCCATAGATACTTTTGAGCATCGGCTGAATTGAGATCGACTTTGGCGATCGCTTCGTTTAAAATGATAGTCTCTTCAATGTATCTTTGAAGTTCGGTTTCTATTTCCGGGGGCGTAACGGGTTCGAATTTTCCCGCTATATGTTTTCTTTCGAAAAAAAATTCTTTCCTGAAATTTGTTGCGGAGAAATCGGATTCGTTTAAATAAAACAGCGCCGGAGTTCCCTTTCTTTCACCGGTCCATGCCGACGCGAATTTTTCCAAATCGATCGAACCTTTGCAGGATAGTAGGATGGAACAAAATAATAAAACGATCTTTTTCATTTTCAAACACCCAATTCTTTGATTTTTAAATATGCGTCTTTAATTTGCTGACCAAATTGAGGAGGAGCTTTCTGGATGAAGATCTCGTAATTTTTTTTCGCTTCCGCTTTTCGGTTCAATCGAGCATTAACAATACCTAAATTAAAATATATCTCGGGCATAGCCTCAGGAATCGCGGCCGCCTTTTCGTAATAACGCAGCGCCTCCGTATCCTTTTGCAGATTTTGATAAGCGACACCTAAATTAAAATAACCTCTTTGAAAGTTCGGATCAATTTCAACCGATTTAGAAAAATAGATTATTGCCTGTTCGAATCGATTTCGTGGAATCATCGTTACACCTATGTTGTTCGCGTAATTCGCGTCCTTAGGATTTAAACGATGCGCTTCTTTGAAATATTTTTCCGCTTTTTCGAAATCATTCAATTGTAATGCGCTGATTCCGAGTGTGTTTTGTTTTTCTGCGTCGTGCAATAGTTCGTTCTCCTTTCGCTTGGAACAATCGTTTAGAATCAATATGGAAAATATAAAAAAACATAAAAAGATCGTATAACTTCTTTTTTTCACTTTTTCTCCGTCCTTTCTAAATTAGAACAGATAGCCTATTCAACGGAAAAAATGTCAATCCTTTAGATTCTAATATAAGATTTTATTCGATTAATTTCTATTCTTGCATTTTAACGCCACATGTGAACTATTGGTTTTTTTTAGATCACTGATTGTGGATTTTTATCGTTCGAAAATATGACTATCTCTTAAGAAACTATGTTAAATAAAAATTTTTCAATTTTGCTCAGAACCTTTACAATGCTTTGTTTACTTTGTTTTGCGACGTGTAAGCCCGCTTTACGCTATTATCATGATATAACGTATAATGTATCGTTTTCCGAAATGGACAAAACCGCTTTGAAGGGCGGAAACCGCGTTAGTATCGTTCGTTTCCTTTCCAAATCTTCCAATCAAGCGGACATAATTTCTTCCGTCTTTTCCGATAATTTATTATTTTTTCTCCACACAAACGGTATCAAGGGAACGATTTCAAATTCTTCCTCTAAAATCGAAGAACCGCAACCGAACTCTAATGTTTCCATCGTTACGGCCACACAAAAAATGAACTCCGCATATCTTTTGAATTCGGAGCAGGTAAAAGAAATTTGTTCCGAAACGAATTCGGATTATGTAATCACGGGATTCGTTCATGAAACGAAGGCGGGAAATTTTTTAAATCCCGATCAGAGCTCGGGTATTATGGCGTATCTCTATAATAAAAACGGGACTCAAGTGGTGCAAATGCAATATATAGGAAACGAGTCGTTGGAATTATACGATAACAGTTCGGAAGTTGCCAGAGTTTTTGCAAATAAGATCGCGGAATTATTGCGAAACAAATGACGGCGAATCTTATATCTTATTTAAATTTTTGTGTGTAACCCCCGTGTTCTCCTTCTTGTCTATAAAATCGCTTCGATGGATTTCGATTTTTGTGTGTTTTGGAATATTCCATTATATGAATATTTTAGAGGCCAAGGAAAAGATTGTTTTAGATATCGGTTCCGCTGAAAAACTAGGAATCGAGAATAGTCCCGAAATTCGTTTAATCAGCTCCCAGCAACAAATCAAACGATTGTTGTTGAATGAAAATTGGAGGGCTTACTTTCCCACCGCAACGGTTCGCTGGGATCGCTCCCATAATATCATATCGAATACGGACGACAGCAGAAATCAACGTTTGAGTTTGAACGTAGACCAGGTGATATTTGACGGAGGGAGACGTTCTCTCGCTTTAGACGCCGCAATGAGCGATTTAGCGTTGGCAAAATACGATCTTCGTCTCGCTCTCAATGAACTTAGATTTAAAATCAGATCTAAATTTTATGAAGTTCTGAGTCGAAAGTCGGCAATCGAAGTCTACGAACGATCCATCGATCGCCAAAAACAACAATTGGAATTAGGTCAAAAGGAATTGGCGCTCGGAGAAAGTACCGTAATCCGAATTCTGGAAATCGAAAACCGTCTGAATGAAATCAAAATGCAGCATGAAAACGCTCGGATGGAATACAATAATCTCCTTGAGGATTTTAAAATTCTCCTACGTCTTCAAGCCAACAGCGAATTGGAATTAAAGGGAGATCTCTTAAAATCCGTAAAATACAACTTTTTTCAGTTCGAAGAAATGAACCTAATTTCCTTGGCAAGAAAATACAGAGTGGACTTTGATCGGGCTAGGGCAAAGGAATTGCAGACGGAGTCTCAGCATCGTTATGCGAAATCTTTTTACATTCCTACCGTTTCCTTAGGCGGCTTTTACGGTTATTCGGGAGCGGATTATCCGCCCAGGCAACCGGAATGGGGTTTGAATTTTCGAATTTCTATGTTGATGGGTCCGAATCAAATTACCGATTCCTCGAACTTCGTTTCACGTAGGGACGATTCGGATCGTTCCCTTTCCTCCTCCACTACTGTTTCGATTTACGATCAGTTGAGTTATAAAAGGCAAATAGTTTCAACGGGAGTGGACGCGTATCAGGCTAAAATTGCCAGTAAACAATTAGGGGATATCATCGAAACCGAGATAAGAAAATCCCTCAGAGGACTGAATATCAGTTGGCAAGCTATGAAACAAGCAGATGAAAATATTATAATATTCGAAAAAAGACTCGGTATACAGGAGTTACAGGTAAAACTCGGTGAAGCCACTCGACCTCAATTGGCCGAAACGGAAATACGTTTTTTAGAGGCGAAAAACGCCCAAATCGGGGCCAGATTGAAATACTTGAACGCGATCGCTCAGATGGAGTTATCCACCGGCTTAAATTTAGACGATTTACACTTATTTGAATTACAATGAAGAGGACATAGGATATGAAAGATAAAAATCGTTTTACAAAACCGGAACCAAGTCGAGCGAAACGATTTGTAAATAACGGCATTACGGAGTCTTGTTCGTTATGGTCGATCTCATGAAATTGGAATCATATTCTCATTTTAAGATTTTTCGTAAGCGCCTCTGGATTGTAATATTACTATTTCTTTTAGCGGATTGTAAAAAAACCGAGAAAAAGGAAGAAGTATTACCTCTCGAAGATCGGATCAAACTCGCCAAAATCGATTTGAGCGAATCGAGTGCCGGTCTTAAAGTTTTAGGTTCCGTTTCTTTTTTCAAAAAGGCGGAGGTTACTTCCAAAATTTTAGGAAGAATTCAGCAATATTTTAAAGAAGAGGGAGATTCCGTTCTTATCGGAGACGTTCTTGCAAAGATGGAAACGTTGAATTTAGAAATTCAATTATCCAAGGATCAATCCGGCGTGGAAGTACAAACCCGTCAAAGGGACCTGGCCTCCGCCAAACTTTTCATCGCTAAACAAAGGGTGGAACGTGAATTGGCGAACATCGAAAAGGCGGAGGCGGATGTGAAGGACTCCAGGGAAATTCGTAATAATCTTTTGCGTAGCGCGGAAAACAAAAAGAAGCTGAATGAAGCCGGGGCCGTTTCCGAAACGGAATTGAAATCCGTGGAAACGTCTTTGAACTCCGCCGAAATTTCCCTTTTTAAAGCCGAAAAAAATCTCGCAAGTCTTAGAATGGGTTATAGACCGGAAGATTTAAATAAAGCGAATATTCCGATTCCGAAAACTAAGACAGGAGTAAAGGAAGCTTATACAAAATTGAATACTATGATTGAGAGCGCCGAATTGGACATGGCCGAGGCAAATCTCAAATCGACGCTTAAAAACATGGAATCCACACAACTCCTATTAAAGGAAGCGAATATTAAAAGTCCGTTATCAGGAACCGTCGCTTCCAGAATTAAGGAACAGGGAGAAGCCGTCAAAGAGGGAGAAGCCTTGTATATCGTCGTAGACACCTCTAAAGTGATCTTAAAGTTTAACGTCGGCGAATCGGAGCTGTGGAAACTGAAAAAAGATCAGAAAGTGAATTTTATCGTCGATGCTTATCCGGGAGAAAACTTCGAAGGAAAGATTTATATCATCAGTCCGATCGTCGATCCTCAGAGTAGGACGGTGGAAGTGAAAGTTCTCGCTCAAAATGAAAAAAAACTCTTAAAGCCGGGTATGTTCACGCGGGGTTATATCCTTCAAGACGACGCTAGGAAAAAAACCTTTTTGATTCCGCTCAAAGCTCTCATTAAGAATAAGGAAGGCAAGAATGGAACCGTCTTTGTTGCAAACGATGAAAATCGGTTGTTTGGCGTGGAAGTGGAAATCGTTAAAGAGGAAGGCGATTTTGCGGAAGTATTAGGAAATCTTGAATTAGGACGATATGTTGCGGTTTCCGATTTGAATGAACTCAAAGAAGGTCAAAAAGTTAAAGTCCCCAAAGAACAAACTTCCGGTTCGATCGAAGAGAAATCTCATTGACAAGTGATAAGTATGCTGAATACGTCCGTTCCCGAAATGCTACCTACTCCGTTTGGAATCGTGCAAATTTTACCGTTTGGCTGCGTTAACACGGTAACCGAGTAAGAGGCTCCGTTTTTATAGGCCTTTGCGAATCGAAATACGCCGTTTAGATTGATCGTCAGTAAATCGGAATTGTTGTTTTGAATGATGACGTTACTGGACAAAGCTAAGCCGGTGATGGTTCCCCCGACATAGTAGGAATCGTTGTTTGGATTTTGGTTTTGTCCGTTCTCTGCGGCGGTAACGATGGAAAGTAGTCTCGATTTAAAATCCTTTTCCCTCTGATCCTCATGGTTCGTTTTTCCACATCCCAAAATCAATAAATAGACTAACAGTAACAGATAAAAAGTTTTTAAAAAGCGGTTCATTCTTCCATCATGATGTGTTTGGGTGAGAATTCTTTCGAACATTTTTTGAAACTCGTTTGGAAAATATTACAAAAGACAAGAATGGATTTCGACGTAAATTCTTTGGATTGCAGGATTGCGTTATAATTTTCAGAATATTCTATCATTACTACTCATAATTATAAAATTGAGTACCGTTAGTTTTTATCGCAAAACACTGTTTCAATGCAAAATATTAGGTACTTTATTATATAGTTATGAGTAGTACACTTCAAGATATCACAAAGGATTTGTTTAAAGAGATTGAAGATGAAATGAAGAGAACGTCATCTATACAAACTAACATATCTTAAAAATCCTTTTTGATTCAGAGATGTTTTTCACACTATGAAATATGGCCTTTCCCATTTTAGAATAATGGGACAATGCTTTTCCCAATTCTGCAAACTTCCCGAAAAAGGAATCAAATCACTTAAGAAGATCTGTAGTCTTCTTTTAAGTAACGTTCCAGTGTTCTTAGATACAGATAGTTTTCTACAGATAGCAGACGCTGATAAACCAAGAGGAAACAGTTCAATCGATTCGATTAAGAGGTAGGAGAAGACAAACAACGGTAATTTTAAATGTTCTAAAGGTGTATCTTTCGTAAGAGAAACCTGGCCATTACATTTAGAACAACGAAGAACATTCTCTCTCGTTGAAACTCCTTTCGTAAGAGGAATTTTACAGGTAGGACAGTTCTTAGGATAACAATGAGTGATTAAGTTTTTAGTTAAATCGGTATAATAGTCGAGATTTAGGTGAGGAAACTTTGAATTAAAACGATCTTTGGCAGTAAGCTTAGTTTGTTTAGAGGCGAGTTTATTAGGCTTTAATGTATTAGGATCGTAGGTGATTAACAATCCTTTTTTACTTTGAACAGTGGGCAAGAAGGTGGGACCCAAGACATTCCCGAGGAATGGGTGGGTTCCGCTTTTTGCAGGTTGTGAAATGGTTGAAAAGGATATCTAATCACTTACAATCTGAAAATAATTTCCTTCTTTTCCGGTTTCGTATCGTTTCCAATTGATCTTTTTACCGATCGGAACGTAAGGATAATCCTGACTTTTGATTTTGATCCCGTGAACCAGCGAATAGATACCGGCCGCAAGGGAAATGGCGACGTCCTTTCTGCGTTTTGTCATTAGGATCATATCTTTTTCCTTATCAATATAACCGATTTCTAAATAAGCGGAAATCGCGTTGATAAAGGTGGGTAACGCATACGTGGAAAGATACGGTTTGTTGATGGGACCCGGTTCCGGAAATTTTTCTTCGGTTTTTCTTTTTCGGAGACCGTATTGAACGAATCTCATCAGCTCCGCGGAAGCGTAGTGGTTGTCGCCGCCGAAACCTTCCCTTCCATCCTCTCTTCTCCAGAGTTCGGGTGCGGCCTTTTCTCTTTCCCAGAATTTTCCATCGGCTACAAAGTACTTATGACTTTTGGAATATTGTCCTTTTCCACCGACTTTTGCGAGTTCCTCCCAACCGGGAAGATCCTTGTATTTCCAGCTAACCATGTTTTGGCGATAACCCTCGAACGCGGATAGGTCCGTTTTTTTACCGCTCTTATTCGGCCAATATCCGTGAAAGTAAATCCAAGCGTCCGCGACCGCGTTTTCCGTTTTGGACCAACCTTCCTTAAAAACCATCCACTCTTTCCAAGGAGATAGTTCGAACTTTTCCTTATCGTATCTGCCTTCTCCGATTCCTTTTAACACGTAAAAGGTTCTGTAAGAAGGCGTAAGCACCGCCGCCATTCCACCCGGATGTTCCTTATAACTCGGGTTTAGATGAAGGGAAACGACCAAGTTCGGTTTCTGGGCGTTGATAAACGAAATCCTTCCCTGTCGGATCGTTTTCGTTTTTTTATCCGGATAATCGAAAAGACGAAACGGACCGTTCGGATCCTCGTGCGCGGAATATTCCCTCTCTTCCGCGTTTTCGTTTCGGGTCATGACCGAATCGATTTCTATCCAAGGAAGATCGTCGTTTGTGAAGGACTTCATATAAGACCGGAAGGTTTTGAATCCCTCCTCGGTTTTCGTAAGATCCAAAATCTCCTTGAGTTCTTTAGAAAGTTCTAATACGATCGTTTTCTCCTTAATCCCTTTGAAAGACGCTCCCGACTTGTAGAGTTCGAGATATTTGTCCGCGATCGGATCGTATTTGTCTCCGTGATCTTCCTTGGGTTTGAGATCGACGCCCCCGTGTCCCGGATCGATCACAACTTTAAAGGTTTTAACGGGAGAGGGGGAAGCGGGTCGTAAATCCGGTTTTTCCCGCTTTGCAGGACCGGCCGCAAGAAACGGCCCCGAAAGCAGAATGTAAAAAAGAATGAAACTGTGGATCGAAGAAAAGTTTTGAAAACGCCTCACTATT
>NZ_ANIK01000065.1:22500-63934 GCF_000347175.1 Leptospira alstonii serovar Sichuan str. 79601
CGAACATCAAACTCAAGGAAGGAAGATAAAGGGAAGTGCGGATTCCCCCTTCCGAAATTCCTTCGAATTGATACTGTTTGTGCTGAAACTTACAATACACTAAGGAATCCTTTCTTCCGGGAGGATGTGTTTAACGGTTTCCTTCAATCCTTTCGTAATGTCCTTCGGCCCCGTCAGGATCGTTTTAACGGAAGAGTTTACGAAGTATTTTTTTCCCACCCGTTTGATGTCGCCTAACGTGACCGCTTGGATCTTATCCCGGTACGTTTTAAGATAGTCGGCGGGCATATCGTGTTCTTTAAACCGAAGAAAGTTGTGTAGAATTCCCATCTTATCCTCGAATTGAAAGATGAAACGATTGACGATGGATTGTTTCGCCGATTCCAATTCCCCTTCCGTGATCTCGGAAATCGTTTTCTCGCTTAAGATTTCACGCATCAGATCGTAGACTTCCTTGGTCGTGGAGGTTTTTGTCTGAGTCGTAAAGTAAACGACCCCGTAATCCTTTTCGAAATACGCGGAACTTCCGGAAGAATACGCGAGCCCCCGATCGGAACGGATCTTCTGCATAAAATACGAACTGAAACCACCGCCTCCGACTATGTAGTTCACGAGTTGAATCGCGTAAAAATCCGGATCTTTGTGGGCGGGAAGAATCCCGGCCATCATCACGATACTCTGAGTCGCTTCCTTATCGACGCCCAAAATTTGAAAGGAAAGGGAATCCAAATTCTTTTTGAGGGTTTTCGCGTCGATCGGAACGTTAGTCTCGCTTTGAACGTTTTCTCTCGTCGGCAAAAGGGAAACGATCAAAGGTTCGGCCTCTTTTCTGGAAAGATCCCCGGTCAACAAAACGATTCTTCTCGAAGTAGATACGGTTTTATCGAAATATTCCCGGATATCCCCGGATTTAATTTTTGAGAGAGAATCCAACTCGGCGCTTTTACCGAGAACCGTTCCCTTATACACGAGTTCGGCCGTTTTACGATAGGCGATGTCCGGGATTTTGTCGTTTCTCCTTTTGATCGATTCTTCCAGGTTCAGTTTTGCGATCGTAAATCCCTCTTCGCTTAACAAAGGAGTCTCCATAAATTCTCGGATCAAGGGAAGGACTTCCTTTTCGAATCGGGAAAGATAAGAAATCGTGAATACGATTTTTTCGGAATTCGCGTCCGTATCGATTTTGGCTCCGTAACCTTCCAGGGTTTCTATAAATCGACTTCCAGGCGCGGAAGGAATCCCGCCGTGTTTCCAGGCTTGGACGAACAATTCGGGAACTTCCGGCGGAAGACGAGGATTGGACAAAACTCCCGCGTAGATATGAATCTCCAAATTTCGGAGAGGAAATTCTTCTCCGGGTAAAAAATAAACTTCCGTTCCTTTTCCGGAGCCGAACACCTGAACTTCCGGAAACTCGAAACTTAACGGAGGAATTTTTACGTCCTTTACGAAATCTCCCGGAGCCGCTCCGAGAGAAACGTTTCCGACTATCCAAATAAGAAGAGAATAGCAGAATATTCTTATATAAGAAGTTCTTACTTTTCCAACCGATCTCGTTGAATTCGATTTCATTCCCGTTTGCGGACCGAAAGGCGAGTTTTTATGTAAGTTGTATGTTTTATCGATCATAACTCTCTGAAAGTTCTTCATCTTAGTTTCCGGAACCTTTCGTTTCCTTTGCGGGCGGATTCAGTTCCGCGATCGTCCTGTTTTCCGGCACGAA
Organism: Leptospira alstonii serovar Sichuan str. 79601; assembly: GCF_000347175.1. Classification (GTDB taxonomy): domain Bacteria; phylum Spirochaetota; class Leptospiria; order Leptospirales; family Leptospiraceae; genus Leptospira; species Leptospira alstonii. The sequence goes on from NZ_ANIK01000065.1 coordinate 24,224, forward strand.
ATATTTTCTTGCGACTCTTCGTACGTCCTCGGGCGTTACCGTGTCCAATTCCTCGTAACCTTTTAAGAGCTCTTTCCAATCTCCGTATAACAGCTGATAGAGGGAAAGGACGTCCGCCAATTTTCCGTTATCGTCCAAGGCGCGCAAGTAACCGCCTAAGATCTGATTTTTGATCTTAAACAATTCCTCCGAAGTGATGAGTTCCGTTTTCAATCGGTCCAATTCTTCTTGAACGAGGTTTTCCACTTTCTTTTGATCCGCGTTTTGATTGTTGGTGATGTAGATCGAAAATAAGTTGGAGAGTCTGTCTCCGGGATCTCCGTTCCAACAATACACTCCCTGGGCGATCTGTTCTTCCAAGACCAACTTTTTGAAAAGTCTGCCCGATTCTCCCTCCGCGAGTAAGGTATCGATCACGCTGAACACAGCGTCGTCGGGATGAGGAAAGGCGGGTTTGTTAAAGCCGACGATCTTAGAAGGTGTACTCGGATGAACCACGGATACGAATTTAGGTCCGGACCATCCGGCCTCGGCGACTTTTTTTAAGGTTTGCGGATTTCCTTTTTTTAAATCTCCGAAATAATTACGGAGAATTTTTTCGGTCCTCTCAAAGTCCAAAGAACCCACGACCGCGATCACCATTCTTTGCGGATCGTAGTAGTTTTTAAAAAACGTTTCCGTCTTTTCCAAATCCAAAAAACCTAAGTTCTTTTCGTAACCGATCACAGGCATTCGATACGGATGACCTTCCGGAAACGCGGCGTCCATATACTTTTCTCTCAGGATTCCCATCCCTCTGTTTTCGACGCGCATTCTTCTTTCTTCCAAAACGACTTCCCTTTCCGTATAATATTCCCTTAATATAGGATTTTTCAGTCGATCCGATTCGAGTTTGGCCCAAATTTCCAAACGATTTGCGGGAAGAAGAATCTGATAGTTCGTGACGTCGTTCGAAGTATAGGCGTTGAATCCCACTCCTCCGTTTCTGGAATATATGTAGTTGTCTTCGTTGGATATTACGAATTTATGATGGAGTTCGAGTAAAACGGAAAACCTTCTTTTAAGGACTTCGATTTGATTCTTCAATTCCGGGGACGGCTCTTCGCCTTTGGATTTAATTTCCAATTCCCGAATACGAAGGGAATCCAATCGTTTTCCCCAGACGGCGATTTGTTCCAAGTAAGGTTTTTCTTTTTCGTAGTTCGCGGTTCCTATGTTTTTCGTTCCCTTAAAGAGCATGTGCTCCAAGAGATGCGCCGTGCCCGCGATCTCAGGGGTTTCATCAGCGGAACCCACTAAAAATTTCGTATAAACGGCGATGGTGGGAGAATCTTCCCGTTTCATCATAAGAACTCGGAGTCCGTTGTCCATCCGAAAGGTTCTCGTCTTTTCCTCCAGGGACTTCTTAAGTCCGGAAAAAATCGCGGCGTCCGCGTAGAGAGAAACGTTCGAAAGACAGACGCAGATTCCAAAAATCATAAGAACATTACGACTTTTGATATTGAGACGAGCCGTAAAAAGTCTAAGAATCGGTTTTATGAAACGCATAGCTTACAGTCTTTCCTCTTTAGGACCTGGTGTCCAGAAAGTTCCCGGAAAAATCCTGCTTCCTTTTCCGGTTGATTGGAAAACGTTTGTCTCATGCGGCGGATCTGCTTTTTATTTTTGTCGATTCCGATTTCATTCCTCCACTTTGTATGTGTTCCCGCAGATCCGGAATACAGACAAAAGGTTCTTGAAAACGTTCGAGACACGGGTTTTATTTCCAGGGAATTCTTTCAGATTTTAGTCAAGGTTCCTCTTCCCGCAAAGGATGCGGGAATTAAGGAACTCAGAAGTCAATGTAGAAAAATCGCGGAGACAAAAAGGGACGAGATTGCGGTCTCCATCCTTCTCCAAGAAATCCGTGCGAACGAAGGAATTTTTAGGGGAAGGCTTCCTCCGGATTTAACGAGTAGTTCTCCTCCCGCTCTTCCGGGCCAGATCTCAAATACTACTTCGGCTTCCTCGGTTCCGGGAAGTATCGCCGTCTCCGGAACTACAAACACAATGACATCCAATCAACCCGCAAATGCTAATCCGACTTCCGCGACGACACCTTTGACTCCCGATTCGAGAATGACGGAGAAAGACAAAGAAAAAAAAGAGAAACTTTTAACGCAGGACATTTTGGTTTACAGGGGAGCGTTCGCTTGGTTTTTAAATTCACTGTTTCTTTTTCGAGAAGACTATACCGATGCGGCGAATTGTACTTTCATTTATAGAAATATTCAGAAAGATTTGTATTCGAACGTGATTGCCAGGGGATTCAAACCCGTCTCAAAAGAAGAAGCTCCGGAGGTTCCATGAAATCGAATCCATTGATCGTCGTATTATTACTGTTAACGGTTCGGTGTTCATCCGCCCCTTCTCCCGAGCGCAAAGAGGAGCATCCTAAAAAGACCGCGACAACGGTAATGGAAGAATCCAACGAAAGTTCCGCGGACGAGTTCATTAAGGCGGCGGAAGGGTTTTTAAACTCGGATACGTTTCAAGTAGTCGTTTCCGCTTTGGAAGGGAACGCGGACGTCGCCCAAGACTTGGCGCGTAAAAGAGCGATCAATCTTCTCATTGCGGAAAAAGGGGATAAGTTTCGTTCCGCAGACAAGGCCCTTATCAAAGAACTGGTCGAGTCCAAAGGTAAGGTCGTAAAATCTTCCGGTTCCATCCAGGGCAAATTCTACTTTTTATTTCAAGTCAGTTCTCCGGATTTGAAAACGCACTTAAAACGTTAGTCGCGCTTTTGGATATAGTTCCACCCGTTCCAAATGGCGTCGAGCACCCATAGGAACGATACGTTACCCACAAATTACTTGGATCTCAAGATAAATCTGTCGGAGATACGACAATCCCTCCGTGAAAAATCGGCCCCACCCTTGATTTTGGGTGGAAGATTAGGGAGGTTTTTCTCTATCAGAAAATCATACTTTTTGCAAGTAAAAAACTCTATTCTTGTCGGAACACTTGCGTTTTATTGTGTAAAACCCAGTAGTTCCCGGATGCCGAGCCATAAAAAGGTCCGCAAAAAACGTCATGGAATCGTCTCGACCTGCCGGATCTTACCGGGAATGCAGATGTTCTTATCGAAATTACAATAGTATATCCTTCCGTGAATCTCCAATTCTCCCTTGCCCGTCACAACCAGAGGGATAGGGTCAACGGAAGCGAGATATTCCTTTTTTTTATCCGAAGTTTTTCCCTTAACGGTCAAATCGGCCTTTTCCACCTTCACGCCGTTACCCGCATTCAAAAGAATTTTATGAGGAGCGTCTTTCTGAATTCCGTAGTTGGACGGATATACGATTTTTAAGAGATAGGCATTGCCGAAACTTTTTTCCAGTTTGAATTTTACTGGACTTTCATCTTCGGCAAAAATTCCGAACGAAACAAAAATTGCCAAAACACCGATCAGAAATATTTTTTTCATACTAGGTTTGACCGCATTCCTTTCCGTTTTGTTTTAGAAAATATTCCTTCGTTTTAAGGGACAAATTCAGGAGTTAAAAACTAACCGCTGCCTTTTGAAAAAAGACGATCGATCTCCACCGAAAATCCGTCTAACAACGCGGATGCGATTTTACCCGAATTTGCGGATGAAATCAGTTTAAATCCAGACTCGCCATTTTGATAAACCTCGACGCCGCGTTCCATCGGGTCGACGATCCAGTATTCCAAAACTCCGTGTTTTTCGTAGAGTTTCTTCTTTGTCTTTAGATCGTGGTAAGCGTTTCCTTCCGAAAGAATTTCCGCGATCCAATCGGGAGCTCCCTCGATTCTTTTTTCCCGGACGATGGAACTTTTTTCTTTGGAAATAAAAATCAGATCCGGTTGAACCACGTTATGCGCATCGAGGAATACGTCGATCGGAGCAAAGAAAATTTCACCGAGTTTTCTTTGCTCTACGTATTGCAACAGACAAGTATATAACTTACCCGAAACTCTTTGATGTTCTGGAATCGGAGCCGGAACCATAAATATTTCACCCTCCAAAAGTTCGGCCAACGTTCCTTCCGGAAGTTCGGCAAAATCCTTATCCGTTTTCAATCGGGTCATAGGTATCATGGTATTCGTTTCGTTCTAAATCGGGTTCAAATCGATTTTGTAAAAATCGGAAATTGAGTTTCCTTATCGGAACAAAGTTTGACAGACGGAAGCCGCTCTGTCAAGAAGAAGGGATTTTTAAAAGCGATGAAAAAATTCGAGCCGGAGGTTCACACGCCGTTTCCAACGGAAAACCCGCCGACGTTCGAAACGTCTTATTTGTAATTCGTAAATTGAACGTCGAAGGGAAGATCGGCGTTTTTCAAAAGATGAATCACTTCTTGGAGGTCGTCTTTTTTCTTACCGGTGACACGCACGGATTCGCCCATGATAGTAACGTTTACCTTGAGTTTGGAGTCCTTAATGACTCGAGTGACTTCCTTGGTCTGTTCCTTTTCCATACCTTTTCGGATTTTCACCTTCATCCGAACGGTTCCGCCGGTTGCGGGTTCGATTTTGGATTTAAAATCGAAATTCTTAAGTCCGATTCCGCGTTTTGCCATTTTGGAAACGAGAACATCGATCACACTTTCCAACTTCGCCTCGTTATCCGAAACGAGAACGAGCTGTTCGTCTTCGAGTTGGATATCGGACTTGGAACCCTTAAAGTCAAAACGATTTTTGATCTCTCCGAGGGCCTGAGTCACCGCGTTAGTCAACTCGGGTCTGCTAATCTCGGAAACAACGTCAAAAGACGGGTCGCTCATACTCTTTCTCCGGTTAAAGTTTGTTTTGCCAATCGGATCACGGACGAAATTGCCGGTTCCAAGTTTTGTTTATCCTTGCCGCCGCCTTGGGCCATGTCCGGTTTTCCTCCGCCCTTTCCACCTAACATCTCGCAGGCGGCTTTCACCAAATTTCCGCAGTGAATTCCCTTGGAAACGAGTTCGGAGGAACAGGTGATCACGACACTCGCGTTATCCGCGTTTTTACTTCCGAGGATCACGAGAAGATTTTTTTCACGGACTTTGAGATTATCGGAAAGACCTTTTAAAGAATTCGGATCCTTGTCGTCGAAAATCGCCGAGACGATCTTACCGATACCGGTGGAAACCGAGGAAGCAAAAACTTTTTCGATTACGGAAGTGTTGTTTTCAAAGTCTCTTTCACCCAAACTCTTTTTTGTTTTTAAGAATAAGGAAGCGGTTTCTTCGATTTGAGCCGAAATACTTTCCGAAAGATCCCGGAAAAACGTGACCGCAGTCGCTCCGTCTTTCTCGAGTTTTTCCCGAATCTCATCGGGACCGGGAACGACGTTGGTAACGAGAAGTTTTGTTCCTTCTCCGCCTAACTCCGATTTGATTTTTAAGTTCAGATTTTGAACCGACTCCGTGATTTCCGCAAAACGATTCTGAAAGGTTTCGATCACTGCGGGACCGCAAACTCCTTCGATACGACGATTTCCGGCTCCGGGAGAAGATTCTTTTTTGATGAAGAAGTAACCGATTTCTCCCGTATGGGAAACGTGTGTTCCTCCGCAGAATTCGACCGACGCGTCCCCCATCCGAACGACTCTGACCTTATCCCCGTATTTTTCACCGAAGGTGGCAACGGCTCCGGTTTTTTTGGCGTCGTCGATTCCGAGTTCCTTGGTTTCCACCGGAAAATCGTTTCGGATCGAATCGTTGACCTGAAATTCGATCTTGCGGATTTCTTCCGCAGTCAAGGCGGAAGGATGAGAAAAATCGAAACGGAGATATTCCGGAGAAACTACGGACCCTTTTTGTAAAACATGATCTCCTAATATACTTCGAAGCGCCCCGTTCAAAAGATGGGTTCCAGAGTGATGAAATCTAAGTCTTTCTCTTCGAGTTTGTTCGACTTCAGCTTCGAGTTCTCCGGAAACCGAAAATTCTCCGCTCAAAACCTCTCCGAAATGGATGATACTATCGTTTTCTTTTTGTGTATCTAAAACCTTGAATACGTTTTTTCCTTGGCGTAAAAATCCGGTGTCTCCGATCTGCCCTCCTCCTTCCGGATAAAAAGGAGTTTTGTTTAAAACGATAGCCCCCGTTTGCCCTTCTTTCAAAGAGGGGACGGGTTTGTTTTCATAAAATAAATGTGTAATATTCCCTTTTCCGAATAAAAAAGAATATCCTAAAAACTCTGTCTTATCGACCGTCAATCCGGTCATTAGAGAAACCTTATGAACCTTCCAAGATTCTCGGGAGAATTGTCTATCTTTTTCCAGCTCTTCTTGAAATCCTTTCTTGTCGAAATCGAGTCCTTGCTCGGCTACGATTTCTTCGGTCATTTCAGCGGGAAAGCCGTAGGTTCCGTAAAGTAAGAACGCATCCGCTCCGGAAAACAAAGTCAATCCTGCCGATTTCGTTTTTGCAACGAGGACTTCGATTTTTTCAAGTCCGAGTTCCAGCGTTTTTAAGAAGAGTTCCTCTTCCGCGAGAATGGTTTTCCCGATCGCTGCGGCGTTCTTTCCCAATTCCGGATAACGTGTTTTGTAGATTTCCACAACCTTGTCCACGAGTTTATAAAGAAACGGTTCTCTAAAGTTCAGCTTTCTTCCAAATAAAGTCGCGCGGCGGATCAAACGACGAATAACGTATCCTCTTCCGGTTCTGTCCGGATAAATTCCGTCTCCGATCGAAAAGAGAACCGAACGAATATGATCGGTCACGACCCGGAATGCTGTTTTTCTAGAATCGAAAATCCGATCGGTATCATTTTTTTGAACTTGAGCCCCGGAAGGAATTTTGTTTTCGTTCGTATAGGAAATCCCGGATAATTCTTCGACGTGGGAAATGATTTTACGAAGCTCATCCGTATCGTAAACGGAATCCACACCTTGCAAAAGAAGCGCTACTCGTTCCAAACCCGAGCCCGTATCGATCCCGGTTTGTTTGAGAGGATGGAGGTTTCCTTCCGTGTCCTGATTGAATTGGTTGAATACTATATTCCAAAATTCTAAAAAACGATCGCAGTCGCATCCGGGTTTGCAAGTTCCGCCGGTCGCACAATCCGGTCCACCTTTTGCAATTCCCCGGTCTAGATAGAGCTCGGAACAGGGCCCGCAAGCTCCGCTGTCCCCGGCCGGTCCCCAGAAGTTGTCCTTTTTTCCGAGACGCGTTATGCGCTCTTTAGGAATTCCCTTGGACAACCAGATTTTTTCGGCCTCGTCGTCGTCCGTATAAACCGTAACCCAGATCTTTTCCAACTCAAAACCGAGATGATTTACGGAACAGTCGAGTGCGTATTCTATCGCTTCTTCCTTGAAATAATCCCCAAAACTGAAGTTACCCAACATTTCAAAGAAGGTACAATGCCGTTCGGTTTTTCCGACCACTTCGAGGTCGGTGGTTCTAAGACATTTTTGACAGGAAGTCGCTCTTGTATAAGGAAGTTCCACCGCTCCCGTAAAAAACGGTTTGAACTGAACCATTCCGGCCGTGGTGAACAAAAGTGTGGGATCTCCCGCAGGCAGGAGAGAAGAAGACGGGACTACGCTATGAGCTTTGTCTTTAAAGTAGTTTAAGAAAATTTCACGGATTTCCGATACGGATTGGCGTTTCATGATACCTCTAAAATCAAAAAATGCCTGAAACTCTGGACGAAAGAGATTCAGGCATTTCAAAAACGAAATGAAATGAAAAAGAAACTTAACGTTTGGAGAACTGAGTTCCTCTTCTCGCTTTGTGAAGACCGTATTTCTTTCTTTCCACCATTCTCGGATCTCTTGTCAAAAATCCTTCTTTTTTTACGGCCGGACGGAACTCCGGTTTGATCCTACAGATCGCTCTCGCAAGCGCGTGACGAATCGCTCCGACTTGTCCGGTGATTCCGCCTCCGGAAACGTTTAAGTTAAGATCATACTTATCCAATACGTTCAGAAGAGTCAGAGGACGAGTTGCCTCGTCAATGATAGATTTGCGATTTTGAAGATAATCTTTGATATCTTTATGGTTTACGGTGATTTTACCGGAACCTTCTTTGATTTTTGCGCGGGCAACGGAGGTTTTTCTTCTTCCTACGGCCCAGATTTCTTTTGCGGGTGCCATTTGAATCGGTTCTCCTTAGATTTCCAGTTTTACGGGTTTTTGCGCCTGGAGGTTGTGTTCAGCGCCCGAGAAAATTTTACAATGGGTGAGCATCTTATCTCCGAGTTTGCTTTTGGGAAGCATTCCTTTTACGGCCTCGTAGATTACCTTTTCCGGTTGTTTTACGATCAAGTCCTTGAATACGGTTTCAGTCATCCCGCCCGGATAACGAGAGTGATGATAATACATCTTCTGCGTTTCCTTGTTTCCGGTTACTTTCACTTTGGAAGCGTTGATAACGATGACATTGTCTCCACAATCTTGGTTGGGAGTAAAGGTCGCTTTGTGTTTTCCGCGGAGTCTTGCGGCAATCCCGGAAGCGAGTCTTCCCAGAGTTTTTCCTTCCGCATCCACTACAAACCAGCCTTTTACGGCGTTTTCTTTCGTAAGAGAAGGAGTTTTATGCGCTTTTGATAATACTGACATGAAAAATCGTCCTGTAGAAGCCAGAGTTTCGCTTTGAATCCCGAAGTCAAGAAAAAAGAGCCTGTCCCTCGCAAACCGCCAATTCGAGTCAAACAACGAGCAGATGATTCCCCTTGTAGCAGCTAGAAAAAGTCGTCATAAAAAGGAAGACCTGTTGTAAAATCCTAACCCTGACATCTGATCCCTATCCACTGACCCCTAGAACGTGGGAACTCCCACGTTTTTCTTTTCGAGTTTCGGGACGATCTATAAATGCATTGGGTTCGGAACCGGAAAGCGCGCCTAGAAATGAATCTCCGAAGGGCCAGTTCTGTTTAGTCAAAAACTGAATTCCCTTTAAAATAACTCGCTCAAGACTTCTTCCACGTACCAATTCGGGATTCGTTCCTGTTCTAGACGATTTTTTTCGGGAAGAGAAGTTAGAAGTTCCCAAGTCGCACTCTCTTCCTCGCTTAAAAAACGAAGTCCGGCGACTCTTCCGAGAACTCCGTTCACCGCAAACTCACGAAAGGTATGAAACGTTTTTCGATCCATCAAAAAAGATCGAACGGCCGGAAAAATCTCCCGGAGCGTGGATAAAATTTCGAATCCTTGAACGTCCAAATCTCCCCAATAAAAAAGTTCCTTTGTTTTCAGCCACTCACAATCCCTTAAAATTCCCAATCCCCACCCTTTGCCGAAAATGGCGACGGTTTTTTGCAACTTAGGAATGGTTAAGAAATTATGAATATTCGAAAAATTAGTTTTATTTTCGATCAGTAAAATTCTTTCGCAACCTTGAATTTGCAACGAACGGAATTCTCCGATCGGCACGCTGATATCCGACAGACCGCCGAAACAGTTTTTGGATATTTCCGAATCCAAAATCCGAAACCGAACCAGCCCCTCTTCCCTTTTTAATCCGTATCTGTCCTCGAATACGGAACTCTCTACGAGAACTTCGTTCGGTATTAAAAAATCCAATAGTTTTCTTAAGATCGTCTTATTCTCTTCTATAAATTTCGTATGAACTCGAACGGGCAGTTCTCTGATATAAAGTCCCGACTTCGGATTTTTCCGGAAGTAATCGCAAACCTCCAATAGTTCTTCCCAACCGTCTTCCTTTTCGATCACAAACATCGGAAATTCCAAAATCCAATCGCGTAAATCGGGCATCAAATTCAGGATTAACTTTACGTTTTTTTGATAGGACGCGAACTCCTTCTCCTTTCCGATATAAATCAAAAAGTCCGACTGCGTATCGAATACAATACTTTCGGGCAAGGTTTGAGTTCCGAATTTCCGGGTTTCCTTCGGAGAAGAAAACAACCGGTACCCGAACCCTCTTTCTTGTTTGGAATTTTTTTCCAAAATTCTGAGCGGTTCCGCAAAACGCAACAATTCACCCGGCGAAACCTTTCCGACGGAAATCTCCCAAGGAAACGAGGATACGTTTAAAAGGAAATTTTTTAGTACGGTGGGGAAGTATTTTTCGGCCTTTTTTAGGATCTCTTCCGGGGAGATCATGATGAAACGTTTCCGTTTTCTAAAACATAATTTTCTAATTTATTATTTTTTAATTTTTCTTTCGTAATGGGAACCACACTCGAACCGTTCCCTTCGGAATTGATACTTACGAAATTTGCGGAGGATATATAAGGTTCCACCACTCCGATTCTATCCATGGGAGTGACCACCAGGAGTTGCAGACCCAATTGTTGAAATAGGTCCATCGCATATTTGGAATTGGAATTGTCCAAATTGTTGAACATCTCGTCGATAACCACGAATCGAAACGACTTCTTATTTCTGAAACCGAATTGATAGGCGATCGCCGACGCAAGGATCGTATAAGCCAATTTTACGGTCTGACCTCCCGACTTTCCGGCGGAAGAATCGTACACTTCCTTCGGTTTATTGGTTTCCTTATCGAATTCCACAACCCGGAAGTCCAACCAGTTTCTTGTGTCCGTTACCGACTTGGACCAACGATCGTTTCCGTCCTGAACTTTCAGTCGATCCAAGAGTTCCCTGATTTTCTGAAATTTATCCTCGTTGGAAGACCCGTCTCCCACATTCGGTATACATTCTTTTAATAAAAACTTAAAACCGTTTTCTCCGACGATCTCCTTGTTTTTCGTATCCGAGAATTCCAATTGAATGTACGTTTTATCTTTTACGTAATCCAACCAACGAAGGGATTCGTTCAACTCTTGGATCCGTTCCTTGATTTCCAAAACGTCGTCTTCCAATCCCATCTTAAATTCTATGATCTGTTTCGAAACCTTATCGTCCATCATGGTCCGGAATCGGTTTTCAAATTCGGGCAATCTTTCTTTTCTGATCTTTTCCAACTCCTCTTCAAAGGATTCGATATAATCCGCGTTACCGACGAGCCCGATTCTTTCCGAATCTTCGGAAAATTTTTTTACGTACTTATCGAGTCGTTTGTTTAAATCGTCGGCGATTTTGAATTCCTCCGAAACCAACTCGGTTTTTTCGGATTCCATAAATTCTTTCAATTTTTTACGAATCATATAAAGATTTTCGCCGGTCAAGGTTTCGTCTAACGTTCTTTTGGAGATTTCCTCGAAAGCGTCCGAAAGTTCCTCAAGGGAATATTCGGAAACGGTTTGTAACAACTCGGAACGTTTTTCTTGGATTTGGTCGATCCTTTGTTCCAAAACGGTGATCGTTTTTTCGGCTTCTTTTTCCAGCAGGACCGATTCGCCCAAACTTTTTTTGACCGTATCGTGTTGGGACTTGAGCTTTTTGTAATCTTCCGAGGAACGTTCCAATTCCTCCAAATACACGTTCGACTTTTGCAAATCGGATTGAATCCCTTCGATGTCGATTTTGGAAAAGACGTTGAACTCCCGAATCCGATTCAGATCCGACCGTTCCTGCGAGTTTGTGTCCTCTTGTTTTCTGTATTCTTTCAATTTGGAAGTCAGCTCGTAGATTCGTTTTCCGGTCTCCACGAATTCCTCCTCCAACGCGCGGATCTTTTCCAGGTTGTTCCAACCTAAAATAAAATTTCTTCCGTCGCTCACATTGGAACGATCGTCTTTTTCATGACGGATTTTTCCGGTTTTGATCAATCCTTCCGTCGTTATCGCCTTATCGTAGTTATAGAAAGAATCGATATCGCAACAAACATAGTTATAATCGCGTAGAATCTGCGATTCGATCCATCGTCTTTTCTCGGAATCCAATTCCGGCTTGATCTCGAGTTTATAAAACACCTCGTTTTTATTTGCGGGAGATTCGTTCGAATATCCGGAGACGGGCAACATTCGAAAATAAGTGAACTTAGAATTCAAAAAAGTCCGATTTACATATTCGGTTATCCTTTTATAATGAATTTCCGGTACAAGCATACGCAATCCGAAACTATGCATCAATCTTTCGATCGCGCCGAGCCAAGGCCTTTCCGTTTCCTTTACTTGAATGAGTTCGCAGACAAAGGGGAGTTCCTGAACGGAAATTCCCAACGTTTCTGAAATTTGATTTCTGATTTTCACTTTGTCTGGATGAAGCAGATGTTTGCTTTTTTTCAGATGGGCAATCTCCTCTCCCGTGATTCGATTGCGCTTTTCCAAACTCTTATTTTCCACTTCCAATTCCGTGATCTGTGTTCGGAGAATTTCCTTGTGCGATTCGTTTTCTTCCAGACGAACCCCGGAAAGACGAAATACTTCGTAAAAATCGGTTTCCTTTCTTTCATAGGGCAGATTCAAACTGGAAGCAAGATCGGAATATTGTTTCCAGGACCCGTCTCGAATCGATTTTTCCTTTTGCAAATCCTCGATTCTTTTTTTAAGGTCGGCGATCCTTCGGACCGTATCGTTGTTTTCCAGGCTGACGGCGATTTTGAGTTCTGCCTCCCGAAGTCGTTCGACGTCCGCGCGGATCGAATACAATTGATCTTGAATTTTAGAAAGTTCTAATTCTTTTTCCTTTTCGTCCTTGGATAATATTTCCAGATGAAGTTTTGAAAAGTAAGGGACGAGGGATTTTAAAAGTTTTTCCGCAAATTTTATTTTTGTCCGAACCTTACGCAAATCCCCGGCCTTTTCTCCGATCGGCTCCAAAAGTTTCAATTGTTCCCGGGCTTTGACGATCGCCTGATACGCTTCCGACAAATTGGAATAACTTTTATCCAGTTCCTCGATTTTGGACCGAACGTCGATCCGTTCCAACATATGTTCCCGAACGAAGTCGTTTAAAACTCCGAGAGATTTGATCCCTACGATTTGATTGAACAGATCGATCGCCTTTTCGGACCTTAATCCCACCAAATTCCGGAATTCAGCCGAATACGCTTTAAAATTTTCGAATATACGAACGCCTTCGTTTTTCAAATCCGCTTTCAGATTTTTGATCGAACGTCGATTTAGCAGGAGAGAATCCCGGACGGAAAGGGGTTTGTCGGCGATTAGAAAAAACTTATTCAGCTCCCCTCCCTGAAACCAAAAAACTTGAGCCAAAGCGACGAACGTATTTTTTTCCGGTTCGGAAAAAACCGCGGAAAGCACCGAATAACAATCCTCCTGATTTTTACGAACCTTCAAAATTCCTTCCGCGCCGGACGCGTCCCTTCCGTAATGTCCTTCCACGTAGGTTTTTTCGCTTCGGTCCTTTCTTCTGCTTTCGAATCCGGAAGCTATATTATAATTTCTTTTATTAGAAGGAACTAATAGAGTGAGGACCGCGTCGACCAAGGTGGATTTGCCAGAGCCGTTCGCTCCGGTTAATAAGAAATTATCGCCTTCCGGAGAAAGTTTCCAAACCTGGCCGTTGAACGTCCCCCAGTTGAGCACTTCCAGACTTTGAAGTCGGAAGCCGCTCGGAAGTTCACTCGTTCTGAGATTGAATAGGCTCGTCATCGGAGTCTCCTTCCCGAAATTTCGACTTGATCCGTTCCAAGTCGGCCACGGAGAGTTTTGCCTTTAAAATCTTTCGGATTTTGATTCCCGAACCGTCCATCATTCGGATAAATCCCAAATTTTCCACGGCGCGGATCATCCGGTCGAATTCCTTGTAAAGATCCACTTCATTGGTCGTTTTCGGAAAATACGGTTTTAAAAGTTCGTATATGTCCTCTTTTCGGACGATCACGGAAGAAGACGGATCCTTTTCTTCCCTTTCCAAAATCACTTCCCGCAAAAGTACCAAAAGAAGAGTTTCCTTTCGATTGATTGCGATCTTTCTCGTAATTACGGGAAGTTTTTCCTTATCGCCCTCGTCGGTATCGTCCGAGGTTTGTCTTAAAAACGCGTAACAATCCGCTTCGTCCAAATGAAGAATCAGTCCGATCTTCTCGAAATATTCGCGGACTTCTTTTTCATATCTTCGCAATTGATCCCAGGCTTTCGGATCATCGTCCAGACTGATCGGCCCGCGCAAAAGTTTCAGGACCGAGGAAGCGCAATCGATTAACTTATCCATCTTCCCTTACCCTATAAATTACTTTAGGAATTCGATATACGATTTCCTTATCCCGTATCCATCGAAAAAAATCCCGTGCGTCGATGGAATAGGTCTCCCGAACGCTCGCGATCCAAAGATAAATCACGATTTCCTCCAAACTCGTCTGATCCGGATATTGTCGTAAAACCTCCTCCAATCCGATCTCCGGTTTATACCGTAATAAGGATCGAATGTTCCCTTCCAATATTTCCGGATCGATTCCTCGAATCATCGGATACAACGTTTCCCAATCGAAAAAACTTTCCTGTTGTTCTTCCACAAATACGGTTCGGGAAGAATCAAAATCGTCCCCTTTCCAAATCGGCCTTTCCATCGTAAGCCGGACGTCCGGCTCCTCGAAATCGTGAAAGGCGAAATCGGAGGACAGATCGGAGTTCAACACGGAATTTTTGATTTCGTTGATGAGTTCCTTAACTTTACGATTTCCTAATATAGTTTGATCTACAAGAGTTTTCTTGAGTTGTTCCGACATCTGAGAAACGACCGTATTGACTCTTGCGCCCGCTTCCCTGAGATTCTTTCTTAACTTTTTAAAAAAATATTCGGGATCCGCCGTAAGAACATCCGGCATCGAATACAAGGTTTGAATCAGCTTTTCCAAAAAATCCTGGTGTTTTTCGGAACGAAGGAACTCCCAAAAAGTTTGAAAACTCCGCCCTTGTGCGGAGTTTAACAGTTCCGTATCCTCTCCTAAAACGAATTCCAAAATATCTCCCTTTTCGGCGATCTCCAAATACTTTCGATGTATGGATTGGGTCATATCGTGAAAATTACTTTCCACCTGTTTAAAATCGCCTAACAGACTTAAGGCTTCCTTCTTTGCGTACAAAAATTGGCTCTGAATTCTTTCGCTTGGAAAAACGTCCACACGACCGCTCTTCCGTATTTGTGCGATTTCCAAATCCAGTTCCTCTTTTTTCTTTTCCAATTGTCGAATTTTTTCCTCGGGTCCGGATACGGTTTCCTCTACGATTTCCTTGAGTTTATTGAGTATCGAAAAAAAACGGGATTCCGTTCCGACAATCTCGTTACTTTCCAAATCCCTTAAATCTTCCAACCAAGAAAATAGTTTTTCCATTTCGGGCGTGAGTTCCAGGATAATTTCCTCCGACCCGTCCACGATTTGCACGCGGTTGGTTAAAAAGCCTTCGTTGACCCATTCGTTTATATATACGTCCGAACTCCTGGCAAAATCGGACGGATCCACATCCCCTTCGTCTTTAAGGTCTTCCAAAAAATTTCGTAGGTTTAGACTCATTTCGGTCGTGGGAATCCAAAATCGGTTTCCGGTTTTGAATTGGTCGTAAAGAAACGAAACGATTACCCCGGCAAAATCCTTACGCAATATCCGAATGGCGGACGATTTGAGTAAGTATTTGATTTTAGAATATTCCATTTCGTTTATACAATTAGTTGTCAGGTTTTAGAAATCGGATCCCAGGTCAAGATGTAAGATCCTGACCCGATCGATCGCTAAAACGCGGGAATTCGTTTTAGGAATTAGTGCATAGGTTTTAGGTGTTAGGACTTTACACATTTCAAGTGACTAGGGTCAGGTGTTGGAGTTCCCACTTTTTAGAAGGATACTCCTTGTCATTTGCGAGGTTGGTCAGACCCATCGATAATCATTTGCAGTCGGTTTTGAGTTGTGTGGTTATCGTAAGTTCGATTTCCGGCCAAAGTTTGGAGACACCGTCTTTTCCTTTATGCAATTCCTTGCATACTTGATTGAGCGCATCCACCGCCGTCAGGGCTTTAAAATCTCCGAGCTCCAACTTTGAATTCGCGCTGAGCCGGTTTCCTTCCTGAAGGGTAAAAATTACGTCCAAATTTTTAACAACCCCGTTGAAAGCGAGGGAGATCACTCCTTTCCCGGTAGTTTTGTCGGAATTCAATTCCGCTGAAACGACCTTTCCCTCGATCTTTCCGTTCTTCTTCAACGGATAGAAAAACGCGGACTTGATCTTTGCGTCCCGATCGTTGTTCCCCGAGTTGACCGTGTTCGGATCGATCGTAAACTTCAGTCCTTTGAGGGCTTTTTCGGGAGAATTTCCGGCAGTAGTTCCGACCACTTCGATCTTATCGAAGGAACCTCCGACCCCGGTTTTCTCAGTAAACTTAAACGCCTTCCAACCGAACTTCGTACTCGCGTGATCGTACGAGTATGTGCAGGTTTGGTTTTTATCGGGCTCTTTTGAAAATCCGGCGACAAAAGGAAGTAGGATCAAACAATAGAATAGAATGTTTCGTTTCATAGTTTTTCAGACTGGCTTGAAATCGAAGAAAGTCAAGATTTTTGAAGGAAAATTTACATTTGAAAGAATCGGATATCATCCGCATCCTCTATCCGCCCGGAATCGTTCAGACTGACGACTGTTATCTGGACGAAGAAGGTCGGATCTTTACCACCGATACGATTTGCGAAGGAACTCATTTTAGAACCGAGTGGAGCGGCCCGAAAGAAATCGCAAAAAAACTCGTGGAAGTGAACGTCTCCGATATCGCTGCGGGTGGAGGAGTTCCGACTAAGGCGTTTTTAAATCTCGGTCTCAGTCCGCAATGTTCCCGGGCAGAATGGATTCTACCTTTCTCTTCCGCTTTGCAGAAAACATTATCCTCTTACGACATCGAACTCTGCGGCGGTGATACGTATCGTTCTCCTTCTCTCAATCTGACCCTGACCTTGATCGGCGTTACGACTCGGGCCTGGAAACGTTCCGGCGGTAAGAATCGAGATTTTCTCTATCTCACGGGTTCGGTCGGCCTTTCTCTGCTCGGTTACAAACTTTTGAATGAACACCTGGAAGTTCCCGAACCTCTCCGAAGTCTGGCCTTGGAAAGACATCTCACTCCCAATGCGAGACTGAACGTTGCCAAAGAACTTTCAAAACGTTTTTCGGTTTCCTGTTGTATGGATCTTACCGACGGGCTTTTACAAGATCTTCCGAAGTTGGCTTCTTCTTCGGAACTCGGTTTAAAAATCGATCTTGAAAAAATTCCTTCCCCTTCTTCCGCCTATTTGAGTTTAGACGAGGTTTTAAGTTCCGGGGAAGAATTGGAACTTCTCTTTCTAAGCCCGGACGAATTGCCGAGCACGTTAGACGAAATTTTAGTCACAAAAATCGGATACGCGACTACGGATTGGAAAGGTGTGAAGTTCTTCCAAGGAAACTCGGAAAAGACCTTCGAACAATCAGGATTCGAACATTTTAGGGGATAGGTTTTAGATTTCAGTGGATAGGGATCAGATGTCAGGATTAAAATTTTTCCGATTTTATCCATAACGGCATGAGAGAGATCGGAGTTCTACCGGTCGCCTAAAAACGTGGGAGTTCCCACATTTTAGATTTCAGTGAATAGGGGTCAGATGTCAGGATTATTTGATTTGCGGCGACTTTACTTGCAGGTCTTTTGTTTGCGAATCATTTCGTTCAACCTACTCTCTTCTTCCCGGGTGATATTGTGTTTTTTAAGAACGGACTCGGCCAACATAACCGCGGAGGAATCCTTGTTCGCGCATTGACTGAAAAATTCTATGGCTTCGGCTCTTGTATTTTGATTTTCCTTTCCCAAACGGATTCGATGTAATTCGAGACGTTTTTCCTTTGTGGATAAATCCACGATCAAATAGTCGGAATAACATTCTTTGATCAGATGATCGGGAAGATCGGTGATCGGACATTCCTTCTTAGGGGAATTCGATTTTTGATTTTTAGGTTCGGATGTGGCGACCGGATCGCGCGGCCTTTGTACCCCGGAATTTTCCCCGGTCGGCGCGGCATCCGCCTGATTTTTAAGTTCTTCCGCTTTCGTATTTTCAAACTTTTCAAGTATAACGATCTTATCTTCCGGGATCGGTTCCTTTTTAAGAAGCCGATCCAAAAAAAAGTCTATCATAAAAATGGAATATCTTTGGATCGTATCCTCCTCGTGAAAACCGAGAATCGCCTTTTTAGCGACCTTTTTTTTGTTTAAGATTTCCGCCTTACTTGCCTTAGACGAGTCCAATCGTTTGACCGTGGAGGCGAGACTTTGATGGAATTTTTTCCGATAGGATCGGTTCCAATTCAGAGCCGAATCCTTCAACAAATCCTGAAATAGTGAAAAACTTCGATCTCTCTCTTTCAGTTTTTTCTGAATCATCTCCCGATAGAGTTTTTTAACATCCTCGTCCTTTGCGGATGAAACGCGCGGATCTATCGGGCGGGGCGGCGGCCCGGATTCCGCTTTTTTGTCCAAATCGAACCAGATATATACGGTATTCAAAACGCCGTCGACCACGGACTGAAAGATATCCCCGATCAGAGCGGTCGGTTTCATCTTACGGCTTTTATTCGCCACAAGCTTACGATAAATCAATTCGTATTCCGCATTCCGACTCTTCTGAAGTTCCGCGTATTTATCCGTAAGATTCTTTTTTAATATTCTCCAATCCTGATATAGATTCCCGCTCCTTTTCAAAAAAGTTATCAGAGCGGTGGTAGGAACGTTATTCAAAGAACTTTCGTTTTTTCTAAACTCATTTCTAAAATGATCCAACGCTTTCGTTTCGACCTCGCGATAGTGTTCGCTGATTACGTCCGCGTCCGGAAAAGATTCTGCGGCGATCGGAGTATGATCGGGTGTTATCGAGGGCAAGAGTCTATTCCTTCCATTTGATGGAACAACCTATAGAAGGCATTTGATTGATCGGTGCGGGATTTCCTTTTACGAGTTGATGGACCGCGTATTCCAATTCCTTTCTGGAAACCTGCTTCTCATTTTTCCAGTTATCATCCATTCTTCCATGATAATAAAGCCTTTGTTCGCCGTCGTAGAGATAGATATCCGGAGTACAAATCGACCCTAACTTTTTGGCGACTTCTTGAGTTTCATCCGCCAAATAAGGAAAGGAAATTCCCCATTCCTTAATTTTCGAAAGCATCATCCGAGGAGAATCGTCCGGATAATCGGGGTGTATGTTCGGATTGATTGCGACCGTTCTGACCCCAAGAGAAAGAATTTCTCCGGCAAAACGGATCAGTCTTGGCCAAATCGCTTGGGCATAAGGACAATGATTGCAGGTAACAACCAACAACAATCCCGTCGAACCCGATAACTGGTCCGACAAATACATATTTCCGTTCGGATCCGCCAACCGGAAGTCGGGAAGTAGACTTCCCAAGGGTAATTTTTCAGATTCAAGAAGAGACATCGTTTTAATCTTAGAGTGAAATCCCGCTCATTTCATGAAATTATTTTTTTATTTAAAATAATAAGTTTTTTACAAAAGACGGAGAGTCTTTCGCATATTTTCCATTTTCAGACGTCTTGTTCCGAGTTAAATCGACTCTTCTCTAAATTTTATTTTAACGTGAGTTCGGTATAACCCATGCGAAAGCGATTGAAGCGGAATCAACAAATTGGTATAACGAAAATTTTTCACTTTTAGAGCGATTTATCAATTTGTTGATTGGAGCAGAAAGCGCGGTCCGGCCGTAAGGCCGGATTCGCCCAAACTTTCAACCTTCACGTTGCGCTAACGTCCGAGTTCACTAGGAAGATTTGCGGACCTTTACCGGAAGAAGTAATTGTTTCCGTTTCGATTTTCTCGTCCCGAACGAAAGTCATGTAAATCGAAAATCGATTTGTATGACTTTGCATAAAATCAATTGCCCAAGGCGGCTCTCTTTTTTTCCGCAAGGGTTTTCCAATAACCTTCCGGATAAACTTTGATCAGATTCTCGTAGAATAATTTTTCCGCGTTCTTACTATCCACGACTCCGCGGTAAAAAAATTCCCTCAAAGAATCGGATTCCATTCCTTTGATATGTTCCTCTCCGGGTTCTATATTCACCGATACTTTATTTCCCGCGAAAAGATCGCTGAGATTCGGAGTATCGTCTCCAATACCGTAAGGATCGCTTTTAGTTGTGGGAAGCACTCTTGCCATTAAGATCCCGCCAAAAGTTATATCCCCCGCCGTCGTCTTGATGGGAAAGGCCTTAAACGATTTGGAAGGCTCCACCGGAAAGTCGCGGACAATCGTCCGTCGACATTTCTGGCCGCAACTTACCTGATAAGTATAAGTTACGCCGGTAATCGCATATTCTTTTGCAGGATCCAGGGAGAGTAATAGATAAAACGGAGAAATATATCCAGTTTTTCCTTCAAAGTATTGAGTGGAATCCGTTTTTTCCGCCATCACCGGTTCCTCGACCGGATACGGACTTATATTCTGCGGATTTTTTTTTGCGTCTTTCGTAAGGATTTCTGAAAATTTGACTCCCTGCCTTTCAAGATCGGTAAAAACCGTTCCGGAATCCTTACTGAATAGATTCAATATATCCTTATGACTTTGATTGTACGCATAAAGTCCGAATGCCATGATCCCGTAGGAGTTCTTATCTTTTTCCGTTATTGGATTATATACGCGTACGACGTCTTTCGTACAGTTGGATAACATTACAAAAAATGCAACTAACACAAATCGGTTTAAAAAACTTGACATTAACCTGTCTCCTTTTTACCTATGAAAATAATTTTGCCTCAGAAGCCAATCATTTTGAAAAATAGAATTCTTTTTATCGTTATAGGTTTTCTTTTACAAAGTTGTCTAACGATTACCGAAAAAGAACTTCCTCCCAAAATCGAACTCGGCGGTAACCTTCCTCGATTGCAGGAAACGTTGGTGATTATCGAAGAATTTCGGAGCAACGTGAGTCCGGATTTGGTAGATCAAGAAGACATCTCTCAAACGGGAGACGACAATCTTCTGAAATTCCGAAATCCCTTGGTCGGCGCGTATGAAAAAAGATTCTTTGCCACCACCTTTGCGCAATGCCGTTGTTTTCAAAATATTATAATTGCCTTTAAAGGAATCGACGACGTGGACCTTCTCCGAAAAAAATTCAAGAACGTAATTCGGGTGAAATTGGTAGACTATAACGATAGTAAGAGGCTGACCACAACGATCTTATTGACGACTTTCACCTTAGGACTCATTCCTACGTGGAATTCCTTTGCAAGGAGAGTCGAATTTACGATCGAGTCGGAATCATTAAAGGAGCCTGTGACATTCAAATACGATAGAAGGTTCACATTGTACGCTCATCTTTTTCTTGCTTTCGGCTTGTTCAAGGAAAAGAACGTGTTGAGCCGTTACCCGGGATTTTACGATTTTTTCCAACTAGTTTCTTCGGAGATCTATTCCCAAAAACTGATTCCTTTGGACAACTAACGGTTCGAGACGACGCAGGAAGGGGAACTCTCATTTTTAGGAGTTTAAGTTTAACGGAGCGATTTCGTTTGTAATTCTGTGGAATGACTTTTTTAGTGGTCCGGCTGAGGCAATGAATAAGCATGCTCGCTTCTCAACGGATTTGGTTCGAAGTATAACTCTCTGGATATTCGATTTTTCCGTAGATCCAAGGTCCAGATCATTCTGTAAATCCCATGAAACCGAGGAACTCCTCGATTCATCGTATCTTCGATAGAATCCCCAACTCCAGTTTCTTCAAGCCAGAGAAGATAGTTGAAAAGATAACACCTCGAAACACCGTGTGCGCCCGCCAAAGCACCCAAAACGGCCCAAACGCCCGAATTCACATGAATCGTCATCTTCTTCAACTCGCCGACGCCCCAATTGTACTTGATCTTACCACCTCTCCAGTGAAGTCGATTCAAGGAAGCGACGTATTTCGTATATCTCTTGAGCAAAAACGGAAGTTTCTTAGAAAGAGCTTTTCTTTGAACCATGTTCAACTGATTCCAATAACTCATAGGAATCAAAAGAGAATCGGAACCGACCAACCCCTCATTCAAAGCGGATTGAATCTTTTTATCGGAACTCAACAGAAGAATGTCCATACCCGAAGCGGTTCCGCAAATCGCTCTCAGGGGATGCGGTTTTAAGAAAAAAAGGCACAAAACTTAAAAATATTCTAAAATTCTACTTAAAGAATCTTAGGCATCGAATGGATTTCCTGAAGAGAATGGATCGTAAAACCCTTGTTTTTCATCTCCACCATTCCTTTGATGAGCGCCTTAGCGGCGTTAGACGTAGTCAAACAAGGCACCTTGAACCGAATCGCCGCCTGACGGATCGTAAAACTATCGTCTCTCGTAACTCTGGAAAGAGGCGTGTTTATAATGAGATGAATCTTATTCTCCCGAATATAATCGAGGGCGGTCGGAAACACTCCGTCGTAGACCTTATTAATCTTGGAAGAAAGAATTCCGTTGTCCGAAAGAAATTTATGAGTTCCCGAAGTAGCGATCAAATTGAAACCGAGTTCGGAAAGATTCTTGATATAAGAAAGAAGTTCCGACTTCGTCTTATCGTTGATACTTACGAACACGGTTCCCTGAGAAGGCAACTCGTCCCCGGCCATGTATTGGGATTTTAAAAACGCCTCACCCGCAGTGGAAGCGATGCCCATCACTTCTCCGGTCGAACGCATCTCCGGTCCTAGAATCGTATCCACTCCCGGAAATTTATTAAACGGAAGAACGACTTCCTTTACACAAACTTGAGAGAAGGCCATTTCTTTCGGAAGAGGAAGACTCTTCAAAGATTCTCCCATCATGATTCGAGTGGCGTATTTTACGATCGGATGTCCGAGGGCCTTGGAAACGAAAGGAACGGTCCTCGAAGCCCTCGGATTGACTTCTATGATATAAAGAACTTCTTCTTTGACGGCGTATTGAATGTTGATCAAACCCTTAACCTGAAGTTCGAGAGAAAGCGCGACCGTCGCTTTGCGGATTTCTTCCATCATCTTTTTGGAAAGTGTTTGCGGAGGAAGAACGCAGGCCGAATCCCCGCTATGAACCCCCGCCTCTTCGATGTGCTCCATGATACCCGTGACAAAAACGTCTTTTCCGTCGCAAAGAGCGTCCACGTCCACTTCCACCGCGTCTTCCAAAAAGGAATCGATCAAAAGAGGTCTGTCTTTCGAGATCTCTTCCGCTTTTTCCATGTAACGATCCAGTTCTTTCTCTTCGTTGATGATGAGCATCGCCCTTCCGCCGAGAACGTAACTAGGACGAACCAAAACGGGATACGTGATCTTTTGAGCGATCTCTCTCGCCTCTTCCATGGAAGTGGCGATCCCGCTTTCGGGGGAATTCAGTTTCAATTTTTCTAATACTTCTACGAAACGTTTTCTGTCTTCCGCGCGGTCGATGGAGTCCGGGCTAGTACCGAGAATTTTCACTCCCTTTCTTTCCAAATCCTTCGCGAGTTTCAGAGGGGTCTGACCGCCGAACTGAACGATCACACCCTCCGGTTTTTCGTTTTGATAAATGCGATACACGTCTTCCAGGGTCAGAGGTTCGAAATAAAGACGATCCGAAGTGTCGTAGTCGGTCGAAACCGTTTCCGGATTCGAGTTGACCATGATGGACTCCACTCCCAAATCCTGAAGCGCGTAAGAAGCCTGACAACAACAGTAGTCGAATTCGATCCCCTGACCGATCCGGTTCGGACCTCCTCCGAGGATCATAACCGATCTTGCGTTAGTCACATCGGATTCGTCCTCTTCGTCATAGGAAGAATAGAAATAAGGAGTATAAGCCTCGAATTCTCCGGCGCAGGTGTCGATTCTTTTGTAAACGGGAAGAATCTTTTTGGAACCGAGTTCCGATTCGATTTCTTCTTCCGAGTTCTTTAGAATATTCTGAATTTCCGTTTTTTTCAGATCGACCCTAAGTCCGCCGTCGAGCAAATCCAGAATCCGTTTTTTATTCCTTAAAAAGGAGAGTTGTCTGTTTGAAAAACCGGCTTGTTTCATTTTGGAAAGAACGGAACTTCCCTTTTCTGAAAATTCCTTTTCCAATTCGAGAAGGTCTTCCATCTGCCAGAGGAACCATCTGTCCACCTTGCAGAGATCGTGGATTTGATCCACGGTATAACCTTCGTCGAAGGCGAGTTTAATGTAAAAAATACGTTTGTCGTTCGGACGTTTCAGAAAAGAATCGATCCATTCCTTTCTTTGATCGGGATTTAGACTTCTTGCATATAATAATTCTTGAAAGTATCCGTCCGAACCGAAACCGTAACGGTCGGTTTCCAAGGAACGAAGCGCTTTCTGAAAACTTTCCTTAAAAGTTCTACCGATCGCCATCGCTTCTCCGACGGCCTTCATCTGAACTCCGAGAGTATCGTCGGTACCGGGAAATTTTTCGAACGCGAAACGAGGAACCTTTGTTACGACGTAGTCGATCGAAGGTTCGAAGGACGCCGGAGTCACTCGGGTGATATCGTTCTTAATTTCGTCTAACGTATAACCTATGGAAAGAAGAGCCGCGATCTTTGCGATCGGAAAACCGGTCGCCTTGGAAGCGAGAGCCGAAGACCGGGAAACACGCGGGTTCATCTCGATGACGATCACGTCTCCGTTTGCCGGATTGACCGCGAACTGAATGTTGGAACCGCCGGTTTCCACTCCGATTTCCCGGATGATTGCGATCGACATGTCTCTCAGATTTTGGTATTCTTTATCGGAAAGGGTTTGTTGAGGAGCCACGGTGATGGAATCTCCCGTGTGAACTCCCATAGGATCGATGTTTTCGATCGAACAGATGATGACCACGTTATCCGCCAGATCTCGCATCACTTCGAGTTCGAATTCTTTCCAACCCAGAACCGATTCCTCCAAAAGAACCTGGCTGATCGGAGAAGCCTTGAGCCCCTTGGAAACGACTTCTTCGAAAGTTTCCTCCGTAAATGCGATCCCGCCCCCGGTTCCTCCGAGAGTGAACGCGGGACGAACGATGAGCGGAAGACCGAGTCTTTTTTTGACTTCGGCGGCGTCTTTGAGATTGTTAGCGAGGCCGGATGCGGGAACTTTTATTCCGATTTTTTCCATCGCCTTTTTAAACAGTTCCCTGTCTTCCGCTTTTTTGATCGCGTCCACTTTGGCGCCGATCAATTCTACATTATATTTTTCTAAAATACCGGCGGTGTTACAGGCAAGGGCCAGATTGAGTGCGGTCTGACCTCCGACCGTGGGAAGAATTGCGTCGGGTTTTTCCTTCTCGAGAATCTTTTGAACCACATTGACCGTCATCGGTTCTATGTATGTGGCGTCCGCAAGATCCGGGTCGGTCATGATGGTCGCCGGATTTGAGTTCAGTAAAATAACACGAATCCCTTTTTCTTTCAGGGCTTTGGCGGCTTGAGTTCCGGAATAATCGAATTCACACGCCTGCCCGATTACGATCGGACCGGAACCCAGGATGAGTACAGAGCGAATATCTTCTCTTCTAGGCATACGAAAATACAGATTTTTAGTTTAGTCGCATTCTTCAAGCATCAATTTGACAAAGGGAGGAAATACTCCCCTGCTTTCTTGAACTTTCCGGAAGCGATCAAAAACGAAACGAGAGAACTCCTTAAAGAAGAACACTCGGAGGAAGGAAGCGGTTTTGTGTTCCAAGGATCCGAGATTCGATCGTAACAATGCCAGCGGACCCCGTTCTCGGAGGGCGTGTAGATCAACTTGCGGGTTCCATTCTGAAACATTCTATGTTTGGAAACGATCACACTTTCTTTCGCGTAAGGGTCTCCGATCACGATCCAAGGAATTTCTCCCGGTTCGATGGAATGCAGTTGAAGAATGTTGGGATAAAAAATTCTTTCCTTTTGGAAGAAATGATTTCCCAGGTCGCTGAACCAAACCCCCGTTTCTCCGTAGACATTCCTGGAATCCTTCCAAGTCTTTGAATTCAAAGCGAAAGAAAGATCCCTTCCGGATCGATTTGCGAGTTCGTTTAAAAGTTTTTTCCTTAGGGAAAGATCCCCTATTTTTTCAGAAATAAAAGTAAGAAGCGTCGGAAACAAATCCAAAGAACTGCTGATTCCGTCAAACTTCCGGCCCCCGCCTATATTTTGCGGAAATTTAATGAGAAGAGGAATACGAGTCACAGCCTCCCCTCTTAAGTGTTCCCCGTGTCCGTGACCATGATCGGCCTCGAACAGGGATTCTCCGTGATCGCTCGTCAAAACGATCAGGGTGGAATCGTACATCCCTTCTTTTTTAAGTCGATCCACGATCCTACCCACCGTTGCGTCGAAGGAAAAAATGGAAGCCTGAAAAAGTCCCCGGATCTGTTCCCGATCGGCTCGCGAAAGTTCGGAGGAATCGCTCGGGTCCACGAACTTAAAATACTTAAATTTTCCATAATATTCAGAATTTGTAAAATTTTTGTAGTACGGATACGGAGGGCTGAAAGGGAAATGGGTCACGGAAGAAAAGTATACGGTAAAAAAAGGAGAGGAATCCTTTTTGAGACCGGAAAAAAGATCCGGAAGAATTTTAGAATCGTCTCCCAAACTCGGAAAGCCGCGGATCACACTCCAATATTCTCCCGCGCCGGGGATCGATCCGGTCAGGATAGGAAGCAAAAAAATCTGAGATTCCAAAATCCTCTGGGCCGTAAGAGTTCCCGCGTGAAAGATCGGCGCCTGGACCGATTGAAATCCCCAATCGGCCCGAGGAAAAATATCTCCCGCAAACGAAGAAACTACGTTCGTTCGATATCCGAGTTTGGAAAGAAGAGTCGGAAGGGTTTTCTCTTTCAAACCGCCGCGATCCTTGGCGTCGGGAAACATATCCTGGATTCCGTGTACAAAACTAGGTTGTCCGGTGAGCAAATCCGCCCAAGCGGGAAAAGTTCTCGGAATCGTAGTATGATGATCTTGGAATATTACGGAATCCTTAGAGAGAGAATCGATATGAGGAGTTAAACCTCCTTTTCCTTGGGCATATCCCATCTTATCCGCGCGAAGACTGTCCGCGCTTAAGATCAAAACGTTCGGAAAATTTTCGGAAACGACGGGAATATCCGTTTTCGCCCGCGTTTTTACGTTTAAAAAAGAAACGATCGCCCATAGAACCGCAATCATTCCCATCGAAATAGAAACTTTTTTATTTTCGAATATTCGAATAAAAAGATAGGCTAAAGTAACGATGAAAATCCCAAGAACGCTTCCCAAAGAATGAAAAATAAAAAGAAAAACAGAAAAAGAAAAAAAGGTCGTGAGTTTTGACCATTCCTTACCGGCAATCAGAAAAAAAGAATACCGACCGACACAAACTCCCAAAATTCCCAAAGCGATCGTCTGCGGAATCCGGGGATGCACCCAATCCGTCAGAAAAAACAAAAAATAACGTAAGAAACCGAATCGATAAAAGAAAAATTCCCCGTAGAGCTGAGGATAAAAAATTACGGAATGACACCAAAGAAGAAAAACAAAAATTCCGAAGAGCCAAAGTTCCTTTGCAAAGGAATTTCGAATTCCGTTTTCCCGTTTTCTTTCACCTACTTCGTTTCGATTTAATTCCTTTTTGGAAATCGGATCGATCCCTATTCGGTTCGTTCCTTCAACGGATTCCGTTTGACCCTGTTCGTTTGGTCGTATCGTATCCGCATTTTGTCGTCCTTTTTCTTTTGAATTCTCTCCCCAAAACGCCGAAGAAAGAAGCAAACCGATAACGCCGAATAAAACTCCGCTCGCTAATAAAGTTTGAATATAATCTTTTAAGAATAAAGGTAGGAAGGAAAAAAATAGGGACTTAAACTCGGAAAGATCCACTCCCATGATCTGAAACGAGGAATTTAAGATCAAGGTCAAAATGGAAATTCCCGTTCCGATCCCGAAAAATCGAAGATAAAGTCGAACCGGTTTTTCGGCGAATAGAACTTTGATTTTTTTCAACAACTCTAATATTCCAAACTCATTCTTCTTCCGAGTTTCCCTCTTCCTCTTGCAAAGAATCCGCTTCCGAAGTTTCTGCAATTTCCGTTTCTAAGAACCGGCCTCCGTTCACTCGGAAAGTCAAAAAATTCTTTCCGAACTTGCGGGTTTGATAATCGGACCAACCCGGATCGATCGGAGACTGGACAAAAACGACCACGGTGGATTCGTCGCTTAACAATCCATCCAAAACCGATTTGATTTTTTCATTCTTCTTATCCCAAAAAGAATAAGGGGGATCTAAAAAATAAACTTTCGACTTTTCGGGGAGATCGAGTTTATCATAAAAACGGAATACGTCCTTACGAAATATTTCGCAGTTATCTCCGATCTTAGTGAAAAGTTTTCGGAGACTGTCCGATCTTTCCCAGGCCAATTCGTACAAAACGACCTTTGCAAATCCTCGGCTTACGGCTTCCAAACCCATCTGTCCCGAACCCGCAAAAAAATCCACAAAGGCGGATTCTTCCGGAATCAATCTTCCTTTTAAAACCAAAGAACCGATAATATCAAAAACCGATTTTTTTAAAATAGCGGGAGTAAAGTTCGTATTTCCCGCGACTGCGGGAGGCGTTTCGATCGACTTACCTTTGAGTTTTCCGGTTTGTACTTTGAGTATTTTCACGTCTGCGCCTCCATTTTTTTTTCGATGTTCAATTCTAAGATTCGAATTTTCTTCGCGAGTTTTTCGGTCGATTTCGATTCCTTGAGCTTGGAAAGAATCTGTTTCGCCTCCGGGAATTTTCCGGCTTCGTACAAAATGCAGGCGTAGGTGTAAAGGCCTTCCGCATAACGCACCGAAGACGTTCCGTTCTCGATGAAAATTTTTCCCCAATAAATCCCGGAAGGTTCGTCTCCCAATACCAGACAACGTTCCAAAAACAAAAATACCGCGTTGTAAAAAATTCCGGGATGAGATTCCTTCTTCTCGTAAATACTTCTTAATGTTTTATCGATTTCTTCCGGATCTTTTTCCGCGGCGGTATATAAAAGTAAAATTCTATAATCGACTTCCTCCTTTCGAAGCGCGGTTCGAGAAACCTTTACTAAAGTATCATAGTTTCCCTTTTTGTAAAAATCGTAAACGTCGCTGAAATCGGTGGGAACGAGCGGACTTTGAGGAAATAAAATAAACGGAACGAATACGGACCCGAAAAGCCGGAAAACAAAATCCTTTAGGAATCGCCGAACCGGCCGGGCATTTTTCAAAGTTCGATTACTACTGAGGAACCGCACATCGGACAAATCGCCCCTTCGGAACCGTAGTCTTCCGCTTCGTAAGCGTCCTCTTCCCAACGGTGATCGCAATCTTCACAAGCAAACGTTAACACGTCTTCACCGGTGACATTCTCGTCGCCACCGGTCTCAACTTCAAAATCTTCGTCAAAATCGTAATCGTAAGGCATAGAATCCAACGGAATCAGCGGAGCCCTCAGTGTCAAGTTTTAGGGGCTAAAGAGAATTCAAAAAATACGTGAACCCTGAATGGGCGGATAAAAAATCGACGAAGTATGTTGTATCAATCCGGCCTGAAAAGTTACAAAAAGAAAACCAGTTATAAACCTTATATTTTCGCCGCTCTTATACTAATATTAGGCGGGACGGGATTTTTTTTACGCCAGAGTATTAAGAATCTATTCGCAGGTGATAGAAAAATTCTTCTCGAAAAAGAAAGAAAAAACATTCAACAACAAATTTCCTCGGGGACTCTCGAAGAAGGCGCCGTGAAAAATTTTCAAAACGCCGCCAAGGATTACGTTCACGCAAATCCTTCGGACGAATTGGGATACTTTTACGTTGCATTAGGAAATTATAATTCGTTTTTACTCAACGGATTTTCCTTCGATTCGGGAACTCTGGTAAAACTCGCCTATTCGGGGTTCAACGACTTTCTCCAAGAGGACGGATCGTATCTTCCGATCCTGGAAGAAATGTATCGTAACGCACTCCGCGCAAAGGCGATCGATCCCGTTATGAGCGAAAACCCCGATAACGAAACGATGATCGCGTTCGGTGAAACGATCAAACAACATCTTTCCAGAAAGTCCCTCACGCATCTTTTGAATTCGATCCCCTACGATAAGATCGGCCCCGAATTTAAGATCGGTTATACTTGGATTGCGATTTTAGGAGCGTCCTTATCGGGAGATACGGAATTTTTAAAACGTAATCTCGCGAGCCCCGAATCCACCGGATCGATCCTTCTCACCGAAAGAGAGGCGCATTTTTTAACCGGACTTTCCGAGTTTCGCGCGGGACAGTACGTTTCTTCCCTCAACTTTATCCGTAAGGTTAGAAACGAAAACGAAGACTTTATCACGATCGGATCCTGGATTTTAGAGGCGAAAATTTTCAGACTTCAAAATCTACACGCCAAATCGATCGCAATTTTAGAGGAACTTTATCCTAAGGCGGAAGACAGACGGGAAGAGATCGTAAAACTCGCAAAAGAAATCATAGAGGAAAAACCGACACTCAAAACCAAACTCAACTTGGAATCGGATCGGTAGAACTTTCCGAAAAATTAATATTCGATGTTAAACGAAGTGAAAAATTTTTCCCTCCGAAAAGTCTTGAAAGGATTTTTTGCAATCGCACCCGCGTTCTTCCTTTGGAGCTGGATCCTTTCCTGCGGACTGAAACCCGTTCCTCCTCCGGAAGGAAGGTTCTGCGACGTCTGGCACAAACCCGTCGAATGTGTGGAATTGAATTTTAGGGACGGGATCGGCGACT
Organism: Leptospira alstonii serovar Sichuan str. 79601; assembly: GCF_000347175.1. Classification (GTDB taxonomy): domain Bacteria; phylum Spirochaetota; class Leptospiria; order Leptospirales; family Leptospiraceae; genus Leptospira; species Leptospira alstonii. The sequence continues at coordinate 54,728 of NZ_ANIK01000065.1, forward strand.
TAGGTCAAGGAACGGTTCCCATGCGAATGAAAAGCGTCGTTCTCTATCAGATCGACATTGAAAGCAAGCATAACGTTCTCATTGAAGTCCTTCACGAACACAGAGTAAGGATTACGTTTCCCGAAAAAGAACCTAGACTGTATCTCAAGATCAAAGATCCAAAAGACCGAAAACGAAGATGGGAAAAAGCAAAACAAGAATGGAACGATTTGTTTCAATCGAGCGAGCCGTAGCAAGCCCCTTAAGGAAAGCGTCGAAGAACTAAAAAAATAATTTACCGACTTGGACGAATTCGTATAATCAAACCCGATGATACGACAAAAAATTCCGCAGGAGACCAAATCAACTCATCTGGTTTCCATCGTCGAAGACAACCAACACACCGCTCGCAATCTTCAGGAACTTCTTTCTAAGTCCTCCGATTTTCAATTTTTAAAACACTATCCCGACGCTCAAAAGGCGATCGAACAGATTCCGGAAAACGAACCCGACATCGTAATCTTGGATATCGGACTTCCCGGGAAAAGCGGATTGGAATGCCTCAAAGTGCTCAAGGAAAAAACACCTAACACTAAATATGTGATCTTTACCGTTTTTGAAGACGAGGAAAAAATCGTAGAGGCGATCCAAGGAGGAGCGTCCGGATATCTTTTGAAGGACACGTCTCCCGAACTGTTTCTCGCCGAACTCAAAGTGATCGTGTTGGGAGGCGCGCCGCTTACTCCCAGAATCGCCGACAAAATCATCCGCGAATTCACAAAAAAAGAAGAAACCCAAAACCCGCCGATCGAAAACCAAAACACACTGGGACTTACGAAAAGAAAACTGCAGATTCTCAACTTTATCGCGCTTGGGATGACGGTTCCGGACATAGCGGACGAACTCGATATCTCCAGTCATACGGTCAGCCGACATATCGAAAAGATCTATAAAAAGATGGAAGTACATTCCAAATCAGAAGCCATTATCCGAGGGAGAAGAATGGGAATCATTCGCGACATTCCCGGATATCCTTAAATGTACACGGCAAGAATATTCGTACTTTCTGTTTTTCTCATATTTATTGGAATCTTGACGGGATGTTCGCTTTTCCAAACCTCAAAGGAAGCGCCGATCGCCGAAAAAGGAGTCGTTGATCTTCGAAACTTCGATCTCGATCATAACATTACCACACTGGACGGAAACTGGGAATTCCATTGGAAGGAACCGGCTTACGGAAATCGTCCGACCGCTAAAGCCCCGTCTTACTTTCCGGTTCCCGGAATTTGGAGGGATTACGATCCGAACTTTACTCCGGAAGGTTATGCGACCTATCGCCTGCGCGTGTTATGCGAGCATAAACGATCCGATTTAAAGATCAGAATTCCCAGACTTCCCGGAGTTTACGAAGTCTACTTAGACGAACAAAAGGTCTATTCCAACGGTTCTCCGGGAACGGGTCCTTCAGACACGACGTTTTTAGCCCATCCCTTGATTACGAACGTGGCGGTTCCTTCCGGAGATTTTTATATCACGGTAACCGTTTCCACCTTCAAAGGAAATTATCTCAAAGGTGGAATTCGAAAACCGTTCCGGATCGGAACCGGAAATGCGATCGATTTGGAGGAAAAAAAAGAAGAATGGAGAGAGATCGTCTTGATCGTCGTTATCTTTTCTTTCGGAATCTATCATATCGTATTCTTTTTTTCTTATAGAAAAGATCTGATCCCCCTATATTTCGCGGCGTTTTGTTTTTTAGTTTCCGGATATTCGTTTATAACCTCGGAACTTCAATTTACGGCTCTCCCGAATCTTTCTTTGGATCTGAGAATACGAATTAAATTTTTTTGCGAGGTCGCGTTCTTTCCCACCTCTTTTCTGATGCTTAAAAAAATGTTCCCGGCTCAGTTCAATCGGAAATGGATTCAAATCGCGATCGGAACGAGTACGATTTTTTTATTCGGAATTTTCTCATTAAACGAACGCGATATAGTCGCGTCTTATTCTTGGTTTATGTATTTTCCGCCGCTTTACGCGTTGGTTTTGATTATAGGCACTGCGACCGCTTTCAAAGCCAAGGAACTTCTTACAGGTTTCGTTTTCGCGTTCACGATGATGAACGACGGAATTTACGGTTTATACGAAATTTACGCCTTATATCCGTACAGTTTTCCTTTGGGACTTATAGCCTTTGTCGCATTAAATTCTTATATTATTTCTTCGAGATTTGCGGAAGATTTGGAAAAAGCAAAAGAATTGGCGCAACTCCAAATCAAATACAACGAACAGCTCAAACTACAGGCGCAGGAAAGAACGAGGATCGCTTCGGATATTCACGATTCGATAGGCTCCGAACTCACCGCCATTCTTTTTGAGTTGGAATCCAAGGACAAAAACGATTCCACATTAAAAAAGCTTAAATCGGAAGTGAATCAACTCATTGCAAACGTGAGAGACATCGTATTCCTAATGCATCATCAGGGAAACAACAAAGAACTCGTGGAAGACGTAATCAAAAGATACGGAGATAGGATCCAACGCACCGGAAGTATGGAAGTTAAAATGGAAATCGAGGAAGTTTCGGATTTCATCCATTTGGACCAATGTCTGCACGTTCAAAAAATCTTTTTAGAAGTCGCATCCAATATTCTCAGACATTCCGAGGCGAAGAAGATTCAAATTTCCTGGAAAAAAGAAGAAAAAAATCTGATCTTAAAAGTGACGGACGACGGAAAAAAATTCGAGATCGACTCGGAAGAGGTTGCGGGAATCGGAATGAGCAGCATCCGAATGCGATCCGAAAAACTGGGGGCTGTTTACGACTTCCGATCCAAAGGCTCGGAAAATTTATTTGAATTGAATATTCCAATTTACTAATAAGCATTTTCCTTCACGAAAAATCACAAAGTTTAAAATTCATATCAAATGCAATTTTTCTAATGTTTTTATCGTAAGTACAAATCGTAATACGGTCCTTCAAAACGTCCGCGATCAACGAGGCGGTACTCAAATGAATCGAATCCAAGGATTTCAAAAAGGTCAGTTTTTCATTTTTCCGAATTCTTTCATAAATTTCGGAACCGATTCGTTTTAAATGAATCTCCGATAAAAGGTCTTTTTGCCTGGTCAATTTTTCCGTTAGCCAAGTTTTACTTAAAACCTTTCGATTTTCTCTGTAGATTTTATGAATATTGACGAATGATTCGATTTCGAGCAGACTGGAAGAAAATCTGTAATCGTCTTGTATCCAACTTTCATACGATAGCTCGTAATTGGTATCTTCAAAAATGATGGAAAGAAAAAAACTAGTATCGATATAGACAGGCATGAAAAGGGAAATCAATCCCTATCTTCATAGTATGTTTTCATCCAATCCAACTGGAATTTTTCTTTTACTTTGGAAGGCGGCTTTAAAACGGTAGATTTTCTTTTTGCTTTGAGAAGAAGACCGCTTTTTTGTTCTTTCTCGATATAACTTTCGACGGTTAAATCCGAATTTAGAGTATCGGAAGCGGGTTTTTTGATTTCGGCGATGATTCGACTGTGATCGGTCACAAGAATCGTTTCACCTTCTTTCACAAGGCGTAAAAACGTATTCAGGTTTTCTTTAAGATTTTTAACCCCGACAGCTTTCATATCTCAATAACGTAAGAATAATTATAACAAAGTCAACCGGTTTTACCAAAAAAATCAGCGGCGCATCATCGGAAAGATAAAGTTGATTCCGAAGATCATTCCCTGCGCTTTCACTTCCTCGGGAACCTTTCCGAAATTTTGTCCTCGGATTGAATCGACACAAGCCTGACTGACCACGTCTTGACCCTGACTCGAAACGAGTTTCGTATCCAAAACCTGGCCGCCTTCGCTTAACATAAAAAGAACTTTGACCTGCCCCGGAAGAATTCCTTCTCGAACTACGGTTCCCGCCATATCCTGGTACGCATAGTTACCTCCGCCGGGAGGAGCAAAACTGCCTTCGATTTGTTTCAACATCCGTTTGAAGTATTCGTAACCCGCGAGTTTTTTTCTCGGAATCGAAAGGGCCTGATTTCCGTCCCAACGAAAAAGAAAGTCCTGTTCGAATCGATAGTTAAACGGAATCTTCGTCATTCTTCCGTAGGTTTGAGTGCTTTGTTTCGTATTATCCGTGTTAGACGTCTGAACCGGATCGATCTTATAAATCCCGACTTCAAAAACCTTTTCATCGTTCTTTTCTTGAGATTGTTGCTTTTGAGTTTCGGAAGTTCTCCTCGCCACGCTTCCCATGATAAATTCGCGAAAGGGACTCGCGGAATGAAATCCTTCCTTCTTCGTAATTCCACCGGCTCCGGCGGCGTCCACGTTGGAAAGAGCCTTATATTCGTCCTTTACGTTTTTATCCACGAAATCCTGTTCGAGAAGAACCTCGTAAATCTTTTCTTTTTCCTCGTTGCTTTCCATTTTGACCATGGGTTCGCTGCCGAGAATTTTCCAGAGCATGTTGCGTGTGAGTAAATGCGCCGTAAAAAAAGACGCGAGTGCAAGAACGAGAAAGGAAGCGTAAATCAGTCTCCGATCGTCTTCGGGAATTCCGGAATATTCAGAATAAAGTCGGGTCTTGTCCATGATGTACGGAAAAATCTTCCATTCGCCTCAATTGCCGATAGGCTTTTTCGGTGGCCACCCGACCTGCGGGAGTCCGATTGATCAGTCCGATCCGAACCATAAACGATTCGTAAGTATCCTCGATGGTTTTTTCTTCCTCACCGACTACGACTGCGATCGCCTTGAGCCCGACCGGACCGCCTTTATAACGATCAATCATACAACCGAGTATCTGCCTATCCATAACATCCAGTCCCAGGTCGTCAATCCCCATCTTTTCGAATGCCTTGAGACAAAGATCCTTTTTCACGGAAAGATTCCCCTCAACTTCGCTGAAGTCCCGAATTCTTTTCAAAAGATGATTCGCGATCCGAGGAGTTTTGCGGGAACGTTTTCCGATTTCCAGCGCGGCGTCGTCTTCGATCTTGACGTTCAAAATTCGAGAGGAGCGCAAAACGATTTCCTTCATCTCTTCGTCGTTGTAATAATCCAGTCTGAGTTGAATTCCAAAACGACTTTTGAGAGGTTCGCTGATCAGCCCGCTTCTTGTCGTTGCTCCGACCAAGGTAAAAGGTTTCAGAGGAATTTGAACCATCTGAGCGGTGACCCCTTCTCCGATCACGAGATCGATCATGTAATTCTCCATCGCAGGATAAAGAATCTCTTCCAGTTTTTTATGAAGAGTGTGGATCTCGTCTATGAAAAGGATTTCATTCTCACCCATACCCGTAAGAAGGCGGGCAAGATCCGCGCCTTTGGTAATCACGGGAGCCGAGGTGATGGTAAGCCTGGTTCCGAGTTCGTTGGAGACGATTCCCGCGAGAGTCGTCTTTCCAAGTCCGGGAGGACCGGAGATCAAAACGTGATCGAGTGCGCGTTTTCGATTTTTAGCGGCTTGAACGTAAACCGTAAGATTATTGAGGACTTCTTTCTGGCCGATAAATTCGGAAAGAAGAGAAGGACGAAGGCCCGACTCTTCTTCAAATTCTTCTTCAGGATTGAGCGTATGGGATTTTGCCAATCAGTTCGGTCTTTCCTTGAGTTGGATCGAGATTCTGGAAACGTTTCCCTGACGCACAACCGTAACGGTGATACGATCTCCCACCTTACTCTTTTTCACGGTGCTGACCACTTCTTCGGGAGAATTGGTCTTAGCTCCCGAAATTTCAGTGATCACGTCCATCAATTGAATCCCCGCGCGATCCGCGGGAGAATCATTCATGATCTGAACGACGACCGCACCTCCGGGAATATTCAACTTCTTAGCGTCGTCTTCATGAAGATAATCCACTCCAACTCCGAGCCAAGCTTGCGCGGGACGTTTGACCTTTCCGGTGGTTTTTAATTCTTCCATGATCGCCTTCGCTTCGTTAATCGGAATTGCGAAACCGATTCCCACCGAACCTCCGCTCTGGGAAGCGATCATACGATTGATTCCGATCACACGACCGTTGATGTCGAGAAGCGGACCTCCGGAATTTCCCTGATTGATGGCGGCGTCCGTTTGAAGATAATGAACTCCGCTGTTATCGATTCCGGTTCTACCGACGGCGCTTACGATCCCCGCGGTGAGAGATTGTTCGTATCCGAGAGGAGCGCCGATCGCGATCGCCCAGTCCCCTACTTTTACCGCGGAAGAATCTCCGAGTTCGATCGGAACGATCTCTCCTTCCGATTTGATTTTCAAAAGAGCCAAGTCGATCACAGGATCGGAACCGACAAGTTCCGCGTTAAACGTCTTACCCGTTTTCAAACGAACGGTGAGTTTGTCCATGGAGCGCACAACGTGTTCGTTGGTTAAAATAAATCCTTGAGTATTGAGGATGATACCCGAACCGAGTCCGGTTTGTTTTTGTTTCATCACTCTACCGCCGCCGCTTTGACCTTTGCCGAAAAATTGGTCGAAGAACGGATCTCCGAAAGGTCCGGGATGAGCGGGAACGTTTTGAATTCTTTCCGTAGCGATCGAAACTACGCTCGGAGATGCGGTTTGATAAACTTCCTCAAAGGCTTGTTGAATCGTAATCGCCTGACGAGTCGCAGGACTCGGCTCCTTATCGCCCTTCGCGTTTAGAAAGAGCGGACTGTTTCGGCCGGTTCCACAAAACATCACAGGAGATAAAAATGCCCCGAGCAGAAGTGAAATGCTTACGACCGCAACATATTTGAGTTTTTCCATGTTTTTCATTGAATTCTATCCCTCTGAAAATGAATCTCCGCTTGGTACCTGAAAGGATCGGCTCGCTTCCGTGACTGTCAAGTTAGATTTGGAAGCAAGTCTTCGAGTGTACACATTCGGTTAAAAGAATTGTATTTGGACGAAAAAGAGAATCCCTTTCGTCTTCGATCCTTAGACCGGAAACTCAAGAAAAGAGTTTCCGTTTTCATCTTAGGAAACGGAAAGATTTACAAAGAAGATCCGTGGGTTTTGAGTTTGAATTTCGGGTGATTGGATTCCCGATTTTTTTTGATCTGATTTTTTGCGTTGATGTATCTCCGAATCGCCGCCTCTCCTCTTTGCAAGGTATAATAATCCAGCTTTTCCACGGGAACGATATCTTCGTCCGGAGTTACTTGCAAAATCGCTAAATCGATTTTTTTATCCTGACCTACTATGATCGCCTCGTAGGATTTACCGGATTTGGATTTTACGATAAGATGATCGTAAGTTCCGATTACGTGAGCGTTGGTGAGAATGTAACCCTGTTGATTCAAAATGATTCCGTAACCGAGGGTTACCAAAGTTTTTTCCATAAGAGGTCCGCCCTTGGAATGAACGAACCGGGATTTGACCGTTTTTTCGGTATGAATCGAAACCGAACTCGCCGAGGAACTCGGATAAACTTCTTCAAAGATATGATACACCGGAATTTTATCCTTAGGATGGTTCCGAAAAGAAGAGTGAGGATCGGCGGGAACGGATTCTTCGGAAAGAATGGTCGGAATCTCCGATTCGGTAGTCTTTGTTTGTGAAATACAAAAAAAAGAAAAGAACCCGAGATAAAAAATTAATCCGAAATGTTTCAGAAGCGAAAAATATGAGTTCATGACGGAATTTTCATTGGATTCTTGATTTCCAAAAGAATTCTTGTAGATAGAAAGAATGATTTCGTACAAATCCTCCTTTGTCAAGAATTGAATCGGAACCGTAAGAATGAAGATCGAAAAATCAATCTTTGTAGTTTTTGAAGGAATCGACGGAAGCGGTAAGTCGACTCTTTGCAAGTCATTGACCGAAAAACTCGTCGAACGTGCAATTCCTTCCGTCGTCTTTACCGAACCCACAAATTTTGAAACCGGAAAGTATCTTCGAAAATTTTTAAGAGGGGAAATCGAACTCGGAAAGGAAGAACAAATCGAAGCCTTTTTAAACGATAGGGAAGAATCCTTAAAACAAAACATCCTTCCTTCTTTAAACTCCGGAAAGAACGTTTTGCTGGATCGTTATATGTATTCCACCGCCGCCTATCAGAGCGGAGACGATTTATCTCCGGAAACGATCATCGAAAAAAATTTAAAGAGAAACTTTAAAATTCCCGATCTTCTATTTTACTTGGATCTGAGTCCCGAGATCGCGCTCGAAAGATTAAACCGAAGAAAGGTGGAAAAGGAAAGATTCGAAACGCTGGCTCAACTCGAAAAAATTCATTCCGCCTACGAGAAAATTCTTCCCGCGGAAACGATCCGGATCAACGGCGAAAAAGGACCGGATTCGATCGTTCAGGAATGTCTGGAGATTTTTTTAAAACGTATTCTTCGATTTTGAGATCAACGGCTTTCGATTTGAAATTCTTTGAGAGTCGTTTCATGACGATTCGCCTGACGCTCCAAGGAATCCGCCATTTTAAAAAGTTTTTCTTTACGAACTCTTGCCTGAAGAAATTTTTCTCCTCTGGAAAGTTTCGCCAACTCTCTGAGTTCTCCGGCTCTGGCTCTTTTGGCGAATGCGGTCGCTTTGAGATAATTCGCAATCGCTTGTTTTTGTCCCGGAGTCACCGCGCTTTCAACGAGCGCTTTTTCCAAAAGTCTTTCTTCTTCCTCTTCGCTCACCGAAAAGATCGGAGAAAAAACTCCACATACCAAAACCAATATAAAAACGAAAACGACCTTCCGAAAAAAAAGTCCGTCCCCTGAATACGAAACCTTCATCCCTACCTCTTTCTTTAGGAAGAGGATTTCATACCCGATTCCTTTTTCAAGGACTTTCCTTTCAACCGATCTAGGATTTGCATTTGACAGCCCCAGTCTCTCCAAAAGACTCATTTGTAAACGTACCTATAGCTCAATGGATAGAGTACAGGCCTCCGGAGCCTGGGGTCCGGGTTCGAGTCCCGGTAGGTACATGCTAGGGTCAGTGGATAGAAATTAGTGGATAGTTATTGTATTACATAATATTAAAGTGGGACTCGAAGCTTTCTCGCGAGAGCATTTGCAGCGATCCTTAGAGAGCGTCGCAAATGCGACATGAGCCATGGATGGCGAATGAGCGAGAAAGACGCCGTGGAGCCAAGTCGAACAGGATGTGAGACTGCGTAACGGCGAGTCCCGAAACAACTCAATGTAACGACTCCCTATGGGTCGCGTTACAGGTACATGCTAGGGGTCAGTGGATAGAAATTAGTGGATAGTTATTGTATTACATAA
>NZ_ANIK01000066.1 GCF_000347175.1 Leptospira alstonii serovar Sichuan str. 79601
CTCGGGATTTGATACCTTCGTTTCTACAAACTTTTCCAAAGAACTGGACTGCCGCTGCTCGCAGAAACTATTTGAGAATGTTAAGGACTGATTTCATGAATCCAGAGCGTGAGTTTTCAAGCTGGGACTTGTGTTTCAGAAATAACAGGGCTAAGTTACACAGATTTGAAACGGACCTTTGGGACCGTTGTTTTGGGAAGAATCGGAAGAGGTTGGAGAGGATTTAGCTGGAGGATAAAACCTGTTTTCTCACGAGGCTGAAACTCATTTGGTTTTGAATTGTCCGAAAGCGGATAATGAATTCGCAATATTTTAAGCACCTATTTCAATCACAGCCAATCAAATTATAAAAAAAACAGAAAGATTTAAAACTCGAAACTCCTTCCCCCCAACTCACGTTGATTCAATTGGACATGAATTCGGTTGCAAACTAAATTCTTACTTTTTGTATTTACGTTTCATTCAATTTGATCCCAAATAAAAAAAATATTTTTCGGATTTAATATCGCCACAATAAGCCTCATTTTTTTCATAGTTAAATGAATCTTTTGTAATTTGAATGTCTCTTTGCCTTTCCCATTTGAAACGAAAGGCATAACGTACATAAGTCGATCGACTAACGGTCTGTGTATCGGGTGAAAATGTGAAACAAAGAATAAAAATCGAAAATAAGACCGAAGCAAAAAATAAAAAAACAAATGAAAAATTCCGAAAAACCAACCAACAAAGCAATCCTATATACTAATATCTTACTATTCTTCTGTATCCTTGTTTGCACGACAAGCTGCGGACTCATTCCCGGCAAAAACGGAAAGAACAATAACTGGTGGATGGCTCTTGCAGGACTCGTGCCGGGAACAAGCTTTCCGTCCTCAGGTAGTGGAGTGGGAAGCGGCAACGGAGGGCCGGGAAGCGCACCCGCACCTGAGGGAAGTGACCTTTTTTCCATCTCAACAAACTACAGCTCTGCGATTGATGATCCCGATACAAAAGCGGAACCACACGCAGGAGCCGCATTCATTGCACCACCCGAGCCGGGACATTACGGAACTGTAAACCTCACATATCCCATCCACACACCCAGCGGAAGAGCAGGAGTAGAACCCAAGCTGAGTTTAAGTTACTCTTCTACTGGAGGAGATGGTTGGTTGGGAGTGGGATGGAGTTTGAGTCTTGGATCCATCACAAGAACACCCGAATATGGAGCCCTCTGGTATGATGCGAGGGATACGTTTACTTGGAACGGACAAAGACTCGTAAAAGTAGCGGGTGGAACCACAAATGAAAATGGAACCTACAGACCTGAGATCGCAAGTGAGGATTTGGTTGTATTAAGACTAAGCAATATAGAAAGCGGTGGAGTTTGGGAAGTATTGGATTCAACCGGAACCAAGACGGTTTTTGGAGAATCTACTTCCAGCAGAATCTTCAATCCACAGGTTCCAAACCAAACGTATAGCTGGTATCTCACAAGAACAGAAGACAAAAACGGAAACTATCTCCAAGTCCATTATGACAATTCAGAATATTCGAATACACGAAATCTTTATTTAAAAGAAATCAGATATACAGGAAACTCTAAAAGTGGTGTTTCCGCACGCCAATATGTAAAGTTCATCACCAAACAAAGAGATGATTTCTACGTTTCCAACGCACCCGGGTTCCTCATGAAGATGGACAAGATTCTGGAAAGAATCGAAGTCGGTTGGGACAATGCTGGTAAACTGTATGACTACACTCCCATATATGAAACCTCTTCCGATTCCGGAAGACCCAGGTTGAAAAATATACAATCTAGTCGGCATACTACAAGCCCAGAGTTTGAATACCAATCCTCCAGTCGTTACCTGATCTGGCAGAATGTTGTGAATCAAACGTCATCCGAAACAGAAGATGATCCGAATTCTACACAATACTTTGAAGGAGACTTCAATGGAGACGGAATATCGGACATCCTCTTTTTTAATCCCAAGTCAGGAAACTGGAAAGCCGCAGAAGGTAGAAAAGAAGGAGGATACAACTTCAAACTGTATGCAAACCGGTATCAAGGATACAATACACAAGAAAAGGTCCAATTCTTCAAAGGAAATGTAAGTGGAGACTACAACGGAAACGGAAGAAGTGACATCGCATTTTACTTGCCTGAAACCAGAGACTTTATTGTAGCAGAACACGACGGACGTGTATTTCAGTTTAGAAGTTACGGGCGTCTCATGGCTGGCATCCCGGACATCTTTCGGATGGAGTGGTTTCCAGGTGACTACGACGGAAACGGACTGAGTGACTCAGTTCTCTTTGATGAGCCGACCGGTCAATGGACTTTGATGTTAAACAAAGGTGGAAGTTTTGAATTTCTTCGATTTGCAAAAAAGTTTCAGAATGTATTTCGAGGAGACTATTCTCCGGATGGAAACTTAGACAGTTCTTCTACTAACGATTCTTCTAAACCCGGAAAGGATCACGACAAAGTAAACTTTTTAGTCGGTGATTACAACGGAGATGGAAGAACAGACATCTCTCTGTATGATTCAAGGTCCGGTAAGTGGTTCGTGGGTGAAAATCATCGCAATCCAAACAAGAATGATTCCGTTTACTTTCAGATGCAGTGGAAACTCTACAAAGTCTTTACAGCACCCGAACAGGCGTTATTCGGACATGATCGATTTTCGGGAGACTTCAACGGAGATGGGTTGAGTGACTTTCTTTTGTTTGATCGAAGTAATGGAGAATGGACGTTAGGTGAAACAGGAGACGGGACAATCAATTTCAAGATTTGGTCCAGAACTCCTCAGTTCAAACCAGTAACTCGTTGGTTACAAGGTGATTTCAATGGAGATGGAAGGACAGATATTGGATTTTACTCTGCAAGTGACGGAAAGTTTTGGATTGGAGAATCCACACAAAACGGATTTAGATACAAAGTCTACAGTGATCTAAGTTACGGACCTGACCAGGACAGAATCTTAAAAACTCCTCTTCCCAAGGATGAGGTAAAAATAGAATCGGGTAAAACAAGTTTTACAGCAGCAAGCAACACAAAGACGATTCTGCTTAGTTACAAATATGACGGAAATTTAAACTCTGGAAAAGGAGAACTTGTATTTCCAGGATGTTTTACTCAGGACGATTGTTCTAATTCTCCCGAACTTTTGATCTATGATCGCAAAGCGAATGTATTTGATCTGAAACAAGGAAATACTTTTACAGAAAGGGTCAATACATCTTTGAACCCGGAAGGAACTGGAATCACTACCCTCTTGGGCGGAAAACCGGACAGGTATACGAACAACACAAAAGGCGAAGTCCTCTTTTACAAAAAACAAGGAAATACAAATCAGTTTTTTGTGTTGAAACATACAAACGGAACTGCATTCGATATTTCTAATTTAGCAACCTTCACGGACACTGACGTTACAAAATTTGATCCATTAAATAGCGGAACGGTAGTGGATCATTTTGAGAATAACACTTCTCAATCCGTTCTTATCCTGGATGATCAAACCACAAACGGAAATGCAAGGTTTGTTCTTTCAGGTCTTGGTGGTACAAAAGTTTTAACTCCAAGTGGAGATTTAACTGCAACTGACTTAAACGACCTCTTTCAAGCAGGCACGAATGAAAACAGACAACGAAGAAAAGAATTTAGCTTGTTTTCAGGAAAGTTTACTTCCACACAAGCACAACTTGTGATCGTTGATAGAAGAACCACGGTTCACAAATGGTATCTGGGAACAATCAACGCAAACGCCATTCAATTCAAACGTTTAACAGGAGACATTGCACTTCCGATTACAACATCGGATTACAATTCCGCAAGCCCCGCAGGGATTGTATATGCTCTCACTTCTGATGGTTCCATCGTGTTTGGGAAAACCTTAGACAACGGAACTTCATTTTACAAAGTAAAAGTAAACGCGACCTCTGTTTCCAGAACACTCTACAATGCGGGAACAGTCGGCTTCAGTGACCGATTTGACTCAGGTGGAAATCCGATCCTACTTTCGGGTGGAGAAGACAAGCTGTATGACTTAGCACAGAGTAAAATCGTCACTCTTCCGGGTAACGTTGTCGTGAAGAATTTAGACAGGCCTGACTTAACTTCCCAAGTCTATGTTTTCCGTTGGATCCAAGGAGATTACAATGGGGATGGATTAACAGACATTGGAATCTTTCATTTGAAAGAACCAACTTGGTATTTTGCACTTAGCACGGGATCAGTCCCAGACATCATCGAAAGAGTGAAAAATGGGATTGGAGGTATTTATGAATTTGAATATTCCAATTCTACTAAGTTTGACAATACGGGTGACGATGATATTCCGGATCTTCCCACCAGTTACAGGGTTTGCACCAAAGTAACCATTGATGACGGTTTTTCCAATCGAGTAGCTAAAAGCTACGAATACAAGAATGGGTTTGCTTTTTCTTCTTTCGTTGATGGAAAAAAAGAAACGGACTACTTTGGGTTCAGTGAGTTTACCGTTCACGAAGCATATGGAGAAAGAACCACTCACAAATACCACACAACTCCGTATTCTGACTTTCTAATGAACCGGGCTCTCTCAGGTGCAGAGAAAGAAACCAAGATCGTAGGCAATGACAATAATGATTACGGAACCATTCAGACAACGTATGATCTGAAACAGATTGCAATTGCACCGGGTGTCACAAGTTACCTTCCTGTTACGACTAAAATTGAAAAGTTTTTGAGTGGCTCAAGAACCACAACACAAAGTTCCGACATCGTAATCAGTGGGACTAAGATCAGTCGGAAGACCGACACAACCACCGATCATTTTACCGACACAGTACATGGTGTTACGACCACGACAAGTATTATCGATTTTGAAACCGATGATACGACGAATCAAAGAAGAGCAACTCGGAGTGTTACATTCAGTGGGAGTTCTCATGAGATTACGTCACTTCTTTCGTATGACACGAGAGGAAATGTTACAAAACGTGTGAGTTCCTACACCGGAAGTGGACTCAGTCCTGTGGGATCTCACACAACCGAGTATGAAACCGACAATCACGGGAACCAAACGCTGGAAAAGGATACAAGTTCCAGCCCTGCCCGTGGGACATCCTACACGTATGACAACGAACTTCAACAGTTTGTTACGCAGGAAACAAAGTTCGGTGGAAGTATTTCTTTTACAACCACACATCAGATTGGATATGGGCCTGCGTTCGGACTTCCGGCTACAACCACAGATCCAAACGGAAACAAAAGCTATTTTGAATATGACAATTTTGGAAGACTCATACGAGCCAGTGCAGACACAGATGACGGAACTCGTACTATTTCTACGCATTCATATGATTCCAGTTTTCCTCTTTCTGCAAAGACAATTCTCCCATCCGGCACGGGAGACCCAGACTTTGCAAGTAGGACCTACTCCGATGGAATGGGTCGGAACATATACACAGTTAAAAGTGCGTCCAACGCTGGTTATGTACTCACAGGAAGGCTCGTGTATGACGGGACTGGAAAAATCATCCGTAAAGGTCAAAGCAATTGGGCAACTTCGGGAGAAATTGACCGGTTTGTTTTACACTTAGAAGAAAGAAATCCAACTTCTTTTGAATATGATCCAATCGGTCGAGTGAAAAAAACAATTCTACCGACAGCGGGGGGAGAAACTTCTCCTACAACGATCACGACTACATACAACTCTGCTTTTGAAACGACTGAGAATCACAGTTCCGGTACGAGCAAACGAACCGTAAAGGACGCTAAAGGAGAAATCCTGTATGTAGAAGACTTTGCAAGTGACGGGACACAGGCTAAAATCGGGTTTTGTTACGACATTGCTGGAAACCGTACCAAGAAGAGTGATTTAAATGACTCAAGTTTGATGAGTTGTCCAAACGCAAGTGCGGGAGTTCCCACAAAAGACGTCAGTGGCAAAAACCAAGCAACTTGGAGTTATGACGCTTTTGGAAAACTAAGAGCTGAAAGTGACCCAGATTTAGGTGTGAGTTCCTACAATTACAACGCATTTGGAGATTTAACTTCTCAAACAAATGCAAAAGGTGTTACGACCACACTGAGTTACGACGGGGTCGGAAGAATCACTACAAAAAATATTCCAGAAGGGAACATTCAATATGTCTACGATTCCCTCTCCGGAAGTGAAAACGCACTTGGAAAACTGGTCCGTGTAGAAGATTCCAATCAAAACAAAACCTTTAGCTATGACAAACTCGGTCGTGTCAAAAAAGAAACCCGAGTGATCCTGGCTACTTCCGCAGGAAATCCGTTACCTTCTGAAACACAAGGTCCATACATTACAGAAACTAAATATGACTTACTTGGTCGTGTGACTCGCATCGACTACCCCGAACATCCGATCTCTCACGGAAGGATGCGTGCTTGTTATGAATATGGAACAGCCGGTTACATTTCAGGGATTTCTGTTCAAGTCAATACAAACGGAATCTTACCGGGATATTGTAACAAAGACATTGTAGAAAACATTACCTACAATGAGTTTGGTCAGACCGCAGGATTTACACTCGGAAACGGAATTGCAACCAGTTACGGATATGACGTAAAAGGTAGAATGGTGAGACTCAATTCTTCCGGGGATGTAGACGGAAGCAACAAAGTCTTGCAAGACGCGGTATATTCCTTCAATCCAAACAACAACATTACAAGAATTGCAAATAATTCTACAGACTGGAACGCACAGTATGATTACGACTATGATGGAATTGGAAGACTCACAAACGCAGTCGGGATCCATGTTGAAACGACTGAGAGCAATCTCACCAAACGGTTTCAGCAGAGCTATTCCTATGCAAAGAATGGAAACTTAACTTCCAAACGGATTCATGATCCTGCAAGTGGCAACGTCACGGATGATTGGAGCTATCTTTACTCTAATCACCAAGTTACGAATATTGATTCTTCTAAATCTGGAAATGATACTCTTGTCATGCAGTATGACGCCAACGGAAATCTCACAAGACAAAGAGACAACGCGAAGGACTTAACAAAACGGATCAGCGTGGATTCCCAAGACAGAATTGTTCAGATTCAAGATGGGAACAATGCGACACTCGGCACGTATTGGTACGATGAAGGCGGGTTTAGAATCAGGAAGAGTTCCTTAGAACCGAAAAACAACCAATTTGCGAATACAGAGATCCTCTATCCAAGTAAGTTCTATGGCTTGGAGTTCATCGAAGCTGAGAATGTTCTCACTTCTGTGAACAACATCTACTTGAATGGTGTGAGGGTTGCCGCGATGAACGAAGCAGGTGCGCTTGCCTACTTCCTGACTGATCAAGTGGATTCTGTCTCGCATGTGTTAGATGATGAAGGGAAGACTCTTTCCAAGATGCAGTATCTTCCGTATGGTGAGATGTTTGTTCAAAGAGGTGATACAAACTTTTCTCCTAAATACAACTCGCAAGAGTTAGACAGAGAATCGGGGTTTTACTTTTACAATGCAAGATACTATGACCCGGGGATTGCTAGATTTACAAGTGCGGATACTATCATTGATGGTGAGTTTGATACGCAAGGTTGGAACCGGTTCTCGTATGTGAAGGGGAATCCGATTGGGGCGAAAGATCCGACTGGGCATGAGATATTCACAGTCGCAAGAGAATACTCTAATACTCACGTCCCTAGAGCAGCAGAGACTACAGGAAAAAATATTTACTTAGTAGAGAAGAATGATGTAAAAAGTGGTTTAGGATTAAGTCAGTTGGCAGAGAAAGCACTTTCATATGAAGGCAAGAATACAACTAATGAAAGCGTTAAAAAGAAAATGCAAGAAATCTTGGAAAATAATCCAAATGCTTTTGGAAAAAATAAGACTCTTAAAGCAAACTCTCGGGTAGAAGTTGGCAAATATCAAGGGCCAAATCCAAATGCTCCAAATATATTTGATTCAATGATAGGAAGTCCGGGGAAAGCTTTAAAAGCTTTAAAATATGGAGGAAGTTACGCTTATAACAAGGCTACCGGAAAAGATAATGAAACGGAGGAAATAAAACAATCGAAAACAAAAGTCAATGCAAATTCTGAAAAAATATTTAATCAGTATGAAAATCGATTACAAAAGTTAGGGGCAGAAACTCGAACTAAAGGATTTCCATTTAATCTTTATGGTGAAGAAGGAAAGCCAGCATTCAAGCCTGATGTGAACTCCAATGGCAATCTAATGTTTAAGGGATATCAAGGTGAGGTGATTACAACTAATGAAAAAGCTGCGAAGATTAATAAATAAATATAGGATAGTAATTATATTGAAGAAAACATCTATAAATTCTGAAGATATAATAAATCAAATAATTCGCAATGGTGGTTACATTATAGAAAATAGAAAAAATAAAATAACATTTAGAGGGCTATTTCTAAAGTTGAAGTGGTTTTTTCTAATTGATTATCCAATCCATTGGAATTGTTTAAGAGACGTTTATCATTTGATATTATACAAATGTAGAGCAAATAATCTTTATATTGTTATAAATTTTTTCCACATTATTATTATTAATTTAGTTTATTTTTTTCTTTTAATTTCTTTTTCCATTTTTTGGTTTTCTGAGGCAGCTAATTATTTTTTCACATTTTTTATTCTTACGTTTTTATTTTTTATATTAAAAACTATCTGGGAAGTTTGGTACGTAAAAAAAGGAATAAGAAATATTGTTAATCTATAGTGAGTCTCACAAAAACAGATAAGAATCAAGCCGCCTATCCTAACATTTTGAGGCTAAAAATATTGCGAATTCATTATCTGATATCGGACAAAACATACTATCTGATTTCGGACAGATTAAGCATTTGTTGATGCCGCAAGGGAATTATATCAAAATTGGTAGTAAATATCACTAAGATTCTGATTTTTCGAAGAAAACGGCCTGTTAAAAATCAACTAAATTTAACGCTCTAGGCTTTTGAGAATAGATGTCATCGGAATTTTTTTAATGATTGGTACAGGCGATTCTCTTCTAAGGGTGCAGCTGAACTACTGCCTTTCAATGACATTGTTTGCTCTTGAATTGCGTCAGTGACAATTTTATTGTTATTCAAAAACTACCAGCTAACGAAGTAAAAAATTGAAAAGATGGTTATTTACACTCTTCCTAGGTAAAACTTCAAATTATAATTTTCTTCAAAAGCATGTAAATCTCCTAAATGAAAAACTAATTTAAGTTTAATGCTATGAACCCGTACTCCTAATTTTTGTCTAATAGTCTTTTCATATATTTTAGTATTAGTTTTAATTTCTTGCTCTATATTTCTTATTTTCCATCTAAATTTATCAGACTCAATTACTGCATTTTTGCTCGTGCCAGAAGTCGAGTATCCGCCCCCAGGTGGTGCAAACACTTTACCATTGACTTTTGTGAATAATAGGCCACCAGTCTTTCTGATTTTATTTCGTTCAGAAGCTGTAATTTCTTCAATATCTATAAGTTTAACTTCCCGATGTCTGATTGTCTCCGGCCAATTTCTCTCCAATGTCTCTATCAAAATGTTATCACTCCAATTTCCGTGATTGATAACATCAATAAAAAACGCGGTCGAATGGGCGAAATGAGCGAACAACAATGGTCCAGTTCTTTGAACGAATCCATTTTGGTCAGTGTTTGAACCCAAATGTAAATGGAAAATTCCCCAATCGTTAAGCAAGGGATCATTTTTATCAACATCTAACAATTGAGAACTTTGATGACCGTTTATATTTAATCCTTGTTTGATTTTTTCCTCTAATTCAAGCAATCCTTTAATATGTTCATTAGGACAACTAAATATATCTGATTTAAGTATGTTTCTTGGAATGCTATCAATCAATCTATGTTGAAGCTTAAAATACGAAATAAATATCGCGTCTCTTGATTCAGGTACATTTTTATATCCAGAATTCAGCATTTCGTCTCTAAATTGCATTTCAAGATCGGCGATAAAGTCGGAAGTTATCCTCATTTATAAAATATTTTTACCTACTTATTGAATGAATCGATCTTTCTCAATCCACTGAATGAATATTTCAATGTATTCGAAGTTGTCAATGTCCTTAATGGGGAGGTCTATAATAAATTCTTAATTTCTTCTCGAAATATTCCCCAAAGAGAAAGATGAAAGAGTTCGTATGAGCAAATCAGGCCTCGAAAAAGAAGAATGGAAAGAGTTAAATAACGTAGGTGTTTTAGAGTTTAAAGCAATCCTAAGTGCAATTGAAAAATTTCATAGCTTGGCCTTGAAATCGGAGAAAACAAAAGGCTCAGGCTGGGAATTTAAAAGAGACTTATTGAAATCGGAAAATATACGAGTTTTTTTTAAGTCAACAGAGGACAAACACGTATTCTTGATTCGTGGTGAAATTTATGGCGAGGGCAAAACTCGGAGCGAAGAGTTTGTTTTAATTGATGGGATTCAAGAGGCGCGTGATGTTTTTGAAAAACAGGGGATAACCCATCCTGTCTTTTCAATCAACTGTTTCAACGATATTATCCGGGATCATACTCTTTAGCCTGACTCTAATTTCTTCAATAACCAGTCGGATTCAGATGATTCTTTGGTTGATTTTCCTTTTTATAATATCGTATCAAAAAAACTTTCGACTTTTCTCCAAAAAGAAATTCTTTCCCTCTTTAGTTATAGAGGAGTGAAAATGTCAGCAGTAAATAAGGTAGTAGAATTCAGTAAATATCGAAACAAGTATTCAAGGGATTCAAAATACCCTTTACAATCAGAAGGTTCCTTCTTTGGAAAGGGACTTACAGACGAAACTATGATGGAGCTTGCAAAGCGATTCTCAAATCCAAGCAGTGAAATGGAACATCGTAACCGTTGTCTGTTTTTAGTACTGTCAACCACTGGAATGCGAGCTAAGGAAGTAGTATCTCTTCGATTCAGCAATATTTTAAAGGCTCCATCTGGGGAAACTCTCGTTAGTTACATCCGAAAAGGTGGAAAGTTATCCTACTCAGTCATTTCGGACAAGGTTTTAAATAGCTTAAAGGCGTATCATAGTCTATTTGATTCGAATTCAGATTACTTTTTCCTTTCTTGTCCAGGACGAAACAGGGCACCGCGAAAACCGTTAACCACAAGAGGATTACAAAAAATAGTCAATTCTTGGAATGTTCTAACTTGCCTTGGAAAAAAAATACATCCTCACGCCCTGAGGCACTGCTTAGCCCAAAAGCTAATGGACACTGGCGGCGGACATTTTTGTTCCCGCGTGCTAAACCATTCCTCTCCAGCACTTACTAGCAAATTTTATCTTCGCCCTTATGCGGATCCAAACCGTTATCTGAATTGGAATCAAGATTGATTCATTTTTAAACAACTTGGATGGATGCTAAAAGAAGCATTTTCCTTTTAAAAAATATTCCTTAGTAACTCATAAAGATAACTAAGGAAGTAAATTCGTAATGTTAGGCTTTTTATTTAGGATAGCCGCATATAAGGAGGAATGTAGTCTTTTTCTTCTTCTGGATCTGGAAGTCTATAGGGATGTTCCTGAATATAAGTCTTTGTTTTCTTACACCCTTTTGGAAATTTAGCGCATCCCCAAAATTCGCCGCGATGACTTTTTCGAACTACCATGTCCTCATTGCAATCACATTTAGGGGTTTTGGGATAAACAATTAAAGGGTCATACGGCGGAAACGTTGAAATTCCTTTTTCATCTTCCGATTTCTTTTTCTCAACAGAAATAATTGAAAACCTTAAATTAGGTTTGGTACCAATAAAAATCGTAGAGCTACACGATTCACATTGAATGTGTTTTCCCTCATCTATAAAACTTCCTGGAGCGCCATGAATGTAATATTCGATACCGCATTTTGTACAAAAAATAATGTTAAACAGAAACATTCTCCTTAAATTAAATATTCATAATATTATACCTTCATGCGATTTAATTGTCAAATGAACTTGAAAAAAATAGAAGCAGGGATTATGTCGATATAGTTTTGTCCAAATCCAGATAACAGGTTTGCCTAAAACTGAATAATGAATTTGTCCAAATCCAGATAACAAGGTTTGTCCAAAACTGGATAACAAGATATGTCCGAAATCAGATAATGAATTCGCTATATTTTCATAAAAACAAAACCGCAATAAACTTTTTTGTTTTATAGTAGCATTCTCGACAGAATTTTTAATGAAATATTTTGAATGTAAATCAACCTGGAAAAGTGATGACGAACATTGGATTCCTAAATGAACAATAAAAAACAAAGAAAGAAGAGAGTTACGAAAGAAAAGCCCATCTGCATTTTGCCTTATCAGCAAGAAACTATTTACGATGTCGTTAGTATCGATACGATTGAGTTATTCATTCCTTGCAAAAATTTGAAAATTGATAAGGATATATTTCAACGTTTCGCGCAAATTTTCTACTCTGCGAAAAGGAAACAATGGATCGTTAATTTCAAAAAATCTATTTCGGGCATTAGAATCGAATGGAAGGACTATTTCAATGGGGTTCCGATAATGTGTTTTACATTTTCGGTTTCACGCTTAAAAAATGCGATCAATCTCATTCCGTATGGTCAGCCTAATTACTATCAGATTGCAGAAAGGCTGAATGAAATAATATCCATTTATGGAATGAAAATAGAGGATGCGCGAAACTTGAAAATTTCACGAATTGATTTGTTTAAAAACATAAAGCCATCGGTAAGTTTTTCGGTTTACAGTTCGATTCTTCGTCACCTAAAATCCGCTTATTTAGAATTCAGAGAGATAGACGAATCTCCTTATTATACAAACAAGTGCAGTGAAATTTACTTTTACGATAAGACTGCCGAGCTAAAGAAAGAAAAACAGTTGGATATTCCAGACCAAGTAATTCGTTGTGAAATGCGTATTAATAACGCTGAAAAGATTTATAACGATCTTGGAATAAAGTATTTTACAGATCTTTTCCACATAGACCTTGAAAGCTACTTTCATTCAAAGACAGCCAAGTTGCTCTCCGAAATTTCAGAATTCGATTTTGATCCTGTTAGTAACAGTTTGGAAATGGAACTCTTTCGATATTATACGACGAAAGCTGGTGCGAAGAATCCTAAAAAAATTGTCAATGAAAGTCTTAGAATATTCAATCTGTTTAATTCCGCTAAATACGTTAGATTCTGTAAGATAGCTTCATTTTCATTCCATTCGAAGGCGAGCCCAGAGGCCAAACGGAAAAGGCTGGAACGATTCCTGGATCGTTGCTCTCGGCAATTTGTAGTAACGAACCTGATATTTCATAAGATAAAAGGTAACGGCTGGGTGATTGAAGAAATAAAGGAAGCTCTCTGTAATTCAAATAATGATTTTATAAAAGGGGTAAATCATCCGGACTTTGTAGAATTTAAGAAAGGTTTATATCTTCACAAAGAAACTATTGAGTGGATGAACGGAACTGAATAAAGGTTCTCTTATCTTTTGAAAATTCTGAAATGGTCTTCGATGCTCTTTTAGGTTCCATTATCTCTTGTTACTAATTAATTACGGAAGTTGAATGCGGACTGATATTATAGATTTTTCTTTATAAGTAACATAAGGAAACTCTAAAACAACTACTCCTCTATCACTCCTATTGATAATTACTAGGAGTTATTTAATTTAGAATGAGAGATGAGAGTAAAACAAGAAGTAAGAATATTGTAAAGCATAACAATGGAAGAAAAAAGAGAAAGAATACTCAATTATTAACCTCACAAGAATTTTTCACTTTATACATAGATTTTCTGATTCAGTTAGGATTTGATATAAGCAAGAGTTTTGAAAGATCAAAATTGATTTTTGGAGATAGAAAGAAATATTATCGTTTTGTGGTTCATACGATGGAGAGTTATGTAACTGTTTTGAATGAAGCGGTTTCCTGGAGGTTCATGATTGTCGTAAAAAAACACATTCAGAAAATATTTTCATCCAATTTCTTGAAAGACTTCAAAAGAACGGGTAGCAAAGTTAAAATTCTGAAAAATGATCGTTCCTGGAAGAAAGATAATTTGGCTCTGTTTGAGCATTTTCAAAGTTCAATCATTCTACTGGACATCGATACTCACACTCCCCAATTTGAGAAAGGTATGAGCCATTCTAAATATATTTTATTGATTCATGAGATTCTGGATTATATAGAAAATTACTCAGGAGCGAAACCTATTTTTACTGAAATTTCAAGTTTAAACCGAGGCGCTCATATTTACTTTAAAATCTGTCGATTGAATGAACGAACAAGGATTGCGAATCTTCTCGCTCTCCTTGTAAAAGAGAATTGGACTGCGGTAAATATAGATATTCGATCGAACAAGAAGGCAATCAGGATTCCTTTTTCCGTAGATTATATCCCTTATTCGTTTGATAAAAAGGTTATGATTCCAGTCTATCGTGAAGCGATCGTTGAAACACTCTTGAATATTTCCAATCCTGACTTTCATCTGCAATTTGATGAAATACGAATCAATCTACTCATTGAGAAGCCCTCTATTTTTACAAAGGAACAAGAAAATGAATTCGATTCTGACCTTACTCTCTGGAAGAAAACTAATAGTACACGAATCGAAAACATGAGTAGAATCGAAATCACGGAAGGAAACCGTTATGGTGGAACGAAACAAATCTTTCGGGCCATCAATCATTGTCTAAGACGTGGTTTGGATGAAGAGGACACATTAAAACAATGCCTAGAATGGAACGCCGGAAGTAAAGACCTAACAGCGATTCAGTTGAATGCCTACGGTAAGGAGGCTATGGAATTCAAAAGGCTCTACAATCTTTGCAAAACGAACTTTGATCCTAAATATTACTCAAACAAACCTGATGTTAATGGAGAGAATGCTCTACATAATGATTTTTTTATTTCAAATCTCAAGTTTTTAACTCCGATTGACCTTGAGTTTATTGAAGAAGCAGTAAAACGATATCCTTCAAATCGCAAATCCACAAAAGAAAAGTTCCGTTTCGTATTACTGGAAACAGTCGGGAAATATAACTATGATGTTCATTTGAATCAAAGGGAAGTGAATGAGAACATTCCTCTTTCTCATAAAATAAAGGAAAAGCTGGTCTTAGGTGGTCAGTTCCCAGACTTGTATTTTAAGCGTATTAAAAAGTCCTACAAAATTAAGTTCAGTGTGAAGAACTTCAAAGATTATATCCTAAACAAGTCTGGATTGTTTGTACAAATAGACAATGGAATTAAAGGTGGCTTCCTCAATTATCCAAACTTGAAATCTTGTAAGCAATATTACCTTACTTACGAGAATTCTGCTGAGGAGCATTTAAAAAACTTGAATGAAGTTCCGGCTGAAATGGCAGTGTAGAATGAAGTTGGAAGTGATGAGTATTTTGTGCAAAAGAGGGCTGATTATCCAAATGGATTCTGAAATGGACTAGGTAAATATATGCGAATTCATTATACGCTTTCGGACGATTTAGATCAAAATAGCTGGATAAATGGTATCTTCACCTGTCTTAGATTTTCCAGATTCGTTCCTGCAAACAATATACGCTTACGTATGATAACCTTTGGAAAGAATATTTCAGAGACCAATTCGAGAATAAGATTTCGTAGTATCTAAATCTCTTTTGCTAATTGCCAGAGATCAGTACCAAATGAAATCAAACGATCCATTCCTTGTATAGGCCTACACTTTATATATCGCATATATTTGTTTTTGTCGGGGTAAGAAGCGAGACCTTTGGTAATGGTTTCTTGAACCCGATTCAAAACTTTCCAAGCGGTATTTCCGTCATCTTCATTTCTGCGAACTCGTAAAATACTCTCTACCAAATATCTTCTATATTCCTGTAAATCGGATTGGAATCGATAATCTAAGGCAGTATTTGCAAATTCTTTGACCTGACTTGGATTCAAAACTTTTGCTTTTAAGAACCGAATATCATCGGCTAAATCGTTAAATCCAAAAAGAATTTCTACAACCCAATCTTTGATAACATCCAGATTTGCTTTGTGGTGACGAAAAGATTTCTGATTCCCATTTCCTAAATTTCGAATCAGTAATTGGTTCGAGCAGGCAAAACGTAGAAAGCCATAGAAGATTTCTAAAGAATTGGACCGGTTGTGTGGATTGTAGATTACAACATTCAACTTTCCTTCGTCTTGAAAGATCATCGTAGGATGTTCAAGAATTAGCATATGTTTCTGAAATCCTTTACATTCCTTGTTTCGGACATTGATTTCAGTTGCAGTCTGAACCTCCCACCCAAGATCCAAAAAGAGTGAGAGAACATCAGAGGTCTTTATGTGTAAGTATCTTTCGTTGACTTGCCCAAAAGAGGCATCCGAATAAACAGAAGGAATTCTTCTTTTTAATTCCTCTTCACTGATTCCCATTTGAACTCCTACTAACGAGGAAGTT
>NZ_ANIK01000067.1 GCF_000347175.1 Leptospira alstonii serovar Sichuan str. 79601
TATTAAATCGAAAATTAGCCCAATATGGTCTTATGTAAAAAAAAATAGCGGGAGGGCTTGACACAAGAAACATAGGAGAGAGCGAAATAGCAAAAAGATAGCGGAGCGTTATCTTTTGCTCCCAACAAAGTTGGGAAATCTGAGCGATCCATAGATTTAGGCGTCACATTTCTTGAGAATGGTCCGTAAATTATATCGATAACAACCGAAACGGAGACGGTAATGTACATAAAACAGATCCTGGCAAAAAAAGATCGAAAACTTCTATCGGTGGAACCGGAGACCTCGGTGATGGAGGCTGTCAAGTTTATGACCAAATACGATATCGGATCGGTAATCATCTTGGCGGAAGGCAAACTAAAAGGAATTTTTACCGAAAGGGACGTGCTACATCTTTCCGCCGAATTGGGTCTGGACTTCTTTAAAAAATCAGTTTCGGAAGTGATGTCGACCTCTTTGACCACGATGACTCCGGAAGACGACGTGGACGAACTTCTTTCCATTATGCTCAAAAAAAGGATCCGTCACATGCCGATTTTAGAAGAAGGGCTTTTGATCGGAATCATCTCGATCGGAGACGCGGTCAAAGCAAAGATCGAAAAAACGGAGGAAGAAAACAAAAACCTCAAGCAGTACATGTACAGCGAGAATGGATTTATCTAAAGACCCGATTTTGCCAGGCTCGGGAAAAAAATTTCCTTTTTTTCAGATTGCAAGAAGCGAGACCCGGGTCAAATTAGAAACGGCCCGAACCGAGTTGAAAGTGTACAGACTTCGTCTTTCAAAAAGAAAATTCGGCCGGTGAAAATGCAAACCTTATGAAATTGATTCTTTTCATTCTGATGACCTACTTGGTTTATCGTTTCCTTTCCCGTTTTTTTACACCTCGCTCAGAACGCCCGAACGCACATTGGAAAACGTTTTATACGAACGTTCCTCCGACGCACCAAACGCCGAAAGAAAAAGACATTTCGAGTAAGGCTCGGGTAATCGAGGAAGAAAAATGAAATCGGCTTCCGTCCTCCTGAAAATTACGATGATCACTTTCATTTTCAGTCTAACGTCGGCTTGTTTTAAACCTACCGGAGAATTCGGTTGGGCCTTGCTCGACGAGGAAAAGTTGAATATTCTCGAAAAGAAGATTATGACCGTCGGAGAATATACGATCACAAGAAAGAATCTGATTTTTCCGGACGACAAAACCATCCGCTACATCTACCGATTTTCAGGATCCATTTCCGAAAACGCGGAGACTTATGTGAGTTTGAGCCGTTTTCAACTCGGATACAACGAGATGGACGTTCTTAGAAAAAGACCGAATCCGATTTCCAAAACGATCGAAGGATCTTTTCAAGATTTGAGTCCGGGAAAGTATCTTCTTAAAATCGCCTACGAAGGAGACGTGATCGACGAGGTCGAGTTTTTGGTTCGCCCGGCGTCTACGGCTTACTCAGAAGAAACCCCTGCTTCTCCCTCCGACGACGATATTGAAAAAGCGATGAAGTAAAAATCGAAAGAACCCCGTTTTTTCGACCTCGAACGACCCGTAGAAACTCAGTAAATGCCTCCCTCTATGGACGGCCTTCCGGGAGTGAGACTTTAGTTTCATAAAAATGTGGGAACTCCTACATTTTTGTGGAACTCAGTGTCTCGCTTCTATTGGCGCTCGACAGGTTTTGGGACAAGCTTTAAAGTTAAAGAGGTTCCCTTTTGATCCCGTCTTCCAGGATTTTATTGATTCGATCGATGTTCTTTAAGGAAAGATTGATCTCGGTCGTATTTCCGATCTTAACGATGTCTTCGTAGATTTTTCTTGCGGAAAGAAAATCTTTTTCTTCTTCGAGTAGAATCGACAATTTCTTCATCGCCAAAGTCGCCGGAGTGGAATTCAATTTGGTTCGAACGACTTCGAGACGGCTCGTGGATTCCTGAAGATCCAAATCCTTCAGACGATACTGAGCCATCACCGAATCGTCCGTTTTTTCCAGAAGATTTCTTTTGATCGCCAGCGTTTCTTTTTTTAAAGCGGCGTTTTTGTTTTCTTCCGCTTTGTAAATTTCCTTTAGACGTTCGTACGAAAGGATCGCGGCGTTCAAAAAGGTTTTCTCTTCCCTCGGTTTTTTATGATACGCGTGCAATTTGGAAGTTCCGAACTGTGCAAGAAATTCCTGGCGATGTAGCTCGCAAAGCCCCGCAAACGGAAGATTGGCGTTTTCCGGATTCGGATGATCTTTCAACCAGGCCGCGTAGTAAAAAGCCGCGCGTTCCAGATCTCCGGTTCTATTTTCAAAAAAAGATCCAAGCTCGTAGGTAAACGGAATTTTCCTTTTAGAATCGGTTTCCGCTTTGTAATAGAGTTCGTAAAAGGAAGAAGCCAAAACATTCTGCTTGAGTTCCGTATAAAGGGAAGCGATCGAAAAATACGTATCGGCGAGTTTGGACTCCTCCGTTTTTTCCTTGCGAGCGAGTTCGAGATATTTTTTATAAAAATCGATCGCTCTCGCTTTTTTACCCGAGGCTTTTAGTTCTTTTGCGAGATCCAAAACGGGCTCCTTCATCGTAGGATCGAGTTTGGTCACAAGTTCCCAAAGAGCGGCGGTCGCAAAAAAGTCGGTATTCCGTTTGTAATCGAATAGGACGAAAATTCCGGTTCCCGCAATCCCGAGTTGATTCACCACCTTCAGTCTTTCCTTGTTTTCGCCCTCCGCCTGTTTAACGAGTCCAGCCAAATAATAAACGACATCCGCGTCTTCCTTGGATTTTTTCCTTCGAAACGTTTCGTAAACGCCGGATTTGGAATCGTTATATTCCTTTTCCTTAATCTTGAGATCGTCTTCGGAACGGGCGATTTTTTCCTTATAGCCGGGAAGTTCGGTTGCGGTTAACGTTCTTTCGAAAGCTCCTCCGTTCGGATTTTGTTCTGTGATTTTCGTATCCCGTCCGCGAACAAGATTGGATTGGAACAGATGATAGAAGTCCTTGGAGTTTTTCAGATCTTTTTTGGACTTTTCTAAATTTTCAAGAGATCGTTTGTGCGAAAGCGCTCCTTGTTTTTCAATCGGATCGAAAATTTCGGAAAGTCTTCTTTCATCCAGATATTCCTCTTCGGTATGACTGAAGTCTCTGTAACGAATCGCGGCAAGAGCCGATTCGATCGCCTTTGCATTTTGTTTTTTCTTATCGTATTCCTTGGAAAGAAGCATGTGGAGTTCGAATAAAATCGGAGAATCCCTCATCATTCCAGAAGGTGCGAGTTTAGAGAACATGCTCAAAATCAAAAGGCGAATCGTGTTTCTGTTCGTCTTTTCGTCGAAAATTTTTCCGAGCCGTTTTTCCTCTTCGATCCTTCGGTAATCGATAAACTGAGAATAATACCGGCCCAATATTTTTTGTATCTCTGAAATAGAATCCTTGGAAGGATCTTGCAAAGTCTGGCGAAGACCGCTTAAGTCCTGTTCCGTGATTTTTACGGAAGGAGGATCGTAAAGATTTTTAGAATCGTACCGTCTATCTTGTTCGTCCGCAGAAATAGAAAATGCCCCAAAACCCGCAAGGCCGAGGCATACGCATAAAAGGATCGTCGACTTTTTTAAAAGGTAAGAATCTAAAAAACCGAAAGTACTCCAACATGAACCGCTTCGATCGAAACGATTTTGAAAGTTCCTTTTTTCATCCGACATTGCTTCCCAATTCGGCCAAGTCTTCCGCTCCCAAAATCTTTTCCACGTCGATGATGATGATAAACCGATCCTCTTTTTTTCCGATTCCGGTGATATATCTTCCCGAAATTCCTTTTACGGAAGGCGGAGGAGGATTGATGGATTCGGGCGGAAACAAAGCCACGTTAGCCACCTTGTCCACGATGATTCCTACGGATTGGCCGCCCACCTTGACCACGATCGCTCGATCGTAAACCGCGTCCCCGTCTCTTGGAACCGTAAGTTTAACCGCGAGATCCACCATCTTGACCACTTTCCCCCGGATGTCCATGATTCCCGCAAAATAACTTTTCGCTTTGGGAATTCGGATTAAATTATTGATCTTGATAATCTCATCAACCAGAGAAATGGGAATCGCGTATTCCTCGTCTCCCAAACTGAAAAGAATGTATTGGTGATCGATTTCGGATGCCATGATTTGCCTCAATACCGGGTATATCCGACGTAGTAAAAGTAGGATCCAAGACTCATAAAGAGAAGGACTTTTACAAAGAGCGGATTTCTTTTTCTCAGCATCCAGTCTAAACCGCCAAAAAGCAAACCGAAAACGGCAAGTGAAAATCCCAGCAGATAGAAATCGGTATACGCGTAATAGATTCCGAGAGCCGAACAGGCCCCAAGGGCTAAATCTTGAAACTCGCTCCAAAATCTTTCCTTAACTCGAACGATCCAAGGTTTTTTGTATTTTCGATCCCTCGAAAAAATTCTCTGCCAAAGAGTTTTCTCCCGGTTGATCCCAAAGATATGATCGTAACGCCTGGAAGTTTCCCAAGGTCGTGTTCTTTCTTCGACGTGACCGAGAGGTTGTTTGGAAATTCCGTAAAGACCGCCGAGTGTGTTTAAAAGATCCGGGTCCGGTAGGCAGGAAAATACTTCCTGAAACGGCGCGAGTTTCGCGTGGATAGGAACCATTCTTCCGTTGGAAAGATCTTTTTCCTGAATGACCTCTCCGTCTTTAACGGTGGCGATATATATCTTTCCGTTTTCTCCCTCGATTTCGAGAGTCAAACGAACTTTTTTTTCGTGAAAGTTGAGATCCGCCTGTAAGATGTCGCCGGATGGAGTTGTGGCGGAATAAGATTTCGTATAACCTCTCGCAGGCGGTGTTTCTTTTTTCCACCATCTGCGAAAAACGGAATAATCCTGAAATGAGCCCATACCGATTGTATCGGTCGAAATAGAAATGGGCTTAACGGTTCTGGGTTGTCCTTAGTTTGATTCCGGGCAAGAATCGCCCGGAGGAGGATCTACGGATTACTTTTTCTTCTTATGTCTGTTCGCTCTTCTCTTTTTCTTTCTTTTATGAGTAGCGATCTTTCTGCGCTTTCTTTTTTTACCTGAAGGCATTAAAGAACTCCTTAGATTTCCTTCCTGTCAGAAAACTATTCCGTGTACTTTTGTAAAGTTTTATTTTTACGGAGCTCCGCGACTAGGTTTTTGATATCGCCTACTCCGGATTTTGTACTGATAAACAGAACGTCATCTTCTTCCACGACGATCAAATCGTTCACTCCGAGAATCGCAGTGAATTCTTTTCGAGTCTGAGTGATGTTTCCGGAAGACTTATGAAACAAAATCGTCTTTCCCATGTGCCTGTTTCCGGACGAATCCCCGGGCATCACCCTTTCCAAGGAGGTCCAAGAACCCACGTCGTCCCAACCGAAACTCGCTTCCACCATTCTGATCCGAGAACTTTTTTCCATAATCGCGATATCCACCGGATCGGAAGGGATGATTTTGAACGCGGCCGGAAGTTCTCCCGCTTTTTTAAACGGAAATCGTTCTTTGAGCGGACCTATAATTTCGGGGGAATACGCTTTAAATTCTTCTAATATTATGGAAGTCTTCCAGAGAAAGATCCCCGGGTTCCAGTAAAAATTTTTCTTTTTGATATACTTGAGCGCGGTTTTTACGTCCGGCTTTTCGTAAAAGGATTTTACCGCAAAACAACCCTCCGTCGGTTTTCCGGCCTCTATATAACCATAACCGACTTCGGGACGGTTCGGTTTGATTCCGAGAAGCACGAGATGATTTTCCGCTTGTTCGAGAGCTTTCGAAATCGTTTTTGTAAATTCCTTTACGGGCTGGATCCAAGCGTCCGCGGACAATACGACTTGCAGAGGATCTCCGTACTGCGCCTGAAAATACAAGGATGCAAGGGCGATGATCGGAGCCGTGTTTTTTCCTTCGGGTTCGATGATGAAGTTCTTTTCGGGAAAATTTTTTTCCTGAGTTAAAATCGATTTTTTCAGACTCGCGTTGGTTCCGATATAGATACGATCGATCGTAGTCACGGTGAGGGCTCTTTCCAAGGTTTCTCTTAAAAGAGTTTTGTTGGAATATACTTTCTGCAGTTGTTTCGGAGTGGATACTCTGGAACGAGGCCAGAAACGTTCCCCCTTACCTCCCGCCATAATCAATACCACCGGTTTGTCCTGATTCATTCTACCTCTTTGGGTCTTTTAGCGTTCTTTTTCTTTTTAGAAGACGGGATCTCTCCCAAGATCGTCTCCGAAGGAAGCAGAATCACTTCCACGTTGTCGGATATACTTTCATAAAACAGAAATTCCTTCATGTCCGGATTTTTGGTTAGAAATTCCTTCGTTCTTTCCAAACGTTTGAGAAGCGCGGAAGTTTTCGCGTCGTCTTCGATTCTGTACGCTTCCGCCTTTCCAAGAGCCGCGACAAGATCCGATTTCCTTTGCAGAAGAAGATTTTGGTTCCTATAAATTCCGGCGATAATCGCGGATTCGGGAACCTGCAGATCCAAAATTCTTACATTCAAGGTTTGAAACGTTTTTTCGTCGGCGAGTATGTCGGCTGTGAAATTGCTCCGGAGATAACCGTCCAAATTGGACTTGAGAGTGTTCGGGTTACCTATAAATTCCTCCACCTTCTTGCGAAAAATGGAATACAATATTTTATGAATATATGAATCGATCTTTTCCTTTTTAATTCCGGCCGCTTCCAGAAATTCAAAAGTTTTGTTCGAATACAGGGAATACCGGACTTCGAGCCTGACCTTGACCTTTCCCTCGGGAGAATTTTCGGGAAACATTCCCGAGGAAAGATCCACGTTTAAGCCTACGTCGGAAAGTCTGGAGTGAATCGGAAAACGAATCACGCCGTATCGCCAAGGAAGAATCGCCTTCCATTCGAATACGTAACCCGGTCCGGATGTATAGTCCAAAATCTCATCGGAACCGTCTACGACAAGAAGCGACTCCCGCTCTTTGAGAAGATGGATGCAAAAATAAAGAAGAGCCGCAACGGATCCCGAAAGCAGAACCCAGAATAACTTAGTCCAAAATCGCATTATCCTTGCGCTGCGTCTTTCGTTTCCTCGGTGTAGAGCTTGATGATCTTAGCGGGAATGATCGTGGAAATCGCGTGTTTGTAAACGAGGCTCTGTTTGTTTTCCTGTTCGAGAACGATCGTAAAATTATCGAAACTTACTACCTTACCTTTCAAGGGAACCCCGTTCAGGAGATAAATCGTAAGATCCAATTTATCCTTTCGGGCAGTGTTTAAGAGTTGGTCTTGTATATTGTTTTTAGCAGACATCTTTTTTTATTTCCGTTACTTTATATGTTTGATATGTTCCAGCGCCTCGAACCGATCCATCGATTGGATGTAGTTTTCCTTTCGAAACCAAGTGACCTGTCTTTTGGCATAATTCCTATGAGACTGACTTAAGTCCGCAAGGAATGTCTCTACATTGGAGTTTCCTTTTTTATTTTCAAGTGCAAAATTATAACCTAAGGATTTGAGCCCGGGACACGACTCCCCGTATCGTTCTCGAACCTTCCAAGCCTCATCCGCCATTCCCCAATCGATCATCTGCTTGGCTCTCCGATTGATTCTTTCATAAAGTTCTTTCCGATCCGGATTCAAAAAAATACCCGAACGAATGTCCAAATCGAATCGGCGAAGTGCGGAAGTATTCGGATCTATTTTCAAACGGGACCATTTCTCTCCCATGAGATTGACTTCCAAAGCCCTTCCCAATCTGTAATCGTCCTCTAAAAATATTTTATCCAAAGAATCCGGATCCAATTCTTTCAGAAGAATTCTTTTTTCTTCCCGACTTAAGGAAAGGACCCGATCCCGTACGGAAACGTCGATTTCAGGGACGGGAAACATTCCGAACAAAAACGCTTTGAGATAAAATCCCGTGCCCGCGGTAAAGACCGGAATTTTACCGGCGTTCAAAACTTTTTGAAGCGCCTCTTGTGCAAGACGATTGTAGAGTCCCGCGTCGACGGTTTCAGAGGGTGAAAGGATTTCCACAAGATGATGCCGAACCCGAGACTGCTGTTCCTTTGTGGGAGCCGCGGTTCCGATCGGCATATCCTTATAAATTTGTCTGGAATCGAAGGAAAGGATTTCGAACCGAGTCGGATCGAGTTCCGTGATGAGAGAGGTCTTACCCGCCCCGGTCGGAGCGGCAAGAATCAAGATCGGAAAAGCCAAGGGAAGAGATTACTCTTCCGTTTCTTCCGCTTCGTTATCGTCTTCATCCAAGGCCTCTTCGAGAGGTTCCTCGGTGAATTCCATTTCTTCATCTTCCACAAGAGTTTCTTCGTCGATGATCTCTTCTTCCTCGACGACTCTTGGACGAACGGTGCGAGTGCGGGTCACGGGACGTTTATTTTGATCCGCCCCACATTTAGGACAGATCTTCTCTTCTTTGTTGAGATCGTAAAATTTCGTGGAGCAAGTATGACAGGTCCATTTTTTTCCAAGAGGATTTAAGGGCGCTCCTCCGGAAACCTTTTTGGTCACTGCGGCTGACTTGGATTTTGCAGAAGGACTCGAAAGCGCCTTTTTGATGATCTCTACTTTCTTTTTTGCCGATGCGTTCCCTTTTTTGGGTGCAACTTTTTTTGCCGTCGCCTTTTTCTTAGCCGCGACCGTGGCAGTTTTTTTGGACTTAGTCTTTTTACTATTTGCCATCGGAATTGACCATGTTACGAGAGAAGTATCGACGTTCAAGCAGAAATAATTTAATCTCCTACTTGAAGGACGGGCGAAAACCTTAACCGATTTCTAAAGAAACGCAAGGAAAGAATCTTTTGATTTTTCCGTTTTTTCGGGTTCCAAGAGAAACCGAAAATTTCTTATTATGGAAAGTCCATCCGGGGAGAAAGTTTTTGAAAGTAAAACTGAGCGTAAATATCAACAAAATCGCAACCCTCCGAAATTCGAGAGGCGGAAACATTCCAAATCTTTTGTATTTCGCAAATTTGGTTCTGCAAGCGGGGGCGCAGGGAATTACCGTCCATCCTAGGGAAGACGAAAGACATATTCGAAAGGACGACGTATTCTCCTTAAAAGAATTCATCGACGCTTACAATCAAAGGAACAAAACAAAAATCGAATACAATATCGAAGGGGAACCCTCCCCCCGTTTCTTGAATTTGCTCCTCGATACAAAACCGGATCAGGCGACCCTGGTTCCGGTGACTCCGGGAGAAATCACGTCGGATCACGGATTCGATTTCGAAAAAGATATGGAAATCCTTCAAGAATATTCTAAAATTCTAAAGAAAGAAAAAATCCGCGTTTCGCTTTTTGTGGAAACGGATCTCGAAAATCTAAAATCGGCCTCTTTTTCCGGAGCGGACCGCGTGGAGTTTTATACCGGTCCTTTTGCACAGGAGTTCGATCGTTCTCC
Organism: Leptospira alstonii serovar Sichuan str. 79601; assembly: GCF_000347175.1. Lineage (GTDB taxonomy): Bacteria > Spirochaetota > Leptospiria > Leptospirales > Leptospiraceae > Leptospira > Leptospira alstonii. The sequence continues at coordinate 9,397 of NZ_ANIK01000067.1, forward strand.
GGAGGAAGGAAAAAAATCTTTTGAATCCTTATATGTACCCGCGGCCAAAATCATTTTGGATCAAAAAATGGAAATTAACGCGGGTCACGATTTGGATCACGAAAATCTGAAAGTTTTTTCCCGGCTGCCGGGTCTTCAGGAAGTTTCCATCGGTCATAGGCTGATTTCCAGAGCCTTAGAAACCGGAATCGACCGAAGCGTTAAGGATTATCTTCAAGCTCTTTCGTAAGATGCCTAAATCCTTCGAAGTTCGGATCTCCCTGGATCAGGTAAAACGCCGCTTTTTTTAGATATAACGCCAAATTTCTCGCGTTGTGATTTTTTTGAGAGATCGTTTCCAAACTTTCTTTGAACTTCTTTAGATGTTCCGCCGCTTGGGCTTTGTTTTTGGATCTTACGGATTGACGAAATTCCTTCCAAACCTTTGTAACTTCCCGGTTCGGAGACTGCATCTTTTCCAAGTCCTGTTTACGCACCGCCCCGCTTACGTCCCAGACTTCCCGATACGGATGGGAATTCTCAAGAAATTTATAATATTCTTTCGTATAATTCGTTTCGTTCGGTTTTATATCGACGAGAGATTCTCCCACACATTCCGCAAAAATTCCTTTTTTTAAGGATTCGCTTCCGATTTCCTTTAAGGCCGCGAGTACGATCAGATCCGCGAGCGTTTCGTTCTTTTTTCCCTCCTTGCAATTTTTGATCGCTCGGAAATATCTTTTTTCCACATCGTCGACGGAAATCGCCTCTCCCTGTTCTAATTCCAAATGATACGCGACTTGAAAAACCTGGTCCCGATAAAGGCTATCGGACGGATCTGCTTTTCTGGCTCGAAGTGCGTATTCCAAGGCTTCCGGATAATTTTTTGAGGAAGATAAGAGAATGGAAAGATTGTAACAGGATAAGGCCCGATCGGGGTGCAAGGATCGACAACTGGCCCTAAGAAGTCTAACGGAGGATTCTTTTTCTTCGGGTGTTCCGTAAAATTCCAAAATCGCCTGTTCTTGGATCATTTCCAGGGCAAACCTCCCCGAGCCCGGCATGGAAACCGTTGAACAAGAGAAAACGAAAATCAAGAAGACGAAGACAACCCAAAGGGATTGACACTTTGAGATTTGAATAGAGAATGAACCGAAAATTTCCTGAAATCCGAGGGACACGAGTTTGAAAAAAGGATCTGCCGCGCTTTCGTCGTTACTTACCACTCTTTTGACCATTTTTATCCTATTTTGCGAGCCTACGTCCGGCAAGTCCCCGGTCAAGGCGGACTTTACCCTCAAGGATTTTGATAACGTGGTCGTCACCGTATCCCGGCATTACATCGACAAAAACATCGATAAAAATCGCGCGTATCGAGAAGCCGCCATCTATGCGTTGTTGTCTCTTCCCCATTCCATCTATCTCTATCCCGAAAGTTATTTCAAGGAAAGAGAAAAATACGAGGAAAAGGACGAAATTTTTCCCGGCAAATCCTTCAAGATCTCAACCGACGATTCCTTCCTTCTTTTCGATCCAGATTACGCGGAAGTGGAAAAGATCAGGGACCGTAAATTGAAAGAGGATACGAACAAGTCCAAGGTCAACGACGAGGAAGTCAAAAAGATCGTGGAAAGGGAAAAGGTCCGTAAGAACGTCCTTTCTTCCAAATGGGAACGGACCGGTTTTAGTAAAAAAGATTTTGATCGAATTCTCGCGTTCATTGAAACCAATCTGGACAAGTACAAGGACTCTCCCTTAAAGGATCCGTTCGGAGAATCCGAGGAAAAGTCCAAAGAACCGTTTACGATGAACGACGTTATGCTCGCCGCTGCGAACGGATATCTCTCCTCTCTCGATCCTCATAGCAGCGTTTTCCTAAGATCCGCTTGGGAAGAATCCATGTCCAAAATTCAAGACGGAAGTTTTGAAGGAATCGGAGCCATCCTTTCCGGAGGCGGTAACAGAGAAGTCGTGGTGGAAAATCCTCTCGAAGGAAGACCCGCGGTCAATGCGGGAATCCGTTCCGGAGACGTGATCCTTGCCGTGGACGGAAAGTCTATCAAAGGAATTCTTTTGGATAAGGTTGTGGAAAAGATCAAAGGGAAAAAAGGTTCCAAGGTCGCGCTTACCATTCAGAGAAAGGGAGTTCCCGGAACCTTACACATAGAAGTTGTGAGGGATACGATCGAAATCAAAAATCTCAGTAGTAAACTGATCGAAGGTCACGAACATATCGGCTATATAAAACTCACGGGTTTTGTGAAGTCGGAAGACGGACCTTCGGTGGATCGGGAAATCGTGGATAAATACAGAGAACTCGAAAAAGAATCCCAGGCAAAAGGAACCAAACTCAAAGCGGTGATTTTAGACCTGCGAAACAACGCGGGGGGTTACTTGGATCTTGCGATCGATATCGCCGATATGTTCATCGAAAAGGGTTTGATCGTTTCCACAAAAAGTCCGAACCGTAGTCCCGAAGACGCTTATGCCAAGAATAAGGACATCACCGATTTACCGTTAGCCGTTTTGATCAATGCAAAATCCGCTTCCGCTTCCGAGATCGTAGCGAGTGCTATTAAACACCACGGAAGAGGACTCATTCTCGGAGAAAGAACCTTCGGAAAGGCGACCGTACAAAAACTAATGCCTCTCGAAAACGACTATCTGATCAAACTCACACAGGCCCGCTATTATTCTCCTTCCGGTAACACGATTCAGGTCGTGGGAGTTAAACCCGACATCGACATTTCCTCCGAAGAGGACGGATCCTTTCCTTTCCGATTTAGAGAGGAGAATATGTGGAACCATCTTTCGGAACTTCCGCCCGCGGCCGAGGAAAAAGGTTCTTTTGACGTGAAGAAGTTGGAAGCTTGGACCCAAAAGAACGGGAAATCCTCCGAATTCATCGCGGCTCATAAAAACGATCCGATCAAACCGGACTATCAACTGATTCGTTCTCTGGATTACATTGAAGCGCTGATCAACACACAAAAAAAGAAATAACATGCCCCGAATTAAAACGGACTTCTTAGTCCTAGGGAGCGGAATCACGGGCCTTTTTGCGGCCTTAAAATTAGCTCCCTACGGTTCGGTTATCATCGTCACAAAAAAATCGGACTACGAATCCAACACAAACTACGCTCAAGGCGGAATTGCTTCCGTCTTTGCGGAAGGCGATAAACTCGAGGACCACGTCAAAGATACTCTCGAAGCCGGTGCCTGGCTCTGCGATCCGGCGGCGGTTCAGGTTCTCGTGGAGGAAGGACCTCCCTTGGTTAAGGAACTCTTGAACTACGGGGTTCCGTTCAATTTGGAACCGTCCGGAAAATTCGATCTTTCCAGGGAAGGCGGACACGGAAAGAACCGAATCGTCCACGCTCACGACAGAACCGGAAGGGAAATCGAAAAAACCCTTCTCGGCGTGGTCAAACAAAATCAGAATATTCAAATATTAGAATATCATACTCTGGTGGATCTGATCACTCCTCACCATTTGAAACGGAAAGGACTGGTCTGTTACGGAGCTTATGTTCTTTCCAACCATACCGGCGAAGTGTTTCCGATTTTGGCGAAAGAAACGATTCTTGCCACAGGCGGGGCCGGACAGGTTTACTCCCATACTACCAACCCTAAGATCGCCACCGGAGACGGGGTCGCTTCCGCCTACAGGGCCGGAGCGCTCATTAAAAATATGGAATTTTACCAATTCCACCCGACCGCGCTTTATCACGAGGACGGGGATTCTTTTTTGATCTCCGAAGCGGTCCGGGGAAAGGGTGCGATCTTACTGAACAAGGACGGAGAACCGTTTATGAAACGGTATCATCCTATGGGAGATTTGGCTCCGAGGGACGTGGTTGCAAGAGCCATAGACTCGGAAATGAAAAAAAGAGGAGAGGCTCACGTCTGGTTGGATGTCACCCATCTTTCTTCTTCTCAGATCAGGGAATCTTTTCCTTCCATTTATGAAAAGTGTAAGGAGCTCGGAATCGACATCACCACCGATCGAATTCCGGTCGTTCCGGTCGCCCATTTTCTCTGCGGCGGAGTAGCTTCCGATTTGGAAGGTAAAACGACGATCCCCAATCTTTCCACGGCGGGTGAAACCGCTTGCACCGGAGTACACGGCGGAAACCGTCTCGCGTCCAATAGCCTTTTGGAATGTCTTGTGTTTTCCAATCGAATCGCAAAAAGAATCGCAAAAGAAAATCCCGAGTTTGTCAAAACTCACGATGAAATTCCCTCTTGGAACAAGGAAGGAATGGTCAATACGGAAGAATGGGTTTTGATTTCTCACGACTTAAACGAAATTAAAAATACGATGAGCAACTACGTGGGAATCGTTCGTTCCGATCTTCGTTTGAAAAGGGCCAAACGAAGAATGGATCTGATCTACGACGAGGTAAAGGATTACTACAATCGGACCGTGATCACAAATCCTTTGATCGAACTTAGGAACTTAGTGATCGTCGCCGAACTCATCATCCGCTCCGCTCTCGCCAGAAAGGAAAGCAGAGGACTTCATTTTTCCACCGACTATCCGGAAAACAGAAACCCGTCCCGGGTCGATACGGAAATCAAAAACGAAAAGGTCGTTCTTTGATCGAAGAAGGGATTTCTATAATTTTCCGCTTCGCCCCTCGCATCGCCCAAAATCAAGGGAGAAACTCGAGTGCAACGCTCTCTACGAATCGCAAAATAATTGCGAGCAGTTATGGTTTAAAATTTTATAATATTAGAATGCGTGACTGAAGTTGACGAATAACTGTTTGTCCTCTCTGGAAACCGCGTAGTCGATCATAATGATCGTTGCCTGATTCCAAGCGATTCTAAGACCTAACCCTTGAGAATATTTGTAATCCGACAAACCGGTCTTGTGTTCGTCGTTCCAGACCCGACCGAAGTCCCAGAACGGCGCCAGGTTTAACGCGAAATATTCTCCCCCGACCGAAAAATCCCAGAACTTCCAGCGAACTTCCAACGTGCCGAAACCCATCGCGCGCCCTACAAATCGATCCTGTTTGTAACCTCGAAGTGTCCTTAGTCCCCCCAGTCCGGAGACGGTGTTTTCCGTCCCCCAAAGATTTCTATATTCAAAAAACGGAACATCCCCGTCCGAAATTCCGAAACCGAACCGGGAAGCAAAAACCAACTTTTCAAACGTCTTTGGAAAGGGACTGTAAAAGAATTTAGCGTGTCCGAAATATTTCTGAAAATCAAAATCGGAACCGATCGTTTTGGTAGCCTTCTCGTAAGTCGCTTCCAAAAACATTCCCGAATTCGGATCGGGTTCGAAATCTCTCGTATCATACACAAGACCGATTTTTGCGGTATTCACAAATCCTCCGTGATACCCCGAAATTTTTCCGGCTTCCGCGTCTTCGGTGAGTCTTGTCTTTGCGTTCGGAACCTCGCCCGAATTGCTGAGTGGGGTTCCGTCAAAAACCGGATCGACGGACTTTACGAACCTGCCGTCGCTCGCCTGCACGATGTTATTCGAAAAACGAAATCCGGCCACGAGCCTTACGGTTCCGTGAAAGTAGGATCGTTCCGTACTGAAGTTCAACTGGGGAGTTTGGATCGCATAACGGTTGTACATTCGATCGGTCACGTTAAAACCCGGACCGGCCTGGACTCCTGAATAAATTCTTCCTCCGAGTTCGATCGGATCTCCCGGACCTCCCGGTCTCTGATACAAAAACGTAGATTCCTGAGAATTGTACTGTGCGTTGGTAATCTGAGGTCCGCCGGGTTGATTTCGTTCCTGATACGTAAGAGGTTTTAAAGTCGATTCGCCCACTCCGAAATACAAGGTTGTCGGAGTAATCGTAAGAAACGCGTCCGCGCGAAGTCTCCACTGAGTGTTTACGATATAAGGCATATCCAAGCTCAACTGGTGATACTGCGCGTTCTTTGTCGTATTAAAATATTGAGCGAAAAAACGAAGTCGATACGGAGTATATTCGAAAAAAGGATCGCTCTTTTTTCCGTTGTTATATCCGTAAACTCTGACACCGTATCCAATTCCTTCGTTCGGATCGGAATTGATCAAAGGAAGTCCGGTAGGATACCAGCCTTCTTTTTTGTTATCGAGATCCTTTTTACACATCTGTTTGACGCGATCGATCGGAAAAGGAAGATCCTTTCGCACTTCGGGTTTGTCGCAGCCCGTAAAATTTTCTTGGGCGGAAATTGTTAAGGTGGAAACAAAGAAACATTCGAGAAAGATCAAAGTCGTAAGAAGGGATTTGCAGAATTTTTGAATATGCGTTTTTCGCACTTCGTAAAAAAGAGAAACGAAAAACGTTTGCTGTTTGTAATTTTGGTTCTTATCTTTCATTGCCAAAAACCGAAAGGTTACGATTTAGACAAAATGGCGCCCCTTCTCGGCTTGAAAACCGTGGGTTAGATGCGAAGCATTTACCACAAAACAAGAAAACCAACAGAAGGAACGTAATGAAAAGAAAAGTATATGTAGGAATGGATGTCCACAAAGAAACGATCAGTATCGCGTATTTAACGAGCAATTCAAAGGAACTGGTGAAAGAACAACAGATAAAGCATAATGAGGTTCAGATTAAAAAATTTGTAACCAAACTGAAATCGGAATGGAACGAAATACATTGTTGTTACGAAGCAGGAGTAACCGGGTATCCACTTTACAGATATTTAAATTCCTTAGGAG
>NZ_ANIK01000068.1 GCF_000347175.1 Leptospira alstonii serovar Sichuan str. 79601
CTATGGTTAACGAACCAAGAAAATTATTCTGATAAGCAAAAGGAAGCTTTCAATTCTCTTAAACTAAATCTGTATAAAGTCGGGAAAGGATGGCAGATAAAAGAAGCCTTTCGTTATTTTTGGTCTTACCGCTATAAAGGTAATGCGGAAAAGTTTTTCAAACGTTGGTATTTTTGGGCTACTCATTCTAAACTTAAACCTATTATTAAAGTCGCTAAGATGCTTTATAAAAACATTAAATACATCCTTACCTACTTCGCTCATCGAATCACAAACGCTGGTTCGGAAAGTATTAATTCAAGTATTCAGAAAATTAAATCGAATGCAAGAGGCTTCAGAAATTTCGATTTCTTCCGCGTCGCTATTCTCTTTCATTTAGGCGGTTTGGACGTTTACCCATGATTTTTCCTGAAGGGCCACAAAGAAAAACTCCTTATTCTTACCGGTCCTCCGGGAATTGGAAAAACCACTCTTGCAAACATTATAACTTTTCAATTATTAGCACAGGATTATAAGCTTATATATGTTGATAGTAATATCGAAGAGGCCGAAACTTTATTTTCCTTAGATCCTAACTCAAAACAGATTATTTTATTCGATGATTTCTTAGGATCTTTTATCCCAGAATTACTTTCTTCAACAAAAGAAAGGAAGACTGTTAATTTCATTGAGAAAATTAAAAATACAAAAAATAAACTAATGATCCTCACTTCAAGAACAGTATTTTTTAATGCCGCCCTCCAAATTTACGAAGGATTCAATAGAGCAAAAGTTTCTTTATCGAAATATGAACTAAACATCGCACAATATTCCAACTTAGAAAAAGCGCGGATTTTATATAAACATTTATCCTTCAGTAGAATAAACCCTGATTTCAAAAATCAATTTTTGAAAGAAAAGAGCTACCTTTTTGTTATTAATCATAGAAACTACACTCCACGCTTAATTGAATATTTTACTAATCCATTAAATGTAGATAGCATTCCTTTGGATAAATATATTAATGAATTTGTTATTAAAAACCTAGACAACCCAAGTGAATTGTGGAAATTTCATTACTCCGTTCATATTGATGATGAATCAAGAATGTTAGTTGATACAATTTTCTTATTAGGCCAAGAAACGAATCATTCTTTAGTCGAATGCGGCTATTCCCAAAGATTAAAAGTTGAATTTAAATTCAGAAACTTCATTCCTGTGCATAATAGCTTTATCAAATCAGTAAAAACGCTTCAAGATGGGTTCATAAAAACACGAATCCTCTCTAACGAGAAAGATATCTTAAAATATTCTTTATACAATCCATCATTAGGAGACTTTTTAATCAGCTACTTCAATGAAGCGAATAACGCTGCCCACAAGAAATTATTGTTATTTTCAATTGTTTCTTATCAAGGGTTCAAATCTAGATTCCATTCATCTGACAAGAACTATATTATAATTTACGAATTTGAATATTCAGAATTATTACAATACTTCATTTCCAATATAGACATTCTAAAATCAAATAACACTTCTTACCATTTTTCCGTGGAATTAGACATCCTGTTCCATTCCATTAATTTGTTTAATTTCAAAATTATAGAACCTTTCCTGGAACCTCTATTTAAGACCATAAACATAAAAGATATTGCAAGCTTCCAATTATTCGAACTAATTAAACTTACAATTTATCAAAAAAATAATTTTTTTGATAAATTTTTCCAAACTCATTGGAATTCATTAATTAATATTACATTGAGAAAATTCTCATCTTCATATCACTACTCATTAATTCACAATCTGTTTGAATATTATTTTCTAAATTTTGATGATTACATAAAGAGACACAATTTAGAAAAGCTGTTAATAGAATCAAAACATCGTTTTATCAGCTCTCGCATCAAAGAATACGTCGAAGATGCAAATTTAATTTCAAGACTCGATCTTAATGATGATAGTAGTTCCTTACTCTCAGAATTGGAGTCGAAACTTAAATCTAAAATTAGAACATTGTCTAATGAAATCGGATTAAAAGGTTATAGAAATTATTCTTATTATTATGGAATCGATGAACTTAAAGAAAGCATTGACGAATATTTACGAGATCAACTTGAAATGAACAGAGACCCAATTGATTCTGGAAACTTTGATACAGACTTAGGTCTAAATTCTGATGATTCAATTGAAGATTTATTCTCTGAATCTTTTGTAGAGTAACCTACTTCATTGATCAAGTTGTATAATGGTTTCTCATAGCAAAATATTCCCGTCTTCAGACTGGAAGGTTAGTTTTAATTCCACCAATTAAATTGCCTACTATTAAGAACGAAATGTATTTCTCCGGAATTTAGATTATTTTGTAGGGTATTATATCTCTATTTCATTTGCAGCAATTATACAATCACTACAAATAGGAGATTTATTATTCTTAAAAAGGTAATATTGATTCAGGTATTCAGCCTCTAAAAACTCCAAAGTTTCTTCGATCTGAAAATTAGATCGACCAATCTCTTGGCAAAATGATTCTTCTCGTCGTTGTGGGAAAATATGTCGAGTATCTAATTCCGTAAATTGGATCAAATAAAGCATATTATTTATTCGTAATTTCTCTATTGAATATTAAGTCAATCTGACAATTTTTTAATGAAATTCAGAGAATCCCTTCCTTAACTTTAATGTGACAAGATCCTCCATAACTTTCGCTTTTGATCACTAATCCTATCAATCCATCCTTGATTAAAATACCTGTCCAATTTCATTTTCTGTCCTTCAAAGCAGAGGCTCCAATATGTTTCTATTTTTAATTTGTTTGATATCAATTTTTTCCTTTTAGCTCTTTGGACCTCGATAAATCTGTATCTTGTTCCCCGAGTTTGAACTTGAAGAACTTCACTCCGCATTCTAAATTTTTTAGTTTGTCTTGATATTGCGGCTTTCCATAAATAACCGGTTTCTTGAGGAAATATCCAATTATTTAATCTTTCTAGAGTTTCGTATTCGAGAACTCGCCATGCGTATTCGTCATTGTAGAGTCTTTTAAATTTTGCCCTTTGATCTGTGATCAAATTTTGCCAGCCATCATTGGGTAACCGATTCTCTTTTTTTAGAATCCTATTTCTAATTCGACTTTTATTTTTGATGAGACAACTGGACCAAGTTGCTGATTGTTTGGAAGTTAAGTTCCTATTCTCAGCTTTTTCTACTCTGTCCATTAATCTACCCCTAAAAAGCATTATGAGTCTCAATATTTTGTAAGGTGGGAAATAAGACTGGATAGAATTCACTTTACCGACTTCCTAATTTTCTTTAGTTCGGTGTTAACGTCTTTTCCTCTATACTTAACAATTTCAATTGCTAACTTAATGATCTCTTTATCTGAATAGTGTCGAGCTACGAAAGAGAGAGCTTTATCAACAGCATAAATATTATCAAGCGATCCCTTATCCTTTGTTCTATGGGGATCAACTAATTCAAACTGAGTGTTTAATTCGGTTAATATTCTTCCAGACAATGCACACTTTCTTTCTTGCCGATTAAGTATTTCCCAGAATTCCTTAGCTCCAAAACGAATCTTTTCAGTGTCTTTTCTTTTTGTTTTGAAATTTCCCATTGTTACCCCTTATCAATTTATCCCGTTCTTTTTTTGTAAGTCCGTATTTGCTTTTAGAACCAACCTGAGTCGGTATCATAATAACTTTGATATTCTTACTTTGTTCCTTATAATTTAAAAAATCACTTCGATCGTAAGTATAAAGGACATCCGGTAATATAGGAATAAGCTTCTGAACCTTTAGCTCGAATTCATCAAAGGCTTTGGTTTTAACTTTTGTTACTTTTGCAATTCCGAGTTTCGCCCAGCGTGACAATATTCTTATCAATGGTTTTCTATCTTTTAAAAATCTCCATTCATCACTATTTAAATAGCTTTCCGATTCATAGTTTATCTTGTTCCAAAGCATATAGGATAATGAATTAAAGTATTTTTCTTTTAGTCTTCTATGCTTTGATCCATTAATCATGAAATCTAAATAGTCTATGTGCGCCTGTCTTAACTCATAGAATTCGTTTTTCTCTAGTAGATTGCGGAACTTTACATCGATTCTTTTCCTTGAATTACTAAAATCTCTGCGAATTCTTCCATTTGGAGTGGGCGGTATATACTTGAAGGAATCGACTGTTTTAAGCAAATATTTGGAATCCGAGTGCTTTATACTGGAATTAGGCTTAATTCTATATTTAGTCTCTACTTTCCCCAAATCCTTAGTTTTTTTAGGGTTAAGATGAACCTTTTGATGACTACAAACTCGAAGTAACTCTTCTATTCCGTAT
>NZ_ANIK01000069.1 GCF_000347175.1 Leptospira alstonii serovar Sichuan str. 79601
AATTCTATGCCCGAAAATATATTAAATCGAAAATTAGCCCAATATGGTCTTATGTAAAAAAAAATAGCGGGAGGGCTTGACACAAGAAACATAGGAGAGAGCGTTTCAGCCAACGAGCAGCAGAGCATTACCGAGCGATCCGTAGAGAGCGAGGTTGAGTTTACGAGTGGCTCACAACGAAGTTGGGAAATAGTGACCTATTTTCGAGCTCTTAAGGAAGCGGAGAAATGTTTCGGCTCTTCATTTTCCGTCGTGGAAAACGGATCTCAGAAAAGAGTTTTTTGATTCTTTGCCCGCCGCCGGTTTCGAAGAATGGTAACCAAGACGGAGCCGATCATGTTAGAAAAGATCTATTTAGCCAATCCCAGGGGATTTTGTGCCGGGGTAAAATATGCGATTTCTTACGTGGAACAGGTCCAGGCTAATTCCGAAGAAAGGATATACGTTCGTAAAGAAATCGTACACAACCGCCGTGTGGTGGAAGATATGAAAAAACGAGGAATCCGTTTTATCAACGATCTGGACGAGGCGCCCGACGGAGCCACCGTCGTTTTTTCCGCACACGGGGTCGCGCCTTCCGTCGTAGAAGCCGCCAAACACAGGGGAATGAAAATCGGAGACGCAACCTGCCCTCTCGTTACGAGAGTTCATCGCAAAGCGAGAAGGATTAAAGACACGCACCAGATCATCTACATCGGGCACGAAGGGCACGACGAAGCGATCGGCACCATGGGGGAAGCGGAGATGTTTCTTGTGGAATCTCCAGAAGACGTAATCGTGCTCAAGAAAAGAATCGATCCGAACAAACCGCTTACCTATCTGATGCAAACGACCCTTTCGGTAGCCGATACGAAAAATATCGTGGACCAAATATCGAAAACGTTTCCGTTCGTAGAACATCCCGCTAAAGACGATATTTGTTACGCGACGACGGAAAGACAGGAAGCGGTCTCCTTGATGATGGAAAGTATCGACGCAATGCTCGTGATTGGAGCGGACAACAGTTCCAATTCGTTGCGTCTTTTACAACTCGCTCAAAAATCCAAACCGCATTCGTTTAAGGTGGCCGGAGCCGACGATCTTTCCAAAGAATACATTCAAAATAACGAAATTAGAATTTTAGGTTTGACCGCAGGAGCTTCCACCCCTCAGGTTCTGGTGGACGAAATCATTTCCAAATTAAAAACCTTTTATCCGAACACGGAAGTGGAATTGTATCCCGGTTCCAGGGAAGATTCCATGAACTTTAAACTTCCGGGAATTTTACTCAGCTAAAAAATCAAATGTGTTGAGTGGATTCATTTTAGAAGTCGGAAATCGGTGGACGGTTTAAAATCCTGAACCCTGATTTCTAAAACTCATCCCGGCCTGATGCCAATTGATCGCCGCTGGAAATCTAGGAACTCCTATGTTTCGGGGGAATTAAAGATAGGAGTTCCTAGATTTTACGAACATTAGCCCAAGTTTTACAGTCATGTTTTCCTGTTAACCCCTATCTTCCCCTTGAAATGCAGGAGTTCCCACATTTTAGGATCGATTTTTATGAGACAAAATCCGGATTCATTTTTCGATTTTTCCTTCCAATTCCACCAAAATCCAATTCCGTTCAGTGAATCCAAAATTTACTTTAGAATTTCTTACTTTTTTAATATCTATAACCTTCCGGAATAATAAAATTATTGATCTTTTTATAGAACTACGGATGTTACTCCGTCGTGGAACGAGACCTGGAAAACTTCGAACATTCACAAGAACTTTATGAAATTCTAGTAAATCAGATTTCGGATTCCATATTGGTCACGGACACACAACTGGAACCTCCGGGACCAAAGATCATTTTTGTAAATCCAGCTTTTTGTAAAATGACAGGTTATTTGAAAACCGATTTAATCGGTCGGACCCCGCGGATACTCCAAGGCCCTTTGACAAATCGAAAAACGATGAGGGATTTAAAACGGGCATTGACTCAAGGAAGGGATTTTTCGGGAGAAACGATCAATTATAAAAAAGACGGAAGTCCCTACAATGTGGAATGGCATATTTCCGCGATTCGGAATCCTTCGGGGAAAATCCTATACTTCATCTCAATACAAAGGGACATCACTGAAAAAGTAAAAAAGGGAGAATCGGTTACGAGACATCTTCGTTTGGAAATGGGGATTACCTCGGCTACACAAATCCTTCTTTCTACATCAGTAGAACTTAAAATTCTAAAATACGCAATGGAACAATTTCTCGTATTCGTGGATTCCGAACGGCTCTATCTTTTTAAGAATTCGGAAAACGCGGATTCAGCGGAACTTTTTCTGGAAGTAAACGATCCTTCCTTAGATACGTCCAAAATCCCTACTACCGATTTTATCGTTTACAAAGAAGATTATTCTCGCTGGAAAAAAATTTTTTCTTCGGGGGGTTATCTTCAGGGAAACGTATGCGAATTTCCGGAAAACGAAAAAATTTTTTTCAATCAAAGGGAAATTCGTTCCGTCACATTAATTCCCCTTTTTGTTTCCAACGAATGGTTCGGATTTGCCGGATTCGAGAATTTTAAAACGACCAACGTAATCAAAGAGGAAATTTTTACGATTAGAACTTTCGTGGATTTGATCAGCGTATTTCTAGAACGAAAAAACGTATTAGAAGAATTGAAAGTTCATAGGGAAAAACTGGAAGTCCTAGTAAATCAAAGAACCGAACAACTGAATCTTCAGAAAGAAATGGCGGAAAAAGCGAACAATACCAAATCCGAATTTTTGGCAAACATGAGTCACGAACTTAGAACACCTCTCAATTCCATCATAGGATTTTCCAGACTTATGCAACTTCCGGAGGAAATGGAAAGGGAAAACAAATACAAGGACCTGATCTTTCATTCCGGGGTTCATCTACTGAACATCATCAATGATATACTCGACCTTTCCCGAATCGAAGCCGGTAAACTCGTGTTAAACGAATCCGATTTCGATCTCAAGGAACTGATTTCAACGTCGATCGAAATGATTCTGGGCGAGGCGATCACAAAAAAGATCGGAATGACTTTCGAATTTTTCCCGGTGGACGCCGATTTTGAAATCAAAGCGGACCCGAAACGAATCCGACAAGTGATTCTCAATCTTCTCGGAAACGCGATCAAGTTTACTGATTCTTCCGGTGAAATTCTGATTACGTTAAAAAAACTCGAAGAAAGTTTCGAACTTTCGATTCAGGATTCCGGAATCGGAATTCCTCAGGATGAAATCCATAGAATTTTTGAAACTTTCCATCAGGTTAAAGGAGAGGATCGAGCCGCATACGAAGGAAGCGGACTGGGTTTGCCGATCGTAAAAAAAATCGTAGAGGCCCACCAGGGTTCTATCGAAGTGGAAAGCGAACTCGGCAACGGAAGCAAGTTTAACGTTTTCCTTCCATTCTCTCCCGACTCGAAAAACTCGAATGCCTTCGATTCAAACTTTCAGACCGGATCCTACCGTCAAGACACGGCTTTTCAGGAACCCGTTTATCCGACCGAACTTAAATCCTTACCCGTTCTTCTCGCGATTCAGGATAGAATCTATGACCGAGCCATCGAAAAGTATTTCTTATATAACTCTCAAGAGTTCATTGCGCTCCGTACCGTGAAAGATTTTTCCAAAATACCTCAAGATCCCCATAAAGTATTGTTATATGATACGCGACTGCTTTTGGAAGAAACTGAAGTTGTCAAATCCTTGCGAACGATTTTAAACGAGGATTCCAAATTTAGACATTTGGTTCTTTTGGAAACCGCGGATATTCCGCTTCCCTTTCAGGAAGATCTGCTTCCGTTCTTCCCGGATTATACGATCCAGAATCCGTTTTCTTTAGATAAGTTGAAATCGATTTTAATTGAGATTGAAAAGGAGATATATCTTGGAGATCGAACTGAAAAAGAAGAATACTCTTCATAAAATTCCGAACGACCCTATTTTGATCGTCGAAGACAAACAAGAAAATAGCATTCTTCTGGAAAGTTTATGCGACGAACTCGGCGTAAAACACGAGGTTGCGCCTAACGGAGCCGAGGCGTTGAAAAAAATCGAAGATCGGAAATATTCGCTTTTTATTTTGGACCTGATGATGCCCGTGATGGACGGAGGAACCTTTCTCCTTAAACTTAAAGAGATTTATCCTAACGCGGTGGTTCTCGTTCAAACCGCAATCGACAGCAACGAGAAAATCATCGAGATCATGAAACTCGGAGTTTTCGATTATATTTTAAAACCGATCTATCCCGAGATTTTCCTCAAAGTCCTTCAAAAGGCTTTGAACTATTGTTATCTGAAGAATATGGAAGAGAATCTGGCCGAAATAGAAGGTCAGAAACTACGAAACCAACTCGAATGGCTTACTTATAAGGAAACGATCCGCAAATCCGACAGCGAGTCTTTCGAAAAGAATTCGATTCATAGTTTAAAAACGTCCCTTTCCCAAGGGAGCGGGATCGGCGCTATGACCAGTCTTTTGGATATGATCGATTCGGTTAAAATTCAGGAAGGAAATTTTTACAAGGTAGATAAGGAAATTTTGGATCTGCTGCTTACGAACAATCGAGTCACGAAGAACATGCTCCTCGGCCTTGAAAAGCTGTTGAATCTGATCGATCAAAACTTAGAATCTTGTGTCGTTTCCACCAAGGAAATTTTGGAAAAAATAAAGGAACTTCCCGAGGGTTTAAATTCTTTCCTACAATCGAAAAAAGTTTCCGTCAAACTCCCCGTTTTTAAAAAAGAATATAAGGTAAACGTAAACCTTTCTCTTTTATATCTTGCTACGGAAGAATTGCTTCTCAATGCGTTTAAATACTGCTCCTTCAACTCTCAGATCGATATTTTTGCGAATATCAACCAGAGTTATTTCTGTATAACGTTTAAAAATCGAGTGGATGAAAAACCTTACGGGGGAATTCCTGAAAAGTTTGAACAACTCGTGATCCAACCTTTTTTCAGAATTTATCCGCCGGTCGAAAACGTAAGTCATCTGGAAAAGTTCGGTCTCGGCCTCGGATTGACCGCGGTGGATCATATCGTCCGCAAACATCACGGTTTGTTTTTTATCCACAACGCAAACGACCATACATCCGAAGACGTGAGTCTTTGTGTGCTCGCGGAAATTTTCATCCCCCTCATTTAATCAGGAGAATAGAAAGAATGAAACGAATTCTCATCGTGGACGATTCTGCGGTTTTTAGAAAGATACTCAATCTGCATCTAAGCAATTCGGATTTTTCCATTTTAGAGGCCGTAGACGGACAAGACGGCCTGGATAAATTACAAAACGATAAAGTGGATCTCATCGTAAGCGATATGAACATGCCGAACATGGACGGAATCACGTTCGTAAAAGAAATCAAAAAAGATCCGAAAAATAAATTCACTCCCATCATCATGCTTACCACCGAATCCCAGGCCGAGGTAAAAAGCGAGGGTCTTGCCGCGGGAGCGCGCGCTTGGCTCACAAAACCTTTCTCCCCCGAGGAACTCGTTCAAACGATTCATAAATTATTACCCTGAGTGTTATATGCCATTTTTATTATATAAAGATTTCCAGGATGTCCGATCGAAGTCGGAAGATTCGGACGTTTTCGGTTTGAAAGTAGCAATCGAAGGCGAACTTACGATTTACGAGGCCTCCGAATTTAAGGAAAATCTAGATTCCGTCCTTAAAGATTCTCCCGCTTTATTAGAAATCGATCTTTTTAAGGTCCAAAAGATGGACACTTCTTGTCTACAGATTCTTCTCGCACTCAAAAAGGAAGCACAACGGCGAAATAAAAACGTCCGTTTGATCAATCACAGCCATAACGTTTTGAGGCTGATCGATCTCTACGGGCTCGCTTCTTTTTTAAACGATAAGATCAAACTTTCTAACGAAACTATGAAAGAATTTTCATTTCGATACGGAGCGAACAAGGACTAAGAATGGATCTTTCAGAAGTAAGAGCTACGTTCATTTCAGAATCGGAAGAATTGCTTTCGTCCATGGAATCCAATCTTTTGATCTTGGAAAAGGATTCCAAAAACGTCGAAGGGATCCATTCCGTATTTCGCGCCATTCACACGATCAAAGGAACTTCGGGAATGTTCGGTTACGAACCGATAGAAAAATTCACGCACGAAGTCGAAACCCTTTTGGATCGGATTCGTTCGGGTAAACAAAATCTCACCAAAGAAGGAATCGAATTTTTATTCTTAGCCTGCGATCATATCCGTAATCTTGTTGCCTCCGACGGAGCGCCTATCGACGCCAAAACTTCTCGCAAACAAGCCGATCTCATATCACTCGTTAAAACGTTGCTTTCGGAAAATCTTTCCAACGATTCCGCCGTATCTAATAGAGACACAGACTCTAAAAATTCACAAATTTCTTCCGGCGATTTAAACGTTCCTTCCGGTTCCGCGCATTGGCAGATCACCTTGATTCCCGATTCGCATCTTTTCGAATCCGGCATGGACCCGTATACGTTTATTCAATACTTATCCCAATCCGGAAAGATCGAACATCTTTTTGTTTATCCCGAATCCGTTCCGAATTGGTCGGACTTCAATCCCGAACATTCCTATCTGGGTTTTGAAATTTCATACGATTCTTCAACGGATGGAAAGGAGATTCATTCTACATTAGAATTTTTGAAAGAAGGAAGTTACCTAAAAATCCTTCCTCCCAAATGTAGTTTGAATCTCTTTGCGGAAAATTGTGAAAACTTCCCTCTCGGAAAAGAAGTTTATCTAAACGCCCTCGAAATTCAAAAAGTACTCGCGCCGGAAGAGTTTGAAAAACTCTCGTACACATTCCTTCATTCGGTAGAATCGTATTCTTCCCCGGAAACGTTATCTTCCTCGAAAGACATTCATTCTCCATTTGAACTTCCTTCTCCTTTATCCGGCGAGAAAGCGGAAACTCTCAAGATACAAACAAAAACTCTGAGAGTCGATTCTTCCAAAATTGACACGTTAATCTCTCTTGTGGGAGAATTGATCACCCAAGAAGCGAACCTCAGTAGAAGGATCGTCGATACGGAAAATACGCAGCTGATCGAAAGTTCGGAATCTCTTTATAGACTCGTCAGCGAAATTAGAGAATTTGCGTTGAGTCTCAGGATGGTTCCGATCTCGGATTTATTCGAAAAATACAAACGTGTTGTGCGCGACCTTTCCAAAGAATTGGATAAACAAGTGGAACTCGAAATTTTCGGAGGTGAGACGGAACTGGATCGTTCGGTGATCGAAAAAATCGCCGATCCGATCGTACACATTCTACGAAACGCTCTCGATCACGGAATCGAAACTTCCAAAGAAAGAATTCAAAAAGGAAAACCGGCGACCGGAAAATTACGAATCCAAGCAAGTCACGGCACGGGAAGTATTCTTATAGAAATCAGCGACGATGGAAAAGGTTTGGACTGCGAAAAAATCCTGGAAAAAGCGATCTCAAAGGGATTGATTCCACGCGATCAAATCCTTTCGGAATCGGAAGTCGCTTCCCTGATCTTTCAACCGGGTTTTTCCACGGCGGAGAAAGTCACGAATCTTTCCGGAAGAGGAGTCGGAATGGACGTCGTCCTGAAAAACATAGAATCACTCCGAGGCACCGTTCAGATTCAAACCGCCAAGGATCGGGGAAGTTCGTTCCATATTCGTCTGCCTCTCACTCTCGCCATCATCGACGGTTTTTTAGTCAAGGCCTCCGGTTTATTCTTTATCGTTCCGATGCAGATGGTTCGGGAAACCGTGGAATCGAAAGTCGTTTTTAACGGTTCTTCTTCGGACACCGTCAATCTGCGCGGAGAACTCCTACCGGTTCTTCATCTTTCCGAATTCCTTTCCCTGGAAACGATAACATTCGTAAAAGAGAATATATTAGTTTTAGAATATGAAGACAAGTCATTCGGCGTGGTCGTCAACAATTTGCACGGAGAAATTCAATCCGTAATCCGTCCTATGGCGGAAATTTTCAAGGACGTAAAAGTTTTTAGCGGCACTTCCATTTTGGGAAGCGGAGAAATCGCGTTTATACTCGACGTTCCCGGTTTATACAATTCGATCCGCGACCAAGAACATTCAAAAAACAGGGATTTGGCCGTTAAGACGGGTTCGTAGTTTCAGAGGAATCAATTTTATAAATTTTGAATATGGAGAAATCAAATGTTTCGAAAAAATTTAGGCGTTTGGATCGGCCTGGCTATCACCATAAACGGATTTGTGTTTCTGTCGGTTCAAAATTTTCGCAACGTTCCCGCTAAGATCGGAGAGTTTTCCGAAGGTCGTTCTAGATTTTTTCAGAACGCAAACGAATCTCTTTTAAAAGCGGAAGTTTCGGTTTCGGAATTTTCCTTCCATTTGGCGCTTGGAAAAGAAAAGGAAACCCTTGTTTTTAATTTGGAAGAGATAGAAAAAAATCTGAAAAACCTAAGATCCGTTTTCAACGAGTCGAATTCGAAAGACGATCCTACAATTCGAAAATTCGATAAAAAAATCACCGCCCTTATTTCGACGACGGGGGATCTGAAGGAAAAAATCTCCTCTTCCAAGGATCTCAAAAAAGATTCTCCGATCTTTTTAAAATCCGAATTTTTTACGGACCTATCCTCTTTCAGACGTTCCCGTTCCGAAATTTTAGAAGAGATCATAAAAAAGACCGAAAAACCGTCGACCGCTACGACGGAAACGGATGATCATTTCTGGATTACGATTGTGGAATATTCCGGAATTGCGATTCTTTTAATTTCCTTTTTATGGTGGTTCAACCGTTTCAGTCACAAAACGATTCTCAACTTGGAAATGGAATTTTTAAGAATGAGAACCGCCGTGGATAACGTTACCACGAATATCATGATGGCGGATCGGAATTTCAATGTCGTTTATATGAACAAAGCCATTCGGGAAATGTTCGGTAAAGCGGAGACGGATATCAAAAAACAACTTTCGAATTTCAATCTAAGCGCTTTGATGGGTACGAATATAGACTCCTTTCATAAAAACCCGGCTCACCAAAGGGGATTATTGAACCAACTTACCGGAACCTTTAAATCTTCCATTTCCATCGGAGGCAGGGATTTCGACTTGATCGCCAATCCGATCACAGACGTTAAAGGTAATAAACTCGGAACCGTGGTGGAATGGACCGACGTAACCGAGCAGAACAAAGTCCAAGAACTGAGAAGAATCGAAAACGAGGAACTGATCCGAGTCAAGGTCGCCTTAGACAATACTTCCACCAACATCATGATCGCCGATAACGAATTCAATATTCGTTATATGAATAAGGCGGTGATTCAGATGTTTGAAATCGGGGAATCGGACATCAAAAAACAATTCGCTCATTTCAATCTTAGGAATCTCGTAGGATCGAACATCGATCAGTTTCATAAAAACCCGGCGCATCAAAGAGGAGTTCTCGGCAATTTTACGGGGATTCACAAAGCTACGATCAAAATCGGCGGAAGGACTTTCGATCTGATCGCGAATCCGATTTTGGACACGAGTGGCAAAAGACTCGGCTCCGTCGTGGAATGGTCGGACGTTACGAACCAACTAGCGGTTCAGGAAGAAGTGGAAGGAATCGTAAACGCAGCCGCGAAAGGAAATTTTACGACTCGGATTTCACTGGATTCTCAAACAGGATTTTTTCTCAAACTCAGTCAGTCTCTCAACCAACTTTTGGAAGTCAGCAATCGCGGACTGAGCGAAGTTGTGGAAGCGTTGGAAAGAATTTCAGCGGGCAATCTTACCCAAAAGATCACAAACGAATATCACGGTACTTTCGGAAAGTTGAAAGAATATTCCAATACGACGATGGACAAATTGGGTGAAATCATCGGTGATATCATCATTCGTTCTTCGAGTCTTGTGACTTCCGCAAGCGAGGTTTCGTCTACCGCAAACTCTTTGAGTCAAAGCGCTTCGGAACAAGCCGCGAGCGTGGAGGAAACGACTTCTTCCCTGGAAGAAATGACGGCGTCCATCGATCAGAACGCTCAGAATTCCCGTCAGACGGAGCAGATTTCTTCCAAGTCGTCCAAAGACGCGGAAGAAGGGGGAACATCCGTCATTGAAACCGTAAAGGCGATGAAACAAATCGCGGAAAAGATCGGTATCATCGAGGACATCGCCTATCAGACCAACTTACTCGCGTTAAACGCCGCGATCGAAGCGGCAAGGGCCGGAGATCATGGAAAAGGATTTGCGGTCGTCGCTTCGGAGGTTCGTAAACTCGCGGAGAGAAGTCAAAAATCCGCCAACGAAATCGGCAGTTTAGCGATCAATAGCGTCGCCATCGCCGAAAAAGCGGGTGAACTGATTTCTCAGATCGTTCCTTCGATTCGAAAAACCGCCGATCTCGTTCAGGAAATCACGGCGGCAAGCGACGAACAAGCCGCGGGAGTTTTCGAAATCAATAAGGCCATGGGACAATTGGATCAGGTTTCTCAACAGAACGCTTCCGCCTCGGAAGAATTGGCCGCGATTTCCGAGGAGATGAACGCTCAAGCGGAACAACTCAGGGAATCCGTTCTGTTTTTTAAAATCCAAGAAGGGGACGGTAAACGAACCACTAACGGCGGAGGTCTTTTACGCAAAGAATCGTCCGGAAGCGGGATGATGAAAACGGCTCCTACGATTCGAAAAGAAGCTAAATCCGAATCCGTGGGAATGTCCGTTACCGAAAAGTTCGAAAAATACTAAGAGGAATCAAGATGAACGCTTTGGAAGAAAATCAATTTCTAACGTTTTATCTGGGAGAGGAATGTTACGGAATTGGAATATTACATATCAAAGAGATCATTGAATATTCCGGTTTGACGAACGTCCCTCTAATGCCTGAATTCATTCCGGGCGTTATCAACCTTCGAGGAAACGTGGTTCCGGTTTTGGATCTGAAACATAAGTTTTTTAAAAGTAAGATCGAACCGGATCGTAAGACTTGTGTAATCATCGTAGAACTACATTCTCAAAAAAACGGGGATCAAAAAGAAAAAACTGACTTAGGGATTCTTGTCGAATCCGTCAACGAAGTAGTTTCGATTCCGGGAAGTGATATCGAACCGGCCCCCACTTTCGGTTCTAAGATCAAGGTGGATTTTATCCTAGGAATGGCAAGGCAGGAAAACGGTTTTATCATTATTTTGAACACGGAAAAAATTCTGAATCTGGAAGAACTGACCTCGTTGGAAGAAAATCAACCTTCAGAGGCGCTCTTAGAAAACGTATGACGGAACCGGATACGGTCCGGGATTTGTTTTTACAACCCGGAGGTTTTTGTTGGGGAAGAAAGGATCTTAGAATCAGGACATTACTCGGTTCCTGCGTATCGATTTGTTTCTGGCATCCTTCTCTGCTTTACGGAGGTATGGCGCACGTTATGCTCCCTTCTCGTCCTTCGAACGATTCCAGTTCTACACTAAACGGAAAGTACGCGGACGACGCACTCGATTTGTTTTTTGAAAAGATCGGACAAACGGGCGGAAGAAACGGTCAGTATCAAATCAAATTATTCGGCGGAGCTTCCATGTTTTCCACGGAGGAAGAAAAACTTCTGGAATTCAAATCGATTCGGGATATAGGAATGAAAAATATCCTTTCGATCAAGGAACTCTTAAGCAAAAACCGGCTCCCGATCACTTCCGAAGACTTGGGTGGTTTTTCTCATCGAAGAGTTTTCTTTTCGTTATGGGACGGAGAAATTTACGTGGAAAGACCGGAGTTTTCATGATCCGAGTTTTTATCGTAGACGATTCGGCGGTCGTTCGTCAGGTATTGACTCAAATTTTGAGCAACGACCCGGAAATAAAAATCGTCGGACTCGCTTCCGATCCGATCTTTGCGGCGGAAAAACTTTCCTCCGTTTGGCCCGATGTGTTCATCCTCGACGTGGAAATGCCCCGTATGGACGGGATTTCCTTTTTAAAGAAGGTAATGTCCGAAAGACCTACTCCCGTCATCATCTGTTCGTCGTTAGCCGAAAAGGAATCCGAAACGGCCGTTCTTGCGATGAAACTCGGAGCCATAGACATCATTGAAAAACCCAAGGTCGGATTAAAAAATTTTCTGGAAGAATCGGAGATTCTATTCACCGATTCGGTCAAGGCGGCGTTTGCTTCCGGTGCGAGAATCAAACTGGATTCTTCCCAAAACGGAGATTCTAAATTTTTCGAGAATCACAAACAGACCAAGGCTGATTTTTCCAAGATCAGCACGACGGACAAACTGATTGCGATCGGAACTTCCACAGGTGGAACACAGGCGCTCGAATACATTCTTACGCGATTAGACGTGCATTGTCCAGGCATCGTGATCGTGCAACATATGCCCGAAAAATTCACGGAGGCGTTTGCCAATCGATTGAATCAAATCAGCGAAATTCAAGTCAAGGAAGCGAAGGACGGAGATCGGATCCAACTCGGCTCCGCTTATATTGCGCCCGGAAACAAACACATGGAGATCTATCTAAACGGTGCGCAGTTTCACATCCGGATCGTGGACGGACCTCTCGTCAATCGGCATAGACCCTCCGTGGATATCTTGTTCAACTCGGTTGCAAAGATCGCCGGTCGGAACGCAAAAGGAATCATTATGACCGGGATGGGAAACGACGGAGCCAACGGACTTTTAAAAATGAAACAGGCGGGGGCTTCTACGATCGCTCAGGACGAAGCCACTTGTGTGGTTTTCGGAATGCCAAAGGAAGCGATTTTGAAGGGAGCGGTGGATACGATCCTCCCTCTTTCGAAGATTGTAAGAGAGGTGCAGAATTTTTAGATGAAACGCGATCCGTAGAGAGTGAGGTTGAGTTTACGTGTGGCTCTCAACGAAGTTGAGAAATCAACGCGATCCATAGAGAGCCATAACCTTACCCACAAATATGAGAAAAAACTAGATTTTTCAACCTTTATTTCCAAAGTTAGTAAGGGCCTTATAATGAACACTAAACATTGGAGTAGTACACTCGGAACGGAATTAGATTGGGTGGAGGAAGAATATTTATCGCTGAACTTGGGAGATAAGCGATTAGATAAACGACTCAAGAAAATCGTGAGCGTGATGACAAAACGAGGAGGAACGAGTTTGCCAGATATATTTGGCAATTGGTCAGGCACGAAAGGAGCGTATCGCTTTTTTTCGAATCCGAAAGTATCATCGGAAAAGATCATAGAACCTCATAGTCAAGCAACAAAGAAACGACTTCACCAACAAGAAACAGTCTTGGTATTAAGCGACACAACGAAATCTATTATAGAAAAAGGGATCGTGTAGATGACTTGGGGCCGATGAACTCGGAATACAATCAGGGTCTTCTTTTGCATCCATCGATAGCTTTACGACTGAGGAATCCCTTTAGGCATCCTGGATTTTAAAATGTGGTCACGTACGGAATTAGGCGCCAACCAAAATCAAGACGGAAGAAAAATGTCCATAGAACATAAGGAAAGTG
>NZ_ANIK01000070.1 GCF_000347175.1 Leptospira alstonii serovar Sichuan str. 79601
TAGGAAAAAAGGAAAGGAGGCGAGGGAAGCAACAATCGAACTTCGATTTGAAAAGCTAACGATAAAACCTCCTCAATACAAGAAATTAGAAAATATTGATATGTATGCGTTAACCGCAACCGAGGTAGGCGGACCTCCGGAAGAATCTATCGATTGGAAATTTCTAACCACAATTCCTATTCACAATTCGGACGATGCAAAAAGTATGATCGCCTATTACAAAAGCCGCTGGGGTATTGAAGTTTTCTTCAAGGTTTTAAAGTCTGGATGTAATATTGAATCTACTCAATTTAAATTTGGGAATCGATTCAAAGCTTGTATTGCTGTCTGCGCTATTGTTGCTTGGAGAGTTATGATGTTAACATTCTTAGGTAGAAATATTCCAGGTTTAAAAGCATCCATCCTATTCGAGTCTTTTGAATGGAAAGGCATTTATTGTCGACTTTTTGAAACTCCGAAACCTCCTAAGGAAGAACCCGAGTTAGGAACCGTCTTACTGTGGATTGCTAAATTAGGCGGGCACTTGGCTCGCAATTCCGATGCTCCTCCGGGCCCCCTTACCATTTTTAAAGGCCTTATGAGAGCTATGGAAATCGGGTTTATGTTTAAATTACTCACGAAAACCTAACTTGTGGGTAAGGTTATGATAGAGAGCGAGATAGCCAAAAGCCGCGAAGCGAGAAACTCAATGTTTCTCCCTATGGGTCGAAACATAATGTTGGCTCTTAGCGAAGCTAAGATGAGCGATCCGTAATAAAAACGCTTCTTTTTTTGGAGACTATATCTTCTTTGGAATTCGATGCTTCACCTCCCTTTTTTACAAAACGAGAATATGGATTTTCATTCTCCCCAATCGATCTTATTTCATCTGGGGAGAATCGCAAT
This sequence comes from Leptospira alstonii serovar Sichuan str. 79601, assembly GCF_000347175.1. Lineage (GTDB taxonomy): Bacteria > Spirochaetota > Leptospiria > Leptospirales > Leptospiraceae > Leptospira > Leptospira alstonii. The sequence continues at coordinate 886 of NZ_ANIK01000070.1, forward strand.
TCGGAGCTCTTTACCCGCAGCAGCCGTACGTAAGTTTCTTCTGGAACAAAAACTTTCGGGGAGAATCCTTCTCCTTTCCATCGGAAAGGCCGCGGAAGAGATGGGAAGCGCTGCCTATGAAATCTTACAATCCCGGATTTTCGGAGGAATGATTCTCACCAAATACGGACACAGTTCCGGAAAAAAATTTCCACCCCTGGAAATCTTAGAAGCGGGTCATCCTATCCCCGACACAAACAGCATTTTAGGTGGAATGAAAATTTTCGAACTCTGCTCTCGTTTAGAATCCGAGGATACCGTTTTGGTTCTTCTTTCGGGAGGCGGTTCCGCATTGATGGAGGTCCCCGCCCCCGGTTTGGACCTGGAAGATTTGATCGTATGGAATTCCAAACTCCTCGCAAGCGGCGCCGATATTCAGGACGTCAACACGATCCGAATCCTTTTGTCGGAGATCAAAGGCGGCGGTTTACTTTCGAAAATTCTTCCTTCCAAATCGATCACTTTAATTCTCTCGGACGTAATCGGAGACGATCTTTCCAAAGTAGCCTCGGGACCTACGATTTCATCCACAATCGACAAGGATATAATTTTTAGAATATTCAAACAATATGATTTAGATCCGGATCCCAAGATCAAAACGATTTTACGGGAAAAAACGGAACTCGCTTCAAAATCCGTAAAACTTGAAACCAAGAACGTCCTACAAAATAAAACTCAGCTCGTCGAACCCTTAAACCAATCCTTACTACAAGGTAAAACTCAACCCGTCAAACCTCGGAAACACGAGGCGGACTCACAAGAAAAAATCGATCCTAAAAGAAACGCGGTTTATTGTATCGGAAACATAACATTAGCCCTGGAATCCGTGCAAGAAGAATGCAAAAATCTGAATATTCCGGTTTTGTTTTTGACTTCTTCCTTAAATTGCGAGGCGAGGGAAGCGGGTTTCTTTTTGGGATCGATCGCAAAGGAAAAAATAGGAACGACGAAGTCCCCTCTTCTCATTTTATGCGGCGGGGAAACGACGGTGACGCACGACGGTTCCGGAAAAGGCGGCAGAAACCAAGAACTCGCACTCGCCTTCGCCAAACAAATCTCGGGGTGTAAGGGGATTACGTTATTGTCCCTGGCAACGGATGGAAACGACGGACCGACCGACGCGGCCGGTGCGATCGTGGACGGAACCACTTGGGGAAAAATTTCAAAAACGACCGATGCGGAAACGGCCCTCAAAACCCATCATTCGTACGATGTTTTAAAACAAGTCGACTCCTTGATTTTTACCGGACCGACGGGAACGAACGTAAATGATATTCAGTTTTTATGGATTACTTCGAGTTGACTTTTCAGGGATTCGCGAATGATGGGATTGATATCAGGAGTTACAGATAGAAGTCCGATTTCAATTTTTAAAAGCTACGGAATGTTTCAGTCGCCTTGAGGATAAAATCGAAGACAATTTCTTCCTTCTTCCTTAGCCAAATAGAGGGCTTTGTCCGCCCTTTCGATCAATTCAGGGATGGAATTTTCCGGATTCGGGCTGAGAGTCGCCATACCGATACTGACCGTTACGATCGGGGCCGTCTTGGAAGCGGAGTGAGGAATCGCCAACCTTTCCAGATTCTCCAAAATATTCCGACTCACGACAACCGCAGTGGACTCGTTCGTATCGGGAAGAATCACCGCAAATTCTTCTCCACCGTATCTAGCGGCTACGTCACCCGCCCTTCTGGCACAATCCCGAATCGCCGTAGCCACTTGTTTTAGACACTGATCTCCGCCTTGATGACCGTAGGTATCGTTATAGAGTTTAAAATGATCGATGTCCAACATGATCAGAGCGATACCCGCCCCGGTTCTCCAACAACGTTTCCATTCCGTCGCCAAAATTTCGTCGAAGTATCGTCGATTATAAAGTCCCGTAAGAGAATCCGTTCTTGAAATCGCAACGAGATAGGCGTTCACTTCCTGAAGCTGATCGGTCAACTTTTCCAGCTCCTTCTCTCGTTCCTTTCTTCGAGTCATCTCTTCAAAAAGACGAAGAGCGGAACGAACCCTCGCCAAAAGTTCCGTCGCATCAAAGGGTTTTACGACGTAATCGATCGCACCCGAATCAAACGCTTTTTGTAAGACATTCGATTCTTTCAGCGCGGTGATCATGATGACCGGTATATCCTTTAAAGCTTCCTTTTCACGGATCAATTCGAGAATTTCAAGTCCCGTAATTCCGGGAAGAAGAATGTCCAAAAGAATCAAAGAACATTCTTTTTGAGGGGGATCTTGGCTTTTTAAACTCAGCCAACCGATGACTTCGTCCGGAGATTGGCTCGTATAAGTATTCTTGTATCCCGACTTTCTCAGGATACCTTGCATCAACATACAATTCTCCTGAGCGTCGTCTAAAATAAGAATGGAATTCATCACGGATTTTCTCCTCGGTTTTTCAAAAGCGGCGAGCCCGCGAGCCGACCTAGGAAGGAATACAAAACTTCCTTTAATTATCAATGAAATCAAACGATTTTTTAAAAACTTCTTGCCTGATCCCTTGATTTCCGAAGTCTAAGGGACAAGATGAGCCAAAAGACAAAACGTTGCGCGGCTTTTTTAGGGACGATCGGTTTGACCGTGGCTCTTCTTTGTTTTACCGTAATGCTTTCCGGAAATCATTGTCCGGCGTTTGAAGTATACGATCAAACGGCAAAAAAAGATTTTTCTCACTGTCATCAAACCGAAAAGACAAACGATACGCTTCCTACCTGCTCATCCTGCAACTTACTTTTTTCTCCCGAATCCGTTCATCCTAAAACCCCCGAATTGGATAGAAATTATTTTTCGATTCTTACCGTTTTTCACGATACTTTCCATTTCGCACCGGGAATTCTTTTCTTCCCAAGAAACGCCAAGGATCGCAATCCGAATTTCAACGTTCACAAATTCGTCGTTTTGTCCATCTCTTCCGTCAGACTGCTGATCTGATTCGATTTTCCTCCGCGTTTCACCTCCCATTAAGATTGTTTTAAACTTTAGAATTAAGGAATATTGTATGTTAACTAGAAAAGAATTAATCACTCAATCGGCGGCTCTGCTCGCATTCGCATCCACCGGCTCGCTTTTAGCGAAAGGACCCGAGCATAAATCTTCGAAAAAGCCCGAGAAAAACCCTTCTCAAAAAATGGATCGAAAAATCCTCGATGCTGCGTCCAAGTGCGCCTTAAACGCGGAGATTTGTGTCGCACACTGCGATGAAAATCTTTCCTCGGGGGACACGATGCTCGCGGACTGTCTAAAAACGTCAAAAGATACTCTGGCTCTCTGCAAAGCTTTTGTAAGTCTGGGATCTTCCAATTCCCCTTATGCCAAAGAAGTCGCAGCGACTTGTATCAAGGCATGTGAGGTCTGCGAAAAGGAATGTAGAATTCACGAATCCCACCATGAAATCTGCAAAAACTGCGCGGATAGTTGTAAAGATTGTATCGCCGAACTAAAAAAAGTCGTTTAAACGGAGAAATCAAATGAAACAGAAAATGATAATATTCACTTTTTTTGGTTTGGTTCTGGCCGGTTTTTTGGAGGCAAAGTCGATTCTTCCCACAAGACCTACGATTTTGTCCGAATTGAATCGGATCCACCAATCTTTTTTAAACGGAAAAGAAGCGGTTGTGGAGCCCTTGATCGCTTCCTTACAACAGGAAACGGCCCGCGACCCTTCCCTTGCACCCGCTCTAAAAGCGGCTGAGAAACTCAAAAACGCAGCCGATGAAAAAGCGAAACTGGAAGCTTACGCGGAACTTTCGGAAGCCTTAACGGAGTATATTCAAAAAGACAAATCTACCGGGCTTCACGTTTTTTACTGTCCGATGGTAAAAAAGAAATGGATCGCTTCCGGAGATAAGGTCCAAAATCCGTACGACCCTTCCATGAAAGGTTGTGGAAAAAAAATATAAGAACCTAAGTTCGTAGCAGATTTCACTTTTGTTCCGGGAACCGGACTTCGAACCTGGTTCCCGGATTTAAAGCCTCCAATTTCAACTTTCCTTGGATTTGTTTGGTCAGAATGGTAACAAGCTGCAATCCAAGAGTATCGTGACTCATATTCGCAAATTCTTTCGGGATTCCCTTTCCATTGTCTTCGATCGTTACGATCACGGTCTCCGATTCGCAGCGAGCAAGGATGCGTAACGTGCCTTTGTTCCCGTTCGGAAACGCGTGTTTGATCGCGTTTGTAACGAGTTCGCATACGATAAGACCAAGTGAGATTGCGGTATTCATACTTAAAATTAAACCTCGGGCTTCGACTGAATGTTTGATTCTTCGACCCACTCCGTATAAATTCCAGAGATTATCCAATAACATGTTGAGGTAACTATGGAAGTCCACATGCGAAAGGTCGCCGGACTTATAAAGTTCGTTATGAACCAAAGACATGGAAAACACTCTGCTCTCCGTATCCTTTAACAAACCGTAAAGTTCCTTTGGTGTGAGATTTCTGGACATCGCGTTGTCCGCTTGCAGATTCAAAAGAGAAACCATAATCTGCATGTTGTTTTTGACCCTATGATGAATTTCCTGAATCAAAGTGTCCTTTTCCGCCAACGTAGCGAGAATCGATTCCCGATTACGAACCATTTCGGTAACGTCGGTAACGACCGCCAAATCCAGAACTTGATTTCGATAACGGAACTTGTAGACGGTGGTGTCCGCGATCAATTCTTCCCCCTGCCTTTTTTTGTGGACAAAAGAGGAAGCCCGGTTAACGCCGAACGTAAAGGAAATAATTTCTTGTCTTACTTTTTCAAAATCGGCCGGCTCGAAAATCTGTAAAATCGTCTTTCCGATCAAATCTTCCTCATTGTATCCGTATTTTTCAAGAACGGCCCGGTTCACTTCCAAAATCTCTAAAGAATCGTGTTCGAATAAAAAAGCGGGGTGCGGATTGTATTGGAAAAACAAACGATATCTTTCCTCGTTTTCCTGTTCGAAAACGTTTTTCTTTTCGAGTTCCAAAGCGAGACGGTTTCTTTCGTAAGCGAAAACGAGAGAGCGACTCAAGGAATAAGAATCGAACTTGCCTTTATAAACGTAATCCTGCGCTCCGATTTGAAGGGCGTTCACCGTAATCTCTTTGTCTTCCGCGCCGCTACAGATGATCACAGGAATCTGCGGAAATTTTCTTTTGATTTCGGATAACGCGTCCAAACCGGCCCGATCGGGAAGTGAAAGATCCAACATCACTAAATCGGGTCTTTCGTTGGAGATGATATTTAATCCCGCCGAGAAATCTGCGCTACGACTGATCCGAAAGGAAGGGCTCTGAGATTCGCCCAGATACTCCTGAATCAATCGATAGTCCGCGTTCGAATCCTCAATCAGAAGGACTGAAAAAGTATCTTTAAACATAAGAAGGAAACTCTCTATTTATTTATAATTATTCTAATTTAAACTTACGAGGAAAACGGACGATCACTCCGAAACCGGAAGTTCGATCGGTTTCTATTTCCAGACTTCCTCCGTGAAGTTCCGCAATCCTTTTACAAAAAAACAAACCGGTTCCCGGGCCGGACGATAAATGATATTTTTTGAATAGATCTATAAAATAATTTTTTTCCGAATGGTCGACGCCGATCCCGTTGTCTTTAACGAGAATTAGGTGAAAATTGGATTCTTCAAAATAGGAAACGAAAAGTTTGCAGGCGACGTTTGTGTTTCTGAATTGGATCGAATTTGTAACGAGATTCGAAAAAAGTTCCTTTAAAAGAAAAGGATTTCCCATGATTTTCGGAAACTCCCCTTCGACCCTCACCGTTATCCCAGCCTTTACCAGTTTTTCTTCGAGAGATATAAGACTTTCTTCTAAAATTTCTTTGAGAGAAAGAATTTTAAAGACGTTCCTTTCCTTTTCGATCCTCAAAAATAAAAGTAAACCGTTGATTCGGTCCCAAAGACGCTCGGCGCCATCTAGACTGATCCGCAAAAATTCTTTTCCTTTTTCGTTTAGCCCGTTCGAATATTTATCGGATAACAATTTCAGGAACTTGGTCTGATTTCGAATCGGTTCTTGCAGTTCGTGATGGATTTTAGAAATAACCGCCGCGATTTCCTTTTCCTTTGTTTTTAAATTTAAATCCGAAGACGAATCTGAAATTTCTAAAAAAAGAAATTCCTTTTCTCCCGAATTTTGCCGGGTTAAAGATCCCTTGAGATCGACTTCTTCTCGCAAAGCATTCAGAAACCGTTCTCGGAACAGAATCGTTTTTTTTAAGGTACAATTTTTGAATTCCCTTAAAAGAGAAGAATTTTGAAACGGCAGTATCTCGCTCAGCTCTCGGTTCTTGAGCTCCTCCCAATGAGAACAAGAGCAGAGTTCTACAAAAGAAGAATTGCATATTATAATACGCAAATCCTTGTCCAAAACGCCGATGGGAGTCCTTAAATGAGACAAAAGCTGGAATTCGGATTCAGTCATTTCGGATAAAACCTAAAATCCTCGACGTACCCGTAATAAAAATTTATGCACGTTCAAAAATCAAATCCTTAATTTATGACAAAATTCATCCAGTGAAATTCCGTTTCCCTACTTTTTACCTATCGGCGTTAAAAAGTAGATATCTTTATAAAAATGTCAATTCTGGCTTTTACTTTTTCTCCTTTTTTACGAATTTCAGAATATTCTTTTTTTCGAATTTATGTTCCTCTAATTCTTTCTATTCGGGTTTAGGCGCCAGTAGGTTCTAAGGATCAAGGATTAGGAGCCAGTGAAATAGGGTTTAGGACTTTACATTACAATAAAACGTAAGTGTTCCGACAAGAATGAAGCTTTTTACTTGCAAAAAGTATGATTTTCTGGTAAAGAAAATCCTCCCGAGTCTTTCCGCCCCACCACCCAAACACGGGGAAACTCAGTGAAACGCTCACTGAACTCAATCTCACTCCCTGAATGCCGCCCCCATAGGAAGGCATTCACTGAGTTTCCACGGGTCGTTCGATAGATGGGGTTTTAGGGTTAACTTGGGTTCGGCGTAAAGAAATTGGAAAAAATTTTAACCCTGACATCTGATTTCTAACCACTGACCCCTAGTACGCTCCCACGTTTTATTTGTTTCCGAAGAGATATACTTTCCGGAAACAAAAGTTTCTTCACGAATTCACGTTAAATACGTGTTAGCGAAAGAACGGCGCAAAACCGATCGAACGTTCGATCGATTTGCGGTAAAACGACGAAATCTACCGGAAAATGTAAAAACTTTCCGATAAAAGAAAAAATCCGCCGACCCATTCGTTCGCTCGTGCGGATATACTTTTAATGTTTTTTATAAGATTCGTTCATTCGGAAACGGAGATCGTTTCGATAATAACGGTCTTTGTGGGCTTATCTTGAAAACCGGTCTCGGTTTCTGAAATCGTCTCTACAATGTCCATTCCATCCGTGACTTTTCCAAAAACCGCGTGTCGATTGTCCAAGTAAAAATTATCCCGCACGTTGATAAAAAACTGAGATCCGCCCGTATTCGGTCCCGCATTTGCCATCGAAAGTGTGTATTTTTCGTTCTTCAGATCCTTATGAAACTCATCTTGGATTTTATAACCGGGCCCACCCGTTCCGTTTCCGGTGGGACAACCACCCTGAATCATAAAGTTTTTGATTATCCGGTGAAACGTAAGACCGTTGTAAAATCCCTCTTTAGCCAGTTTGATAAAATTTCCGGCCGTGATCGGGGCCTTTTCCGCATCCAAATAGACCGAAAAATTTCCAAAATTTGTCTTAAATACCGCAGTCGGCATGAACATTCACCTCTATTTTAAGAATTTATTTCCATATTCCGATACTATTGAATGACAGAAAGCGATTTCTAGCGAAAAACAAACAAAAACGCTGAATTAAGCAATTATACTATATAAGCGAAAAAACCCAGAAGCAAAATAGAATATTCCTTCTGGCGAAATTATTTTTTCTGGATAAGAGAGCCATGTTAGAAATTCATCGTCGTTATCTCCCATTCGGAACTTCCGGAGTTCTCATTTTTATTTCGGGTTCGCAATCGAACTCGCGGACCGATATGTCCGTTCTCTCGGAGGAAATTACCAAAAAAGAAATCGGAACGGTTTGCTTTATCTCAAGCAATCTTTCGATCGACACCGATACTGTTGATTCCATCGATCCGTCCGTTACCGTTCTTTCAATTCTCATCCCCCCGGATCCGGAAGCGAACGATTCCGTATACGACGCTTTTTTGAAAATTCAAAAATTCTTAAAAAGAGGAAATCTTCTTTTTTTAATCGCATCCGATTGCGAAGCCAGATTTCCTTTTTTTCTTTCCAAACTTTTGCTCGCCGCTTCCCCATCTCTGAGCGACTCCGAACTGCAGGATCAAATTTCTCACTTCGGTTATTCCACTTCGGAGCAAACGGCATTTCGAAAATATCTTGTTAGACGAAAAGAACACGCATCTTTTCAGGAAGTCCCTCCGGGAGAATCCTCCGTATCGGTTCATCTCGTTCGAGAAAGCAAACGTAACTCCACTTTGAAATACAAAATCGAGTACGAACCCGGCGTGGAAAATCTTACCCAAATCAAAGCAATTCCTTATTCGGAAGAAGAACGGAAAAATTTGATTTCTTCCTTTCGATCTTCCCCGATTCAAGCAATCGAAATCGATCATTTTGACGAGACTCAAAAGTTGAAAGAGATTCCCGTTTTGGCTTCTGCGGAGCGGTCACAAATCGGCAAAGAAGAAACGCAAGCGCCGTCCGTTCCAACTCAAAATTCTCCAGAACCGTTACAAGTTGAAGAAAGCCCGGTTACTTCCATTCAACCCGCTCAAACAACCGTCCTCGGCGAACCTGACATATCCGCAAAATCGACCTCGTCGGAGATCGACAAAAAGAACTTAGACGCGGCTCAAGAATCTTCGAAACAAGTCGTCGCTGCGGAAGTGGAAAAAAACAAAAACGTTTCCACCGTAAAGTCCAAATTTCCGCTTCAAATCAAATTGATGGCGGTGATTTCCATTTTGATGACATTCACAGTCTCCACGATCATTTTCTTTGCTTCTTCCGCATTCAGAGACGATTCCGAAGTCCGAGTTCTGCAAAACAATTTAAATTTAGTGAATATTCTCGGATTAAAAATCAAAACCGACATCAAGGAAATCCTTTCCAACGGAAAACAAATCGTAGGAGCTTTGGTTCAAGGAAAGGAAGGAATTTCGTTCGCGGATATTTTCTTTCAGAACGATCCGGATTTTATCTACGCCGGTCTTTATGAAATCGAGGGAAACGTTCCTTCCGCAGTCAACGAGTTCTACAACGATCCTTACTTAAGCGAGCTCAAAGTTTCTCCGAAAGAAATTTCCGATCTTGTGCAAAGCAGGCCGGGGCTCATTCAAAAATCCGTTCTCACCGGCGGTAGAATGGAAAATCTAAGCGCGGAGTTTAAGGAACCTATCTTTGCAATCGCAATTCCGTCCTCCGGCTCCAATTCGAAAGTTTTGGTTTTAATCCTTCGTCTGGAAAAATTTCTAAACGCATTCCAAAAACAGGATATTTCCGAAATATTCCTGGTCAACGGAGAAGGAGATCTGATCGCTCATTCGGATCCGAAACTTCTTCAATCGAATACGAATTTTATGAATCTTCCGATCGTGGAATCCATGGTTAAAAGTTCGGAGAATACGAAACAAATCGAATATAAGAACAAAGAAGGACAGGTTTGGTTCGGTTCGTATCAAAAACTGGGTTTCGGCGGAGCCGCCGTGGTCTCGATCGTTCCGGAAGATAAGGCGTTCGAAACGGTTTATAAGATTCAAAGAACGAATCTTCTGATCATGGGAATCGCACTTTGTTTGGCTCTGATCATCGTCTTCTTTTTCGCAAAAACGATCACCAAACCGGTGTTACATTTATTGCAGGCTACGACGGAAATCGCGCAAGGTAATTTTAAGATCAAGATCCGTTCCACCACAAAAGACGAAGTCGGCCTCCTTACCGACTACTTTGTGGACATGGGTAAGGGTCTCGAAGAAAGAGAAAAGGTCAAGGACGCTCTCGGCAGATTCGTGAACAAAGAAATCGCCGAGATGGTCTTAAAACACGAACTCACTCTCGGAGGGGAAAGAAAGATGTGCGCGATTTTCTTTTCCGATATCCGCAGTTTTACTTCGATCTCCGAAAAACTGCAACCGGAAGAAGTCGTGGAATTCCTAAACGAGTACATGACCGAGATGATTCATTGTGTTAATGAAACACACGGGATCGTGGACAAGTTCATCGGAGACGCGATCATGGCCACCTGGGGAGCCGCTAAAACATCCGATAAAGACGCCGAGAACTCGGTCAACGGAGCCTTGATGATGAGAGCGGCGCTCTTGAAATTCAATCAAGGCAGAGGCGGAGACAAAAAGCCCATCATTAAAATCGGTTGCGGCTTGAATTACGGTCCCGTGATTGCGGGACAAATCGGTTCCGAACAAAGATTGGAATATACCGTAATCGGCGACGCCGTAAACCTCGCGTCCAGGGTCGAAGCCCTGAACAAACCTTTCGGAACCGACATCCTGATCACACAGGACCTTTTGGATCACGTTCCGGGTATCTTTAACGTGGAAAAAATGCAATCGATCAAAGTAAAGGGAAAGGAAGAACCGCAGGTGATCTACGCGGTTTTGGGAAGAATCGACGATCCTACCTGCCCCAAAAATATCGAAGAACTACGGGCGAAGATCGGAATCGTTTGGGAACCGCCTAAGAAAGATAAGACGAAAGATTCCGAACCCGGAGAAGAAGTTAAGTATGAAATACTTGACTGAAGGAAAATACGTAGTCACTTTTCTTACGGGGCTCATTCTCCTTTTCAGTATATTACTGTACCTTCATGTAACTTCGGGTCATAAAAAAGGAAACAACCCGGAAATCGGAAAGATCATTTTTAAAAATAAAAAGGCGCAGAGAAAATTCGATTCCGAAGTTGTCTGGGAAGAAATCGAAACCGAAATGAAAGTCAGGAACAAGGATACGGTCCGCACTGCGGAAGAAGCCGAAGCCGTTTTGGTTCTAAACGACGGAACCGAAATCAAACTCGATCAGAACAGTATGATTTTTCTGGACTTTTCGGATAAGAACCTTTCCATCGACTTCGCATACGGTTCGGTTTCCGCCAATAAAGACAGCGGCACGGAGTTGATGATCAAAAGCGGCGAGACCACCGTCGAAGTTGGAAAGGGAGATCTGAAACTTTCCAAGTCAGAGGATCAGGCCCTCAATCTTGAAGTTTCGAAAGGAAACGCAAAGGTAAAATCCGGAAATCAGGAATCCAACATAACCAACAACCAAGCGATCGAATTGAAAAACGGGAAATCCGAAATTCGCTCGTTGTCGATTTCCCTCAATTCTCCCGCAGAAAGAAAATTCTTTCAAACTTCTACGAATTCTTTTCCGATATCGTTTAGCTGGAACAAATCCGAAGCCGCAAAAGAATATACATTAGAAATTTCGAATCATCCCGGCTTTTCGAAGAACGTGATCCGAACCAAATCAAACGGGGCTTTTCTGAACAAATCCTTGGAAAAAGGATCGTATTTCTGGAGAGTCACCGCTATCAACCCCGGAACGGGCGCGCCCGAGTACAGCGAAACTCGATCCCTGACCGTATTAGGAGATTTGAAATCGTCTCTTTTTACTCCGGGAAAATCGGAAGAATTCAAATTCACATCCAATCCTCCGAGTATAGTCTTTCAGTGGACTTCGGTAGATTTTACGAATATTTATGCGTTCGAACTGGCGCAGGATAAGGATTTTAAGGAGATACTTATCAAACAGGACATCCAAGGTACTCTTTTTCGTTGGGATAAAACCAAGGAAGGAAAATATTTCGCAAGAGTCACTCCGAAGCCGTCCTTGTCCGATTTAAAAACCTCTTCCTCGGAACCGGTTTCGTTTACCGTGAAAAAGTTGGAAAAACCGGAACCTCCCGTTTTGAAAAAACCTTCCGATCAGGAAGAAATTTCCCTTCGTAAATTTTCCAAGGACGGAAATCTATTCGTATGGTCCGGTTCCGTTGACTTCGCGGAATACACTCTTGAAATCGCAAACGATTCGGAATTTAAGAATGTCGTATTCAGCAAAAAAACCGCCTCTTCCTCCATAACCTCCTCTCCGATCGCAAACGCGGGCGTCTATTTTTGGAGAGTCAAAGCCTCCCCCAAAGAAGGCGATTCGATTTTTTCAGTCAGCAGGCAATTTAAGGTTCAATCCTTGGAAAATCTGGAACTTTTATTTCCGGCAAACGAGCAGGAATTAGGGCATCCGAGCAACCATAAATTGACTTTTCGCTGGCAGAGACCCGAACCTTCCGGAGTATATAAATTGGAAGTTTCGAAAAACTCGGGATTTGGAGGGGACGTGATTCGGGAAAACTTTCGTTCCTCTTCCGGAACCGTAAATATTCCTTCCGTCGGAGAATACTTTTGGAAGGTTTCTCTTCTCGGTTCGAACGGAGAAAATTTATTAACGAGTAAAACTCAAAGTTTCAAAACGTCCGACAGCGCGCCGTTTTTGAGTCAGAGTAGTCCCGCAACCGAAGAGAAAGTCGATATCTCCAATCGGGAAAGTATCGACTTCCGTTGGGAAACCGAAGGAAACACGGAGTCGGTAACCTTGGAAATTTTAGAGATAAAATCCGGAAAGAACAAATCGATTTTAAAAAAAGAACTCCGGGGAGATTCTTATTCGTTTAAGGATTTTGGAATATTAGAAGAAGGTAAATTTCAATGGAGAATTTCCGCCAAATACAGGGACAAAACCGGCGCGCAAAAATTTACGATTCCGGTTTCCAGAAATTTCGAAATTAAACTGAGTAAAACGATTCGGCCTCCGGAAATTCTTTCACCGAAGGAAATTTATGTGGAATAAAATTCTTTTATCTTTCGTTCTCGTTTCGATTTCTTTTTCCGTTTTCGGAGAAGAGGAAGGTCGATATTTGGAATGGAAACCGATTCCCGAAGCCGGCGGCTACATGGTGGAAATCAAGGACCCCGGCGGAAGAATCACCAGGGAAAAAACGAAGTCTACCCGTTTTGAAGTCAATCTACCTCCGGGCGTCTACGAACATCGTATCGGAGTAATCAATAAATTCGGAAGGGTTTCCGTGTTCTCCGATTGGATTTCCTTCGAGGTAATTCTTTCCCGAGCTCCTGTCATAAATCCCGATTCCAACGTGAAACTTTTAAAGGAAAAGTTGGGCCCCGTTTTAACCGTTAAGGGAGAGAACTTTACGGAAGCAATGAACGTTACTCTCCTTCTCCCATCGGGTGAAACGATTAAACCCGAATTCGAATTCATCAATTCGAAAGAGGTCAAAATCAAGGTCGAAAATCTGAATCTTAAAAACGGAAGTTATACCCTCTCCCTCGAAAATCCGAGAAACAAAAAAACGGCCAAAAGAGGATTTTTGATCGTCGCCGATTCGGAAGAGGAACTCGCGGAAATCGTTAAACGAAGCGATCGGGACAATCGGAACCTATCGCCCGGAATCCAATGGGGTCCCGCACTTCAATCCGCGGTTTTACCGGGTTGGGGACAATCCAATCAGGACAAAAAATATAGACGTTGGATTTTTCCGATTTTAATCGTGGGAGCGATCGCTTATTCGGCCGACCGGTTTTCGGCATATAACTCCAGTTTGGCGGCTCTGGATCAGAGTAAAAATCTGAATCTTAACCTCTTTTTGCTGAACGACCCGGCTCTGCTTCCCTTTGCAACCTACAATTATTTGCAGGGGCAATCCGATTATTCCAACGCCTCCTCCCATTATAATCAGTTTAATGTTTCACTGGAAATTATCGCCGTTCTCTATTTGTTAAACGTGCTCGATGCCGCATGGACGGGTTCCAGCGCTTCTTCGGATACCGCCGCTTACGAATCGGGCCGGAAGATTGTTCCCATCTTCAAAACCAGAAGAATCGAAACGACCCATGGCGATCGCGCCTCCGGCAATTTTTTTCCAAATTCATTCGAGATAGGGATGAAAATTTTTCTGTAGTTTTTAAAGTAGATTCTGAAGTTCCTCCCAGCGCTCCAACTTCAAAGGTAAAACGGAATGAATCTCCGTAAGCCTGTTTCCGACGGAGGCCAATTCTTCCGGTTTTCCGTTTCCCGATTGAAGAACTTCGGTGAGTTTGCGCTCTTCTTCTTCCAGGGCGGAGATCTCCGTTTCCAGAACTTCCAATTCCTTTTTCTGATTGAAGTTTAAGCCCTTTTTATTTTTAGAAAGGTCGGCTTCCTTAGGTTTAATTTCGGGTTCCCTTTTTTCCTTCTGTTTATTTAGATAATTCTTATATTCCAAATATTCGGAATAGTTTCCCGGAAATTTTTCAACGATCCCTTCTCCCTGGAAAATAAAAAGGTAATCCACGGTTCGATCCATAAAGTATCGATCGTGGGAAACGACAAGAACACATCCTCCGAACTCCGTCAAAAACTCCTCCAAAACCGAAAGGGTTCTGATGTCCAAATCGTTCGTAGGTTCGTCCAAAATCAAAAAGTTCGGATTGGTCATCAGAATGGAAACGAGATAAAGTCTTCTTTTTTCCCCACCGGACAGATTTTTGATATAACCAGCCTGAAGTCTCGTATCGAAAAGAAAAAGTTCGAGCATGTCGGCCGCGCTCAAAATACGATCGTCGCTCATTTTGACCGAAACGCCGCATTCTTTTTTGATATACTCGATCACTCTCATATCACCCGAAAGTTCCTTGGAAACCTGATCGAAATAACCGAAACTCGTGTTCATTCCGACGCTTACGTCTCCGGAATCCGGTTTTTCCCGGCCCACGATCATATCGAGAAGTGTGGACTTTCCGATTCCGTTGGGACCCACGATCCCGATCCGTTCCCCGTTCTTAAACGTATAAGAAAAATCGGATATAATGGATTTATGATACGCTTTACGCAGATTTTTCAGTTCGAGGATTTTTTTCCCGAGTTTTTTGCCGGAAACGGAAAAATCCAAAACGATTTCCTTTCCGGACTTCTTTCGATTTAGAACTTCAAGGGCGCGATCGGTTCTTCCCTTTTGTTTGGTTCCCCTCGCCTTCGGCTGTCTACGAAGCCATTCCAATTCTTTTTTAAGAAATTGTTTTTCTTTCTGTTCCGTTTTTTCACGGATCACTTCTGCTTCCGCTTTTTTCTCGAGGTAAAATCCGAAATTTCCCGGAAAGGAAAGCAGATTTCCGTTTTCCAATTCGAGAATTCGATCCGTAACCTCCTCCAAAAAGTAACGATCGTGAGTTACGAGCAGAACGGCTTTTTTGGTTTCGATCAGATAATCCTGAAGCCAGAGAATCGTATCCACGTCCAGATGATTGGTCGGTTCGTCGAGGACGAGAAGATTGGATTCTTCGATTAAGATTTGAACCAAGGCTACTTTTTTGAGCATTCCACCGGACAAAGAACCCATTCGAATCGAAAGATCCGGAAGATCCAATTCTTTCAAAAGGGACCGAAACCAAGACTCAAGCTCCCAAGCTCCAAGCCGATCCATCTCCATTAGCAAACGGTTATATTCCTCCTCAACGCCTGCGTCGCCCGAGTCCAAACGTTCACAAGCCGTTTCGTAAGACCGAACCGTTTCCAGGATCGGACTGGAACCGGAAAAGATATGTTCCAAGATGGTATGATTTGAATCAAAAGAAGGAGACTGGGACAAAACGGCAATTTGAAGGATTTTATTGCGCATGATTTGTCCGTTATCTGGAACTTCCAAATCCGCGAGCATTTTCAAAAGAGTCGTTTTACCGGAACCGTTAATTCCAAGAATTCCGATTTTCTCCCCTTCGTTGATTCCGAAACTGATTTGATCGAATAAAACTTTGGAACCGATCTCTTTGGAGATCTTATCTACGGATATTAAGTTCATAGGATGAATACTTGCAGAGTCCCGAGCACAACGACTGAGGACAAGTGTTTTTAGGCTTTAAACCGAACTTGAAATTTCGTTCCCCTTTCCTCTTCGGGAGGAAGCAGAAGAAACTTGCCCCGGAGTTGTTTGGAAAGAATTCCCACGAGCCTCAGGCCCAAGGATTCCGATTTGTCAAGATCGAATGTTTCAGGCATACCGACTCCGTTGTCGCAGACTTCCAAAACGGATTCCAATACGTCCAACCTGAGTTTCACGGAAATTTTCCCTCCGCCCTCGTCCGAAAACGCGTACTTCAAAGAATTGGTTACGAGTTCGTTGACGATAAGCCCCAATGGAATCGCGGTTTCTATCGAAACAAAATTCGGTTTGGACGAAATCCTGAATTCCACCTTTTTTTCCTTACCGAAAGAATGAAGAAGACTGACCAAAAGAGTGTCGAGATAATCATAAAAATCGATTTTTGTAATATTCTCGGATTGATATAGTTCCTTATGAATCAATGCCATGGATTGAATTCTACGTTCGCATTCTTTGAGAATCCGGGAGATTTTTTCGTTTTCGGAATGTTCCGCCTGTAATCCCAAAAGACTTGCGACGACCTGGAGATTGTTCTTAACCCGATGATGTATCTCTTTCAACATCACTTCCTTTTCTTCCAGGGTTTTTTTCAGTCTTTCCTCGCCGTGTTTTCTTTCGGTAATATCCCGAATGATCTGAGTCGCACCGATCAGGTTATGGGAGGAATCCCGAATCGAACTGTAGCTGATTTCAAACACCACGACATCCTGCACTAAACCGTGCATCGTTCTTTCGGTCGTATATACTTCGCCCCGAAGTGCACGACTCCAGTTTTCGATCACCACACTTCGTTCGATAGGATCGGAAATGAGTTCCGGAAGAAGATTTCCTTCCTCGATTTTTTTACCGTAGAGTTTCCAAAAGCTGAGTTCAAAAGAGGAATTAAAAGCGATCACTCGAAAATTGATATCCACGGCGCAAATGGCGTCCCTCGTTCCTTCGATCACTCCGAGAAGTCTCTCCTGTGTGATTTTGAGTTTGGAACGAAGCCTTTCCAATTCAAGCTCGGCGCGTTTTCTAGAATGGATATTTCTTACGATTACCTGGAAATACTGACGATCGTTTTCATAAAAAACGGTCGCGACCACTTCCACGAATAAGGTAGAGCCGTCCTTTCGGATGAATTCCTCTTCAATCGCTTCGACCCCGGCGCCTTCTTGGCTCATTTTTTGAATTCTTTGTTTAACGGCAGCTTGAGATCGTTGATGAACGAATTCGAGAACGGGTTTTCCGATCACTTCCTCAATCGAGTCGTAACCGAGCATTCGGATCAATGCCTCGTTCGCTTTTACAATCTTACCTTCGGAGTGAATCGCCAAACCGTCCTGGGAAAGATCAAAAAGGAGCTGGCAACGCTTTTCTGTGATTGAGATCGGTTCCATTCTATTTACAGTTTATTCTGAAACTCAAATTTTCCACACAGAACTAAAGCCGTCACGACATCTTAAGGAGCCGGAATGGTAGAGTCAATCAAACCCGATTTATATCCTCACCCGATTTATCAAAAGAAAAGGATTTAAGTTTCTCTTTGATTCCTAAAAAAACGACGTGTATAAAAAAAGTCCGATCAAGATCGAAATTTTTTATTTTGGTTAGCATTCTACCAAAAAGAGGGAATTTTTTGACCAGCATTCCATCCCTTGAGAATACTCTTGAATCATTTTTATTTTGCTTGTTTGAGATTTTAATTTTGTTTTGGTTATGAAAAGAAATGACATCCTTGCGATCTGACTCCAATTTTTTAATTCTAAACCCCGCAGGAGAAGTGGTAACCTGGAGTTTTTACCGGCCGCTTCAGGAATTGGGAAGGAATTTAGAAAATCAAATCCACCCTTCGCTTTGGAGTTGGGTCGAACCGGGCTCCTGGACGTCAATCTTGCAAGAAACCCGGTCCTCGTCCTCAAAGAAAAAAAAACCTTTCCTCAAAATCGGCTATCAAACTCAAAAAAAAGAATTCTTTGAGTTGGAAATTCGGATATCACCTTTGGGACAGGATCATATTCTGCTTTTATTTTTTACGGATTCTGAATCTTCTTTCTCCGAAATTCCGAGTATCTTTCTACAAGACGCGGAACTTCGTTCTACGATCTTTCAGAAATCGGCCAACGCAAAATTACTGCTCGATCCGGAAAAGGATCTGATCCTCGAAATCAACCAAACCGCAAGCCGGTATTTTGAAACCCAAAATACATTCGATATTCTGAATATTCCGTTTTCAAACTTACTCGCCGAAGGTTTTTCCCCTTCCGAATACAACTCCAGAAAGAAAAAAATTTTATCCGGAGAAACACCGTCCTGGGACGTGGAATTCAAAACGTTTCGAGGTCGAAAATTTTGGGGTAATATTTCCTTTCGAATGATTTCCACCCGCTTAAACCAAATCGTTCTGGTTCAGATCAAAGATATCACGGAAAAAATCAAAACCCAAAAATCGCTATTGGAACAAGCGAGAACCATCGCCGAACACGAGGCCAACCTGAATGCGATCATTGAAAACTCGGAGGCGATGATATGGTCCGTCGATAAAAATTATAAATTACTCATATTCAACTCTCAATTTAAAAAAGTGATGCAGGACTTTTATCACTCGAAAATTTCCGCCGGTTTTAACGTATTCCAAAAAGAACTTCCTCCCGAGGTCGCAAAATATTGGAAAGAATTTTACGATAAGGCGTTGTCGGGAGAAAAAATCAGCGTCGCCAGAAAAAGGCCGAATCAAAACGGAACCTTCGTTTTCAGCGAACTTTCTTTTCATCCGATCAGAAACGCGGACTATGAAATCACCGGAGTCAGCGCCATTTCAGTGGACATTACGGATAAACAATTGGCCGAGGAAAAATTCAAACTACTGTTTGAACGTTCGAGCGAACCTCACGTTTTATACGACGACTCCGGAATTTTCGAATGTAATCCCGCAACCCTAAAGATGCTCCGATGTCCGGATAAAAAACTCGTCTTAGGAAAACATCCGGCTCATTTCTCAGCCGAAATTCAAACCGACGGAATAACGGAAAAAGAGAAAAAGATCGAACTCGAATCGATCGCTTTGAAAAAAGGTTCTTATACCTTCGAATGGATTTACAAACGTTTTAACGGAGAGAAATTTTCGGCGGAAATCACGCTGATTCCGATCGTCATCAACCAGAAACGCGTTTTTCTTTCCGTCTGGCACGAAATTACGGAACGAAAAGTATATGAGGATTCTCTAAAGCGTGCCAAGGAAAGCGCGGAGGCGGCGTCCAAGGCAAAGACCGATTTTTTAGCGATGATGAGCCACGAAATCAGGACTCCTCTCAACGGTGTAATCGGAACCGTAAGTCTTTTGGAAGGAACTCCTCTCGGAGCGGAACAAAGGGAATATTTGGATATTATCAAATCGAGCGGACAGAATTTGCTTATTTTGTTAAACGACATTCTTGATCTTTCCAGAATCGAATCCGGACAACTCAAACTGGAAATGCAACCGGTATCGCCGGAAAAACTTACGAGCGAAGTGATCAGCTTATTTCGGTCTATGGCCGAAGAAAAAGGTCTTATGATCGAATCCGAATTATCCCCCCAGGTGCCACACTGGATTATCTCCGATCCGTACAGACTGAGACAGATTTTGACCAACCTTCTTGGAAACTCCATTAAGTTCACTGAAAAAGGAAAAATCATTTTGAACGTGGAAGCCGAAAGATTTCCGAACGAAAAACTTAGGCTCATCTTTCAAGTAAAGGATACGGGAATCGGCATCGCCGAAGAAAAGTTAGAACTTCTTTTTAAAGCTTTCAGTCAGGTGGATTCTTCCACAACTCGAAAATACGGAGGCTCGGGACTCGGTCTTACGATCAGCAAAAGATTAGCCGAGTTGATGAAAGGTGAAATCATCGTAAAAAGTCAAATAGATCAGGGCTCCGAATTCTCTCTTTCCATTCTGACGGAAAAATTGGAATACGAAATCCCTGTCGGAGTTCAGGAACTGCATTCCAAAAACTTGGCGACCACGGCAATCCTCTCGCTCCAAGAATTCGGCTTCCGGGAAGAAATCAAAAAGTTCTGCGAACGAAACGGATTTTCCGTTAAGACGGCGAGAACCGCAAAAGAAACGATCCGAATGATCGTCGAAGAGGAAAGAATCGGAGTTTTTCTCACGGATCTGAACTTTCCGGATATGAATTTATCCGAGGTGTTGGACGAACTCAAAAGTCGGAACCCTTCCTTAAAACTTACCATCATTCTTTTTATGGAAAACGAACTGAAAGATTCGTATTATCGAATTACGGACGGGCTTTTCAACCGTCCCGGATTCAGGATCTTTATGATGTTCAAGCCGATACTTTTGGAAGAACTCAGTAAAAATTTCGAAAAGGCATTTCCTACCAAAAAAGAAAAACAAGGTGAGAATAAAAAACCCCTCTCGGAAAGGATTCCTCTCAAAATTCTTTTGGTCGAAGACAACGTGATCAATCAAAAGATCGCGTTACGTCTTCTTGCGAAACTAGGTTACGCGGCGGAAACCGCGTTAAACGGCATTGAAGCAATCGACATCCTAAAAGAACGGAATTACGACCTGGTCTTCATGGACATTCAAATGCCCGAGATGGACGGATACGAAACTACGTTTCATATCCGAAAGGATTTCGGTAAATCAAAACCTGTGATCGTAGCGATGACGGCTAACGCGATGGAAGGAGACAAGGAAAAATGTCTGGAAGCGGGTATGAACGCTTACATCGCAAAACCGATCCAAATTCAGGATATCGAGTCCACGATTATCCTTCTTTTTCAGTCTGAGTGAACGTAAGCGCGTATCATAAAACTCAAAGTGCGAAAGTTACTCGGAAAGGACGAGCGGGAGTTTGAACTTCATTCTTCAAACTCCTTTTTCGTAAGGGAAAAAACAGAATCGGTTTTATGAAATCAGGTTTTTAGAAATCAAATCGTGTATCTCTTTCTGAGTTCTCTCGCGTAAGCCAAATCGTGCGTCAACATTCTCAAACGTTTCGCTAAAAAATGGGAAATTTCCTGATAGAATTTCAAAGATGCCTTGGAATCCCTTTCAAAAACCGCCTTTAAATGATCGTAAGGAATTCTTAAAAGTTCGGATCTTTCCATAGCCTCGACCGAAGCGGAACGTTTGCCCGGATCTAAAAACGGCAATTCGCCGAAATGATCGCCGGTGGCGATCGTAGTTACGTTCACATCGTCCCCTTTTTCGGTGGAAGTAAGCACTTTCAAAGTTCCGTAAATAACCACGAAAAACGCTTTCGCCTCGTTACCCTCGTGAAAGATCGTATCGCCTTGTTCGTAAACTTTATATTCCGTCTTTTCCGCAATGGCGCTTAATTCGTCTTCCGTAAAATTGGAGAAAAGATATATCTCTTTTAAAATTTCTTCTTTCGTATGTTGCATAATATTTCCCGAAATGCGAATGTAAATCCCAGTTTAAATAATGCAAGCAGGTTCCGTGACACGATGTAAAGATACTCAAAAATGTCTCTGCAAGGGAAACGGATCCTCCTATAAAATTCGTTTTTAGTTTTGAGAGATTGTTTCGAAACAAAGACGGTCCGAGCGGATGTTCTTTCGGATCGTTAAAGTAAAAAAATTTATCTTCCCGCGGTCCTTAAATTTCTATTTTAAAAAACGTGAATTCGTGGGGAAAGTTTGGGCGAATAAGAAACTCGAGTGCCACGAATCCCTGCCGAATGATTCACAACCGAGCGACCGCAGGAGCAAGGTTTGAGTTTCCGTATAACCGATTGAATTTTAAAATTATAGCGGTCGATACAAGAAACTTGATGAAAAGATTCGAAACTGAAATAACGGACGTATGAAGAATTCCGCTTCTCTTTCGAATCGAAAATCGATTTCAAAATCAATTCAAATTCCAATCGAAAATTCTCAGAACATTGCGGCCGAAGTTTACGGAGAGTTTCCGCTTTCCAAACAATCCGCTCCGCCCCTGGTCTGTATTCACGGTCTTACCGGTAATCTTAAAAACTTTGCTCCTCTCGCGAGAGATTTGGTCAAACAAAATCTTACGGTGATCGCCTACGATCTGCGGGGAAGAGGACGATCTTCCAAGCCGAAGATTTCCTATTCCCACGATCTGCATGCAAAAGATCTAAAGTCTATTTTGGATTTTTTAAAAATCGAAAAAGCGAATCTTCTCGCACATTCTCTGGGTTGTTGGATTTCGCTCGCCTTTGCGAAAAATTATCCGGAAAAAATCGCCAAACTCTGCCTGATCGACGGAGGCGGACAACTTTCCCTGAAGAGAAAACTTTCCAATTTGCTCATGATCCAAAATTCCTTACAACGTTTAAGTAGATCGTTTTCGTCCCGAGAAACGTATCTCGAACTTGCAAAAAAATCCCCGATCTTTAGTTCCTGGAACAAGGACGTCGAAGATTTTCTAAAATACGAATTGGAAGAAATTCATACAAACGGTTCCGGGTCAATCGAATACGGATGTAACATTCCGATTCCTGTGATCGATTCCGAACTGAAAAGTATGGGCGGAGCGTTCAAACCTTGGCGAATTCCCTTACGATTTTTACGAAATCCAATTGCAAGTTTTAGAATATTAAAGAAAAATAAAATTCTTCCCTATTCCGATATTCTTTCTCCGGTTTTAGTGATTCGCGCGGGAAAACCGAATTTTCAAAAAGGAGACGAGTTACTTCCGGATTCTGCGATCGATATTTTCCGGAAAAAACTCAAACGATCCGTTTTTCTCACCTTGCCGGATAAAAATCACTACGAAACCATCCTTCTTCCGGATTTAAAAAGGGATGAAACCATCGCTTGGTTCTTTTCGAAATTTCACTGAGTTTTCCCGAACGACCTTACGTTCCGTTTCATAACAAAATCGAATCCTCTTCTTTTATATCGGAAAGTGAAATCCAAGGAGATAATATCCAAACGAGCGCGGATAATAAAATGAAAAAAACTCCCGCGAGCCAACGATTGTATTTTGTGGTAAAGATAAGATCCGACGTTCCCGGTTCGGAAATACTTCCGGATGTGTATCTCATTTTCGATTCGTTCGCAATCGTTTCAATTCCGCTTACGTGAAGCACCGGAATTTTCAACTCAAGATACGTTTTTAAAATCGAATCCGGCAGATCCGCATATTCCCCTTCGGATAAAACAATCCCCTTTGGAATTCTTTTTTTTCCAAGGCTGGTTCCGGAAGAAACCGTTCCTCCTCCGATATTGACATATAAAGAAATCGGTTCTCTCCTATAAACGTTCATCCTTTTTTCCAGAGAATCCTCGAAGGAATCCGAAGACAAATATTCGTAACCGTTCTTGCGAATGGACCTTAGAATCAAATCTCGCCCTTCCTTTCCGATTCCGATCCCAAGATCCGAAACTCCGCCGGTCGACATAAAAACAGATTTTTGGAATATTATTTTTTCTTGATATATAAAATTCTCCAGATCCGGCCATAAAAAATCGGGTTCGTTGGCTCCGTATTGCGAGGACGCCACACTCGCAATCGAAATCACCCGTAGTCGAGCCGTATCCGCTGCGATCCAAAAGGCGATATTCAAAGCGGGAAAGGAACCTGAAATTCCCGCCGCAATCGTATCTCCTTCCTTCAAACCTGCTTTTTGAAACTGATCCACAAACCAGGCCGCAAAGTCCGGATGAATCGACTTCTGTTTGGCGGAAAGTTTTCCCGCGGAACTTGTGACCGGTGAAATCTCCGATCCGATCAGGCCCGATTGATAAGGATCTAATTTCGGTTCGACGGAAACGTTTTCGGATAGTTTGAACTCTTTGATTTTTTGAAATGCTTTGTAAGTCTTTTCGCTGGCTTCGTATTTTTTCTCGAAGTTTGGAAGAGGGTTTGTGAGCGGAAAAAACTCGAGAACCGATAAAAATCCGACACTCGCCAAACCCAAAAAAAGAATCGAAATCGAAGAAGTATTTTTGAAAAACTTCTTCATAAAACCAAAACTTCCCCAAGCGCAAAGATCAAAAAAAATCGAACTAGAATCGAACAAACGAGAATTGCCGAAAAGGTTTTAACCATTCCTTGTCTTTCGGCGGAAAGAACTACGAGCCCTGGTACGATATGTCCGATCGTTTTATATTCAAAATCACTCATATTTCCGAAAGATATTTCCGCAAGACGATTGATCATCAGGGAAATTAATATGGAAAGAATAAAAACGAAAGCTGTCTTTCTTTGACCGAAGCTCAAAAACCGGGATTCGGAAACCCGATAGATCAGAAGAGTAAGAACGGAACTGAGAACCAAAGCGGCAAGGAGCCAGGGCTTCCGCAAAAAAAGAGCCGCATAACCGGGAACGACCCAACCGCCCGGTTGTAATCCCGTTTTTTCCCAAAGAAAAAAACCCAATAGAATTCCGACCCCGATCGACAATGTCAGTGTTTCCATTCTTTCTCCTCGTTCGCCGCAAAGAAAGCCGCTAAATTCTCCAACCAGATTCTTCCCGGACCTTGATAGTTCCCCGCCCCGATCCAAAGATTGGATTTCGAAAAGATCAGCTTCCGGTCGGGCGTAAAATTCTCCTTACAAAAGATCAATTCCGCATTTCCCGCATACGCGGATCGAAAAAGTTTTCGCCAAGGACCGAAGAAATAAATTTTTGAAAGTTCGGAAACGTTCGTCAAAAATTTCGCAAACTCTAAGGTTCGAATCGGTCTTTCCCGTTTGGAATTAAAAACGACGATCTCGAACTCCTTCTTTTCTTTCACTTCTTCCCGATTGGATTTTAGAATTTGATCCCAAGAAACGACGTCGTTGGCCGCAAACGCAAACACAAATCTCTGAAGTTTTCCGTCCTTTTCTTTTTCAAAAATCGTAAGCGCACCCGGATCGGGAACCGCATTTGTAATTCCGTGCAGAATGGACTTAGGTGTAACGCCTAACGTTTCACAGACTCGGATCGCAATTTCAACGTTCTCATAGTGTTCCGCGTAACGTATGGATTGAAACGCGGTTTTGATTCGATCCCGTGAAAGTTTCGGTTCCGCCACAAACGTTTCGGTTTTGTTTTTAAGGGCGATTTCTTGAAAAAACGGACCTGAATTCGTTTTAGAGTTTTGTTCCAGAGTTTTTTCCGGACTCTCGTTACAAAGCGATGTTCCGTAAACAAGAACTCCGTTTTTGGGAATCGTTTTTGCAAAACCTTCCCGGATTTTTTCCAACGTTGCAGCCCATTCCCCGTGATCGGGACGAACGTTTGTAATTACGGCGTGTGTGGCGCCGATCAATAATTCTTCGGAATCTTTCTGATAATGAGTTTGGACCGCCATACATTCCAAAACGATCGCCTGAGCGTTTCTCTTTGCCGCAAAACGAAAAAAGGATTTTTGTTCTCCGATAGAAATCTTATTCCGAAAGATTCTTTTTTCACTCCGATCCGGAAATAACAATCTAGGCATCGACCCGGTCGTCTTACCGAAAACGTTCCAACCCTCTTCCGCCAAAATGGAATGGATCAGCCGAGTAACGGAGGACTTTCCCCTGGTTCCGTTGACGTGAATTCGAATCGGAATTTTTTTTTGCATTTGAACGTGATTCTTTTTTTCAAAAAAAAGAAACGCGCAAAAAATCAAAAATAAAAAACTCAAAATAAAAATTGAATATAACATTTCAAAGATCGGAAGAATCCAAGGCTATCAAAATCGCGGTAATGTCGTCTTGTATTTTTTGCGGTCCTAAATGATCTATCAGACTTTGCAGAATTGCCGGAATCGTTTCTTCCATAGGCTCCGAAAATTTTTTTGCGAGAATATCCTGAACCGCAAGTTCGCCAAACTGCTGTTTGTCGGAATTAAACTCCTCGTAAATCCCGTCCGTAAGTAGGAATAAACGGTCTCCGTTTCGATAACTCAGTTTAAAAATTCCGTATTGATTATTCAAATCGAGACCGAGCAAGGACCCGGTCCGGTCCAACCCCAACACCAGGTCTTCGGAAAGAAAAAATTGAGGGGGATGTCCTCCGGAGGAATATACGATCTTTTTGGAAACCGTGTCTATGTCCGCGAGAAAACAAGAGAAGAACATTCCTATGTTTCCGAAATTTTTGCAGTATTCGTGATTGAATTCCGTGAGAATACTTCCCGGATCCGTATCTTTTTTTTTGATAGATTCCAAAATTCCTTTGAGGGTCATCGTAAGAAGAGCCGCTTGTATTCCGTGACCGGTCGCGTCCGCAAGAAATACTCGCAGAACTCCCGGACGGATTTCGAATAAATCGTAAAGATCCCCGCCCACTTCCATCATCGGAAGATACGCGGAATGGATTTGAATCCCCGGAATCGAAGGAATGTCCGGGAGAATTTCGGTCTGGAGTTTTTTAGCGAGACTCAACTCTTCCTTGATTCCTTTGTAATAACCCGCGAGTAATCTGGACCTCTGACGAACCTTCTCTTCTAGTTTTTCCAACAGTTCCTCTTTTTCACGATCCATTTTTTTCAGAGTCTCGTTGGCCCGTTTCAACTCCATTAGAATTCTATGTTGTTCTGATATATTTCGGACGATAACGTGGTACTGATAATCCTCTTCCGGCCCGGTAACCGAAACGGAAATCTCCGAGATTAACGTCTTCCCGTCCTTTCGAATCAAACGGATCGGCCCGAAAGGTTTTTGTCTTTTTTTATCCGGAAGTTGGGCGACGTTTTTTAGAATTCTAAAAAATCGATTTCGAATCGAAAACGGAAACAAATGTTCGAAGGAATTTCCGATCAACTCGGAAACGGGATATCCGAACGTCTTTTCCGCCGCGGGATTGGCTAAAATCACTTTGAAATTTTTATCTAAGGAAACGATCGCGTCGATCAACAAGATGGAATAACGTTCCTCAGGGTCGTAATTTTTAGATCGCTCGGAACCGGTCATGGTGGGTTTAAAAGAGAGTTTATTAGGATGCGATCCTCTCCCTTACAAGTCAAGGATCTTTCAAATCGATTCGGGAAGATCCAAGTAAAAGCGGGTGACTCCGTTTCCGCTTTCAAAAGAAAGATCGCCCCCCATTTCACGAACCACGTTGTACGAAACCGTAAGTCCCAACCCCTTACCTTTTCCGACGTCCTTTGTGGTATAAAAAGGATCGAAAAGTTTATGTCTATTTTCTTCCGGAATACCGATCCCTGTATCTTCTATGATCGTGCGAACGAAGTTTCGATTTTCCTTCTTAAATTTTCGCCAAACAACGGTTAAGATTTTCTTCTTATCGACGGGATTACTTTCCATCGCGTCCTTTGCGTTCGTAAGAAGATTGAGATACGCCTCTTTGAGTTTTCCAACGGAACAAACCGCATAAATTGGAATTTCGAGATCCGGCAGGATCGTTTTGATTTCGGCCAAACGGAAACAACCTTTTAAAAGACCGAACGTGGAACTAAAAACGGAGGTAAGATCGTGAACTTTCATTTCTTCCTCTTCGATTCGAGTGAAAGTGAGCATGTCCTTGACGATCTCGGAGATTCGATTGCCTTCCTGCAAAATGATGCCCGCATATTTACGAAGGGGATCTCCGTTGCCGATTCCGTTAAAGACCATCTCAGCGTAATTGATCACGCCCATCAGAGGGTTATTGATTTCATGCGCGACTCCCGCAGAAAGAGTTCCTATCGCTTCGAGTTTTTGTTTTCGAACCACGTTCGGGTTTACCAAATCGTTTTCGTCCGCAATTATCTTTGTGAGATCGAATTCTACAATGGGTCTCTCAAAAATCCGAGGAGTTTCCAGATAGGCAAAAATACGCAATTCTTCCGGATCGAATGCAAAAGAAACCGAACATTTTTTTTGAATGCCGTCCTTTGTAAGAACAAAAACGGAATACGAAAGATGAACGTCGGCGCAAGGCCAAAGAGAAGAATCGGAAAGATTCGGTTTTGCACCTTGAAATTCGCAGATATGATTCCAATTTTGAATTCCTTCCAGTTCGGCCCTTGAATAACCGAAGGCTTTGCAAAAGGCGGAATTCACTTTTTGGAGTTGAAGGGACGGCTCTAAGATACAGGCCGGTATGGGGGAATGTTCAAAAAAATCATAAGGCATCCGATTCTAAGCTACCAAAGTGGGAAAGGCCCCTCCTTTTTATGATAGATTAGAATCGGAAAAGGAACGGAATCCGATGTCGGAATCCGGTAAATTTTGTTTCAAAAGAAAAAATCTCAGTACACTTTGAGTAATTCCACCTCAAAGATGAGAGTTGAGTTCGGAGGAATGGCAGCGCCCGCGCCCCGCGAGCCGTAACCGAGTTCGGGAGGAATGGTAAGTTTGCGAATCCCGCCCTCTCTCATTCCGCGAACCCCTCGATCCCAACCTTTGATCACTTCTCCGGCGCCCAGATTGAAAGTAAAAGGAGTTCTTCTGTCCCTGGAACTGTCGAACTTCTTACCGTTGGTCAATGTTCCGACGTAGTGAACAGTGACATTTGAACCGGAAAAGGCCTCTTTACCGGTTCCGACTCGAATGTCCTTGATCGCTAAATCATCCGCAAATGTGGGAACTACCACAGCACAAACGATAGCAAAGATGAATGTTAAACGTGCCAATTTCATTTTCCTCTTCCTCCGGTTCTTCTCACTCCCGCACCGGAAAAACCTCCGGTCTTCGACTGAGTTCCGTGAATCTTACCGGATGATCCTCCCCCTTTTAAGGATTGTTTTTTCTCGAATTCTTTTTTTAATTCTTCCGAATCCACTACCGCGATCTGTTTGCCTTGGATTTCTTTTTTATTCAATGCGGCAACGGCTTTCGCTCCCGCAGAATCTTCCATTTCGAGGGACCCATAGGATAAAGAACGCCCTGTGGTTTTATCTTTTTTAATTTGCACTTCCTGAACGGTACCGAATTCCGAAAAAATCTTTTTTAGTTCGTCTTCGGTCAGCTCCTGAGGCAGATTTCCTACTGATATCTTCATGATTTTTCCTTCTCGGGAATCAATTTGCAAAATCCAATTCTATTGAAAACCAAATTCCAACTCTAACGAAACAAAACGACCCGGTTCCACCCCGTTCTTCATAAAAAAATTTCCAAAGAAACCGGAAACGCAAATCCTGGAACCGATGGCCGATTTTTTTCAACTCAATCCGGGAGAAATTCTTACCCTAGTCGAAAACGCGGGTTACGAACCTTCCGGTCATTGTATGGCTCTGAACAGTTTGGAAAACCGAGTTTTCGATCTACGGTTGGAAGACGGTTCTCATATCATTTCTAAATTCTACCGTCCGGGAAGATGGAATCGGAAACAAATCCTGGAAGAACATCAATTCTTACAAGATCTGAAAAACGAAGAAATTCCGGTCTGCGCCCCTCTTTTGTTTCCGGACGGAAGTAGCCTCGCTTTGTTTCAGGAGGAAATGTATTATTCTTTCTGGCCCCGCGTAGGAGGAAGATCCCCCGACGAACTGAGTCCGCCAAATCTAAGAATTTTAGGAAGGCTTCTCGCGAGAATTCACAATGTCGGTCAGGCGAAAAATTTCGAACATAGAATCACACTGAACTCCAAAACCTACGGAACCGGTCCTTTGGAAACATTACTCCAAGGAGAATGGATTCCTTCGAGTTGTAGAAAGGATTATCTCGAAACCGCAAATCGGATTTTGGATCTCTTTCGGGAAAAGATGGAATCGGTTCCGCTCCATAGAATTCACGGAGATTGTCATAAGGGAAATCTACTCTTGGGAAAAGAAGGTTGGTTTTTTGTGGACTTCGACGATTGCCTCCAAGGTCCGGCGGTTCAGGATTTCTGGATGCTTCTTTCCAGGGGAAAAGAAGGACTCGAAGAAAGAGAACACATCGTTTCCGGTTATAGGGAATTTAGGGATTTCGAGGATCGTTGGTTTGACCTCGTGGAAATTTTGCGCGCTATGAGATTCGTTCACTATTCCGCCTGGATTTCCAGTCGGTTCGCGACCGATCCTTCGTTTCCTACCGCCTTTCCGCATTTTGCGGGAAACGAATACTGGGAAAAGGAAACCCTGGAATTGAAGGAACAATACAAACTGATTTGTCAGGAAGGGAAAAATTTCTTTTCCGTTACAGAAACCGCTTCCCCCGAAGAAGAACTTACCAATAAGGATTTTTTTTGGGATTTGGAAGATTAACCGGTTGATTTTGTAACGCAAAAGTAATAATCACAGATGGGTTTGCGACAAAATTTCAGTTGTCCGGCTCCGCGGATTTAACAGACTCAACTCTCGACAAACGTCGTTATGTTGTTGACTGCAATATAATGTTGAATTTGCGACCGAGTCATTGGGCCGGATTTACGTTTAACAAGAGTCAAAGCGAAAACTTTAGATACTAACAAAACAATAAACGGAAGCGTTTCATGGACTTTTTTTTAATCATCGTCGTTCTCATGGCGATCCTCGGAGTCGGCGACCTCCTAGTCGGAGTTTCGAACGACGCGGTAAACTTTACCAATTCCGCCGTGGGTTCCAAAGCATCCTCTAAAAGAATCATTTTAGTTGTCGCCGGAATCGGGATCATCCTCGGCGCCCTTTCTTCCAGCGGTATGATGGAAGTTGCAAGAAAAGGAATCTTTCATCCCAGCGGATTTGCGCTTCAGGATCTGATGTTCTTATTCTTGGCCGTCATGCTCACGGATATCGTACTTCTGGATCTTTACAACACTCTCGGACTTCCGACTTCTACGACGGTATCCTTGGTGTTTGAACTTTTAGGAGCGGCTCTCGCGATCGCACTTTTAAAAACCGGAACTCTGAACGGCGCTTTTCAAATCATCAACTCGGAAAGCGCACTCAAGATCATCTTCGGAATCGTAACGAGCGTGATCGTTGCTTTTTTCTCGGGAATGATTCTACAGTTCGTATTCCGATTCATTTTTTCGTTCAACTTAAAGAATTCGATGAAATACTTCGGAGGACTTTTCGGAGGACTTTCGATTACAACCGTAATCTTTTTCACTCTGTTGACCGCAATGAAAGGTTCCGCTTTTATCCCCGCGGAAATGAGCAAATTTTTAAATGAGAATTTCGCGAACATTCTTCTCGCCAGCTTTGCCGGATTTTCAGTATTCTTTCAGATTTTAGTATTACTAGAATGGAATATTCTAAAATTCTTAGTATTGGTCGGAACGGGTTCCCTCGCGATGGCTTTTGCGAGTAACGACTTGGTGAATTTTATCGGGGTTCCTCTCGCGAGTTTTGCGACCTGGACTCTGATCCAAGCCGGAGGAGGAGATGCGAGCGCCTTAGCGACCGGTTTGGCCGGAAACGTTCAAACTCCGAACCTGATCCTCTTGGGCGCGGCCTGTATTATGCTCTTCCCTCTTTGGTTTTCCAAAAAGGCGGAAACCGTTACCCAAACCGAAGTCACCTTAGGTTCCCAGGGGGAAACATTAGAAAATTTTAATACGAGTTTGGTCGCTCGGGTTTTCGTTCAAATCGCCCTCGGAATTTACACGCCGATCAAGGCGATCCTCCCCGCAAGGGTTCGTAATTTTATCGGAAGACGTTTCGAACAGAAAAACTCCTTCGAAATCGTACGAATGCACGAAACCGAAGCGTTCGACTTACTCAGGGCTTCCGTAAATATCCAGATTTCGAGCGCGCTCATTCTGATCGGAACTCTTTACAAACTTCCGCTTTCCACAACCTTTGTGACCTTTATGGTGGCGATGGGAACTTCTCTTACCGACGGAGCGTGGACTAAGGAAAATTCCTTAAACAGAGTCAGCGGAGTTCTTACCGTAGTCGGCGGTTGGTTCTTTACGGCAATCATCGCCTCGGTTACCGCCGGTGTCATCGGATCGATCCTGTATTTTTTCGGATTCTCTTCGGTCATCGTCCTCGTTTTAATCGCGGGACTTTTAATCTTTCTTTTCGGAAGGATTCACAAAAAACGCCAGGAAACATACGATGAGAATCTTGAAAAACTCATCACTCTCAAAAAACATCCGGAACGCGCGCTTTCCAGAACGATTTCTTCCATGCTCGCGAGCCTCAGCGTTGCCAGAAAGGCTTTGAACAACGTTTGCGCCGGTTACATAAACGGCAAAAAAAAGAATTTCAGACAAACACAAAAACTTCTGAAAGATCTGAAGAAGATGAGAGAAAATTCACTCTCGAGTTTTCTATCGATCGCAAACAAACATCTGGAGGAAGACGATCTTTCCTCCATACATCCGATCACGGAATCGATCAATCATCTGGATCGAATTACGGAAAGTATTTGGAACATCTTGAGAACCGCTTCGAACGGAATCAGTTCCTTTTACGAGGTTTCCAAGGACGAAAAGGAGGAAGTGAAGGAACTCAGAAAATCCGCTACGAATCTGATGGAACTCATTGCGGATTCCGATAAATTTCCGGATCTTTTGGAAAAAGCAAGATCGGAAAAGAAAACCAAAAACCTGGAAAAAATCAAACAGAACATCTATAAGAGTCAGATGAAACGAATCAAAAAAGGGGACAGTAAACTGAAATCCAGCGTTTCCTACTTCGTGATCATCGACGAACTGATCGACATCAACGAAAACCTTCTTTCTCTCGCGGAAGAATTGAGCGTTGCCATTCCTTGGGCGGAAAAGAAAAAAATCGAGCTACAAGGGAAATCGATCCTCGCACTCAAAGCGGAAGAAAAGAAAAAGAAGAAGTAAAAGGCAACGGTAAATAAAATTATTTTTTAAGAATAACGGCGTCGCAAACGTAAAAGCGATGCGTTTTACTTACAAAGAGGAATCGCTTCCAGCCTTTGTAGAGATTTCGAGATAGAAGATAGAAGCCGGATTGCTTGGATTTCGGAAAGCGGTTCTTTCCACTGGGTCCACGATGAATTCATTTCCGAAAAAGCTCACCGGAATCACATTCAAAGAAGTGAATTCTTAATTCGACCAAGCGGCTTTTCTCTGAGTTACATTGAAGAAGATGCGCATCAAAATCAAAGGACATAAAAAAACCTTTCATCGAATGGGATAACACAATCCGACGAAAGGTTCTTAATTGAAGAAACGCCGCTAACGTTAAGCGATCTTGGATTCTTTTTTGAGGATCAAAGTAGGAATCACCCTGTCAGTGATCACTTCCGCAGTGATGATAACCTCTTCGATGTCCTTGCGAGAAGGGATGTCGAACATCAGATCCAACATGATATTTTCAACGATGGCCCTAAGTCCTCTGGCTCCCGATTCTCTCTTGATCGCAAGTTCTGCGATTTTATCGATTGCGTCTTCACGGAAAGTCAACTTCACATTCTCAAGCTCGAGCAAACGAGTGTATTGTTTGAGAACGGAGTTCTTAGGCTCGCGGAAGATTTGTTTCAGCATATCCACATCCAACTCTTGAAGAGTTGCAACGATCGGAAGTCTTCCGATAAATTCCGGAATCAACCCGAACTTAATCAGATCCTCGGGAATCACCTGCTCCATCAATGCGTCTTTGTTGTCGGATTGAATCCTCATTTCCTCGGAACCGAAACCGATCGTTTTAACTCCGGTTCTGGACTTGATGATATTCGGGAGATCCACAAAGGCTCCACCGAGAATAAAAAGGATGTTTTTCGTATCAACTTGTAAGTATTCCTGATGCGGGTGTTTTCTTCCGCCTTGTGGAGGAACGTTAGCCACCGTTCCCTCGATGATTTTCAGAAGCGCCTGCTGCACCCCCTCTCCGCTCACGTCCCTTGTAATAGAGGCGCTGTCGGATTTACGGGCGATTTTATCCACTTCGTCGATGTAGATAATTCCGATTTCGGCTTTTTTAATATCGTTATCCGCGTTTTGGATCAACTTGAGAATGATGTTTTCCACGTCTTCTCCAACGTAACCCGCCTCGGTCAGAGCGGTCGCATCCACGATCGCAAAGGGAACCTTAATGATTCTTGCGAGTGTTTGAGCCAGAAGCGTTTTACCGCTTCCGGTCGGTCCGATCAAAAGAATATTCGATTTTTCGATTTCTATGTCGGACTTCTTTTCCTTAAGGTTTACTCTTTTGTAATGATTGTAAACCGCTACCGAAAGCGCTTTTTTTGCGTGGTCTTGCCCGATGACATACTGATCCAAAATGGTTTTGATGTCTGCCGGACTTGGAACCTCGCTAAATACTTCCGATGATTTTTCGTGAGAGTGTTCGTGATCTTCGGCGATAATTTCGTTACAAAGAGAAATGCACTCGTCACAGATATAAACACCCGGCCCGGCGACTAAACGTTTTACCGCATCCTGTTCCTTTCCGCAAAAAGAGCAGAATAGTTTTTGTTTACCGTTAGTTCCCGGTGTTTTCTTCGCCAAGGGAATTTCTCCTTTATTTAAGCTTGGGCAGCCTGAGCTTGTTTACGGTCGATCTGAATCACGGTATCCAAGATTCCGTAATTCTTCGCTTCTTCCGCGGTCATATAAAAATTTCTCTCTGTATCCTTCTGAATCTGCTCCACACTCTTTCCGGTATGTTTGTGGTAGATTTCGTTCAGAATTTCTTTCAACTTAAGAACTTCTCTCGCTTGAATTTCGATGTCGCTTGCTTGTCCCGTTGCTCCACCCATCGGCTGATGCATCATAATTCTTGAATTCGGAAGCGCGGAACGTTTTCCCGGAGCTCCTCCCGCCAAAAGCAGGGCCGCCATGGAAGAAGCCTGTCCCAAACAAAGAGTTCTTACATCCGGTTTAATATACTGCATCGTATCATAAATTGCAAGACCGGAAGAAACATATCCGCCGGGGGAATTGAGATAAAGATAAATGTCTCTTTCCGGATTTTCGGCTTCGAGGAATAACAACTGAGCCGTAATGACGTTTGCGTAATCGTCGTTGATTGCATTCCCGAGAAAGATGATTCTATCTTTTAAAAGGCGGGAAAAAATATCGTAAGACCTTTCTCCTCTGCTCGTCTGCTCGATCACATACGGAATTACACTCATGCTTTCTGCTCTTCCTTTTGATTCAGGTAATCTTTTACCTGCCCAATACTCAATTTGTCGGTATATTTCTTTTCTACAAGATCAAAGAGGATATCATCCACCTTTTTTGCGAAAAAATTCTCTCTGTATTGATCCATGAGTTTTCCTTTTTCCAGTTCTTTTTTAAGATCGGACAGGGAAATTTGATAACTTGACGCAAGTTTTTCCAAATCCGTATTAAAATCGGCATCGGAAAAGGTAATATTTTCGGTCTCGGCGATTTTTTGCCGCGTAAAGAAGTGTTTGAGACGAGTTTCGGCCAGATTTTTAAAAGACTCCTGAACGTCTTTCAGATCTTTTTTGATCATCTCCGCGTATTTTTCCATCGTAATATGGGGAAGTCTGAACTCGTGGATCATATTGTGAAATACGTGTTCGGATTCCTCTCTCACGTAAGAATCCGGGAAGATATACTTGGAATCCTCAATGATTTCCTTATAGATCTCTTCCACCTTCTTATTTCGAACTCCTTCCTCAAAACGTTCCTTCAGATTTTTGCGAATCTTGTCTTTCAAAGCGTTTAACGATTCGGAACCGTCGAACTCGGAAGCGAGGTCGTCGTCCACGGCGGGAAGAATGTTCGCATAAAGCGCCTGAATCGTTACTGCGTATTCGAACGTCTTTCCGGCTACTTCGTCCTGAGAATAATCCTGCGGAAACGTATGCGAGAATTCCTTCTTGTCTCCGGATTTAAGTCCGTAGAGATTCTCGTCAAAACCTTTCAGATTGTTTTCGTGACCGAGATGATAGTCGTTTGACGTATTACTTGCGTTTTTCGGTTCCTCGCCTTTTTCGTGAACCGTATATTCCATATCGATAATATCTCCGGAAGCGGCCGTTTGACCTTCTTCCTTAAGCTGCTTACGGGCGAGTTGTTTACGGATCGTTTCGATCTCTTCGGAAACGTCGGCATCGGAGACGACAACTTCCGGAAGTTTAATCTTTACTTTTTTGTATTTTCCGAGATTCACTTCCGGAACGGTTTCGTAAACCGCAGTCGCGACCAGATTTTTACCGGGTTGATAGTCTTGGATTTCGAATTTTGGAAATCGGACGATCGGGTGTTCCAATTTCGTGAGAATGGAACTCACCGCGTCCGTGATCAAAGTGTTGATCGCGTCACTCGCGATCGTATCGCCTAAATGACGCTTCACCATGTTAAGCGGAGCCTTTCCCGGACGAAAGCCCGGAATTTTTACGTCTTTTTGTTTTTCCGCATACGTTTTATCGAATGCTTTTTCAATGTCGGAAGCTTCAAACGTAAGTTTGATATCCACTGTAGCGTTGGAATTTTTTTTTGTTTTATAATCCATGATGCAAATCGGCCTGGGGAAGAGGTGATATAAAAGAAAAAGCGGGAAACGGGATTCGAACCCGCGACCCCCTCCTTGGCAAGGAGGTGCTCTACCACTGAGCTATTCCCGCGATCATTCAGGTTGATCCATAGTTTTCGGTAAAAGTCCGGTGTAAACTCACTTTTTGGAGAATCATCCTTTCCTCAAAATTTTTTGGATAAAGGGAAAAAGATTTTGAGCGAGAATACGATGTCCTTGCGAAGTCGGATGAATTCCGTCTTTCTGATTTAGCTTTTGGATTCCCGCGACTCCATCCAAAAAAAAAGGAACCAAGGGAATGTTTTCGTCCTTTGCAATTTTCGGAAAAATGGATTCGAAT
Source organism: Leptospira alstonii serovar Sichuan str. 79601 (assembly GCF_000347175.1). Taxonomy (GTDB): domain Bacteria; phylum Spirochaetota; class Leptospiria; order Leptospirales; family Leptospiraceae; genus Leptospira; species Leptospira alstonii. The sequence goes on from NZ_ANIK01000070.1 coordinate 37,449, forward strand.
TTTTTTCTATAATCTTTTCCGAGATTGGGAAACGTTTTCATACCGAGAAGAAGAATCTTCACCTTCGGATTTTTCTTTCTCACTCTAGTAATGATCTCTTTCAAATTTTTTTCGGTCTGATCGGGCGAAATCCCTCTCATCGAATCGTTCGCTCCCAGTTCTAAAACGAACAGATCAAAACCGGAAGATAAGGCCCAATCCAAACGAGCCAAACCTCCCGAAGTTGTATCCCCGCTCATACCGGCGTTGATCGCTTTCACTTGAATTCCGTTCTTGGAGAATCGGTTTTCTAGAACGGAAGGAAACGCCTCGTCGGGAGAAGCAAGTCCCAGTCCGGCCGTAAGACTGTCTCCGAAAAATAAGATTCGGATCGTGTTCGAATCCGCGGGAATCGAAGTGAAAAAGAAAAAACTGAAAAGAAGAATCAAGATCTTGAAAAGAATCATAAGGATCTCCCGTCCCTCAGAATTTGTTTTTACAGAATTCAAGGTTTTCCTATTCTGTCAAACTATGATCCGACGTTTTCTCTTTGTGTTCCTACTTCTTTTGAGTTTCCTCACCGTGCTTTACTACATCAGTTCCTATCAACAAGAACTGCAAGCCGACGGTTTGGATCGATACTTGGAATCCCAAGCGAAAGAGATCGTGGATAAGATGAGTCCCGAAGAGTTAACGGGCCAAGTCATCCATGTGGCGATCCCCGGCAAAACCTTGGACGAAACGACGGAAAAAGAAATCGAAGAAATTCTTCCCGGAGGAATCATTCTTTTCGGAATGAACCTCGGCACCAAACAGGAAATCTCAAAACTCAATCTCGAATTACAAAACAAGAGCATGGAATTTTCCAAACTGCCTCTTTTGATTTCGGTGGACCAGGAAGGCGGACGGGTGCTCCGAGTCAGGGACGGAGTCACTCAGTTTCCGGGAGCGATGGCTCTCGGTCAGACCAAAAACGCGGACTACGCGTATAAAGTCGGTTTTATAACTTCTTATCAACTCCGTAAACTCGGACTCAATTTCGTTTTTGCTCCCGACTTGGACATCAACAACAATCCCGATAATCCGGTCATCAACACTCGTTCCATGGGAAGTACACCCGAGATGGTTTCCGTCGCCGGAATCGGATACGAAAAAGGCGCGAGGGTCGGAGGAGCGATTCCTACGATCAAACATTTTCCGGGACACGGAGACACGAACGTGGACAGTCACCTCGGCCTTCCAAAGATCGATAAGACCTTGGAAGAGTTGGAAAGAATGGAACTCATTCCCTTTCAAGAATCCATCCGACAAGGAGCCGAAGTCGTGATGAGCGCGCATATCGTGTATCCGAAATTGGATCCTAATTTTCCCGCGACTCTTTCCTCAAAAATTCTCACGGGTATTTTAAGGGAAAGAATGGGATTTAAAGGTGTGATCATCACCGACGCGATGGAAATGGACGCGATCGACGAACATTACAAAGATCAAAATCCGGGAGTACTTGCGATTTTAGCGGGAGCGGATATACTTCTCATGACGAGCTGGGGGAAAACGACCCGCGAAATGAAAAACCAAATTTTGACCGCATACGTAAAAGGAACTTTTCAAAAAGGAGAAAGAGATCTTTTAAAGGAAGCGGCATACAGACAAATTCTTTTAAAACTCAAACACGGAATCATCTACGAATTCTCCCCTAAAAAATCGGAAGCGAAAGAAAAACTTTCCGATCTCGAACAAAAAGAAATCGCCTTCTTTCAGGATCAACTGGCCCAAAGAGAAAAAACTTTTTTAGAAATCTTTTCTCCGACTCTAAACGCCGAAATTTCCAGGGCTACGATCGTGTCCTTTCCCTCTTCTTTCCATCCGAGTTCCGTAAAAACGGACGAAACGATCTTTGCGGTGCGCGGAATTGAATTTGAAACCGTATTAGCGGAAAAGAATATTCCAAACGTTAACTCCGGAAAAATTCCGGCCTTGGTTAAAACGAACAAATTCAAACGGATCGTCGTGAGCACGTTCAGTCAATTGGAATTGGATCTCGCGGCGGGACTGGCAAAACGTTATTCCGACTTGGAAGTTATAGCACTTCACTACGGAACGCCATTCTTAAAATTGAATACGATTTCGAACCTGAAAATCCTATTCTCGTTCTCTCCGACTCTGGAATCCAAAAAGGCCCTCTTGTATTCCGTGTTGGAAAGGACTTCCCCCGTTCCGGTCGTGGATCTGATCCTAAAAGGTTCCAACGATAAAACCGCCTCCAAACAACCATGAAAATCGATCTCGGAAATCCGGTCGTGAAGACGGGAGTTCCGGGAATCTACGTCCATTACCCATACTGCATTCAAAAATGCGAATATTGTGATTTTTATTCCGTGGGAAACGGAAAAAATCCAATCCCCGACGAAACAAAACTCTTTCAAAGATACAAAGAAGAAATCGAACGAAGGATTTCCGGCAATCCGCAGATCCAAAATTTAGAATTCGATACGATCTTTTTCGGAGGTGGGACCCCTTCCCGAGCCGACGTTTCTCAAATCGCGGATCTCGTTCAATTTTTGAAAAAGAACATCAAAATTAGCGAATATTCTGAAATTACGATGGAGTGTAATCCTGAGGATATCACTTCCGATTTTTTAAAATCGATTACGCAGGCCGGAATCAACCGAATTTCGGTGGGAATCCAGAGTTTCCAACCGGAAAGACTGAATTTTTTAGGAAGGTATTACGATCCGAGCCGTTACGAAAACGTTTTGGAAACCGTAAAGAATTCCGGAATTTCCAACTTTTCCGCGGACCTCATCTACGGAATTCCGGGACAAACGATAGACGAAATCTTAAACGACATCTTGCGCGTTTTATCGGCTGGAGGAAAACACATCAGCCTCTACGCTCTTACCTTGGAAAAGGGAACGGAATATTCCAGAAAGGTAATGGATAAAATCGTCCTCGGTCCCGAGGAAGAAATCCAAGAGGAAATCCTGAAACTTTTACCGGATTTACTTTCTCCGTTCGAACTTTTTCAATACGAGGTAAGTAATTTCTCAAAACCCGGTTTTTTCTCCAGACATAACCTCAAATACTGGACGATGGAATACTATTTGGGAATCGGGCCCGGAGCTCACGGCTTTCTTCCCGAGGGAAGATATTCCAATCCGAGAAACGTGGAAACATACAAGAGAAAAGATTTTTCCGGAGAATACGTAAAACCGGATCTTTATGAGGAATTGATTCTGTCCTTGTTTCGTTTGTTTCGACCGATTTCCATAGAAAGCTTTTACGAACTGATACCCGACAAGAAAAAAGTTTTAGACCGATATCTAAAACGAATTCAGGAATCGGGGCTCTGCGAATTTTCAAACGGAATTTTTCAGTGGAAACCGGAATCGGTCTTATTCTTAGATTCCAAAATTTTAGAACTCGCCTCTTTGTGAGCCCGCAAAAGTTATTTCATTAAAACGAGATTTCGCGTTCTCCATGTAGATCAAGTGCAGAGCCGGTCCCGCAAAAAGCGAAATTGGATCGATCGAAAACGATTTCTTTTCGAATGCCATCCTTAAAAAACGATACTTTTCCGGTAATTTCAGTCCTCAAATCGCCCCAAAATGCAGTTTCACGCAATTTTTCAGTCAAATTTACCTTCAGAGCAATTTAAAAAAATCCAATCCAGCGAAACGAGTGGGAATCACAAAATCAGTTTTTTTTCGATAAAAACCCTGAAAAAATACATAAAAAGTCATTTCACCTAATATTTTTGATCTTCAAACAGATCCAGGCAATATTCAAAAATAATTGTATACAATTTTCAATATATATCAGATCCATAATTAATACCGTATAACAGGCAAAAATGAAAGATACTGTTTTGTACCCAAACCATTAACATTCGACAAAAAACTTCTCAAAAAAATAAATTGAACGATTTTAGAAGCAAATTTAAGGCACTATACTTTTTATTCCAAGCAGTTAGACGAAAGGGAAAATGCAAATGATAACGAACACGAAAATTCACCTCTTTGAAGTTTCCATTGCAAATCATCATTGTGACGGAAGCGGAAGTTTAAATATCGAAAACGCTCAATCCTTTCTGGACGAAGCGAGAACAAAGGCGTTGAGAGAAATCGAACTGAGTTCTCCCAGTTCCGATCTGGCTCATATCGAACCGATTGTCCTTTGGTCGGAATGCGATTACAGAGGTCGGATCCAATTTCCGGATTCGATTTTGGTTCAGACCGAATTCAGAACGATTACAAATGCGCGTTACAGAATCATTCAGAGATTGATCCGTAAATCGGATCGCAAGGTTATTTGTAATTCGAATTCGTTTTGTATTCTTTTTGATTCCAATCGAAAAAGACCTTGGAAACAATCGGTTTCTTTGAGGGCGGTTTAAAACTCTTCGGAAAGAATGAAGAAAAAGTTCTTAATTCTTCAGAACGGATTTTGAAATCGTAAGTTCGCTTTTGCGAATTCAAAACTTTCGACCCGAACGAAACCCGTTTTAGGATTACGATCCGATACTTCTGTATCGAATTGCGATTTGCCCGGTGCGGACAATTTCTTCGATTCCGTACTTGGACATGATTTCTACGATCGCATTGACTTTACGGGAGTTTCCGGAATATTCTATCGTTAAAGAAGAATGTGTTAAATCGGCGATCTTCGCATCAAACACTTCGCACACGGAAAGTATTTCCGTTCTCGTAACCTCCGTAAGTTTTACGACGAGAAGGACCAATTCCCTACTCACACAATCGTGATAGGCAAGGTCTTCCACTTCCAAAACGTCCGGAAGTTTCAAAAGTTGCCTCTTGACCTGATCTACCGTAGATTCGTCCCCTCTTACTACGATCACCATACTTGAAATTTCTGGATCTACGGTAACACCGACCGCAATCGAATCTATATTATAACTTCTGCGAGTAAATAAGCCGGAAACATGACTCATGACTCCCGGATGATTGTTTACCAGAATTTTTAGGATGTGTTTCATACTTTTTTCAATCCGGCTAAATCCTTAAATTCGATCATTTCTTTTTGAGATTTTCCCGCGGGAATCATTGGAAATACTTTTTCTTCCGCCGGTATCATCACTTCTAAAAATACGGCCCCGTCGTCCTTCGTGAAAAATTCAATCGCTTTGTCGATTTCCGACTTATCCGAAATTTTCATCGCTGGAATCGAATACGCCTCCGCGAGTTTGACAAAGTCCGGATTGAAATTCCATTCGGATTGGGAAAATCTTTCTTCGTAAAATAGTTCCTGCCATTGGCGTACCATTCCGAGAAAGTTATTGTTGAACAAAAGAATTTTCACTCCCAGTTTGTTGGCGGCAATTGTTGCAAGTTCTTGAATATTCATTTGAATGGATCCGTCGCCCGAAATACAGATCGTCATCTTATCCGGTCTTCCGAATTTCGCGCCTATCGCCGCAGGAAGTCCGTAACCCATGGTCCCCAAACCTCCGGATGTAAGCCAATTATTCGGTTCGTCGAAAAGATAATACTGAGCGGCCCACATTTGATGTTGCCCAACGTCCGTGGAAACGATCGCCTTACCTTGGGTTTTTTTATAAAGACGTTCCAAAAAGTCCTGAGGTTTGATCGAATTTCCCGAGTTATCGAAATCCAGAGGATGATCTTTTTTTAAACCTTGGAGATGGGAAATCCAGGAAGTTCGTTCCTGCTTTTTTACGAACGGAAGGATGGCACTTAACGCGTCCTTCAAATCCCCGTGCAACAGATAATCCACTTGAATTCGTTTGTTGAATTCGGCCGTATCGATATCGATATGGGCGCGGACCGCTTTTTCCGCAAACTCTCCGATTTTTGCCACACGGTCGTCGAATCTTGCGCCCAGGTTGAGTATATAATCGCATTCTAATACGGCTTTGTTAGCGGTTGCGGTCCCGTGCATCCCGAGCATCCCCACGCTTAAGGGATGTGTTCCCGGAAAAGAACCGAGTCCCATCAGAGTCATAGTAACCGGAATTCCGGCCTTGGTAGCGAGTTCGAAAATTTCCTTGGAAGCGCCCGCATTGATCGCACCTCCTCCGACATACAAAAGAGGTTTTTGGGCCCGGTTGATCGCTTCCGCGAATTCTTCTAGATTTCCGCGAACTTCCGGTTTTTTATAATGTCGAGGGGCGATTTTCAATCGATTCGCCTTTCTTACGTTAGTCGGCGCAGTCTGAACGTCCTTCGGAAAATCCAGTAGAACCGGCCCCGGACGACCGCCTAACGCGATTAAGGTGGCTTCTTCGAAATGTCTTGCGATATCGTCCGCAGACTTTATCAATGCGCTGTACTTCGTGATAGGAATGGTGATTCCGAAAATATCGGCCTCTTGAAAAGCGTCCGTACCGATCGCATTTGTCGCAACCTGCCCGGTGATCGCGAGTATGGGAACCGAATCCATCTTGGCGTCGGTAAGTCCCGTTACTAAGTTTGTCGCTCCCGGTCCCGATGTTGCAATACAAACGCCGAGTTTTCCGGTGGCTCTCGCGTATCCTTCGGCCATGTGAACGGCGCCCTGTTCATGTCTTACGAGGATATGTTTGATTTTTTTGCTTTTGTAAATCTCGTCGTAAAAGGGAAGAATGGCTCCGCCGGGGTATCCGAAAACGACATCCACTCCGTATTCTTCCAGAAGTTCCACCATCAGTCTGGCGCCCGTTATTCTCCCTGATTCTGTGGACATGATTCCTCCCTTTAACGTCCATAAAGATACCGGAAAGCCTACTGTCAAGAGGAACCGATTTTCAATTCCGAAGTTCTCTTGCTGGAAAAGACGTTTTAGAACGTTTCAGAAACTCGGGAAGACGACCGAGCCGGGACGATGCTGCCTACGATTTTTTATTGGAAACCGGTCTACTTCTTTCGACTTGAATATATCGAATACGATCCACTCTCATTATTCGATTGAACATTTTTATTAAAAACGAAAACGGAAATTTTTTTCCAAAATCTAATAGATATAAGGGGCTAATTTTCGACCCAATTACTTTTTATTTTGAGAATGTAGTCGCACGTTCTTATTTTCTTTACAGAATATTTGTACTTCAAAAGAATATTCAATGAATTCCGTGCGTCCAAAATAATAATGCGAATTCTAAATTTGGAAGAAAGCAAACTTTAAAAAGAGAGAAGCAAATGGAAAATCCTAACGTTGAAAAAGAAGAAGAGGATAAACAATTCGCAATTATCAAAGGACTCGCGAAGGAAGCCTACAAACTTTTAGACTCTCACCAGTTCCCGAAAGCGGAAGCGAAGTTGAAAGAACTTCTGGAAAAAGATCCGCACAATACTTACGGAATGGTAGGTATGGGAGATCTGCATTTCAAGAAAAAAGATTATAAAAACGCGATCGAATATTATCATAAATGTATACAGGAAGATCCTTCCAATAAGTTCTCCTTGATGGGATTGATGAACTGTTATCGAGAGATGAATATTCTCTCCAAAGTGATCGAGATCGCGGAAGAATACAGACATATTACCATCACGGACGCCTCAATCCTCAGCCGAGTTGCCGACGCGCACCGAAAGCTGAAAAATTTTAAAGAATCAGAAATCTATTATATGCAGGCTCTCCAGATCAACCCCAAAGATCAGTATGTGATCGTGGGACTCGGACATCTCTACTTTGCATGTCAAAAATATAAGGATGCAATTCATTGGTGGGAAAAACTGCTTTTGATTCAGCCGGACAACATCAAAATTCTTACGGAAATCGGCAACTCTTACCGCAAAATCAAGGATTACGACGAGGCGATCCAATATTATCACAGAGCCGCAGAACTAGATAGAAAAAACTTTTTTGCGTTATACGGTCTTGCGGAGAGTTACCGAGGTAAAAAGGACTTTCACAAGGCCAATCAGTATTGGGAAAGAATTCTCGAATTCGACCCGGATAATAAACTCATCATCAACCGTTACGCGGACAGTTTAAGAGGTATGGGTGAATTCGACAAGGCGTTGGAATGTTTTAATCGAATTCTGGCCGAAGGAGAAGATTACTTCGCGCTCTTAGGAAAGGCGTCGTCTCTCAAACTCATCGGCAAAAGGGATAAGGCCGAAGAAATTTACCTCGATCTACACAAGAAATTTCCCATGGACCCTAGACCTCTCCTCGAACTTTCGGACCTCTACGTTGAAATCAACAAACCCACCGAAGCGGTTCGATTACTTGAGGAGTTTCAAAAAAAGCAACCTCTTAACGAAGAGGTCAAACATAAACTGGAAAGCATTCGAGGCGAATAACGTTCCCGGGAGGAAAGATCTTTCCTCCCTTTGCCTCTTCACCGCGTTTCCCGTTCTGCCGAACAAAACCGTAACGTTACCCGCAAAACTTCGATCTCAAAATAAATCTGTCGGAATTACGACAATCCTCCGTGAAACTTACGCCCCACCTTGATTTTGGGCGGGCAACTCAAAACTCGGAAACAGTGAAGATAATTTCACGTTGGCATTTCTTTTAATAATAAAAAATCGAATTTTAATTTTTGAGAATATATTATATTTTTTGAATTTATTTTGTCTTTCTATCTCCAGAGTGATAAAACATTGAATGAAGACTAATGTTATATTTTGAGTAAGCATTTTACTTTATCCTTGTGTTAATAAACGTAAAAAACTAAATTCTACACGGGAAACAGATCAAGCTCGCATAACGTATTATCAAGGTATCGGAATAAACAACATGAATGATAACATTACAAATTCGATTCGTAAATTCACCCTTCATTTCATTTTGATTACCGAAGTCGTAGGTTTCACTCTTACTGTCGGTGTGGCGATTTTATTTTACAAAACGTTTCTGGAAATGGATCCCGATCAACTTCAAATCGCGATCCGCATCACTTTGGCAACCGCGGTTTTCACTCTTGCGTTCGCCGCTTTTTCCGATATGCGGAGACTGGCGCCCATTCAAAAGTATCTCTTTATCGTCGAAAAAGGAATTATCGATAAGGAAATCGTGTTAAACGCGCAGAAATCCGTATTTCGCCTTCCGCTTTTTCATTCGATCGAAATCGCCCTTCGAATTTTAATCACCGCTTCCGTCGTCGTAGCCATTCTGAGTCGATTTGCGGTTTTAGACGTCGCGGATTATTACAACCTGGGTGCGATTACGCTTATCATGTCTATTTTAGTAAGTGTGTATACGTTCTTAGTCTCCGAAAAATTGACTTCCGATCTGATCGGATCCGGCGTGTTCGAAGACATAGAAGTTTCATTTTTAGCGAAGAGCCGCCTAACGCGTTCCCTCACGTTAACCTTTATCTTTATCGTTTTCGTCCTTGCAATCGCGGTTTCCAGTCTCGTATTCAAACTCAACTATTCGGCGATTCGAAAGTCGTATTTCAATCAGATGATGAACATGAATCAAACTTTGAACATTTTCACGGAATCGATATTCGAAGAGGTTCGATCGGATGCGGAAAAACTGAAGAACAATCCTTTACTCCTTTCTTTAATCCAAAACGGCAAAACCGAAGAAACGCAAAAATTTTTAGAAACGCTTTTGGATCGTTCTCCAAAGTACGAGTCCATTTCGCTTATCAAATCGGAGAATCAGTTCTGGGAAGTTTCCGTAGGAACCGGAACTCTTTCCAGCAATCGAGATCTCAAAAATTTTCAACTTCCCTCCGAAGATATCGTCTTAGAAACGATTTCAAAAAAAAAGATGTTCTTAAGCGAATCGATCCTTTCTCCCGTTTCGGGCGTTCCCGTAATTTTGGTTTTGGAAACGATCTCGGAAAACACAAACGTCTACATCGCCTATTCCCTCAAAATCGCGGATCTTACAAACAAAGTAATCGGTTCGATTCAGATCGGAAAATCGGGTTACGCGGGCATTTTGGACAGAAACGAAGTGATAATCAATCACGTTAACCCTTCTTTCAATCTGAAAAATTTGAAGAGCTTTTCCTTTTATCATCAAGTAAAAGATCATCAGAACAATGTTCCGGTTCGTTATCTTTTTAACGAAAAATATAAATATATGATTCTCAATAAGAATCGAAAATACGATTTTCTCACGTTCACTTCGATCGAAAACGAGGAAATCGCAGGAGAGGCGATCGTCTGCGTTTACGCGATGGTCGGAATTTCCTTTCTCGGTCTTTTTTTTATAGGATTTTTGATCTATCTCATTCTTAGAAAAAGAATTCTACCTTTGGAAGAAAGTAAGAACGTCTTGGAAGCTATGGCCGAAGGAGACCTTACCCAAGGACTCAAAGTTCTTTCGATGGATGAAATCGGAGAAATGGCCGTTTCCATCAATTCGTTTAACAAAAAGGTGAAAAAGATTTTGAATAAGATCGTAAACGCGTCCGAAAATCTTGCGGACTCCTCCGATGAAATGTCCAAGGCAACGGGCTTCATATCCGAAAACGCACAAAACCAAGTTTCTTCTTCGGAAGAAATTTCCGCTTCGATCGAAGAGATTTCCTCCGGTATGGACGGAATGGAAAATCAAACGAAGGAACAGGTCGTCCTATTGAATCAACTCGATCTGGATATGAATCAATTTTCGAGTTCCATTCATGCGACTTCTCATAATTTGGAAAAGACGATGGCCAATGTGGAAAAGATCACCCAAGACGCTAAAAAAGGCGGGAATTCTTTGGAACTGACCAATCATTCGATCACCAAGATCAGTCATAGTTCGGAGGATATCTCGGGAGTTATCGAAATCATCAACACGATCTCGGAACAGATTCATCTTCTGGCGCTAAACACGGCGATCGAAGCCGCGCGGGCGGGAAGCGCCGGAAAGGGTTTTGCGGTCGTCGCCGATGAAATTTCAAAACTCGCGGATAAAACTTCGAACAGCGTCAGAGACATCGAACATATCATTCAGAGTAACGAAACCGAAATCGGCGCCGGAATTAAAAACATCACCGATACCGTAAAACTCATCTCGGAAATCATCCAAGAAATTTCCGAAATCAATCAACAGATGAAGGTGGTGAATGGGTTTATGGAAAATCAACTTTCCAAAAACGAACAGATGAATCTTACCGCAAAAAAAGTCAAAGAGAGAGCCGACGTGATTCAAGTCGCGGTCGGCGAACAAAAGACGGCGATCGAAGAAATTTCGAATACGATCACTACGATCAATGAACTCAACCAATCTTCCGCGGCCTCGTCGGAGGAACTGAGTTCCAGATCGATCGGCTTGGCGAAATTGGCGGATGAATTAAAACACGAAGTGGAATTTTTTAAACTTTAGGAAATCCTACTACGCGTTATCTCTCACCCGATCGTTTGCAAAAACCCTTGATTTTTCCCCCCTTCCTTTTAGTTTGCTCTTATGGAATGGGAAAAGATACTCAGAGACTCCGTTAAAGACAACAAGATCAAGGAGTTACATCTTAGAAAAGTCCCCACTCTCAAAACTTGCGACGATTGGAATAAGGTTCGGGAGATAGGCCTCATTGATCATAAAACCAAATATGCACATTACAAGGGCGGATTGGTTAAATACGGAGATGCCCTATTTTTCGTAACGGACGAGAGACTTCAAGCGATCGCACCCTATCGCAAATGGGAATTCAAAACCAAAATCAAAGTGGAAGAATAATTCTCTCAAATCCCGAGTCCATTTTTAAACTCTCACCCGAATATAGGATTGATGCTTTCAAAACGAAAGTTTTGCGTATAACAACGAAAAGACCCGACGTCAGCGAATCAGATTGACGATCAGATTTAATTTTTCGGAAACGGTAATTACGTCTTGTACTCTGTTTTTATCCACAAGAACGGCTGTCGGACCGATTTCATCCAAAACGATTTTTTTTCCTTTAATCTGCCCGAGCAGCAATTCCATCGTATTTTGATCTTTCGTACGAACCAAAACACAATCTTCCGTGACGTCGACTACGGGTAAATTTCCACCCCAATCTTCCAATAAAAAGAGAAGGTTTTGCGCGAGATCGGCCTTGCTGGAACTTTTTAAAAAGTCGATGAACTCGACGGGTCTATACCCGAGAAGAATCCCCAATTGGAAAGCTTCCTTGGTCAGAACGAACGTATAAACACGATCGTAATCCTTAAGTTCAGTAAACGCCTTGAGGAGATGAAGACCGTAAATCGAAACCCGATCCGGAAACGCGATGATCGTAAAGTCCGGGTTGATCGTAATCCCGCCCTTCTCCGTCTTGTGAGAAAGTTCTCCGGTTTGAAAAAAGTATTCTCCCAATTTGGAAAGCGTAAGAAAACGATTGGGATATTCCACTTCCAAAAGTCCGAACAGATGCAGATAAAAAATGACGCTCATAATTTCCTTGCGCAGTTCGGCAAGGTCGGACTGGAAATTTTTCGTCCTAAATCCGGGAGAAAGAATCATATGTTCCCGAATGATATTGGAAAAAATCACCGATAAATGAATGCGTTTCGCTTTGATGATGAGGCTCACACATTTATCCAGGATCGGTTTGTCGTAAAAAGGCATTTCAGTCGCGATAAAAACTTCCGCGGGAACGACACGTTTCGTACGAGCCTCGTTGACCTCGTGTACGACGAGTTTCATGATTTCGAAAATATCCCTTCCGTTGAACTCGCTCACTTCCTCTTTGAGGACTATGTTTTCGCCTTTGATGTCCACGAGATTCAAAAGTTTCAACACCGGAAGTATGAGTTCCATCTGATAGATCTGGCTTTTTTCCGGAAAAATCCCTATGTCCGGATTGAGAAGCTCCTGCTCCGTCCTTTTGTGATCGGCTTGTTTTACCTTTCCGGATTTCGCAAGAACCAATCCTTTGCGACTGATGTAAGAAATTAATTTTTTCGTATTGAGAAAAAAATCGAGATCGTTCGTCGCGAGTTTTTCAGTCCTTTGTTTGGTTCCTTTTTTGACGGAAGGTAGGATCGGATGTGTCTGAACGTATTTTAAGATTTCATCGGGAATCACAAACACACGAACGAATTTTTCGTCCACAAAACAAACGTCTACGACAAGTCCCTTCGAGATCAGCGCGGGGACGATCTGCTCGTATTTTCCTCGACTGGTTACGATATAACTGCGGATGTCCTCCGCTTCGGAAACGCCGCCGCTTAAATAAATTCTTACGAGTGTGTCCCTTTCCAAATCGGCGAGAGACTGAAGATTCAGATCGATTCCTTCTTCGGAGGACGCGATCGAATAAAACTTCTTCATTCCGTCGAGTTGTTTCGGAGCCTTAACGGCCGCTTTCCACTCTTCGGAAATTTCGGTCGTTTTTTTACGATCGAGATATTTTTCCAAGGAGATCTTATATTTGTCCCCTTTGAGATTTTGTTCGAGAGGAACTAAACCGGCGATTTCCTCAAACGCATGATATTTATCTAAATTATTGGTGAGACGTTCCCGGTTTTTTCTCTGATATACGAGTTGGTATTTTCGAAGTAGGTTAAGTTCCATCTCCACGTTGATCGGAGGGATGTTTACCTTTCTCGAAATTTCCCCGAGAGTGAGTACATTCTTATTTTTAAGAATACTCGTATAGATCGTAACCTGAAGTTGAGTGAGTTTTTCAAGAACTCCTTTGAGATAAAAATCGTCCTGAAAAATTTCGTAAAGATACGCGACGTTCTTATTTTTTTCTTTATAAGGAAGTTTTGTAAGGTTCCAAAGAGCCGCGACTTTCTTCAGGTCGTTCTGTTCCAGCTTGTCGAGTTCCTGAAGTAATACTGAATCGCTACTCATAAGAGAAGATACCCCGAGGAGGAGTATTTTATGTAGCCATATTCAGAATTTGCGCTCGTTCGTAAACAAAAAAGCGATTTTGCCTCATAGACAATTTAGGGAATTCCTTCGTTTTTTACCGAGCCTTTCTGTTCTTGTCTTTTGAATCGAAGTTCAAAATCTTTGTGATTATGACCGGTTTTTTTGATTCCCTGAAAATGGGTTTTGACGGCGCCACTCGAATCCTAAACAGCGGTTTTGTATTCTCCACAAAAACGATTCTCCTCTTAAAGGATCTGGCGTTGGGAGGGGATTCGATGGAAACCTTTCCGATTCGTCTTCGGGAAGCCTTCGAAGAGTTAGGCGCCACATACATCAAGTTAGGTCAATTTATCGCCTCCGCTCCCTCTCTTTTTCCGGATGAGTTCGTGACCGAAATGCAAAAGTGTTTGGATGGAATCCGACCCGTTCCCTACTCCACGATCGTAAAGATCGTTCAAAAGGAGTTAGGCGGAAAAATCGCGGATCATTTTTACAGCGTGGAACCGATTCCGCTTGCGTCCGCTTCCATCGCACAAGTTCATTCGGCGGTCACCAAAGACGGATTAGACGTAGTCATCAAAGTCCAAAGGCCGGATATAGAATCCACGTTATCCGCCGATTTAAACCTCATTTACTTCGCTTCGGTTCTTTTCGAAAGATTTGCGCCGGGCCTGAGTAAGTCCGGTATCTCCGACATGGTCGAACAGTTCCAAACGTCCATATTAGAAGAAATTGATTTTTATAAGGAAGCGAACAACATAGAAGAGTTCGAAAAAGAACTTCTTTCGATGGGGGAAACGAGAGCGAGGGTTCCGAAAGTTTACAGAGAATTGTCCACAAAGAAAGTTCTCACCATGGAGCGTTTTTACGGGGCGCCGATCACGGATGAAAATTCGATCCGAAAGTATTCTTCCGATCCTCAAAAGACACTCACGCAGGCCCTCGAAATTTGGTTTTCCACTCTTTCCAGAAACGGCTTTTTTCACGCGGACGTACATGCAGGAAATCTAATGATCCTTAGGGACGGAACCGTGGGGTTTATCGATTTCGGCATCGTGGGCAGAATTTCTCCCCGAGTCTGGGACGGTTTGATGATTTTCCTGGAGGGTCTAAGCCTCAATAGAACGGAAAAGATCGCAAAAGGTCTGATTCAGATGGATTCCACCGCCGAAGGTGTGGACGAGAAAAAACTCGCACGGGACTTGGAAGCCGTTTTTTCCAGAATGACCGAGATGGTCTTGAAGGTTCAAATGGGCGATTTGGAATCTTTGGACGACAAAAAGTTAAACGCGATCCTTTTCGAGTTCCGCGAAATTTCACTTCGAAACGGTTTGAAAATTCCGAAAGAATTCGGACTTCTGATCAAACAGATCCTATACTTCGATCGATACGTCAAGACGATGGCTCCGGACATCGACCTCATCCGTGACCGTGATAAATTTCTAATATGATGTTAAACGAATTGGAAAAGGGCCAGGAAGCTTCCATCATTTCCTTGATCTCCGAACCGGGAAAGGAAGATCTGTTTCGAAACATCCTGGACATCGGGCTTTTGCCCGGAACGAAGATTCTCGTTCTTGAAAAATATTCTTCCCAAAAAAAGATCGTGATCCGCGCGGGAGAAGTGGAGATAGCGATCTCCGAAGGGGAAGCGGAGCTGATTCAAGTCGGAGACATTCTTGGGTCACTCTGATACACAAACGAAAACCTCCCGGATTCTTATGGCCGGAAATCCGAATTGCGGAAAATCCACCTTATTCAATCGCCTAACAGGGCTTAGACAAAAAACCGGAAACTATCACGGAGTGACCGTTGAAAAGGCGGAAGGAATTTTAAATCACCCGGAACGTGCCGTGAAAATTTTGGATCTTCCGGGCGCGTTCAGCCTCGGCGGAAACTCGGAAGACAAACAAGTTACGAGCAGAGTTTTGATCGGCCACAAGGAAGGGGATCTTATCCTTTTCGTGATGGACGCTTCTCTTGCGGAAAGAAGTCTTCAGTTTTTATTGCAGATCCTGGAATTAAACGTTCCGGTTTTGGTCGCGGTCACCATGAAGGACGTCCTCGAAAAAAAAAGGATCGGCCTGGAATTGGATTCTCTTTCGAAAGAATTCGGAATTTTGTTTCGGTACGTAAATCCCAAAAACGGAGAGGGAGTTTCGGAACTCAAGGATTTGATCGTTTCTCCCGACGCGTTTCGAATTCCGATCCGATCTTTTCCATGGGACCCGGTGCGGGAAAAATTCATCGACGATCTTTTACGATCCCTCTCCGCCAAACATTCAAATTCTTTAAAGTTCGTTTTGATCAATTCCCTGAAGGAACTTTCCGGAGAGGTTTTACAAAAAGGGCTTCCCGGCCTTTCCCTCTTTCCCGAAAATTCGGCGAAACTCATTCGGGAAAAATTCGACCGTTTCGAAAAACGTTTCACCTATCTCGAAGAACTGACTCAAAAGTCCGTCTATATTAAAAAAGTCTTAAACAACTCTATCGTCGGAGATCCGATCCCGAGCGAGAAGTTTCTTTCCAAGGCGGACAAAATTCTTCTGCATCCTTTTTGGGGAATGGTTTCCTTTTTAGGAATCATGGCCTTGGTTTTTCAGACGCTTTTTACTTGGTCGGAAACTCCGATGGATTGGATCGAATCGGGAGTCGGAAACGTCGGAAGTTTTGTCGGAGGATTTTTAGAGGCAGGTCCTCTTCGTTCTTTGATTCAGGAAGGAATCATAGGCGGGGTCGGAGCGGTTCTCGTATTCATTCCTCAGATCGCTCTTTTGTTTTTGTTTATCGGCATTTTGGAAGAAACCGGTTATATCGCAAGGGCATCCTTTGTGATGGACCGGTTTATGGGAAAGTTCGGCCTTTCCGGAAAATCGTTCATTCCCTTGTTGTCTTCCGCGGCGTGTGCGGTTCCTGCGATTATGGGAACGAGAACGATAGAAAACAAATCGGATCGACTCACCACCATTCTCGTCGCTCCTCTGATCACTTGTTCGGCGCGTTATCCGGTATACGTACTCGTAATCGGCGCGGTCTTTCCAGCGGGTACTCTCTGGGGAATTTTCAACATCCAAGCTCTTACGATGTTCGGACTTTTTCTTTTGGGAATGATCGCATCCATGTTGGCCGCTCTCGTTTTTAAAAAGACTTTTTTCAAATCGGATTCCTCCTACTTTTTGATGGAACTTCCGGCTTACAACACTCCTTCCGTCAAAAGTCTGGCCTTGACAGTATTCAAAAAATTGAAAGCGTTTTTAGCGACGGCGGGACAGATCATTCTGTTCATTTCGATCCTACTTTGGTTTTTGGCGAATTACCCGAGAATCGACTCTTCCCTTTATCCGAACGTTACCGACTCGGAACTCAAAAAAATTCAGATCCGTGAATCCTACGCGGGTTCCTCGGGAAAATTTATGGAACCGGTTCTAAAACCGATCGGCTTTGATTGGAAGATGGGAATCGGAATTATAACTTCCTTTGCCGCAAGAGAAATTATGGTTTCCACCCTTTCCATCGTCTACGGTGTCGGAGGGGAAGAATCGACGGACGGTCTCAAAGAGGCGATCCGCAAAGACAAGGATGAAAACGGAAAAGCGGTCTGGGGACTTAGAAATTCGGTCAGTTTACTTTTGTTTTTTGCATTTGCCTGTCAGTGTATGTCCACTCTCGCGGTCGTCAAAAAGGAGACCAATTCCGTTTTCTGGCCGACATTCCTTTTCACGTATATGACAATTTTAGCATATTCTACTTCCTTTATCGTCTTTCAGTTTTGGAGTTTATTTTCCTAAAAAGAATTCGGATGTTAAAAAGAATTCCTTCCAACCTCAAAATCCTTTCGGGCTTTACGATCGGATTTTTGATTCTATTCTTCGTCTATCGAATCTGTTGGTGTTTCGTATTTTTTTCCAAATTTTCGTCCGCACCCGTTCTTGAAATCCTTCTCGCGTTTTTGGTCGGAGTTCGTTTCGACGTTTCGGTCTGTGCGATTCTTATCGGGCCTTCCTGGATTCTTTCGGCGATCCATCCTCTCAATCGTTTTCAAATTTATTCGTTCTTTTGGGGAATCCCTCCCGTCCTTCTGTTCTTTTGGGCCTCGGCGCATCTGATCGGAGATATTCTCTATTTCTCCGAAACCAACAAACACGTCGGTTATGAAGGTTTCGTTTTTTTAGGGCCTGAATTCCGGATCATTCTGAAATCCTTCTTTGTAGGACATACGGTTTTGGCGGTTTTTTCCTGCGCGGCGATCGGAATCCTATTGCCGCTTTCGGTTTTTAAATACATTCAAAAAAAATTATATATTTTCGACCCGGCCCGGAAAAGAGCCGAACTGATTCAACTTTTGATTCTTCCTCCGATTTTATTTTTATCGGTTCGGGGCGGAATTCAATCCAGACCTCTGAGGCCCAGCGACGCGATGATTTCGCAAACCTCTATCGTAAATCAACTCGTTTTGAACGGAATTTTTACGTCCATAATGGATATCAAGAATCAATCCATTCCCCGCAACTTGCAGGTTTCGTTTCCGAATGCGATCGTCGGCGTCCGAAAGGAAATCGAATATCCGGGAGCGAAATTTATCTCGGAAGAATATCCTTTACTTCGGGAAACCTACGAGACCAATCCCGGAAAGCCGCCTAACATCGTTTTGGTGCTTTTGGAAAGCTGGACCGGAAAATACGCTTATACGAACGGGCAAATTCTTACCCAAGGAAAACGGATCGCTCCTCATTTCGAGGATTTGATCCGAGAAGGAACCTATTTTCCTTCCTTTTTTGCAAGCGGAGGAAGAACGACCAACGGGCTTTTATCCACGTTAACCGGAATTCCGGACGGTCCCGGTTTGACGGTGGTACGGACCCCTCAGGTTTTGAGTCGTTTCGGCGGCTTGGGAACGATTTTAAAATCGATCGGATACGATACGCTATTCGTTCACGGCGGGGACGTAAACTTCGACAACATGGGTTTTTTGTTTTCTCACTGGGGTTTCGATACGATCCTCGGTCGGGAATATTTCGATTCCCTGCAAAAATACAAACCGGGTGCCTGGGGTTATTACGATGGGGATTTGTTAAACGAATTACACGAAATTCTAATGAAGCAAAAATCTCCGTTTCTCGCGGTCACTTTGACGTTAACCACTCATTACCCCTATCAAGTTCCCTCTTCGGAAGACGAAGTATTTTCCTCCGAACTCGAGGAAGCGGATTACTTCAACGTATATCGTTATTCGGACAAATCGATCCACTCCTTTCTGGAAAAAGCAAAAAAGGCGCCCTACTTTCGGAATACGGTTTTTATCTTTGTGGGAGATCATTCGCATCATAGGAACCTGGATTATTTCGAAGATAGAAACGTTCCTTTTTTGATCTATTCTCCGGGAAAGATCCCGTCCAAGATCGATCCTCGAATCTCTTCTCAACTCGACATCATTCCGACCGTTCTTGGGATCGTCGGTAAGAAGGTTCGATTCTCGGCGATGGGAAGGGATCTTTTGGACAAACGTATTTCCGGAGGAGTCGCCTACTTCGCTTTCGGAAATCTTTTCGGTTGGATCGAAAACAACTGGATCTTTTACGGTTTTACGGACAAGGTTCGAAATTCTTCCTTTTCGATCGTTCCCAGAATCGGAGAAACGGAGGAATGTAAAAACGATCGCGTGAAATGCGAGACCTATCATCTCAAAGCGAAATCATTTTGGAACTTAAGTTACGAGCTGATGAACCGAAATCTTATATATCCTCCTAAAAAATAGAAACACGAAGTAAACCATGACCTTTCAAAAAGAATTTTCAATCGCATCCGGACTTAACGTTAGCCCCGAACATCCTCCGATCGTAGTCGCAGAAATCGGACTCAATCATAACAACGACGAGGAGATCGGCAAAAAGACCATCGCCGCCGCAAAAAAGGCCGGGGCGCGAGCCGTAAAGTTTCAATCCTACATTACGGAAGAGTTCATAGACGTTCACAACCCGGATGCAAAGATCCTCGTAGATATATTCAAAAAATATGAACTATCCGAAACGATGCATAAAAAATTCCAAAAAACGGCGGAAGAGGAAGGTTTGATCTTTTTTTCCACGCCTCTTTGTATCCGCTCTTTGAATTTTCTCGTAAGTTTGAAAGTTCCCACGATCAAAATCGCAAGCGGGGATATAACCAATAAAACCCTTCTTTTAGAAACCGCAAAGTCAAAACTTCCCGTCATTCTTTCCTCCGGCGCCGCGGACTTTTTCGAAGTAAATCGCGCGATCTCATTCTTGGAAAAGGAAGGAACGGACAAACTCTGTCTTTTACACTGCGTTTCCCTTTACCCCACTCCTCCCGAAAAAGCGAATCTTAAGGTCGTAGAAACATTCAAAAATCTTTATCCGTTTCCGGTGGGTTTTTCCGATCATACCTCCGGAAACGTAGCAACTTCGGTCGCGGTTTCTTTGGGAGCTTGTATGATCGAAAAACATTTCACTTTGGATCAAACTCTGGACGGACCGGATCATATTATTTCCGCAAACCCCGAGGAACTGAAAGCGGTTTGTAAAAGCGCTTTTGAAGCTTGGAAGATGAAAGGAAACGGAGAGAAAAAACCTTGGCCCGAAGAAGTAGGCGGAAGATTTTTCGGTAGGAGATCCTTATATGCGGATTCAAAAGGCGCTCCGATCGCGCTCCGACCGGACTTGACTCAAAAAGACGGAAGGTTCTTGGATTCCTGGGAAATCGAAAAAACGAACGGACTCAAAACCGAACCGGGTAAACCCTTTCATGTGTAATCCATTCCGTTTTTCTAAATTAGAAAATTTGATTGTAAGAATCGGATTTTCGATCCTGATTGTGTCCACTTCCGCGACCGGAGCTCCGACCACGTACGGAAACCTCGGCTCTGAAGTGGACTTTATCGATTTCGGAAGATGGACCACGGCGCCCTTTAGTTATTCGGTATCTTCTTCTTTTTCGGCCGAGTACGGAGGTTTCAATCTTTTTGATTCCGATCCCAACACTCATTGGTATTCGGCCAATCGCCCCGGTTCGGAATGGATTATCGTGGACTTCGGTTCGAAAAGACTCATCAACGGTTTGGAAATTACCGTTCCTCTTTTTAGAAAGGAAAGAGCTGTAAAAAAATACGAGATTCAGGTTTTGATCCGAGACGACTGGAGAACCATATTCGTAAATCAGAATGTGGATTTGCACAATTTTCATAAACTCGAAAACTTGGACGCCTCTGTTTTAAGGATTTATTTTCCGGATACGACCGACCGAGGTGCGGTAATCAGCGACGTCAAACTTTTTTTAAACCAAAAACTTTTAAACGGTATCGAACCCAGACTCCGGGGTTACACGTTTCCCGTTCCCGGCGGACTGATTCCGAGTTTAGACTTTCAACTTCCCAACGCACCCAGAACCTATCGAAACGGAGTTCATAAGGGAATTGATATATACAAAAAAATAAATATAGACGGCCAAGTTCGAAACCTAAATTTTCAAGACGAGGTCGTCGCTCCCGCGGACGGGGTTATCGTCCGCGCGGATCATTCGTATTCTCCCATGACTCTCGCCGACTATGAATATCATACGACCGAGTCCCAAAAAGGGACCGTTACTTACGTCGAAAAGGACTTCGGCGGAAGACAGATCTGGATCGATCACGGTCACGGCGTGATGACTAGTTTCAATCATTTGTCTTCGATTCGTAGGAATGTTAAGGTGGGCGATAAAGTCAAACAGGGAGAATCCCTCGGAAACGTAGGCAATTCGGGTTTGATCGAGGAAGCCAAGGGCTCAGCCGATAACACTCACCTTCACTTTGAAATCTGGGTGGACGGAGAATTTTTCGGGAACGGACTTACCCCGGCTCAAGTTCGCAAGTTATTGCAGTTCTTTTTTAAACGCAACGGAGTGGATTGATTTTTTAGGATGATCGTGCCGGATCGATTTTCACGATACGAGCGCTTGTGTAATAGTCCGATATTAAATTCAATTTATTGAATATGTTGCAGCGTTATGGATTGATACGGAGTCAAGTTATGGGAATTAAAAAAATCGAATGTGCTTGGATAAACACAATAATTTGTCCATTATGTTTCAACCCATAGGAAGAAACGTTGAGCTACTGGAAAGATAAATAGAGAGCGTTTCACCGAGTTCAGAAAGTGTCCACTGACCCTTAGTACGCTCCTGCAAATTTCCTTATCGTATCTTATGCTAAGATCTTAACTTTTTGGATTTTCATCCCGACGAGAATTAGAAAAATATTTTATTCGGAGGCAACCCAGCATGAGCGATTTATACGAGCCGTTAAAGTCGTTTTTAAAAAATAGAACGAGCGAATTTTCCAGAATTGACGATCTTCGAAAACAAACTCTGATCGAATTTTCTAAAGCCATTCAACAAACGTTTTTGAAGAACGATTTTTCCAAACTGATTTTTGTTTGTACGCATAATTCTAGAAGAAGTCAAATCGCTCAAATGCTTGCCCTGGCAGCCGCGGATTATCTTGAACTCACCGGAATCGAAGCGTATTCCGGCGGTACGGAAGCGACCGAGTTTTACAACCGTTCCGTTCAGGCCCTGATCGACATCGGATTTAGAATCGATAAAAAGACGAATAACGCACAAAATCCGAAATATTCGGTTGCGTTTAAGTCAAGGCAACAACCGATAATCGCATTTTCAAAGTTATATTCCGATCCGATCAATCCAAAGGAAAAATTCATCGCCGTTATGGTTTGTTCTTCCGCGGATGAAGCTTGTCCGTTTGTTCCCGGAGCGGAAACAAGAATCAGTTTACCTTATGAAGACCCCAAAACTTACGATTCTACGGAAGGAGCTTCGGAAAAATATATTGAAACTTGCAAAACGATCGCAAGAGAAATTTTATTCGCTTTCCAAAATTTAAAGGAGTGAAGCACGATGAAATCGCCGCCGTTCTTTAAAACGGCTTTTTCCATTGAAATCGAATGATACTCCTATAGGAAATTAGAATATTCTAAAATAACCGCATTTAGAGATTCTCGTTTATTTTTCATCGAATTTTCCGAATCGTCTATTTTAGAAATCCAAGCGTTTGTCCCAAAAACTATCGAACGACCTGAAACGCGATCCATAGATTAGTATGATTCTTGGACGTAAGACAGCTCGAAGTGTGATATTCTTGATTCGACGGAGTCAAGAAGGCCGATGGCAGATTGATCGCTCTCTTGGGGCTTAGACCCCGGTCCATAGATGAATCTAAATCGGCCACCGCAAACCAAAGTGTGGCGGCTTAACAAAGTCGACCGCGAATAGGAGTGCTGGTGATATCACCCGGCTTTGTTAAGACCTTCCGCCCTCTGTCATTTTAGGAGAAAAGAAATGAACAGTCAAGAAATCAAGTATGTAGGAATTGATTGCGGAAAGAAAAGTTTAGAGGTTGTTCGAATTAATTCGGAGAACTCGCTCGAACGTCGGCAATTCAGTACAACGGAAAGCGGTATTAGCAGTTTATTAAAATGGCTGACTTTAAATGATATTGTAGGTCTGGAAGCGGGCTCTCAATCTTTTAGAATTGCAAAATCAATTTTAAACAAAGGGATTCAAGTAATTGTCTTGAATCCCGGAGACTTAGCAACGATCTATCAATCTTTGAAAAAGACTGATAAAGAAGACAGTTTAAAAATAGCCAGGCTCATTCAACGTTATCCAATAGAAGAATTACCGGTTGTTCCGATTCCCACGGATGAAGAGGAAGATAATCGGCGATTGTGTACAGAGCATGAGAACTGGACAAGGCAACTGACGCAAGGTAAGAATCGACTTCACAGTTTATTCACTCAAGCCGGTTTGACTGAAATCACCAAAAAGCATTTACGAACAAAAGCATCCAGAGAAGTTTCTGTAGCTTTACTTCCTGATCGATACAAAAAGGAAGCGGAACGAATCTTAAAAGTTTTAGATTTAGTCGAACTAA
>NZ_ANIK01000071.1 GCF_000347175.1 Leptospira alstonii serovar Sichuan str. 79601
TTCTGTAAACTCGATTCTTAGATATAACAAGACCTTCCGAACGTAAGTCTTGATGAATTCGCAGATACCCGGATCGATTCTCATGTTCCTCAAATAGAATCCGAACCTTTCGTCCAACTTTTGATTGGACTTTACCCTCTCGCTATCTTCTCGTTTCAAACATTCATAGTAACCGCTCTTTGATACATTCAGAATCTTGCATGTCTTCTTTACAGGGGAATGATTCTTTTTTATATATGTATATTTCATTTCCTTGGTTTCAAGAAGATGGCCACGGACTTTTTTAAGATCTCCCTCTCCTCCTTTACTTCCATCAGTTCTTTCCTTAAACGTTCATTCTCTGCTCGAAGTTCATCTTGGAACGGGCCGTCATCCGTTAGATACTTTTTCTTTCAATTAATCAGAGTATTTACAGATACTCCTAAATCTTTTGAGATCTGGGTCATTGATTTCCTGGATTTTATCAGGAGTTCAACCGTGTTCTTCTTGAATTCTTCGTCATATCGTGTTTTACGAGCCATGCTTTTATCCTTTTTCGTTTGCACGACCGCGTCCACTAATTCGGGGGAAGTCCAGCATTAGAAGGAAACGTTTTCGGATCTCCTTCTAAATGTCGACTCTGAGATAAAGAATTGATTCTCTTTTTACGGCTTTACGGTGATTGTATATGTATTAAATCCACCCACCGGCGCTACGTTGAAATAAGCCAATTTGTCTCCAGGAAAAAATACGGCATACGTGATTCCTCCACCTCCGTCTTTGATGCCTCGAATTTGAACGACCGAAGGAACCGGAATCGAAAAGACGGCAGGACTATTTAAGATCACAATGGGAGCACCGAGAGGCTTTCCATTTACGATAATTTCAACCTCGTCCCCGTCCTCCGCTGCGAAATCCCAAACGAGCATTCTGGAATCTCCTCCATCGGAAGACTTTGAAAGTTCCAGAGTGAAATCCATTGGAACCAAGGCGGAGTCTGCGTCGTTTCCTGCTATCTTAGATCCTGTAGCTATATTTTCCATTATCTGGTTTGCGGGGATTTTTAGGTTTGTCTCCGGTAAAAATGAGGAGAAGAAAATCGCCGAGGTCAAAGCAACTCCCGTTAAAACGAGAATTGTGTTTCTAAATCTTTTTAAAAACGGATCGTCCGAACTTTGAGTCTTCTTTTTGACTTCTACCGGATTGGTATTCAGATTTTTTTCCTGATTGGCGCTGGATTGTTGATTGCTTTCTTTTTCCGATGATTGAAGAGAAAGATCAATTTGTTTTTGTTCGTTCGCTTTTTTGTCTAAAGATTCCTTCATATTAATCTTCCTTTTGTGATGAATGAATTGGATATTTACTATACCAAAAAGATAAGCCGACGCGGACAGAGATGAGAAATATTGTGGTCAGAACGATTGCCGTCTTTTTACCGATCACGTTGAAATGTGCCCATCCGTTCATGATGGACAATCCGATTTCAGTCGCAGAAAACATAATAAACGCTATGCACATCAATGGAGCCAATACGGGGGCTCTTTCATACGGATAGCGAAGATATTTGACCCTCATTCCGAAATAAATGAGAGATCCGAAAAATACAAGAGCGATAAAGGATACTCCATAAGCCGGTACTTCCGTTTCTATAATTTTTCGGATATTTATAAGTTCTCCAATCGTTCCGAAGATAAAAATCAATAGTAACAATGCCATTCCGAGATTGAAGATGATAGAATAAAAAATATAAATTATACGTTGTAGTTTTTGAATGAAGTTGGTCGGTTCCATGCGCTTTGATTCCTTATCAGATGACAATTAGATCGAATTTGTAGAGGTGATTTGATCAAATAGAAACATACGCTTATTTTCTTGTTTGATCGTTTCGTTTGATTTTCTCATTTCTATTAGATTCCCTCCAGATCTTCGGGTTGAACCGTAGTAAGAATTTCCTTTGTCAGAACTTGTCCGCTCTGCTGCAAAGAGATCAAACGATTTGAGAAAGTTCGTTCCGTTTTTTCGACCGCATTTCGAACCCCTCTTGCATTTCCGAAATCTTTTTCGGAGATTTTCGATTTCAGAACTGCGATCAATTTTTGCTCGGCTCCCGTCGACAGAACATAACCCTTACTTTTTAACATGGATTTCCCGATCGCGATCAGTTCTTCGAGAGAATAATCCGGAAACGTAATGAGATTCGGAAAACGGGATCTGAGTCCTTCGTTTGTATTCAGAAAATTCTCCATATCCGCGCTGTAACCTGCAAGAATGATGATTAGATTTTCGCGATGATCTTCCATCGCTTTAACGATGGTGTCGATCGCCTCTCTACCAAAATCGTTTTGACCGCCTCTTGCCAAAGCATAAGCTTCGTCAATGAACAACACTCCGCCTAGGGCTTGTCGTATTTTCTCGCTTGTTTTGATTGCGGTTTGACCAACGTATCCCGCTACAAGACCTGCACGATCCGTTTCGACAACCGTGGATCCGGGAATCACACCGATTTCATTCAATCGTTTCGCCAAAATTCTCGCGATGGTAGTCTTTCCAGTTCCGGGATTTCCAAGAAACACCATGTGGAGACTTTGTCTTCCGCCGGATGTGATTCCCATATTGCCGCGTAATTTCGCGATTTCGACTTGAGCGGAAATTTCTCGAACGAATGTTTTGACATTGTCCAGGCCGATGATTGCGTTCAATTGGGAAAGCGCGTCTTTACCGTCGGATGGTTTTTCAATTTCAAAATCGATCAACGTGAGGGTGTTTAATTCTTTCTTGTCCTGTTCGGATAAGGATTTTGAATTTTTGTTTTCCTTTGCCCAGGAATTCATGATTCTTTCGGATTGTCTTCGTCTGGCAGAATCTACCAAATTGTCGACGAGTCTTCCGTTGCCCGATTCGTTTTTACCGGCCACTTGCCGTTCGGCGAAAAATTTCGGCAATCTTTGAATGACCTCGCCCTCAATTGCAAAACCTTTCTTTTTTGCATTGATCTCCGTAATCAAAACCATCTCTTCCGGCGAATAATCGGAAAATTCGATATTGATCGGAATTCGAGAACGTAACCCCGGATTCACCTTGATTAGGTTTTCCATTTCTTGGGTGTAACCGGCAAGGATAACGACTAAGTTATCCTTATGATTCTCCATCTCTCGAATCAAAGTATCTACCGCTTCTTTTCCGAAACCTCCGTTTGAATCCTCCGCAAGTTGATAAGCCTCGTCGATAAAAAGAACTCCTCCAATCGCGTCCTGAACCACTTTGGCAGTTTGACCCGCGGTTTGTCCCACGTATTCGGCGACTAAATCCTTACGAGTTACTTCGACTAAATGCCCTTTTTTTAATACTCCGATTTCCTTTAACATCTGCGCCAAAAGTCGCGCGACTGTCGTTTTTCCAGTTCCGGGATTTCCCGAAAAAACCATATTGAGTCTCTGACCGGAATCCCCGCCAAGTCCTGCGTCTTTTCGTATCTTCTCCAATCGCACTTGATTTTCCAAGGACCGAACAAAGGTTTTAATTTTTTCCAATCCGACGATGCCGGCAAATGCCGCCTCAAGATTGAATGTTTCTTTTTTACCGATTCCAAAGTCTTCCGGAAGTAGAGTTTTATAATCTTCAGCGGTGGCGGAAGAAATTTTCGAGAGTCGATCGCCTTGGCGTTTTCTAGCTTCATCAAATAAATTTCGAACCAATCTTCCGTTTCCGGAATCGTTTCGCCCCGGTATCTGCTTCATTTCAAAAAGTTCGAGAAGTCCTCGATCCGATTCGGATGGAATTGCAAAATCTTTTCCGCATTGAAGTTTGAGAATGGAAAGCATTTCCGCGGGAGTATAGTCCGGAAATTCGATCACATTCGGGATTCTTGATCTCATTCCAGGATTCGCATCCATGAATTGACTCATCTCGTTTGTATATCCCGCGACTACGACGGCAAGATCGGTCCGATTGTCTTCCATTGCCTTGAGCAATGTGTCTAACGCTTCTTTGCCGAAAGAATCGTGTTTATCCTGAATCAAAGCGTAAGCTTCGTCGATAAAAAGGATTCCTCCCATGGCTTCTTTTACCTTCGCCATCGTCTGTGGAGCAGTATGACCCACATAACCCGCTACAAGATCTTGACGAGCGCATTCAACCGTATGCCCTTCTTTTAAAAGTCCCATCGCTTTGTAGAGTCGTCCAATCAATCTTGCTACGGTTGTTTTTCCGGTTCCGGGATTTCCTGTAAAAGAAAGATGAAGAGTAAGAGGTCCTACACTTTGACCGTGCGCTTCCCGTTCGCGTCTTTGCGAAGTCAGGCTGACCAAACGATTGATCTCTTTTTTGACCGATTCCAAGCCGACCAACTTGTTCAATTCGGCAAGAACATCCTCAACGGTTTCGACCTGAGTGGAATAGGTCGGTTTTAAAAGCCATTCCTGTGCGTCGTTTCGAGCAAACGGTTGTCCGTCTTTGATGAACAACGAAATTGCGCTTCCCCTTGCCAATGTATCTGTCGCGACGAGGGATTGAATTTTTTCCTGAAAGGATTGTTTTACCCATTCTTCAATGGATTCCCCTCCTCGATTTCCTTTTTCCAAGTAAGAGACCATTTCGTTTACAAAAGTAGGTTCATAATTAGTCTGAATCTGTATTGCAACCCGCAGGTCCATTCGTGCTTCTTCCAATTTGGTTTGAAATATCTTTTGCAAAGAGGTTTCGCTCAACGGAGAAGAAATCGCAAAAGAACGCAGGTGTTTTCGAAATGCCGCCGGAATAAAATCGATCATGGATTGCGGAATCGATTCGTAGGGCCCTTTTTCTTTCGGGCCTTTGTCTAAATACAGTACCACGTAATAGTTTTCGGCTTGGATTTTGACGCCTTGATCCGTGCGGAAAAAACCGTTCTCCAGTAATTCTACAAGATGTTCTTGAATTTGAGAATGCGCCCGTTCCCAGTTTGAAAAACAGACGATTCCCTTTTCCTTTGAAAAAGCATTCGAAATATCTAAAATAAAATGCGTATGAATATTTCTTTCCGAATATTTTGCCAGATCGAGTTCGATAGGACTTTCGCTGGAAATCAGTTTCGCTTTCCATAAAAAATAAGCGACCTGTGCCAAAGCCTTCTTTTTTCCCGTACCCGGAGGACCGGCGACAAGAATCGTATTCCATGTTTTTCCCTGTCTTTCGCTCGGATTGAGATATGGAAGTTTAAAAGCGCCTGTGAGTGCCTGTGCGAATTTTTCCTGTTCTAAAATAGTGGCAGTGATTCCATAATATACGGTCGAGAATTTTTCATCTAGAGGACTTTGGTTCTGATGATTTCGAGAGGACAACGAAGAATTAGAATTAGAGGAGGAAGCGGATTGAGGAGTCCCACTTCCATACAAAGTTTGTGGGGAAACGGTTTCTTTTCTTTTTACGATAAAACCGTGCTCTTTAACAAAATCGTACATCTGGATTTCCGGAAATAAGATTCGCAAAATCTTGGATAGAGTCATTCAAACCGCTCCTGGACTGACTTCGATAAAATTTAGAATGATCTGAAAAATCGGAACGGTTGAACAGGAAATTCCATTCGAATCGAAATCGTTCCGCATATTTAGTGATCCAAATTTTCCTAAAATTAGGACACCGTTGACCGCATAAGGAGGAGAGCAAGATTTTTATTGTAGAGGGAATAAAATGAGAAATGACGTGCTTCTTTAGAAAGATCGGGATGGGAATCAAATTCAATGTCGAATCCAAAAAAAATAAAACAGAAAAGCGTAAGTGAAAATGAATATTCGAAAGTTGAAAAGATTTGTCATATTCCGGGAAGATCAAGAAACGGAAGCCGCTGATGAAATTAAGATCTCTGGGATTTTTTACGAAATTCTCTTCGTTTTAAATCATACTTTTATAATTCGAAAGGATTCTTTGTGGAAAATGTTTTTTAAAGAAAAATTTCAGTGTTCTATTTTGATTTATTTTCCACCGGAAACAGAATTTTCAAAACTCGAACCGAAGTTCGTTTCGATTCGAGTTTGCACGATTGGATCCGAATTTGGGTTTGTTTTCGTTTCAGGATAGAATAAGAATGTCGTTTTTACTCGAACGACTTCTTTTTAAATTGAGTTCTGCAAACGGAAAGCGATGATGGCCCTTCTTCGTTTTAAAAATCTAAAATTTTTCCCCTTCTTCCAAATCAAAGAGATTTCAAGTTTTGAATGAGAAGATTGATTTTTTTCTATTCAAAATGAATAAAGTCTCTTTATTTCAAAGATAAATATTACATTTTTTAGATTTTATTTTTTACCTTCTTTAATGTGAGTTCGGTATAACAAATGCGAAAGCGATTGAAGCGGAATCAACAAATTGAAATGACGAAAAATTTCGTTTTTAGAGCAATCTATCAATTTGTTGATTGGAGCATTATGTTTCGACCCGTAGGGAGAAACATTGAGTTCAAGCGCGGTCCGGCCTTCTCAAGGCCGGATTCGTCCAAACTTTCTTAAGAGCTCACCTTCTTTACGTTTCTTTGATACATTCTAAAACTCATCCTGGATATGGCGGAGTCGGAAAAGGTTTCTTTGAATTCCTGTTCGTTCAGAGTTAAAAGCGAATCCGGATTCTCCTTAAAATAAGATCGAACTTTAAATTCTTCCAACTCGGTTCTAATTCCTTTCTTAAACGCTTTTACCCGGTTCCAAGGACACACGTCCTGACAAATATCACAACCTGCAATCCAACCTTTCGTATCGGAAATCGTATCGGAAGAATCCTCCAGCGTATGATGAGATATACATTTTCCCGCGTCGATTTGATAAGGTTTTAAAGCGCCGGTAGGACACGCGTCGATACAAGCCGTGCAGGTGCCGCAACGATCCTTGATTTCTATATGCGCGATATGAATCGGCAAGTCCGTGAGAATCACAGTGATAAAAAAGAAAGACCCAAAATCCGGATGAATGAGATTCGTGTTCTTCGCCTTCCATCCTAGACCCGCAAGACGAGCGAGAACCTTTTCGGGCAGGGGAAGAGAATCCACCCCTTGACGAAATCGGTGATTCGGATATTTTCGCTTTAATTCTTGAATGAGAGGTTTTGCAAGCCGACGCAAAACACGATGGTAGTCTTCACCGATCGCATATCTGGAAAACCGAAACGGCATTCCTTTGCTGACCTCGTCGTATTCCGGATCGTTGTAGATAACACCAAGTGCAATGACGGAAAGCGGATCAAATCCTAGATTCTTAAAATCCAAACGGAGATCCATGTTTTTAGGATACCATTCCATCTTTCCGTGTTTTCCTTCCTTCACCCAGGAAAGAATATTCTCTCTGTCTTCGTTCGGAATTTTGGCTTCGCAAATTCCGTAAAGATCAAAACCGCAGTTTTCAATCAACGTTTTGAATTCGGAAATTATTTCTTTACTTTCGATCATAAACTTGATATAAGTCGGTTATGCAAAAAGAATTATCCGAAAAGACCGAGCTTCCTACAAAAGAGATCGAATTATTTCCCAATCATTCCGATTCCATCGTCTATTCGGATATTGTCACGGCCGTTCGTCTCGCTCTACCGGCTAAAGATAAGGATCTTTCCCAAATTGGAAAGAATCTTACAGTTTCAAAATTTTCCGAACGAGAAAATAAAAGCCTTAAAACAAACCGTAAACTTTCCAAACAAATCGTATTCGCATCGGTCGTAGGCGCTTTGAAAGGTTTTGGGGAAAGAGATTTGAAACCGTTTCATATCAATCACAGACATATTTTTACCGAACTCGGTTCCGAGGTTCTAAAAACCCTGGAAGTTCCGGATTCAATCGATTTTATCTCGAATGAAGATAAAATCCAAATCCTGAAAAACGCATTCGATTACGGAATCCGGAAAGTGTATCACTTGGAATGGAAACTTTATACTTCCAGAGAACTTTATTGAGATTCTCTATCCTACATAATAGAAAGCCTTAAAGCTTATCCCAAAACCTCGAGGGAAATTTGCAGGAGCATACGTACTAGGGGTCAGTGGATAGGAAATCAGGGATCAGGGTTAAAATTTTTCGGATTTTGGGACAAACTCTTAAATTTTTGCATAAATCCACGTTAGATGCAAAAGTGAATTTTTATACCGCGTAAAATAAGATTCCCGCAAAGCTGACGAGTACGACCGCTTCCAAAATTCCCACACCTACGTTTTGATCTCGGCTGATCTCTTCCTTCAAAGTACTGCCCGGCAAAATGACCGCGTCCGTAAGAAGTCTTACTGCAGGAATTACGATCAATCCGAGTAAAAAATCCAAAAACACATGAAAGAGCGCGTGCTCCATGGAGACGGGATCTTTATGAAGAGCTCTCGCAATGATGATTCCAAGAGCGACTAACGCACCGCTATAGGAGATTCCGGCGGCCAGATTCTCCTTTTCCTTCAATTCCACATCCAAGGAATAAGGTACGATCTTTCGATACGCAAATGTGAATAAAATGAGAGCGACCTGACCGATGGTAAAAAATAAAATTCCGAGAAAGGTTCCGTCTAAAAGTTTTTGAACGGGTTCCAAAAGACCTAAATCCTTCCAAATCGAAAACGCAAGCGCCGAACCGTCTCCGCTGAGAGAAGCCGCAATGATCACCGAAGAAGCGATGCTGCTTCCGAATACCACGGCGCCTACGGCGACATTTTTTCCCGAATACACGAGTTCGTTAAAGTCCAAACTCCGAAAGATCACCTTATCGTTGATATAGTAGGAAAGATTTAAGAGGAGAATTCCGAGAATCCCATAATATAAAACTTGAAAACAATCGGATACAAAATCCGTTCCCGGAGAGGATAGAATCACGAGCAGGATCAAAGTAAGTCCGAAATAATAACCGGCCAAACCGGAAGAAACCGCAGTGTTGTTGTTGACTATGATTTCCCGATCGAGATCGCCGGGTTCGATCCAATCCTTGATTTTTTTACCGATATAAAAGAGAACAAAACTGATTAAAAAAAATACAGCGTCTCTACCCAAAGTGCTCAGATAACCGAGTATCGTTTCCATCGCACCCAATTAATCGGATACGGTTAAAATTTCATAGCCTTTTTCGGTAACGAGAATCGTATGCTCGAACTGTGCCGACCACTTCCCGTCCTTCGTCGTCACGGTCCAGTGATCTTCTCTCGAAAAATTCACCTGCCACGTCCCCAAATTTACCATCGGTTCGATCGTAAAGATCATTCCCGGTTCCAGTTTGGCGAGTTTTCGGTTCTGGCGAAAATGAGGAATCTGCGGATCTTCGTGAAAGCCCCTTCCGATTCCGTGCCCCATCAGATCTCTTACGATTCCGTATCCTTTCGGCGTTAGAAAATCATCGATTGCGTTTGCGATATCGTGCACACGATTGCCGGGTTTTACTTGTTCGATTCCGACGTACATCGCTCTCTCGGTATCTTTGACGAGAATCTCCACTTCGGAGATCGTCTTTCCGCCTACGATAAAAGTACGGGAAGAATCTCCGTGATAACCGTCCAAAAGAGGAGTCACATCGATATTGACGATATCTCCCTCTTTCAAAACCTCCGTCGCTTTCGGAATGCCGTGACAGACAACGTGGTTTACGGAAGTACAGATCGATTTGGGAAACCCTTTATAACCGAGCGGAGCGGATTTGGCTCCGTGCTTTTTCGTAAACTCCTCGCAGAGGTCGTTCAACTGAAGAGTGGAAACACCCGGCTGAACGTAAGCGGAAATATAATCCAAAAGCTTAGCGGCCAGCTTCCCAGCCGCTCTCATTTTTTCGATTTCGCTCTTGTTTTTGATGAAGATCAAATCGAATTAGAAATCAGTCGGGCGAACGGTACTTCTTTTGTTGGATTCAGTACGTTTCACCGCGTCATCGATCAGTTGATGAATTTTCTCATTCAGCCCGTCGATCGCGTCTCCGGAAGTCATAAATCCTTTAGACTTAATGTAAGCCTTTACTTTGCTTGTTACGATCAGGGTTTCCTTTTCGACATTCTTTCCAGCCATTGAGTTCTTCCTCTCTGTCTTAGTTTTCTTCTTTTGTGCCATCTTCAATATTGCTCCGGTTCACGGCCGTCCAGTTTGTTTTTGTCCGTTTTCGGTTTCAGTTTGCATTCTTTTTAGAAACCCGGAAAAAGAACAATCTTTTAGAACTTTCCCCTTTGCGACCTTACCTTAGTTTTAAAAAAAATGATACCCATAACTTTAAAAGATCCGGTCTTATACAAAACTCGAGTACGATTTAAAATAAAATGAGACATAGAGCTCAAGTTAAGAATCGTCAAGAAATATTTCATTTCTTTTTAAGAGACTCGCTTTGTAGAATCGTATTCACAAGACCCGTCTCTAAATTTAATTTTTCCGCAATCGTTTCCGCGGGCCATTGAAAGTTATGATACAAATTTAAAACGGTAGCCTTCTTTCTTTGGATCAGGTGATCCTTAGAGGAATCCTTCGATTTACCGGATTGAGGATTTCCTTCCGTAACCGCGCCTACCGCGTCCAAAAAGCCGGAGAGTTTTTCAAACTTATCGTCGGCTTCGCTTAAAAGTCCTTCCAGATCTTCCTTAACGACGATGGCTCCCGTCTTCAAGTCTTCCATACGATGTTGTAAGGTGGAAATTTGTTTATGTCTTTCCGATAGATCCACCATCAGATCTTCGATCTTTTCAAACTTGGCTTCCACGGAGCGAATTTCTTCCTTTTTACGGAACAAGGACTCGATTCGATCGTCGGTCTTCCGAACGGTTTCGGCGATTTCCTTTTCCCTCGCTTCCAAAATTTCAACGTCGTTTTGAAGAGAATAAAGTTTGTTGGTAAGACCTTTCGCCGCTTCTTTATGAGCGTCCGTTTCATCGAAAAGACCTTTGACTTCTTCCCGAACGGATTCTAAGGTTTCCAGTCTCGAAGTAAGATCACCGAACGTTTCTTCCATCTCGAGGGCTTTTTCACCCGCTTCGAGAAGTCTCGTAAAAGTATCTTCCCAATCGGAAGATTTTCTTTGCAATTCTTCAAACTCGGCGCGAAGATCATCCGAAGATTCTTTGATGGAAGTAAGAGAATTGAGTCTGAATTTTAAATCTTCCGTTTCGTGCAGAAGAGAATGTTTTAAGTTTTGCAGTTCGTCCAACTTTT
Organism: Leptospira alstonii serovar Sichuan str. 79601; assembly: GCF_000347175.1. GTDB lineage: Bacteria > Spirochaetota > Leptospiria > Leptospirales > Leptospiraceae > Leptospira > Leptospira alstonii. The sequence continues at coordinate 11,084 of NZ_ANIK01000071.1, forward strand.
CTCCGAGTTCGCTTAACAACGGAGTTTGTTCGTCGGCTCTGGAAAGAAGTCCTTCCATCGTTTGAATATAAGAATCGGTTCTATCCACGATCTCGCTCGCTTTGTGAAAGAGTTCGGTTTTTTCTCCGAGCTCCTCCATCTTATCGGTGATCTCCTCAACGGAAGAACGCAGATTCTCGGACTCTTCCCGGATTTCCGAGATAAGATTTTGTTTTGCGTTACGAATTTCTTCTAAGTCTCGTTTCAGATCCAGTTGAAGTTCTTTGTATTCGTCCATCGAACCTCTGAATTCTTCCTTGCCGCCGCGTAAGAATTCTTCCGCGGCTGCTTCCATTTCGCGCAATTGATTTTGAAGTTGTTTTTGAAATCCCTTCATCTGATCGTCGTTGTCTTTACGGGAAACCTTGAGAGATTCTTCCAGGTTTTTTTTCACGTCCAGGATGTATTTACTGATTCTCTCTTCGAGTTGGCCGAGTTGTAACTGACCCTTGTCCATAAGGGATGTAAGTTGTTTGGAAATTTTCGAGTCGATCGTATCGTTTAAGCGGCTGATTTTCTCTTCCTGTTTTTCAAAAAAAACTTCCGCCGAGTCGCGCAGACGGTCTAACACGCGTTCGGCGTCCCTTCCGGCGTTTTCGAGATTGGATTCCACGTTGTTTCGGATTTTTTCCGCGTGAATTTCGAGGACCTTCTCGTTCTTTTTGACGATCTGTTCCATCTTATCGATGGTTCCGGAAAATTCTTCCCGAAGACTTTGTAGAATTCCGTTTCCTTCTTCTTTGATACTCCGCAGGGATTCTCCGAGTCGATCGGAAACGACCTCCCCTTCTTTTTGGAAATTGGATTTATAACGGGAAACGAATTCTTCGATTCTATCTTTTTGAATGTTATATTCGTTTTTGAAATCTTCGAGAAGTCCCTTTCCTTCTACGTGGACGTCCCCGAGTTTTTCCTGAAGACGCCCCATCTGGTCCTGAGCGTTCAATCGGATATTACCCAACTCTTCTTCCCAATAACGGGAAAGATTCTCGAATCTCTGATCGATTTTGCGGACTTCTTCGTCCACGGTTCCGGAAAGCAGATCTATCTTTTCTTCCACCTGAGACAAAAGATCGCCCGCGCTGGATTCCATAGCGGATTGAAGATCTCCCAGATAAGAATCCACGTCCTTGATCCGACCCGAAATTTGTTTATCCAGAGTGGAGATGGACTGCCTGACCGATTCCAAATCCTGCGCGATCAAAGTCGATCTTTCGGAATGAAGTTTAGAAAGTTCTAAATCAAATTCGTCTTTGAGAGAAACGATCCCGTGAACGGTTTTTTCCTTTGCGTCCTCTCTTGCGGCATCCAGAGTCGCGTGGAATTCCTTGAAACCCAAGGAAATATCTTTTTTCAAAATATCGGCGTCATTACGGAGGTTACCGCTGATACGGTTGAACTCTTCCTCGAAAGTATCGATCTGACGAAGCAATTCCGATTTACGAGCGTCCGCTTGACGCAGAAGTTTGTTTTCCGCTTCCAGATACTTTTCCTGGAAGAATTGGATGGATTCGTTGATCGATTCCGCCTGACGTCTCGTTTCGTTGAGAATTTCGTCTCGACGAGTCATCGTCTCCAAACTCATACCTTCGATTTCTCTGCGAATTCCATCCACTTCGAGTTTGACTCCGTTGATAAACGCTTCTTTGGAATGAGTCACTTGTTCTAGGATTCGATCCAGTTTTTCTTGAACGGATTTTTCGGAGAGTCGCGCCATTTCCTCGAGTTTACGATCCGCCGCTTCCGATTTTTCTTCGATGCGGGAATCCAAACGTTCGAGTTTATCGTTTACGGTTAAAAATACGGTTTGCAGTTTTTCGGATCTAAGATCCAGATCCTCTTCCCGATTGCGAATCGTTTCAAAAAGAGAGGTCACTTCGGAGCGAAGTTGTTCGATTTTTCCCACGGATTCCCGCATTAAAGAATTGGAATGTGCTTCCAAATTTTCTCTGTAGTTTCCGGCGATCGAGTTCAAACCCTGATCGATTTTATCGTTTTTAATTTCTAAAAGTTCTTCGAGTTCCACGATTTTGGAAGCGAGAGATTGTAAGAGTTCGTCCGAACGAAGGTTGACCTTATCGGAAAAAACTTCGAGGATCGCCTCGGCTTCGGATCTTAAATCCAGAATTTTCTGGTCTAAAAGTTGGATTTCCCTCTTACCGGATTCCATACGAAGAAGTCCCTGTTGAATCGCATTGGATTCTTCCCGAATCTCCGAAGAAAGTTGAACGACTTCCTTCAGATCGCGTGCGACTCCATCCAAAAAGTCGCGGTTGGTTTTGATGGATTCGAGCAATTGTCTGGATTCGTCGTTGAGGGCGTGAACGTCGTTTGCAAGTTTACGGGTTTGTTTGAGACTGATTTCCAAATCAATTCCCGCGTCTTTTACCAACCCGATCTTTTCGAGCGCGATGGCGCTCAACTCTTCTTGAATTTTTCCGGTAAAACGTTTGATCTGGCTGAGTTTATAGTTGGATTTATCCAGCCTTCGAAGTAGGATTGTAATTCCCACGCTGGCTATAAACGGTAGGAGTAATTCTATTCCCATTGAATTTTATTTACCATAGACATAAGAAAAACCGGCTCCAAAAGAAATTCATCTTTGGAATCGGGCGTAAAATTTCCGGAAACATTATGTCTCATCAAATTACGATTGACTATTCGAAAGATCGTAAAAAGAGCAAGAAAAAATTAAATTATGCTTAAAAAAAAGCCCTATTCCGACTTTTCGACGGTTTATGACGCAGTGATGCGGGACGTTCAGTACGAACGTTGGGCGGAATTTATTCTCTCTTCTTACGCGACTCACTCGGAAATAATTTTCCCGAAAACCGTTTTGGATCTGGGTTGCGGAACCTGTCGACTTTGGGAAGAATTTCCAAAAAACATTACATTTACCGGAATCGATTCCAGTGCAGAAATGCTTGAAATTGCCGGAAAAAAAGCGATTTCCGGAGAATGGATTCATTCCGATTTAGTCGATTTGAATCTGAACGGGCGAAAATTCGACCTCATCCTTTCCACACACGACACATTCAACTACTTAAGCGGCGAATCGGATTTGAAAAAAGTTTTTTCCAAAATTCGAGCACATTTAAAACCGGAAGGACTTTTCTTTTTCGATCTGAGCAGCCTTTATAATTTTCAGAATCATTTCGACGGACAGACCTTCGTAGAACGGGTTAAAGGTTATAGGATCGAATGGAAAAATCGATTCTTAGAGGATTCGAACACTTTGGAATCTACTCTTACCTTCTCTCCTAAAGGATCCAAAGAAAAGTTTTCGGAAATTCATAAACATAAATATTTCCCAAGAAATACGGTTCACGATCTACTTTTCAAATGCGGACTCATACTTTTGGAAGAAGGTTCCGATTATAAAGACTGGGTTTTGAAAGAAGACGCTTCTCTCGTAAATTATCTCTGCCGTTTACGGAAATGAATTTACGAAATCGAAAACGTCGATCAGAGTTTTAGGATGTTAAATTCTTCCGTCGAGACCCGAGTAAAAGTCGAAAGATACTAGGAAATCCGTATGTCAAAATTCAAAGTGGAAGGAAAGTCCGGAAAGATAACGATCGATACTCCGGTTGTCGACGGTTATGATAAAATTTTCGACGAAGTGACTCAGGACGCTTCCAATGGCGTCGTAACCGATGTGGAATTTTTTTTAGATCCCGTTAAAAAAATAACATCGAGCGGAATCGCAAAACTCCTGACCGTCAAAAATCGGTTGGATAACTACGGCGTAAAAATGAAAATCAAAAACTTAAATCCGGATCTTTTGGAAATTCTCAAAAAATTCAAAGTGGACGGTAAACTCGGTCTCTAAAGTTTTCGAAAAACGATTGCCTCTTTCTACGAGTTCCGGGGACTCTCTCAGGAATCCCAATGGGAACGATTTCAGTTAGTCAAATTTCAAAATCTTTTGCGGGAAGGACCGCAGTCTCCGGTCTTAGTTTCGAAATTCCGAAAGGAAGAATTACGGGCCTGCTCGGACGTAACGGCGCCGGTAAAACCACCACTCTAAAACTTTTAACGGGTTCTTTACATCCGAACGAAGGAACCATTTCGTACGACGGTCTTGATTTTTTGGAAAACAAAATCCGGATTCAAAAAAAGATCGGTTACCTTTCCGAGTCTTCTCCGATTTACTGGAATCTTACGGTTTTCGAATATCTTTCTTTTTTAGGAAAGGCGAAAGCGATCCCCGCAAAAATTCTGAAAGAAAGAATCGATTTCGTTTCTTCCTTGTTGAAATTAGAGGCGGTGATTTTCAGCCCGATCGGTTTTCTTTCCAAAGGTTTCAGACAAAGAGCCGCTCTGGCCGGAACGCTTATTCAAGATCCTGAATATATCATTTTAGACGAGCCGAGTTCCGGTTTGGATCCGATTCAAATCTCCGAACTGAAGGAACTCGTTCATACATTAGGAAAAATGAAAACGATTCTTTTTTCATCGCACGTTTTGCGAGAAGTGGAGGAACTCTGCGATCACGTTCTCGTTTTATCCGAAGGAAAATTGATCGCCGACTCTTCCTTGATTTCCATTTCTCAGGGAGAAGGTTGTCTGGTTTTGGCGAAAACCGATTTAAACGTGTTTAAAAGTTTTTTTTCTCACACCGGCTACGAAATCGAAACCACCGGAAAAACCGAGGATTCTTTTTCGGAATTTAGAATCCGTTCTTTGAAAACACAGTCGGAAGAAATTTTTCAGATCTTGAAAGGAGCAGGGTTTCCGATTCGTTCTCTGACGCCGGAAAAAAATTCCTTAGAATCGATTTTCGAATCCTTCGACCGGACCCGATGAAACATTCAGAACATTTTCCAACATTCTTCCATAATGTTAAAACCGTGTTTCGGAAGGAATTTTCAGTTTACTTCAACTCGGCAGTCGGTACGATTTTCGCTTCGTTCTTTTTATTTTTAACCTCGTTCTTATTTTTCTTCGGACTGGGTGACGGTTCTTTTTGGGATTTTAAATCGGCGAGTATGGATGCGTATTTTCTCTGGATCCCGATTTTATACGTGATTTTTATCCCCGCACTTTCGATGCGTCTTTGGTCGGAGGAAGAACGTTCCGGAACTTTGGAAATTCTCTTCTCACTTCCTTTGAGGGATTCGGAGTTGGTGCTCGGAAAACTCCTGGCCGCCTGGAGCTTTTTAGGATTCGTTCTTTCGTTTACGTTTTTGATTCCGGGAACGATCTTTTATTTGGGAGATTTGGATCCGGGAATCGTCACCGCGGGTTATCTCGGAATTTTTCTTTTAGGCGGAGCCGATTTGGCCCTTGGAAGTTTCGTTTCGTCCCTTACGAAAGATCAGATCAGTTCCTATCTCCTCGGACTCGTCTTTTGCCTCGTCTTTTTTCTTTTGGGATACAAACCCTTTCTTCAATTTTTAGGAACGGATTTTGGAACCGCGATTTCCTTTCTTTCCCTTTCCAAACACTTCGAACCGTTTCGTCTCGGGATCTTGGACGGAAGAGAAATATTTTTTTATCTGAGCTTCATTCTTTTATTCGTATATGCAAACGTTCTTATATTGAGGTCGAAACGATGATCTCGGAAATAAGGACCTTTTTGACCCGGTTCAATTCCAATCCCTGGTTTTTGTTCTTTCAGATTTTTCTAATATTCCTTTTTTCAAACGGAATCGTATCCCGATTTGCGTGCAGAAAGGATCTTTCCGAATCGGGACGTTTTGAGATCGGTGAAAGCACGCGAAAGATCCTTCAAAATCTGCATTTACCCCTTTATATCGACGCGTATTATTCCTCCCGTGTTCCGGGAGAATACAAGGTGCGTCTGGATCTGACCAAGGAATTGTTGAGGGAAATCGCGGGCGTCTCGAACGTTACATTACGTTTTCATGATCCGGATCGATCTATGGAAGAAGAAAAGAAGGCGATCGAAGCCGGAATTAGTCCGCAAATCTTGGAAAAAACAGAACGAGGTTCCTCTCAAATCAAACAAGTCTATTTCGGTTTGACCTTGACCCTAGGAACCCGGAAAGAAACGCTTCCGGTCGCCTTTCATGCGGAAGAAATCGAATATAAGATTTTAACGACTCTGCGAAAGATGATCCGTAAACCCGGCGATACGGAAATCGGAATCCTTTCGCTTCCGGGGACTTTGTCCACAGCCGACACGGGTCCGGAAATCGGAAAAGATACGATCGGGATTTTTGCGAACCGGATCCTAAAAGAAGAATACGGCGTCCTTCCGGAAGTCCGCCTCGAAAAAGAGGACATTCAAGATTCCTTACATACTCTCCTCTGGATCGGAGGAGGCGCGTTATCCGAAACGGCCTCCTACAAACTCGACCAATTTTTAATGAGAGGCGGAAACCTAATTCTTCTTTTTAAATCCATGGACTTTCGTTTGGAATCTCCAAATCGGGAAGAAGGAATCGGAATGGACTCGATCAGCGCAGGAATCGCGAAGCCGACTCCGCAAATTGAGGAACAAAATCGAATTTTTGAATATTACGGTTTTCGAGTAAACACGGATCTTGTTCTGGACCCGAATCATTCCCTTTCGATCGGGTCCTGGATGGAAGTGGAACCGGGTGTGATCGGAAAATATCCCTATCCGGCGTGGATTTTAGCGGACCTATCCGATAAAATGTTAAGCGAAAAGAATGTTTTTACAAAACCCTTAAAAAATCTGCTTTTGCCCTGGGTTTCGAGTCTGACCCTTTTTCCGGATCTACAACCGAACGTAACGATGGAGCCGATCCTATGGTCCTCCGAAAACGCGGAGGTTCGTTCTTCCGTCGTGGCTCTCGGAGAAAAACGAATTTTTGCGACTCCGATTCGAAGCGGCGATAAAAAAATCGTTTTGGGCGCCGTGTTGGAAGGTAGTTTTCGATCCCGATTCCCCTTTGCTCCAAAAACATTCAAAAAATCGAATTCTTTTCTGAAACAAACCTCCGAAGGAAAAACCTCCCGAATTCTCGTGATCGGTTCCCCCTATCTCGTATCCGATCTTTTAGCCTATCCGGAAACGAGGAAAATCTATCAAGAATCGAATATTCCGTTTTTATTGAATGCTCTGGATATATCCGGCGGGGACACGGATCTCATACAGATCCGGGGGAAAAAGTCCGCCTTTTTAAAACTAAATCCGTTTTCCGAAAACGAAAAAATTACGTTCAGTTTTTTAAATCTTCTGGGAATCCCTTTGCTCTTAGGTCTTTATACGTTTTTCAGGATAAGGCGCAGAAATTCTCGACGAGCCGGAAACGCGGCATGAAGTTCGGGACAAAACTCGATACAACGTTCGATCGTTTCTTTCGAAAAGAAATCGCTTTTACCTTGGTTTTGACCAATCTGATTTTAGGTGCGATTTACTTTTTGCTCTCCGATCCTTTCGGATTCTTTCAAAAGACCTATCAAAACGCGGATCCGTTTTTTCCTTTTAAGAGAAACGAAATCGAAAGAATCCAAATCGGAAGAAAAGGTCACGAGGCGATTCTGGAATCAAAAAACGGAACCTGGTCCCTTCAAATTCGAGAAATAGAAGCCAGACCCGATTTGGAAAAAATCTCCTCCTTCTTAAATGCGATCTTAAAGATCAGAAAGTTCACGAAAATTTCATCCGACTCGAAAGAATTCGGTTTTAACGGAGAGGAATTGAAGTTGGAAATTCAAACCGAATCCGGCGAGATCGAGAAACTAGATATTGGCATTTCCGGAAAATCGGATAACGGAACCTTTGTCAGAAATCCGAACACAGGGGAAATTTGGTTGGTGGAGGAAAATTTGAACTCCCTTGCGGGACGCGGAAATGAAAACTTTTTCCTTTCGAGTCGTTTAATTCCGGATAACGTTTCCATACAAGAAATTCATACTATTCTAATTTACTATTCCGAAAATAAAAACGCTACGCTTAAAATCGAACAGATCGAACCGGGAAGTTGGAAACCGATTCCTGCGGATTCGCCTCTTTGTCCCGGCGAGGATTGTTCTCAGATCGTTCGGAAAATTCTTACGCTTAAGGGGGAGAGGATTTTAAAAAAACCGTTCGAAGAAAGAATTTTTACCCTAAATCGCAAGGATCGTTTTCAAGTTGAAGTTCGATTTCGTTTCGATCAAAATTCCTTTTTGAATTTGAAATGGATCGGAAACACTTCCGAAAAAGAACCCGTCTTTCAATCCGATTCCGATTCGATCTTTTTCGCGGTGGATTCCGATTTTTTACGCGGGTTCGAAGAAAGTTCGAACCGAAGAGAATTTTTCCGCGAGACCTACGATCCGTTGTGAATCCTTTGTAATATAAAGTGACTTCGGTATAACCGATGCGAAAACGATTGAAGCAAAATCAACAAATTGGAATGACGAAAACATTTCGCTTTTAGAGTAATCTATCGATTTTTTGATTAGAGTAGAAAGCGCGGTTTCCCAACTTCGTCGGGAGCCAACCTTTGGCTATCTAGCTCGCTATGGATCGCTCGACATGCCCAAACTTTCTTAAGCGAACTCACGTTAATGTATATTGTAAAGTCCTAAAGCCCATCAGCAAGTTATTTCGAGATACACTTTAGGCTTATGATCAAATCTACAACGAGATTCGAACCGATTCTCTATTGACAGTCTAAGGGCTTCCAATTTCCTTTCATAAGAAATCTAAAATTTAGGACAAAAGCATGGCTTTGATCGAAGAATTCGAATCTCAGGGGAATTTTCTATTTCGTTGGAGATCTTACATCCCCGGAATCATTTTGATTCTCTGCCTCGGACTTTTGCCCTTCTATCAGTTTCCGGGCGATTCTTATACCTACCATATTTACTATCAATCCTTCTGTTTTACGATCAGCCTTTTGGGACTTTTCGTCCGTAGTTACGTGATCGGTTACGCTCCAGCAAGAACTTCGGGAAGGAATACGAAAGAACAAGTGGCCGATCTGGTAAACCAAGAAGGAATTTATTCCGTCATCCGCCATCCTTTATATGTGGGAAATTTTTTGATGTATCTCGGCGCCGTTTTATTCTTAAAAAACTTCCTGATCGCGTCGGTTTTTATTCTTTTCTTTTGGGTATATTACGAAAGAATTATGTTCGCGGAAGAACAATTCTTACGTAAAAAATTCGGAGAGGCTTATCTTTCCTGGGCGAACAACGTTCCCGCATTTATTCCGAAGTTCGGCGGTTATAAAAAACCGGCGCTTTCTTTTTCGATCCGCAACGTAATCAAAAGAGAATACCCGAGCCTTTTCGGAATCCTTGTCATATTCAGCGTTTTCGATTTAGTTGCGGTTTATTTCAACGAACCTGTTAGCAATCTTTTGGAGGCGATTCGTCTTCCTCAAATTGTATTATTCGGTGGCGGTCTCGTTTTTTATATTCTGGTGAGAGTCCTCGTTAAAACGACAAAACTTCTTCACGTAGACGGTCGCTGAACGGATCCATATGGGAAAGTGATTAGGTTTTAGGACTTTACATCATACAATAAAACGCAAGTGTTTCAAGTGGCAAATGATTAGGTTTTATGATAGAAGCGGATCTCACAAGTTACTGAGAAATCTGATTTCTAAATTGAAATCGACTTTTTCAAGAAGAAAACGTTTGCGAAGAACTTTCCAGATATGATTTCAGATGACTTGTCTCTTTCGTAAAAAAAACCGGAACCGGATAATTTGGCTTGGAAGAAATCAAAACGATCCCCTCGTCAAAAAAAAGAATCTTTTCGATTTCGGAAAAAGCATATCTATAACTGCTGTTCAACGCTTCGAAAGAAAGAGAATCCCTACTCTCGATCAATTTGCCCGGACCGATTCGTTTTAAACTCTTCAACTTGTCGGGAGTCAATTCTTCCTTTTTGTTTGCGAGTTTTTCAAACGGCAGTTCTCGACTTTGATCCAAATATAAAATCCCGTCGATTTCAAAACGAATCTCTCTGACTTCTTCCTCTTTCTGTTTTTGTTCTTCCACAAAGGAAAATTTAGAAGATTCTTTCAAGGTTCCGGAAGGAGAGGACACTTCCATCTCGTCCGCTTCTTCCTCCACCAAAGAAACGTTTTCATATAAAGACTCGGACGGAGAAGATTGTGCGGCTTTGTTCTGTTGCGGGATTTTTCTTCCTTCCACGAACAGATTTTCCAGATGTTTTTGTTTTTCGATCTGTTCCAAACTCGGAACTCGTTTGGAAGCGGCGAGAATTTCCGCGCCTTTGATACTTTTATTTTCCGAATTTCCCTTTCGGGAATCTCCGAATCGCCCTCCGTCCGAAAAAGAGTTCGGGTTCAGAGAGACATAGATAAAACAAAGAAGTCCCACGAGGATGAGTGCGATTGCGATAAAGAGCATCATTTTATGTATCTGTCGATGGAGCTGGTTTCTGAAGCGTTTTTCTCACTTTTCTCCTTTACAGAAACACAAACCCTTTCAAGTTTACAGATACGATCATGGAATTAGAAAACGTTTCTCTCAAAGACAAAATCATTCGCGCAGTTGTTGCCTTCTTTCTTTTTATACTTGTGGGTGGTTTGATCATCACCTTTCTTCCGGGAGACGCCGAAAAAAGCTTTTTCGACGTGATCTCCGGCCGTTCCAATTTGAACGCCGGAAAAATCGGGGATTATTCCATCCCTATGGATTATTTTCAGGCCGCGAGAAGAGATTGTTTCTTTCAATACAGAAGTATCGCCCCTTCTCTTGCGGAAGATCCGTCCACACTTCAATCCTGTGCGTTTCAAACGATCCGCAGTTTGGTGGTAACCAAACAGATCGCGGATGTAACCGGATTTTCCGTTTCAGAAGCCGGAATCCGCGAGGAACTTTCCGACGAGGCGAGAAGAATCTACAAAGAATCGGTGAACGGAGCCGGTTATTCCGACGAGGACGTTCGTAAACCGGAAGCCATCTACAGACAAATCCTGAACTCGGCCCCGATGGAATATCGAATCGATCGTAAAAATGCGAGCGGACTTTATGATTCCCTCCTCAATGCGGATCTCAAAAAAACCGACGGAGAAATTGCGGTTCAAAAAGAATCCTCTTCCGCCAGATTTCGGCTTAGAATCGTCTCTTATACCGACGATCAACTTTCTAAACTTTCCGAAAAAGAAAGCCCCGTTTCCGAAGAAGTTCTACGTGCAAAATACGAGAACGAAAAGAAAGAAGGAAAACTACCGAAGAATACGGACGGAAAAGAAGTCACTTTTGAAGAAAGGAAAAACTTCTTAAAGAGTAAACTCCTCCTGGAACTCCGTTCCAAATCCCAGGAAGAATGGAAAGGAAGATTGAAAACCCTTCAGGAAGAATCGGACGGACTCCAAAAAATCGCCTCTTTGTTGGGAGTAAACGTTCAGGATTTCAACGACCAATCCCTTTTGAACCTCTGGGAACTGAAATCCGGAACCCAAAACATCCGACTTGGAAATAATACCCAGTTCCTTAAAGATTTGACAACCGTAAGTTTTGGGTCTAAAAAAGTCGGCGGTCCTTATAGAGAATCCGAAAAAAATGTTTTTGTAGAATTCGCTTCCTTGGAAATCGATTCGTCTAAAATCAATAATTCCCAGGGACCCGATTTGAGAGACAATCCGAACCTGATGAACGGGTTCGTTATGGAAATCAGTCAGGCACTCCAGGAAAAATATCCGATTGAACGAAGGATCGGTCAAAAGGTAGAAGAATAATGCAAATTCGGGCTGAATTGGTAAATCCCTTTCTCGAAGCAGCTACGATCGTTTTTAGAGACGTTCTGAAAACGGATTTGATCCGGGGAAAAATCGGAATCAAAGACAACCCGGAAACCAATCTCGAACTTTCCATCGTGATCGGCGTGATAGGAACCTTCAACGGCGAAGTGGTCTACGGTCTTAACTACGACGCCGCATATAAAATCGCCGGAGTTCTGATGCCGGGAATGAGCGAACAGGATATCAAAAACGAATACAAAGATATCCTGGGAGAAATCGCAAACATGACCACCGGAAATGCGATGAACATTTTCGCGAGTTCCGGTCAATCGATCGAAATCACCGCGCCTAACATCATCGATTCTAAAAACGAAACTTTAAAAATTCCTAGAAAACCATCTTTGGGAATCAGCCTGTTTTCCAGATTCGGAAAACTGGACGTAAACGTTTCTCTTACATAAAACGCGATCCATAGAGAGCGTTTTAGCCAACGAGCAACAAAGCGAGTGGCTCTCAACGAAGTTGAGAAATCAACGCGATCCATAGAGAGCGTTTTAGCCAACGAGCAACAAAGCGAGTGGCTCTCAACGAAGTTGAGAAATCAACGCGATCCATAGAGAAATCTTTTAAAAAGAACTGGAATGTTTTCAAAAAAGCTTTTATCCATATTTGTAATCTCTTTGGTTTGTTTAGGAACCTTCTTTTTAACACTTTTTGCGGCCGCAAAAAAATCCTTGGAAGTTTCGATCGTTATGCCCGGAAACGACAATGAAAAAAGATTCATGCTTTATGAATCGAGCGATAAAATAATCTTTCATGTATTGGTAAAAAACGTTTCCGATCAGGAAGTCCGCATTTGGAAGGATTGGAATAGCTGGGGTTATAACAATATTTCTTTCCAAATACAAACGAATCGGGAAAGTATAAGGATATACAAAACACAAGATCGGGTATGGAATAAGAACTTTCCGGATTATTGGAGTATCAAACCGAACGAATTCGTAATCTTGAATGTAAATTTCGACGTAAAAACCTGGCCGAAACTCCGCGAATTAAATCGATCCAATCCAAAAAACGATCAAGTTAAAATCAAATGTATCTATGAAGTAAAGGAAAACGTTGAAAGCAAAAAGTATAACGTCTGGACCGGTTCTATTGAGTCCCCTTTCGTTGAGGTATGGTTTTATCCCGATTTTTGAAAAGGCCGCTTAGTAATATCTGCGTTTCAAAATTCTTCTGAGTTCTTTTACAAAGGGAGAATTTTCGGAAGCTTCCGGATTCAGCCGATTTAAATACGTTTTGGCCCAATTCTCCGCTTCCTCGTATTTTCCCTGATCCCCGTAGATTCTCGCGATCAAAGTTACTGCCTTTTCCAACTGATCCTTTTGGGGATCGAGCTCCGGCTTTTTCCGCAAAAGTTTCACGAGTTGTAAAAGATATCTTTTCGCGGAATCTTTTCGATCCGTGGACGAAAGCATCTCTCCCAAAGAAAGAAGGGAAATCGATTGGAAGTTCTCGGGAGCCTCCGTGATGATTTTGAGATACTGCGTTTCCGCTTCCGAAGTTTTTCCGTTTCCTCGTAGAACGCGAGCGACCTCGAAAACGGCCTGCCACTTTTCATCTTCGGAATCGATCTGTTCCGTGATCGAATTGGTGTCGCTCGAATTTTCCGCGGTCAATCTTGCGTCTTCCAATCTGGATGCGTTCGCAGACTTTCCCTGTCCGGAAGATTGGTTGAATTCGTTTTTTGCGTTGTTTCTCTGATTTTCTCTCAGACGTAAAAGTCCTTTTTTATATCCGCTTTCGGACGGATCCTCTTTCTTTTTATCCTTCTTTTTTTTCAAACTTGTCTTTGACGTATTCGGAAGAATCGTTTTTGCGGGAAAAGAATCCTCGGACGGATTTTGTAAGGGTTGGGAAGTTTCGGATGAAGAAACGTTAGTCGTCTTTGATTCCTGGATCGGCAAGGACTCTTTGTTTGAAGATTCTTCGGAAGATAAATCCTGAGACAAAGAATCTTTCTTGGAAAACGCGGAAGCCTCCGTAGAAATGTCTTTCGATTCGGGCCCTTCCGTTTTTGTTTCGTTCGGTTTTACAATTTCGAAATTTTTTTTTCCGGATGAGTCGATCGTATTGTTCTCCGTTTCAGAAACACCCGATTCTTCCGGAAACGGAAGGGGCATGTCCGCAAACAAGGAACTCGTGATGACCAAGATCGGTACGATCTGAAAAATCGAAAGTTTCATCGAGGTTCGAGGGCGTTCTTACTTTTAGGCGGTTTCGCCAAACTCGGACGGTCTTGGTTGGATGAATTTCCATTTCCCCGTTCCGGAGAAATCATTCCCGGATCGTCCAGATTCCGATTTGCTTCGGGCGATCTTCCCCGATCTTCCGTCGGAAGTGCATCCGATTCGGTCGGAAGTTTCGGAGTTCCGACTCCTTCCCTTCTCCCATCCCTCAAAGGATCTTTTCCTTCGGGGATATTCGATTCCGGTAAAAGTCCGCTCTTGGGTTTTTCTCTCTCGTAACGATCGATTTCGAGTTGGGACGATTTTTCCGTTAGGGAAAGATCCGGGTCACCGTAACGAATCGATCTTCGTTTACGATTGTAATTTCGCTCTATGTCTTCCAAAAACAATGCCTTACGATCCAATTCTTTCGCTTGATCGTCGTAGGCCGCTCCTTCCTTTCCTCTTTGAATCCCGATAAGAACCGCCAGGCAAACTCCCAACACGGCCAAGGAGATTCCGGTATATAAAAGTGTCTTCTGAACCTGAGGCGGCAGATTACGGGATAGGCTGTCGATCGAGGAAAATCCGGACTGAAGTTTGTCTTTTACGTTGAGATCCATCGTTTTGTTTCCCATTGATCCACTCGGAACAATGTTTCTAATCTGTCTTTAATTTCGGTCGTTTTCCCAATTCTACCGACAAAGAGAAAATTCTCGATCGGTTTTTTTTGATCCCGGTTTTTCCCGTTCGGACGTTTCATTTGTAAAGTCCTAACCCCTAAAATCTAACCACTCGCCACTTGAAACGTGTGTTTTTGATCCTTCTTATTCCAAAAAACTTCTTAATTTGTGGGGTTGGTTATGGCTCTCTCTGGATCGTAACATACAATCGCTTTCGCATTTGTTATACCGAACCTACGTGAAACAAAGTACAACTCCGATGAAAAATCTTTCCAAACATTCAAGTTTTTTCGGGAGATTTCGATTGTAAAAGGGAGAATGATTTCTACACTGAAACCCCGAATGAGCGACTCCCTTAAGAATTTCACAGATTCTCTCTTAAAGGATCTGGAAGAAAACGAAAACGGTTTCTTTAAAATAGAAAACGAGGACGGACTTGCGTATCTTTCAGTTTTTCCCGCTGGTAAAAAAGGGAAGCCGGTCGATTCCAAAGAGATCCTCAGAAGAATCGAACTCTTTCAAATCACGGAAAGTTCATCCGCAACGATCAAGGATCTCGCTCTGAAATCCGACGGACTTTCGCATCTCATCGGAAAATGGCCCGGCAAACCGGAAAGCTCCCGTATTACAATCGAAATCTCCGAAGACCGTATGAAAGCCTATCTCATTTTTTATCCTCCCAAATACGGCGGTAGAATCCTAAACTCCGAACAAATTCAAGAATCGATTCTTCAAAAAGGAATTCAATTCGGAATTCGAAAAGAGACCGTCGATCGGTTTTCCGAGGAACCGGAATACGGAAAAAAAATTCTAATCGCGGAGGGTGTTCCTCCCGTTCCCGGAAAGAACGGAGACATACGGATTTTATTCATTCATCCTGCGGCCCCAAATTTGGAAGAGGACGAGTTCGGTAGAGTAGATTTTAAGAATATTCAAATTATACAAAGTGTAGCAAAGGACCAAAAACTTGCGGAAAAAATTTCTCCCCTCCCCGGCAAGGAAGGAAAAAACGTGTTGGGAGAAATTCTCCCTTATGATTCAGGAAAGGAAGCGGAATGGAAACTCGGAGCCAACGTTAGACTCTCTTTAGAAGGAACTTCGGTTCATTCTCTGATCGACGGAAGACCGATCCTGGACCGTCAAGGAACGATTCGAGTCGATGAAATCTGTCATTTGGAGAACGTGGATTTTTCCACGGGAAACGTTAATTTTCCGGGAACCATCATCGTCGAAGGTTCGATTGCGGACGGTTTTACCTTAGAAACCGAAGGTTCCATCATCGTTAAAAAATCCGTTGGAAAAGTTTTTCTCAAAGCCGGAGGGGACGTCGTTTTATCCGGCGGATTTATGGGAAGGAACGGAGGCCTCATCGAATCCGGAGCCGACATCTACACGCGTTTTGTGGAACAAGGAAGACTGATCGCAAAAAACACGATCTTTATAGAAGAAGCCTCGATGCACTCGGAACTTGTCGCCGGAGAATCCGTGGTAATTCACGGAGGCAGGGGAGAATTGATCGGCGGAAGTTGTGTCGCCGGCAAATCCGTCATCTGCACCAAGTTAGGCGCAATCGCCGAAACCAAAACATCCGTCTCGGTCGGAATTCGTCCCGAACTTTTAGAGGACCTAGAAAAGTTACGATCCGAAGTTCAAAAAAATCAAGAGATTTTAAAAAAGGTGGAACTGAGTCTCGTAAAGTTGAACGAAGATTCCCAGAGAAGACAACTCACGGCGGAAGAAAAGGAAAGTCTACCGAAACTCTCCGCGATCAAACAGAAATATTCAGGAATTTTAAACAACCTTTTAGGACAGGAACAATCCGTAATTATGGGATTTGAACCGGACAAGGACTCTTATGTGGAAGTGGAACAGGAAATTTTTCCGGGAGTCGATATCTACCCGGGCAAGGGTAAAAACTTTAAAGTTCGTCTTAAAGAAATTCCCGGTCCTTCTTTCGTATTTTTAGGAAACGACGGAAATCCCCAAATCACAAAAACACGGCCCAAACGTCTCGGGATTTTACAGGAAGAAAACTAAAAACTAAGATTTTGGTAAAACGCCTACATAACGCGCCCTCAATTGATTCATTGGATACTATTCGTATGCGGTTCAACCCGCACCGCTTCCAATGGCGAGTAACGTACCCTTCGAAAGTTTTAAGGTTCGGCTTGAGTACTGTATCAATCGTGAAATTTTGTTCGGTTCTTTTCAACGTATCATCATTTTACTTTTTTTTCGGCTTCGGTTTTGGCTTGGGAAGTTCCTCAGCCGTAATTCTGATCAAAGTACTGATCCATTCTTTGTTTTCCAATGAATCTGAAATCAGAAAACTCGGCTTTGCACCCGGATAGGCCGGCGCTTCCTCTACGTTTCCGATCCATTTCCTGCCGCCTTCGGTGGGTTTTATAAAAAGACGATTATCGCAAATCAGAGCTACAATTTTGTCGTCACAATAAATCGCATATTCCCCGAACATCTTTTTGGATACGATTTGCCCTGCGCTTTTTATTTGATCTACGATAAAATCTACAAAACTTGGATCCGATGACATTTTTGTTCTCCTATTCTCGCGAAAACTATCCGAATCAAAATTGAAGAATATAAGTTATATTCGAAAAACGGATTGTAAGTTTCACTCGTCTTTCGGAGACTGAAACAATTCCTGACAGGAAGGAATCCCCCCGCCCTCCATTTCCTCGCAAGGAACTTTGAGAAGATCTTCCATGCAGACTTTCACTTTGGCGATCTGCGCATCCGTAACTTTTTCATATTCGTCCGGAAGAATGTTCTGATCCTTCTGTTCTTCCATACATTGATCCACGGAATACGCGGCGTTCTCCGAAGTTTTTTCCGAGGCGGGCAAGGTTTCCAGATAACGACTCGCACATTCGGCCGTTTTTGTACAAAGGCGAGTGAAATAATCCTTACTGAGTTTTTGAACCTCTTCCTTGGAAACGGAAGGTCCCTTTCTACAGGTAAAAACAAAAACAATCGAAAAAACTAATATAAAAAAACAGAATATAGATCGCTGCAACGAGTTCATTTTAGTTTAGTGAGAATCAGTCTGTTTCCTTCCGGCAGGGATTGATCCAGATAAAAATGATCCGTGAGTTTTTTCACGAGATAAAGACCGATTCCTTCCTCCCGATAATCATTCGGCTCATATCCTCTGATTTCGGAAAGATTTTTCTGACTTCCGAAATCGCGAATTCTAATTTCCATACGATTATCAAAGAGGGTGGTTTCTATGAAAATCGGTAAATTTTTTTTGCCACCGTAAGAATGTTTGATGACGTTAAGAAGACATTCTCCTACTGCAAGTTTTAGATCGGCGGAATCGCCTGCCGTAAATCCGTTCTCGAACGCCAGATTATAGATCAGATTTCGGACGATGGACAGATAACGTGGATGGGAAGGGATCTGTAATCGAAACAGGTTTTCTAAACTTTTCTTTTTTCCGGAATCCATTTCGACTTTAATTCAATTTTTGTAATATAGAAAATCATACTTTTTGCAAGTAATAACTCTCCCTAATATCTAACCGCCGAAATTTCTGTCGTGTCTTCGATCGTTCCGATCCAACGATCCTTTCGGCTTGAAAGATCAAACGCAATTTCGACCGCTACAATTCGACTCAACCTCTCGGATGAAATTTTTTATGAACTTCTTTCAGGGTTTTATTCGCCATGTGGGTATAAATCTGAGTCGTGGAAATATCGATGTGGCCCAAAAGTTCCTGAACCGATTTCAAATCCGCGTGATTTTCCAATAAGTGAGTCGCAAAAGAGTGTCTGAGAGTATGAGGGGTTACTTTTTTAGCGATGGTCGTTCTTTTGATATAGTGATTGAGAAGTCTCCAAACCGACTTGCGATTGATATAAGAACCTTTTTTGGAAACGAATAGATACTCGCAACTTCTCGTTTTGAGAATAAAAGGACGGCTCTGTTTCAGATAACGATTCATGATATCCAAGGACTTTTCGCCGAACGGAACCAGTCTTTGACGACCTCCCTTCCCTTCCACGGTTAGCGTCATTCCTTCCAGATCCATGTCGCTTAATCTTAAATTGCATGCTTCCGAAATTCTAAGTCCGGAAGAATAGAGTAATTCGAAAATACATTTATCTCTGAGTTCGTAGAGATTATCTTCCCGTATGGTTGAGAACAATTCCTCGATTTCATCTTGAGTCAGATAATCCGGAATGCTCCGCATCACTTCCGGAGTTTCTATCTTTTCAGTCGGGTTGGTATCGAGTTTTTTTTCGTCCTTTAAAAACTTGTAAAACTGTCGGATCGCGACTACTTCTCTCGCGATCGTTTTCGAACTGATCTTTCGATCCTTTTCCTCGTTCAAAAACCGCATGATATCATTCGCCTGAACTTTTAGGAAGTCGATATGTTCCTTTTCCAGAAAGTTCTTGAACTTGTTCAAATCGTAACCGTAAGAATAAATCGAGTTATCGCTTAATCCCTTTTCTACGGAAAGATATTCCTGGAAATTTTGAAGTAGGTTGTTATGTGAAGATGTCACTGTTTTTAGTCCCGTCTGAAATGTTTAACAAGTACTAAATCCTTCGGACATTTCCCCTCAGGAGAATTAAACTTTTTTATGTTGCCTAAAGGGTTTATTGGAAAATTCTAATCGAAACCTCGGACAAAATACCGCCTAGGTATTCTTTTTTTCTAATGATGAGAGTAAAAACTTCTGTATTTATGAGACTAAATATCCGATATGTTTTTTTCTCTTTTTTTATTTTGTTCTTCTGCGTATTTTGTTCCTCCGACGAAGAAATGATCTGGGACGCGAGAGATTCTCTTTCCAAGGGAAATACGGCGGAAGCGATGCGTCTTTACGAATCGGTTTTGAAAAAAAATCCCACTCATTTGGAAGCGAATCGTACTCTCGGAATGATTCTCGCCGATAGCGGGCTCGCCCTCAATTCCGCGGCGTTTTACCTGGAACGAGCCGAATCTTCTCTTCCCGGCGATTCCTTCCTTTTACTCTATCTCCTTGAAATTCATTTACAAGAAAAAGACAGGGACAAAACGAAACGAATCCTGGAAAAATTCTCCAAAGCGAAAGACAAGGAAATGGAAAGTTATGCGGTTTTTCTAAAAGACTGCCTTCTTGAAAAAAAGAAAAACGGATCGGAATTCAATCGATTCAAAACGAGTATGATTCCTTCCCTGTTGCCCCCCGCAAGACGGCTGTTTTTAAAATGCGAACTTTCCCTCTACGCCAATCCTTCTTCATGAAATCGTATTTTAAAATCATTCTTCTTTTTGTCGTTTGTTTTATGTTAGGCGAAATTCTGATGAGAATGTTTCCTCCGAACGGTCTCGTTTACAGACTGAGAGACAAACAAGTCCACTGTATCGAAGAAAGGGAAATTCCGGAAATCATGCTTTGTCCGGATTCCGACACGACCCTACCCCATCCAGCGGGATTTACTTTCCGAGTAAGGGTAGACGAACGCGCGGAAAGAATCGTCTCGGAGGAAAAAGCGGTCCCCGGAGCAAAACCCGAGGTTTGGTTGATGGGAGATTCGATCGCCTACGGTTTCGGACAAAACGATTCGGACACGATCGCTTGGAAATTACAAGAGGCTCTCAAACCTTTCGGATTCCAGGTTCGAAACCTAGGAGTGGATTCTCTCGGTACGGGTGGAGTTCAAAGAAAAATGGAAAGGACGATTTTTTGTAAGGATTTCTCGAAGAAGGATTGTATTTTACCAAAAGCGGTTTTTTGGATCTATCATCCTTCGGATCTGCAAGACGTTTACAGAGAATTCTATTTAAGAAATTCCGCATATGGCAGGTGGCTCTTTCGAAGTTCCGTATTTTTATCCAGATACAGCGCCCTTTATAATTATTTCAAAATTCAAAACGAAAACAGAAAGTCGGAAAAACTCCGCGAGAACGGTCCCGAAACGATTCCGGACACTCTTACCGATTATCCGGACGATCATCCTTCTTTCCAAGAAATGAGGATCTTCTTTGACGTTTGCAAAAAACTGAATATTCCCTTGACCATGGTTTTGTATCCGAACGGAACCCATTCCTTGTTGATGCCTCTTACTTATACTCCTTTGTTGGATCGAGTCGCCACAATCGCAAAACAAAAAGGAATTTCGGTTTTAGACGCAAGACCCGATTTTATACGGGAATACAATCAAAACAAAACGGACTTTTATCTCAAAAACGACGGCCATCCGAACGCAACTTCCGCGAAACTCATCGCAAAAAAAATCTTAGAAAGAATTTCCATCCCATAAATCTTATTTTTTGAATATTAGAGTTGTTGAAAAATTTCGTAGTTCAAATTAACAAAACTACTTTCTTAAGCCGTATTCTCGTTAAAGTACGAAGCTCAAAACTGAAAATAAAGAAACGGCTGACTCACGGTCACGCTATAGAGAATAAAACCGACGAGCAACATCATCCCCGCCAAAGGATAAACGATCCAAGGTTTACTTTGAAGGTTCTCCATCCAAGTCGGCCTTGTTTCCTGAAGATAATCCGCTCCGAATAAAACGATGACCGCGGACAAAACCGCAAAAGGAACCTGAAGAGTCTGACCGCTTTCCAGGGAAAAAGTCCGCTTCACCATCGCAAACGCAAGTTCCAAACTCGTATCGTACCCGTATTCAGGAGACGGTTTGGCTCGGAAAAAAAACATAGAGAAGGAAAAGATCAAAAACGAATACGTATATTTGATCCATTCCGGAACTTTATCCCAACCTCGTTTTAAGGTGGAAAAGGAAAAAACAAATCTTTCCAACACCATCACGAGTGCGTGACAAGCTCCCCAGAAAATAAAGTTCCAATCCGCTCCGTGCCAGATTCCGCTCACAAAGGTAGTAAAGAACACGTTGAAGTAAGCTCGGAAAACGCTCACTCTGTTTCCGCCTAAAGAAATATAGATATAATCTCTGAGCCAGGAGGAAAAGGAAATATGCCATCTTCTCCAGAGTTCGGTTATGGTTTGAGCGAGAAACGGCCTCGTAAAATTTTCCGGTATGGAATATCCCAAAATTCTTCCGGTTCCGATCGCAACGTCCGAATATCCGGAAAAATCGCAATAAATCTGAAAAGAAAATAAAAACGCGGCTACGACCAAGGAAAGAGAATCGTAAACTCCCGGATTGGCGAACACAGGATCGATCGCCAGAGAAATCGGATCGGCGACGAAGGTCTTTTTAAAAAGTCCCCAAACAAGTTGTCTGATTCCGGGCAGAAGGTTTTCTTTTTTATAAGTATAATTCTCCAAAAATTGATGGAGCATATCCTGGGCACGGATGATCGGCCCCGCGACAAGCTGCGGAAAAAACGAAAGAAAAAGTCCGAACTGGAATAGGCTTTTCGCTCGAGGTACGGTTCCGCGGTATACGTCCACCGCATAGGAAATAGCCTGCAGGGTAAAAAAGGAAATTCCCATCGGAAGGATTGCACCCGTTGTAGAAAGGTAGGCAGGATCGCAAGGTTTCGAATCCGTAAATACGTTCCAAGCATGAATGGAAAAATCCATATATTTGAACACGTAAAGCAGCGCTAAATTTCCCCAAACCGCTACATTCAAAAATAATAATTTTATAGATTTGGAATGTGCGGCTTCCATCCCTTTGACCGCGTAATAGGTCAAAACGATCGAATAGATCAAAAGAAGAACGAAAGGAATTTTGAATATGGCGTAAAAATACAAACTTACGACCAAAAGCCAAAATCGCTGAAATTTAGCCGGAAGCCAAAAATAGAGTAAAATTACGAGAGGGGCAAAGATGAAATATTGAACCGAATTAAAGAGCATTTTTTTCCAATTCCTTAAGCTGCTTTTCCAAAGCCCGTTTTGCCCATCGGTTTCCGAACACGGTCAAATGCCCGTCTTCCGGTATGAAATAATCCCGAATCCCCGAAAACTTTTTTCCTCCCTGAGTTTCGATGGTTTCCCCGCACATCTCCCCGGTTTCTCTTCTGAGTTTGAGTACGGGAACTTTCTTATTTTCAAAGTAAGCCGCGGCACGTAACGCGTAGTTTTCCAAAGGATGATAGAGGCCTCGGTTTCTACAAAAGATTTCTTCCACCTGGATCGGCATCAGAATTACGATCAATCGAATTCCGTTCGATCGAGTGTATTCCACCATTTCGTCGTACGCTTGTTGTGTGATTTTCGGAAGAGGCTCGAGAGAACCGAGGGAAGGCTCTTTATCCTGACAGGAAAAATAATCCGGAATCGGTTCGGGACAATATCGGCTTTTATATTCTTCTCGGCTCATGATATCCGGATTAGGCGCCTCAACTACATTCCGTTTTTCGAATGTTTTTTGCACGTCTGGATCGCATTTATTTTCCGGAGTTCTAAAGAAGGAATCCTTCATATACTTTGCGGGAGTTTGTTCGACGGTCGATTCGGAGGAAAGTCCCGTGGAATTCCATTCCGATCTCATACGAAACGCCGCGAACGCAACCTGGACCTTCAATTGTTCCAATGCCAGTTTCAAAGCCTGAAGCGTATAAGAAGCGCGGGAAAGTTCGAATTGAATCCTAAAATTTCGGTTAAAGCTCGGGTCCTGATTTCGAATCTCGTCCACCTCGTCGTCCGAAAGCATCCCTTTGGCCCTGAGTTCGTCCGGAATCGTAAAGTCGTTTCCGGAAACGAAAAAAAGGACTTCCTTCAAGTTCTTTAACTTGGGAGCCATGTCTTTCAGTCTTCGAACCGCACCCAAGGAACCGTAGGCGTCCACCGCCAGATTCATCGTCTGTCTCGCTCCGCCTTTCAACTCGATCCCGTTCAATTGATGACAAAATGTGTCTTCGTCGGAAACTCCGAATCCCATTACAAGGCTGTCTCCCAAACAAGCAAGCTGAGGTTTTTGGGGATCGGGCTCTTCCAAACCTCTCATTCCGAGGGAATTGGTTCTAAATCTTCCTTCCCATTTTCCCGCAAAATGTCGAATGTAAATGTCCTGGTTGGGAGCCAAGTCCACGTAGTAAACCGGATTGTATCTGTGAAGAATCTTCTGATCTCTATAAAATTGAAGAGAAGGAGATTTAAGGACGTTGAGAAGAATTTCCGTTCCTAAAAAAACGAGGATGAAAAATGCAAGGATGAACCCTGCCCGGGAGAAAAATCCTTTCATGGATAGAGGAGAGATTGGAATACAAGGCTTACCTGGCAAGCGAATTCTCCCTTTTCTCCTTCAGGTCAAAAGTCCTCTCACTCCATCTTAGCGATTCGGCGTTCCGCCCGGTGCTCGAATTTATGTTCAAATTATTCAAGCAAATATATTTGCAGGTAACGTTCTGGAAAAACAAATCAGAGAAAAACTTTCAAAATTCTCCCTGAAAAAAAGGATCTACTTTACAACCGAAGAGTCTAAAAATAGATCAAGTTTAGAATCATTCTAATTCGAGGAAACATGGCCCATAAAATTGTCATTATAGGATCCGGACCGGCCGGACATACGGCAGCGATCTACGCGGCGAGAGCAAACTTAAACCCGGTGATGTACGAAGGGTTTATGGCGGGTGGAATCGCCGCTGGCGGACAACTTACGACCACTACCGAAGTCGAAAATTTCCCTGGGTTTCCGGACGGAATTGACGGAACCCAATTGACCCAACTTTTCCGGGAGCAATCCGTCAAATACGGAACCAAGATCATAACCCAAACGATCACAAAGGTGAATTTTTCCTCCAGACCGTTTCAACTCTGGTCGGACGACGAACTTATAGAAGCCGAAGCGGTTATCATCGCGACCGGAGCAACGGCAAAAAGAATGAACGTAATCGGTGAAGATTCTTATTGGCAAAGAGGAATTTCCGCTTGTGCGGTTTGTGACGGAGCCCTTCCGATTTATAGAAACAAAGAACTCGCCGTCGTAGGCGGAGGGGATTCGGCAGTGGAAGAGGCTTCTCACCTCACTAAGTTCGCATCGAAAGTATATCTCGTCCACAGAAGAGATTCCCTTCGAGCATCCAAAATCATGCAAAAGAGAGCGGCTACTCATCCTAAGATCGAAATCATTTGGAACTCTCAAGTCAAGGAAGCCAAAGGAGACGGAAAAAATCTCACCGCCCTGACTCTGGAAGACACCTTGAGCGGCCAAAAAAAGGAACTTTCAGTCGGGGGACTTTTTTACGCGATCGGTCACAAACCCAATACGGATATTTTTGAAGGAATTTTGGACCTGGACGAAAGCGGTTATATCAAAACGATTCCCGGTTCTACAAAAACGAGCATCGAGGGAGTTTTTGCCGCGGGAGACGTTCAAGACAAAATTTATCGTCAAGCGGTCTCCGCCGCCGGGTCCGGTTGTATGGCGGCGCTCGATGCGGAACGCTGGCTCGAATCGAGAGAAGAATAGAGTTGTTGAAAAATTAATTCTGCATTTGTTTCTGTTTCATTGAAATGGACGATTGAAGCAGTTTTATTAATCCACGACTATTGAAATTTTCAACAACTCTAATAATAAAAGGTTCTCGGGGGCCTTCATTCACGCTCACCTTCATGTAAAAGTCGCTTAATATGAAAAATACTTTATATATATTTTGTAAACTATATTAACAAACATTAATAGGCTAACACATATTAAAAGTTCAAGTTGGAGTTTTGCGGTATCAGCAATCTTGTGTAAATGACGTTAGAAAGAAGCTCAACGGCAAACACGCGTTAGTTTTCATTGAGGGCTATCACTGGATTAGGTAATCCCGCGATCTTTGAGATCCTTTTCACTGAGCCCAGTGATTCGGAGAATCACTTCCAACTTGAGCCCTTCCGAAAACATATTACGCGCCGTTTCGATTTTACCTTCGATCTTGCCCTCTTCTCTCAGTTTTTCAGCGGTAGTCATACTCAAATCCTCGTATTTCTCTAATTTAGATCTGTTTAGAACCTTGGAAATTTCCTGCGGTTGAATTTCTCGGACGTTATAGATATATAAAAACAGTTTTTTGAGAATTTCAACCCTTTTCGATTCGTTCTGAAGACTCCCAAGCAGCTCCAACAATTCGCCTAAATGTCCTAAAAACTCGTCGTCCCCTTCCCAAATTCTTTGAATCACTCCTAAAATCACGCGTAAGGTCACGCTTTCCAACTTGTCCAAATCAGTTTTAGAAAGATCCAATAGATCCAGTTTGAAATCGGGAATGTATTCCCCCAAAGCCAAACTCTCCTCAGATAAACGTTGGTAAAACCGCCCGATTTTAGAGGGATCTTAAAAAGAAGATCCGTTTGTTCCTCTTTGAGTTTTTCCGAGATAAAATTAGAGGATGAAAGTTCTAATTTAGATAGATCTAATACGTTTTTTACCTTAGGAGACAGCTTATAGTCTAAAAAAGAAATCGCCTCCGTTGTTTCTTGAAGCATCTCCCGGACAAATCGGTCGTGTGGATTAGTAATCTCGGACATGATCGTTTAAAAATTTAATTCTCCTTTTTATAATTTCTACCGTTAGGAAAACCGGAAAAAACTGGGAAAGAGAAAACTTTCGAGTTCGTTAGACAAGGACGTATAACGCGGATCTTATTAGGAAGTTTATTCGCACGCCGATCTAACCGCCGATAAAACGAGTTTTTAAAGTGAAAATTCTTACGGCTTATCGACCAAGATCCCTCTTGCGTTTCGAATATCATAAATATAGAATGTGATTTCGGGAAGTTTCGCGTTAACCGCTTTTTTCTTTTTGGATTCTTCCTTTTCCTCTTCCAAAGAAACGATCATCACCAATCTTTCCTTACCGGTAGAAGGAAGAATTTTTTCCAAAGAGTATTTTCTAGGAAGGACACCCACTAGAGTCGCGGTTCCGGGTTTATACACAAAAACCTGTCTGCGGTCTTTTTGATTTAAAAATCCGTCCTTATTGGTATCTTCCGTCATTCCGATCAGGATGAGATTTTTTCCCGTGGAAATTCCCGGAGCTAGAACCGAAGCCAATTCCGATTCTTCGGCCGTTTCTCCTACTTCCTTGTCCGTACCCGTAAAATAATCCCAGATGTAAACGTTTCGATGGAACAACTTGCGGGGATTTCCGGATGCTAAATCGATTACGGTAAGGTTTCTAGCGTGATTCAGGTTTTTTCTGTGACCGGCGACCGTTTCTCTGGAAAGTTCAAACGGATAAAAGAGATAACGTTCCCAAAGAACCACGGAATGATCGAGCAAATCCCCGCTTCGATCCGCGGGAGTCGGAGGTTCTTCTTTGGAAGAACCGGGCTCGACTAACTCCACACCTCTGTCTAAAATGAACCAGCTTTTGGAAAGAGTGAAGACCAAAATCCCGAGGACGATGATCCCGAACGCGTAAACTCCCAGCCGGATTTTTTCCATGAGTAGAAAAAAGCTCGGGAAAAGACCAGGTCAATGAAAAAAAGGGCTATTTCGCCTCTAAGGCGTACGAACGTTCCGGGATCGTCAGATAAGAGGAAATCTCACCCGTATCTTCCCGAAGCCTCGTGTTCTGATTGAAGGTATCTAAAATGATCTTTCCGTCTCGAACAAAGTTATAGAGATAATTTCCGGGTTTCATTTTTTTGATGAGAGTAAAAACGTCCTTATCCTTTTTTAAGACGTCTTCTTCCGGATCCCAGTGATTGAAATCCCCGACGAGAGCGACGGTCTCCGCCTCGGGCGCATAAATTCTAAACTCGACGGTTCTGTATTCCAATTCCTCATAGGGAGAATCTTCCAAAATCCGAGTGGTTACTAGTTTGTCCTGTCTGGAGGATATAGCGATCAATCTGGAAACCAAGGCACCGTCTCCGTCTTCCACCGAATCGGAGTTAGACGGATCGTGCGTAAATAAACCGTCCACTCTGAACTTGTATTCCAGTATTTTGAGTTCTTCTCGAATCGTGTCCCTACTCTCCGGATCGAATACCGTATAAAAAACTCCGTGATCGTTTTTCTTCAGCGGAATACATCTCCAAAGAGAAAAGTTTCCGCAAACGGAAACGCCCTCGTTTTCGATTCCTTCAAAGGTGAATAAAATCCCCCGGTTGAGAAGTTTTCCCGTTTCCAAAGACAAGGAAGAATCGATGTAACGAATGTATCTAGGAGCAACCGCCTTTTTTAATTTTTCCATCTGCCAATAGTAGTAGATTTTTTCCTTTTCTACGGGTTCTAAAAAATCTTCGTAGTCTTCCGATGAAAAGGATCCGATCCAATTCCCCGCGTCATCGGCGCCGATGGCCACGCTGATCGTTAAAAGTAATGTTAATAAAATTTTAGTGATTGGGATCGATCTCATTCTGGATACAAGTTCGATCAGTTTTCGAAAAAGCATGAGGCAAATCCGAAATCGTTCCCGCAGAAATCGAATCGAGTCCGATACAGGACATAAAATTTTTTTTCGATTCGGATCGGGTTTACTCGGTTTTGAAATGAGTTTTTTCCTTGGAGAATTTACGAGCCTACCGATATAATTTAGCAGGATATCATGGCCGAGGCGAATTCTACCCCACTGAGCGAAGCTGAATTAGAGCAAATTCGTTCTATTTTAGAGCCTTTATCCAAAAACCCGGACATTTCGGAAGAACTCAATCCGATGCTTTCCGTATTTCGTCAGAAGATGGGATACGGAACTCAAAAGCCTTCTCAAAACGACGAAGAGGAAGAAGAAACACAGCCCCAAGAACCGAACGAGGACACGGACGAAGAAGAAGATTTTGAGGATGAAGCGCCTAAAAGTTCGAAAAGACCTCCTACCAAAGTTTTTGAAGACGATGATATCGATTTAGACGAACTCCTAGCGGAGCCTACACAAACTCCGGCAGATGATTTTTCATTGGAAGAAGAACCGGCGCCCCCGACCGCCGATTCCGGTGAGGCGGATCCATTTGCGGATTTCGGTATGGAATCCGAACCTTCTCCTACGGTTTCGGAAGAAACGGACGCATTGGGAGATTTCGGACTTTCCGAAGAACAACCGGCAACAACGGACGATTTCTCTTTTGAAGAAGAAACCGCAACGAACTCCGCGGATCCATTTGCCGATTTAGGGGCTCCTTCCTCCGAGGATCCTTTCGCGGGAATGGGAGAAACAACGGAAGCGGATCCGTTCGGTGGAAGTGATTTTGGAGCGGAATCTATGGATGACTTTTCATCCACTCCGTCTTCCGAAACAGACTCGTTTGACACGTTTACTTCTACTCCGGAAACTTCTGCGGACGACTCCGATCCGTTTGCAGGAATGGGTGTAACGGAAAAACCCGTCGGAGAAGACGATTTCGGTCTTTCCGATTCACAAACCTCTGGGGGCGAAGATTCCTTTGATGATTTTATGTCCTCGGAGCCGACCGGCGGAGACGATTTTTTCAGTTCTCCCGCGGACTCAGGACCCGCACCAACCGAATCCGATCCGTTTGCGGACTTCGGCGATTTAGGTTCTCCCGCGGGCCAGGATCCTTTTTCGGATCTTTCCCCTTCCGCCACGGTTTCCGAAGATCCTTTCGCGGACTTTACTCCTTCCGAAGACACGTTATCCGACATACCGGGCGACGCAGATCCCTCTTTTGATTCTTTCAGTCCCGACTTGGATGCGGGCGGAGAAGATTTTGATTCCGGAAGTTTAGAAGCGGACTTACAAGGACTTGCGACCGAAGAAAAACAGGAAATCGACAAGGGACTCAAAGACGAAGAACTCGCAATCATCCAAAAGGAAATTCTCAGATACCCGCCTTCGCTTCGTCGTGCGGTGATCGACGCGATCGTTCAAGATCGACTTACCCCCAGAGATCAAAAAGGACTTTTAGAACTAATCAAGATCGAAAGTTCTCCGGAAGAAATCGCAGACTTTCTCTCTGGAGTTCTCGGAGAAACCGTTTCCATTTCCCAAAGAATGAGCGGTTTTTCCAAAGACGGAATTCCGATCATTTCGACGGACCCTCTTTATACAAAAGAGGGACTGCAAAGACAAAAAAAGGCGGTCCGAAGGACAATCATTACAATCGCCGCTACGCTCTTTTTTGTAGTCGGCGGAACCTTATTCTATAGAAACTTTATCATCCCGAATCAAGCGGCTCAGTATTACGATCAAGGTCTTACTTTGGTTCGTGAAGCGGGAGCTTATCCGAAAAACAGCGAGGTTCGGAAGAAAAAATTTCTCGAAGCGGAAGAATCCTTTGCCAGAGGAGAAAACATTCTCCCGAATCATCTCAAATATTTGAATCTATACGGCGTGGAATATACACGAATCGAAGAATACGATCGCGCCTTTGAAAAATTATTCGGTAAGGTCAGTCCCGATTTCGGCGCGGGTGGAGAAGAACCCGCCTCCAACTCTTGGGACAAACGCGAAAAGGTTCCCATCATCGCTCTCGCCAAAGGTCAAGTCTGGGACAACGGTAAACTTCCGATCGCGGGAAAAATCGGAAACGAAAATCGTATGATTCTTATCGCTCAAGACAGGATCCAAAGAAAGATTATCAAAGCCGGCGCTTATATCGTGATGCGTTTGGAAAAACAAACACACGATAATCCGACATATAAGAATCTGGGAAGATTTCATTCTTCCATCATGCCTTCCTTTACGGAATCCTCTCTGGGAGGTGGAAAGTATAAAAACGATCAACTTGCGATCAACTTTTTTAAACAAGTCTTTACCGACGGGAACGAACCTTACGAGGAGGAATCCACCGCGGGAATCGCAAAGATCTATTACAATCGAAGGGAATTCGGTAAGGCCGCGTCTTTTTACAATAAGATCGTCGAGATCGATCCTTCCAGTCCGGTAGGAGAAGGCGGTCTACTCTCCACGTATATCGAAATGTGGAAGGAAGACGGAAATCCTCAGTTCGTGATCAATCACCATAGACAGATCAAAAACAATCTGGATATAGAAAAAAAACTTTCTCTTCACGTCCTTTCCAAACTCGCTTCGTTTTACACGGACTTGAATAAAAAAGAATTAAGAATTCGTTATAATATCAATCCGATGAATCAGGTTTCCGGAATGGAAGTTAACGACAACGCCCTTCAAATTCTGGATCTCATCTATCATAAAACGGAAGAAGATCCGGTAACCGGAACTAAAATCAAAGGTTCCAATTACGCCGAAGGATACTATCAAAGGGGAAGATACTTTGCTTCGATCAAGGAATCGATCCAAGCCAGAAGATTTTTTGAAAAGGCGGCCGCTTTAGATCCGGCGCATTTTCTTGCTTCCGTGGAACTCGCCGAAAACGCGATCCGTCTGGCAAATTTTTCCGAAGCGGATAAATTGTTAAACGAATCTCTCAAACGTTTTGAAAACTACAAACAAAGTTACGGAGCGAGAGACGAAGACGAAACCCTGATCCAAGGAAACGTCGGCCGTATTTACTTTGATAAGGCAAGAATCCAGTATTTATCCGCGGCGGGAATTCACGAAAAAGATAAAATCACCGAATTTCCGGGCCGTAAGATTTATCCGTTCCGAGCAAGAGCCGCTATGAATACGGCCGCTAAAACAAGGTCCATGGAACTCAAAAATTCCCTGGAAGGATTTTCCAAAGCGGAATCGGTTCAAGCCGACGAAAACGAATTCACTTTGATCCGTAGATGGAGAACCCCTCTTCCCGCCGGAATTCAAAGAGAACTTCGTTATTTCAAAGGTTGGGTGGATTATATGAGCGGGGACTTTGCCGCTTCCTTAAACGAATGGTCCGGCTTTGAAGACGAGGACGAATACGATCATCCCACGTTACTGATGGGTAAAGCGAACGCCTTTTTTTATACGGGTCAGTATAAGGCGAGTCTCGGAAACTATCTCAAAGTTCAAGACGATATGGAAGAAAAACTTTTGAATATGGGACTTCCGAAACCGGACGATCCGTATCACCAGGAAGTCTACCAGACGTTAATCGCCGCAACCAATAATATAGGCGCGGTTTATGAAAAACAAGGTAATACGTCCGAAGCTCTGAAACACTACTGGAAAGCGATCGAAACCGCAAGAAAGATCAATGAGGTTTCCGAAATTGCGATGTCCAACAAGGACCTTATGTTTAAAAAAGAAGCGATCGGCCAAGATCCTCTTTTGGAAGACTGGCTCTCTCCCACCTTGGACAGCGTTAAGAAATTGGCGCGTGAGTAATTTTTTCAACACGACATCGGTCTATTTCCATAGTTTTCTACTTTTGTCGTTCCGACGTACTTGCAAAAAGTATAACTTATTACTGGAATCCGTTTTTTAAAGGACTTAAGGGATTTAGAAAATTCCGGATCTTGTATATAATATTTTATCAATAGAGTCGTTGAAAAAATAATTCCCACTCCGCTTCATTGAAATGGACAATTGAAGCTGTTTTATTAATCCGAACAATGAAACTTTTCAACAACTCTTAATAAACGAAAAAAATTTCAAACTCGGACTGCGCGATCGTTTCCGATTCCATAAAAACACTCGGTTAGCAAGATAGACTCGAGCTTAATTAGAGCGAAAACATTATGAAATCGATAAACCATTTCGGAATCAAAACATTAAGGATTTAGAATATTCAGTTTCGATTGAGCGCCCAACTTTTCACGAAGCGATTTCAATAGGAATTGAAACTTTGCGACTTCTCCGGAGGAAAGAAGCTGGTTCGTTGTTTTTTCCCTGGAAGAGAAACTGAACGTGATTTCCTTTGTTTGGGCGATCTTATCGGCGACATCCATTGGAATCGAAGAAGTAATTCTAACCGACTCCGAATAATCGGTTCCCATTTTACGAAGATTGACCCAAGTCCCGTCGAGTTTTAAGGAAACTCCGATCGGAAAGCTGACCTCGAAAGAACTGAGATAATAATCCAAAAAGATCGTCTTTTCCGAATTTACATTTTTAAAAACGCCTCTGAAATTCAGGGACTTTGTATCTCCCAAGGAACAATAAAGATGAAACCCCGTACAAAGAGGATCCGAATGGAATGATATCTGTTCGAGAGCCGGTTCGGGAGTTTGACGAATCGTCTCGCCGGAACAACCGTTTTCCGTAAACAGGTTGAAACAAAGAAGAAGAATGAAAAATAAGATCTTCAAAAGGTTCCCCCGAGAATTTTTCCCCAGTTTCTCCACCTACCGGAGATTTGAAAGAAAATTCCATATCAATCCCAATCCGTCTTTATGTTGATAACCGCAAGACGCGGTAAAAGTTAAGATTCTCGCTGGAGGGAAAGTCAAAGCAAAAATTCAATTTTCAGAGAACCACACTCTTGAAACCTTGGTAGGTACTATGATTTCATTTCCAAAAGATAAGATCAATGTTCTTCTTCTCGAAAACGTCCACCAAGACGCGTTTGATATGTTCAAGAAAGACGGTTTTAATGTCCGTCTTCTCCCCGCCGCTTTTTCGGAAAAAGAACTTTTGAATGAAATCGAAAATGTCCACGTTCTGGGAATTCGAAGTAAAACCAATGTGACTCCGATCGTTTTAGAAAAAGCCAAAAGACTTCTTACAATCGGATGTTTTTGTATCGGGACCAATCAGGTGGATCTTTCCGGAGCGGAAAAAAAAGGGATTCCGGTATTCAACGCTCCCTATTCCAACACTCGTTCCGTAGCGGAACTTGTGATCTCCGAAATCATCATGCTCGCCAGAAGAGTTCCCGATCATATCCGAAACACTCATTCCGGAATTTGGAATAAAATTTCCAAAAATTGTTTCGAGGTTCGAGGTAAGACAATCGGTATCGTAGGTTACGGTCATATCGGAAGTCAAGTTTCCGTTCTCGCGGAAGCGATGGGAATGAAGGTGGTCTACTTCGACGTTCAGGCGGTTCTTCCACTTGGAAACGCGACTCCCGTCGAAAGCTATCAGGAACTTTTGAAAAATTCGGATTTCATTTCCTTTCACGTTCCGGAAACTCCTCAGACGACGAATCTTTACGGAAAGAATGAAATCGAAATCACAAAAAAAGGCGCGTACATGATCAATCTTTCCAGAGGTAAGGTCGTGGATCTGGAAGCGCTTGCGGAAGGAATTAAGGCGGGTCATATCGCCGGAGCTGGAATCGACGTATTTCCGGAAGAACCCGAATCGAACAACGATCCTTTCCTAACTCCGATGCAAAACCTGCCTAACGTGATTTTGACTCCTCATATCGGAGGAAGTACGGAAGAAGCCCAGAGAAACATCGGCTCCGAAGTCGCGAGTAAACTTTTGAAATTCGTAAACAACGGTTCCACGACTTTTTCGGTGAATTTTCCGAACTTGGAAATCACTCCGTTGCCTACGGGTCAGTATAGAATTTTGAACGTTCATAGGAACCAACCGGGGTTCTTGAAGGACATCAACTCTATGGTCTCCGCAATCGGCGCAAATATCAGCTCCCAGCACTTGGGAACCAGCGCTGAAATCGGTTATCTGTCGATGGTAATCGATAAATCGGTAGGAGACGAACTGAAGGAAAAAATCGAGAAACATCCGTTTTCGATTAAAACTCGGATTCTTTACTGAACAAATTGCCTTTCCACAAAACAATTCGCTATAACCAAAACATAATAGAAATGTAATGTAAAAAACATCCCGCCTCGAAAGAAATTTTCGAATTTTGCTTGATCGAATCGATTTCATCTCCATAGGATTGTGCCATGCACTATAACAGAATTCCAAACACAGTCACCGTATATCTGAGTAAACTGGCCGATCAAAGCATTCGGCTGGCTGAGAATATTCTGAAAGGTCTGCTTCATAGAACCGATTCTCCCATTGAACCGGGTACGGTTTTGGAGCTCAAACTCGGAACCATCAGTCTTTCCGGAGGAATTCAAATTCCGGTCAAAGTGATTCGTTGCGAAAAAATTTCGGATTCGGAGTACGATCTTTACATGAATTATACGGAAAGAGATTTCAACAAGGTTCAGGAAATTGAGGATTTGATTCGAGATCTTTCTTAACGAACATTTCAAGAATATTGAATGTTCTTTTCTTAAAAGCGGAAGTTTTTCTTTTCGCCCCAAAAACCGCCGGAACCGAAACATTTCGGATCGTCGCGTTCTAAAACGATTTCCCCATTTTATAAAAGTAAACCCCAACGCACGTTTCAAGTGGCAAGGGGTTAGATTTTAGTGGATAGAACTTTAAAAAGTTTCTCCGGTTCAATCTCAACTATACTATACTCAAAAAATTTAAATTTACCGTTCAATAAAAATTGTGCGAGCTCCAACGTTTCAAGTGATTAGATTTTAAGGATTAAGACTTTACACAATAAAATGCAAGCGTTTCAAGTGACGAGTGGTCAGGTTTTAGGGGTTAGGATTTTACAAGGTCATTCTAACTCCTTGAAAAGTGCCCGTTTCTACAATCTTCGTTTATCGCCTTAGGTTGACAACGGACTGCGTATAAAAAATCTGAAATTATATGAATCCATTTTCCTCAATGCCGGAAGTCAATACAAAAGAATTTGCCGAGTATTTTCAAGAGCAAGACCGGTTCTCTTACAAAATCGGGTACAACGTCCTTTCGGTAAGTCCGGGAAAAAGCGAATACGAAATTGCAGTCGACGATTCCTTTTTCAATCCGGTTGGAATCGTTCATGGAGGCGCGCTTTTCTCCGCGATGGACAGTTCCGCGGGCGCCGCTATGGCCGCTTGGATTCGGTCTTCCGATTTAAAATATAAATTTGCCGCGACTGCTACGGCGGAAATCAAATACCGCAAAAGTGTTACGAAAGGAAAACTAAGAATCAAGACCGAAATCACGGAACAAAAACGTTCCATTGTTAAAGTTTCCTCTCAAGCCTTCGACGAAGAAGAAAACTTGGTCGCCGAACTTTTCTCTACCTGGGTCGTTAAATTAGAAAATTAAAATATTCGAAAATGGAAGTTTCTTCCGTTCAATTTTCATTCGTTCCCAATGCGAATATCTTTCGCTTTATTATAAACTATAAATATAAAGCGAGTTCGATGTAACCGATGCGAAAGCGATTATTATGTTGCGATCCGTAGAGAGACACTTTAGAGCTTGTCCCAAAACCTGAAAATGTGGGAACTCCTACGTTTTTAAACGATGGGAAAATCGTACAAAAAAGCCTAATAAACCGCCAAGCAGACAGAATCTGTGGGAACTCCAGCAGATTTCCTTTGCTTAAGTTTCCTATTCGCTCAAACTTTCTCCACGAATTCACGTTCGCTTATTTCAATCTTACGTTCGTTAGGCGACAAAAAATTCCGCACGACTGATGCTTGCAAGTTCGACGGCGCCGGTAAGATTCTTTGCAGGAAAATAGACGATCCGTTCGCCTACCATTTTACGATTGCGATCCAATTCCACACGAGAACCGTCTTTAAGATGCAGGACGATATCGATCCCGCGATAGTTAATGTATCTTTCTAACTGACTCTTAAACTTTGCACCCTGTTCTTGCATGAAAACATCCTTTAAAATTGTTGAAAGAATGTTCCGGAAGTACGGATGAAAGTACAAGCTTTTTTTTCGCAGATGAGGCGTTTTTTTTCAATGTGCGGGTGGTGAGGAAGAAACTCTATTTCGCTCTCTAAGGGTCGCTCGACATGCCCAAACTTTCTTATATCGAATTCATCTGAACCATAACTCAACTTCGTCCGGAAACGGCGGCGGGTTTTTCCTTGGAACAATAGATCTGAACGGTTCTTACCGTATACAATCCGCCGATGGTCCAGTGAATCAAATGATCGAGAATCCCTCTTTGTATTTTCAATTGCGGTTTTCCGTTCGTACAAAGATTTAATAAGGGAGGTTCAAATGCAGGGAACAAGCCCAGAATCCAATTGCCCTGTTTAAACTCTTGCTCCAATTCCGGAACTGAGGAAACGGGCTCGAGCTTGTTTCCCGGCATTACCTGTAAGGTAGTCCGATAACACGTAAATAAAAAACAGGCGATGGAAAGAAGAATCGCATATCTTAATTTTCTAAACATAACTTCCTCATGAAGAATAACAAGTCAAGATCAGCGTTCTGGGTGTATAAATCCCCAAAGTAAGCTGTTCATACAAACCGTTTAAAAACGTACTGTATTGATACGCTTCATACACTCCGGCA
This sequence comes from Leptospira alstonii serovar Sichuan str. 79601, assembly GCF_000347175.1. GTDB lineage: Bacteria > Spirochaetota > Leptospiria > Leptospirales > Leptospiraceae > Leptospira > Leptospira alstonii. The sequence continues at coordinate 47,650 of NZ_ANIK01000071.1, forward strand.
GGACAATACGTAAGTCCGTCGATCGTGTAGTTCGCCGGTTTTAATCCCCAAAAATAAAAATTCTGTGCGATCGTGAATTGTTGTTTAGGCAAAGACTGATTTTTGGTTCGTTGTTCCAAAGCCGTCTTACATTCTTTTTTCTGTTCGGAAATTTTACAAGGTTCGGGTTTTTCCTGAGCAAATCGAACTCGGACGTGTTGACAGTTCCAGAATACAATCGATAAAAACACGGTCAAAAACAACTTTATCACGGGTTTTGTCTTAAAGTTCAAAATCTGCATAACCCTTACCGTAAATTCCGGAGAATAAATTGAAATCGGATCCCCAGCTCGTCGGCCCTTCCTCGAAAACGGAAAGTATATACTTTCCTTTTTCCAAGGATGGAATTTCCAAACGACAGGAGCGTAAATTTTCCGAAACGGACGGGATACAATCGGTCGTGGAACGAATCCGAAAATTCTTTTTCGTCAGCCGAATTCTTACATTGGATCCGACCGAATCGATTTGAAAAACTCCCTGTACGTTTTCGGCTTGTTTTAGAATAAAAGAATATTCTTTCAAACCTCCGTTCAACTGTCCGTGTTTCACGGACTGCAAACGAATCATTCCGTTTCGATCGTTCCGGATAAAGGAAAGTTTTTCCTGTTCTTCCTCCTTACATCCGGCCAATACACCGCAAAAAATCCAAAGAACGATTCCGACTGCACGGATTCCAAGCTCCGCCCTTGGGACAAAAAAACGCGCCGATCTTTTACTTTCAAAAAACCTTATAGGATCGAATTTCATTTTCTTATACCGATCCCCGTCAGTTGTTCTGTTGTCTGAAAATTCTCATCGGAACCCCACCCTTACCGGTGCTCACATAGATGTATTTCGTTCCATTGATTGTATTGGCGGAAGTTCCGGAAAAGATCTGGGTATTATTGGCTGCATCCCCGAGACCGTTTCCTCCGATTTGTTCCCAATCCGTAGAATTTGCACCCGGATTGGTGACACCCGCTTTGGTTCTCCAGATCTGAACTCCTGCCCCGTTGTCAAAACCCACGTAGAGATGGCTTCCGTTGGTCACGAGCATTGTTGCACTGTGATTATTTCCATCGCCGAAGTTAGTAAAACCATTGTTGTCATCCCCTACAACGGACCATTCGTTCGCTTCGCAAGTTGTAGGATTGACAGCATCGGTCCCACCGTTGGTAGGATCGCATTTCCAGAGCTGGGGTCTACGGTTGCCGAATCCTGCCGTTGTGCAACCCGCTATGTTGGATACGGCACCTTTGAATCCGGCCACAGCTTGTGCCGTATTACAAAGGGTCCTGGTTACATAAAGATTACCGTTGAACTCCGCAAATTGAGCGAACGCCTTATCTGAAGGAATCAGATCGTAGGTACTGACCAATTCAAGAGAATACCAATTGGCGGCAGCTCCGTTATGCCACTTTGCATCGGCTCTCGGACCGATCTCGGTCCATTCCGCGCAGAGATTGTTGCCCGCACAAGCAATAGGATTTCCGTTGTTGGAGCGGATGATCGTTCCATTGTGTCCAATGGCGTGATTTCCTCCGTTGGCTGCGTATATTCTATTATTGAATACGAATAAGGAATCCACCCCGACGAGTTTGGCCCAATTTGGACTCGCATTATCTCCTCCGGTGCTCCCCCCTCCGAAATTAGGCATGTAGTTGAGCCTAAGATTCGTCCCATTGAGAGTCAAACCCGCCTCGCAATCGGAACCGACGTCGCAATGACCGTTGATTGTGTTGGGAACGTTGTCTGCGGTGTTGAAGGAAATTTTTCCAAAGTCCGGAGAATTGGATCCGCCGGATGAGTTTTTCTTTGCAAACCCTCCGTAGATCCGATCGTTCATAATGGACAATGCGGAAGTTCCGGCAGCCACGGTTCCGGTAATACTTCCGGTATCAATGTATTTAAAGTCGAGCCCCGCATCCGTATCCGATGTGTAATAGATGTAGTTGAAGTTTTCCGCGGATCTGGCTCCCGCGATCAAAAGATGCGGTGTTCCTCCTAACGTGCCCGCGGTAAAAACTCCCCTACCGTCTTCGTTGTCCGGTCCACAACCGGTGGCCTGATGCGCCGTGTTGGGATTACAAAGCGTATGCCCCATAGTCACATATCTCGGCACCGGAATTCCTCCGTCCCGAGTTACTGCCGTATTACGAAAACCGCTACCTAAATCCTGCATAAAGGAAAAAGATACAGACTCGGGAACAGTGCCGTCGTAATTGAAACGTACGGCTTGATTCCCTCCCCCGTTGGGACCGATGTAGATCTTGTTATTGTAATTGGTGATATACCCGAAGCTGGAGGCGTCACCGAACGGATCTACTGCGATCGGGCCGTCTACGAAATTGACGGGAGCGGTTCCACATCCGATAAAAATCGTTCTATCTTTCGGAGACGTCTGAAGATTCTCCGTCGTAAGATCCGCGTTCTGGTGTTGCACTGCACCCCAAGCCGTATTGTTAAAACCGTCTCCGTCTACGTTATTCGCCGCGAGGATCGTGTATTGACCTCCGGACTGATCCAACAAATGCGTTAGACACACTTTGGTAGGATCGGCCGGAGCGCCGCCGCAAACGGTACCGTCCAAAATTTTAGCGTTGGTAATATTACCTACCGCGGAAACTCCGACGATCTTGTAACGTTTTGCACATTCCACGGAAGTCGTGCATTCCGCTCCACCCACTCCCGTTCCGGCAAGGAGCGTTTTGGAAAATGCAACCGTCACTTCCTTCAAGCCGCTACAAATTGCGGAAGAAACCTTGATCTTTTCTTGTCCGATAAAGTCCGCGTTATTCGGACAACCGAAAGAATTCGGAGTGGTAGCCAAGTCCTGAATTCCAGCTTTATTTACGAGCAACGTATAAGGGGCTCCCGAAACCTGATCGTTGTTTAGAGTAATCGTAAAGACACTTCCATTTCCTACGATACTCGTTAGGTTGAATGTTCCAGTTTGATTGTTACCAGTAAAATCGGAGTTATTCGCGCAAGAAGCCGTTGGACTCAAACCTCCCGAATTCGCAATCTTGTAGTTGTTTGTATTCGTCGCCTGAGCCGTGTTCACCGGTTCCGAGAATGTGACTCGAACGGTTCTCGCAGTCAGTGAGATTACGGAGAGAACGGTTGGTGGCGTCAGGTCTATCGTGTTGACCGTAAGATTCGTAGCTCCAAACAATGCGCCTAACGTGGCTTTGATCGAAGAATTCCCGGCGGCAACGCCGGTCGCTAAACCTACCGAACCCGTTGCATTGGAAACCGTAGCGGAAGGGACGTTCGAACTGCTCCAGGTCACGGCCGTGGTCAAGTCTTGCGTGGAAGCATCCGTATAAGTTCCGGTTGCAAAAAACTGTTTCGTAGTTGTCGTGTCGATCGTCGGGCTCGTCGGCGAAACCGAAATCGAAACGAGACTCGCCGCTGTGACGGTTAACGTGGAAGTTCCGGAAACGGTTCCGTCCGTAGCGGTGATCGTGGTAGCCCCCACGTTATCTGTGTTAGCCAATCCTTGAGATCCGACTGCATTCGAAATCGTCGCAAATCCCGTCGCGGACGAGGACCAGGTAATCGAGTCTGTGATCACCTGAACGGATCCGTCCGAATACGTACCCGTAGCCGTAAACTGTTGCGTCAAACCTTTCGGAACTCCGGGATTTGCAGGAGTAACGGAAATGGAAACGAGACTCGCAGAAGTCACGGTAAAGGTAACGGCGCTGCTCGAAATTCCACCTAAAGCGGCCTGAATAGAACTGGTTCCCGTTTCCAAAGCGTTCGCTTTTCCTTTCGTTCCGACGGCGTTACTGATACTTGCGGTGATAGAATCCGAAGAAGTCCAGGTTACGGAGTTGGTAAGATCGGCGGTGGAACTATCCGAATAATTTCCTGTGGCAAGGAATTGTTGGGTAAGACCTTTTCCTTTGGAAGGAGCTCCCGGAGTTACGGAAATGGAAACGAGCACGGCGGCGGTCACGGTTAAAGTCGAGGCCGGACTCGTAATCGAGTTGTAAGTCGCCTTGATATTTGTGGTTCCGATTGATAGAGAAGTAGCCAGTCCTTCGCTTCCGGTCGCATTGGAAACGGTGGCCACGCCGTTTGCCGAAGAAGTCCACGTCGCCACAAGCGAAAGGTCCTGGGTGGAATTGTCCGAATACGTTCCCGTCGCGGAGAATTGTTTTGTATATCCGTTGGCGATCGAAGGATTTGTAGGAGTCACTTGAATCGAACTCAGGACAGCGGGTGTTACGGTTAACGTTGTAGAATTGAAAATTCCGCTCGTATGGGTTGCCTTGATCGAAGTCGTTCCGGTTGTAAGGGCATTCGCTCTTCCTTCGATTCCGGGACCGTTGGAAACGCTCGCCTTCGAAACTGCGGAAGAAGACCATACAACAACCGCTGTGAGATCCTGTGTGGAATTATCCGAATAGGTTCCCGTAGCCGTAAACTGTTGCGTCAAACCTTTCGGTAAGGAAGGATTTGCGGGAGTAACGGAAATGGAAACCAGGCTTGCGTTCGTCGCAGTCATCGTAACAGAACCGGAAATCCCGCCGATATCCGCGGTAATCGTAACAGCCCCCGGAGAAACGGAAGTGGAATTCCCTTCCGTTCCCGGAGCGTTTGAAATCGAAACCAGCGTATTGTCGGAAGAAGTCCAATTGACTTGAGAAGTGATATCCAAAGTTGAATTATCCGTAAACAAACCCGTTGCCGTAAACTGTTGGCTCAAACCTTTCGGCAAAGAAAGATTGGATGGTGTGATAGAAATAGAAGTCAGTTGAGCGGCGGTGACGGTAAAGGATTGTGTATTGCTCGTAATGGCTCCGTTCGAAGCCGAAATCGTGGAATTGCCCACGGATTGGGAAGATACAAGGCCGGAAGAGTTGATCGTTGCAACGGCGTTTTGCGAAGAATTCCAAGAAACACTTGCGGTGATGTCGGCTTGGCTGAGATCCGAAAAAATTCCAGTGGCCGTAAATTGCCGATTCCCGCCTAAAGGAACCGAAGGATTGACCGGAGTGATTTGGATGGATACGAGCGAAACGGCGGCGGTTGTCACGACTACGGAAGTAGCTTTTCCACCGAAAGAAGCGACTAAAGTGGTGGTGGAACTGAAACTGACGCCCGTTAGTCCCCTACCGTTCGCAGAAAGAGCCGCAGCATTTGGATTCGTAGAAGTATAATTGGCGCTCGTATCTAAAGTCAAATCCTGAGTCGTATTGTCGGAAAAAACTCCTATGAGCGTATAATCTCTGTTAAAGCCTACTGGTAAATTTCCGGAATCGACGGAACTCAGTTGTAGAGAAACTAAAACGGCGTTTGTGACTCGGACGGACGCGGAGGCTTCCTGACCTTGATACTTTGCGGTAATATCGGCGGTTCCTATCCCTACTCCCTTTCCGGCGGCGTTCTGGCAATCCAAGATTGTGCTATTGGAACAAAGAATCGTAGAAGATGATGTGATTTCGGAATGAGTGCCGTCCTCAAAAATCGCAGTTACCTGGATTTGAGTGCTGGTGCCTTTGGCAATGGCAGACTCGGAGGTAGCGATTTCGATTCTTTTCAACGCTGCAGGTTGTGAATTTCCTAGAAAAGAAAGCCCGAAAAGTCCGTTGTCTCCCTTCTTTTTACCGGCGGCAAGCCCAAGCGCACCCGTCAATATGGGCCAAGCCGTACAGCCCTGTAGGAATAAAAATAAAGAAACAATGGAAAGAATTTTTTTGAACATAACAATAATCCCTATTTTTTTTTACTCACTTTTTGCATGAAAATCGTAAAAACTCTCTTTTCGTTTGCCAATCAAACGAATTGAATTGATGAGAAGCTTATTTCAGAAAGGCAACAATTTCAGGTCACGTTACAACTTGGGTTAAATAAACGTTCAAAATGAAAATCTGAACGAAAGTGTTCAAAAATAATTCAATGGAGAAAGATCAAAATTTTATAGAATGACAAACTTAAAGGCAATTTTATGAAACTCAAATGAAACGTTTGCCTAACTCGACTTTTTTAAGCACAAGATATTTAAAAAATATTTATTTTCAATTTTCATTTCAATTTCGGAATGTAATCCTAAGTGCTTAAAAAATAAACGAAATCAAAGTTTCACACTTGGAAAAATCTTAACTATTTTAGAAAAACAGAATATTCTAGATAGAAGTCGAAATTTAGATATAAAATTCGCAGGAATTAATCTCAAAGAGATATCGCTTTCGTTCGGCAAACCGAACGCAGTGACGGTTCCGGGTTGTCCGAGAAGAACCGAAATTTCTTCGAACCTAAGAAATATACGTGTTCGAATTCGTTTTATGAAAAGCGGAATATCGATTGAACATAAAATTCGTATAACCGTTGGAGGAAGGAAAGTAATACCCGAATTAAACTCAAAATTCCCACGGATCGAAAAGACTTTCCTCGAACTTATAACAATTCAGAAGCACCAATAACATTAGAATAGAATAATACCGTCTTATAAAAATTCCCTAAAAAAACCAATTGTATCGAACTTCCGCTCTCCAACCGAGCGAGCCGGATCCGGAATTGAAAACGTTGGATTCTCTCATGGAATCCAATTGGATTCCTTTTTGGAGAATCGCACCCGTAGGAGTAACTGCAATCTCCTCTTTCTCCCAGATGATACCCGTAAAATAAGAATTTGCCAATTGGATCAAATAAATCAGAACGGTTCCGGTCGCCACCTTTTCATAGTCGTCAATTGATTTCTTATATTCGGAACGTTTCCCGCTCACGATCCATTGTCTCAGCGCAGGAATTTGATCGGAAGGTAATAATTGTACAGCCGCGGAGACGTTTTCGTATTCCGATTTTGTATTTTTCACATTCTTTGCGGCGGTCATTGTAAGAAATAAACTTCCCCAAAAAAGAGCACCGTAGGCGATCCCCGTTTTTTTTCGATCCGCTTTGTAATGTCCCCAACCGGGAAGGACGGCCGATCTCCAAACAAGACTCCAACGGTTTTTTTGTCCCAAACCCTTGCCTTCCGATTGGGTAAAAATCGACTTTTCCTGGATTTGTTTTTTTTCCTCAGCCGTTTTGGCCTCTCGAATTTTTGTCTCTTCTTCCTGACGAATACGTTTTGCTTCCTCTTCGTTTATATCTTTGTAAATCACTTTGAGAATGCCTTTTTTAGAAAACGTCTGAACGCTTCCGTCCTCCAAACGAACCGTAATGTTATTTTCGTTCTGGCCGGTGACGTCTCCTTTGACGGAAGTTCCGTTTTTTAGAAGGATCGTCTGAGCGCTCCAAAGAGGCAGGGAAAGGAAAATAAAAGAGATAAAAATCAATCGGAGTGGGAAAGTGGTTCTATTTTTCAAAAAAAAATCCATCGGAATTTTACAAAAGAATTCTTAGGATTTCCGCTTAAAAACGAGGGGAATTCTTTCCCGAAGACGTTAACGGATCGCAATTCCTGTTATCAATAATTTTTTGTATTCGGCTCGGTATAATGTTGTCTATGATATTCTTACTAATTTGCAAATCGTTTTAGGCGTTTTTATCGGATTCATTCGATTCTCCTTGCCTTAAACATTTTATGTTTTTGAAATAAATCCGTGTTTGGAATAGAATTCGTTTAACAATCTTTCCAATTCTTCGGGCCGGTCGTGGTGCATGTTGTGTCCCGCGTTTTCCATCTCGATATATTCAAGATGTTTAAAATGAGAAAGAATCTCTTCCCGATTTTCCGGTACCAAATGGGTTTCTTTTCCGTAAACGATCAGAGTCGGAGAAGAAATACATTCCCAGAGATGACGGGTTAAGTACGGAGAAAAAACAAAGGGAAAACCCCTCTTATACAACGGATCGTTTTTCCATTGATAACCGGAATCCGTTCTTTTGGAAAGATAAGTCGCCAAATCCCGCACCTTTTCCAAATCCAAACGGGGATATACGGGCTTTAGGCGGAGAGTCAGTTCGTCGACACTCGAAAAACTTTTATTCTTTTTTTCCTTGGTTCCGACCTCGTTGTTCTCGAGCGTATCCAACCAAGCCTTCAGACGTTTTCTTTCAAACTCGGGAGATTGAATCGACATGAATCCTTCCAGACAAACCACACTCTGAATCCTTTCCGGATAAAGTCCCGCAAAACGAGCCCCGATTCCTCCTCCCATCGAATGTCCTAGGATATGAAATTTTTCCGGAAGAAATTTGGAGATAAACGTCTTCACGTCCACAAGCGTTTGGATAAAGTGATAGTTTCCTTCCCGAAGCCAATCGGAATCTCCGTGACCTCTATAATCAAATCGATATATATTGAAATGTTTAGATAAGAACGGGAACTGATAGAGAAACGTATCCGAAGCGTCCTGAAATCCGTGAAAGAGAAGAATACCATTCTCCATTCCGTTTTTATGAATCTTGTAGGAAAGATTGTACCCGCCGGATTGAAAAAAACCGCTTTCAATTTCGCTCATATTATCCCCTAAATAATTCCCGCCAGTCTTTCGGAATGCGAGGAATTCTGAAAGCAGAAACTCTCTCGGGATGAAGTTCGTCCCCGTCGTAAAGGGCTAAAATTCCGTCCAGATCGGCAAGCAGATCTAACGTTACTTTTTTCCCAAATCCGTTTAACGCTGAAGAATGTAGTAACAATTCCAATTTTTCCTTCGCCTTTTCAGCCTGCATCCGGGAACCGCGTCCGTTCGGCTTTACGTAAATCTTGTGTAAGGAAACCGAGAGTTGGATCAATCCCTGAAGGAAGATTTTTCTGGGTCCGAAATCCTTCTTCCACTGAAACTCCAAAACCTCGTGCGCTTCGAAATATTTCCCTTCATGGAAAAGTCTTTCTGCATTGGAATAAGCGAAGTCGATCGTAAGTTCGGGATCGTTCGTCGAAGTGATGTGTTCGAAAAGCGCGATAATTTCCGGATCAAACTTCAAAACGTTTCCAATCCTGAGCTTGAATTCGAGTCAAAGGAGCCGCAAAGGAAAGAATCGCGTCTTGTACATATTTTTCCCTTCTCATTCCGAGTAGAACCGTTCCTTCCCAAAGCGCGGAATGCAGCAAGTGAAGCGCGATTCCCGAAAGATTCCATCCTTGATACTGCGGATAATACTTTAGAATTTTCTCATAGAGTTCGCTTCGGTTCCGAATGTTTTTTTGAAACACGTATCGTTCCAAAATCGGAAGGGCTTTGTTTAAGAATTCGATATATTCGGATTGTTTTTCCACGCCGCCCACTTTTTCGACTTGCGAGATAAGTTGTTGTATGATCGGAACCGCCGTTCTTTCCAAAAATAAATTCAGGTGATCCTGATTTTGAAACGAATCCAAGTACGGTTCCGTAACCGTTCGAAAAGTATGTTTGATCGAATCGAGAGGAAGGATCGCAAGCAAATGTTCCTCTCTTTCATAAATCGTATTCAATTCCTCTCTGAGAAGTTTGATTACTTCTTCGTTTTGTTTGGAAGGATCGTAGACAAGTCTTTGGATGTTTCCCGTGTTTGAAATCGCATTCAGAGGTCGATTGATCAAGGGTAAAAGTTTGTTTTCATGGATGAGTTCAACGAGAGTCTTTCCTTGAAACTTAGGTTCGAGAAATCCTCTTTCCAAAAGGTTTCCGGGAAATTGAACAACCGCAAAACCGGATTCTTTTAAGTCCAGTTCGTTTTGAATTTCTTTTGCGATTTGTAGTATTTTGATAAGCGAAGTCGCCGTATATTTTTCCGGATTTTCCGGAAACGTATTGGATGAAATTCCGTAGTAGAGAATCTTTTTTTCTTTTCTTTTTTGTTCCAAAAATCGGAAAGCGGTCTTAATTCTTTCGTAATATTGTTCGGTCGCTTTTTCTTGGGAAACGTTATGCTTCTCTCGGTCCATCAAAAAGTATTCCGGGTTGTGCAAAAGAAATACATCCACCGAATCCAAACCCAATCGTTTGAGAGAACGCTCCAATTGATCTTCTAAAAATTCCGGATGAATGCAGTGATAACATCCTTCGGAATAATACGTGATCTCCGGAAATTCTTTGTTGGCTTTTTCTAGTTCGGAAACGATTTCAAGATTTCTTCCTTGTATGTATCCGGCCTTCGTGACGATGAATACGCCTTCTCGTTTCCATGTTCCCGTTTCTATTTTCTTTTGGAGAACCTTTCCGACTAAACTTTCGCTTTCTCCGTTTCCATAATTGGAAGAAGTATCGATCACGTTGAATCCTTGCGCCAAGGAGAGTTCCAACGCCTTTTCGTGTTCCACCGATTCGAGTCCGACTCTATAACATCCGAACGCGATTCGAGAAAGAGTTCTTCCTCGAAACTGAAAATACGGATTCAAAGTCTTGTCTTTGTCCGGATATTTTTTGGAAAGGGGTGAATGTTCCGTATATTCTTTGGTGGCTTGCAAATCGGAAATGCCTTTCAATTTGTCTTTTTGATAGAGCGCTTGGAACGGATCAAATGGAATCATTGTTTTTATCCTCGGGTCTTTACACAAAGGTTTCGTTACGCGACGCACAAAATTCTCGAACGGATGATTTCCGAGAATACGACTTCTAATTGAGAAAGAATCTTAATAACTTTCGATCCAGTATCAATTTTTTCCCTTTCCAATAAAAATGCTTTTCGTCGTAGCTCGCTTTTTTACTTTCATTTTAGAAAGTTAGGTTTTTTTTAAGCCCATCTTTTTTTGTTCATTCAAAATTTTCGATGAATTCTTTCCACCAAACAAACAGGAGAAAATGAAATGGATTTTAAGGCTGGATATCTCCGGTCTTCCGTCGGGAGAAAAACTCTCGTGGCAGTAACCGGACTTGTTTATTTCGGCTTTGTGGTTGTTCATATGCTGGGAAATCTTCAGATCTTCCTAGGACAAGAAAAAATCAACGCATACGGCCAATCGCTTAGGGATATTGAACCCCTTCTCTGGGTAGCCAGAGTCATTCTGATCGTTAGCTTTATCATTCACGTTTATTACGCGATAACCCTTTCGATTGAAAACAAACAGGCTCGCCCTGTTCCTTACGCAAAGAATAACACGGTTCAGGCGACTCTCGCTTCCAGAACCATGGCTCTGACTGGACTTTTAATTTTTTCCTTTATAGTCTATCACCTTCTCCACTTTACGTTAGGCGTCACCAATCCGGATCAGTTTGCCATGACCGATTCCAAAGGAAGACACGACGTCTATACGATGGTTGTTCTCGGCTTTCAAAATCCGATCGTCGCCGGTTCTTACATCTTCGCGATGTTCTTACTCGCGTCTCATATCAGTCACGGCGTCGCGAGCGTTTTTCAGACGTTGGGACTCTCCACACCTTTCTTAAGTGGAAAGATCAAGGCGGGAGCGATTCTTTTTGCTCTGTTCATTTTCGTTGGAAACACTTCTATCCCGCTTTCGATTTGGCTGGGATACGTTCATCCGTAATTCTTTGGAGAAACTTTCATGAGTTTAGATTCTAAAATTCCAGACGGACCGATTGAGAAAAAATGGTCCAACCACAAAGCCGATATTAAATTAGTAAACCCTGCTAATAAAAGAAAATTTAATATCATCGTAGTAGGTTCCGGTCTCGCGGGAGCTTCCGCTTCCGCGACTCTCGCAGAACTCGGCTACAACGTAAAAACATTCTGCTTTCAAGACAGCCCTCGTAGAGCTCACAGTATCGCGGCTCAGGGCGGGATCAACGCGGCGAAGAACTATCAAAACGACGGTGACTCGGTTCACAGATTGTTCTATGACACGGTTAAAGGCGGGGACTTTCGTGCAAGAGAGGCTAACGTGCATCGTCTTGCGGAAGTTTCGGCAAACATCATCGATCAGTGTGTGGCTCAAGGGGTTCCTTTCGCGAGAGAATACGGCGGTCACTTGGCAAACCGTTCCTTCGGTGGGGCGCAAGTCTCCAGAACCTTCTACGCAAAAGGTCAAACCGGACAACAGCTTCTTTTAGGAGCTTACTCCGCTCTTTCTCGTCAGATCGGACTCGGCGCAGTAAAAATGTATCCTAGAACCGAGATGGTCGAACTGATCGTCGTAGACGGTCACGCAAAAGGAATCGTGGTTCGTGACTTAGTCACTGGAAAACTTTCCACTCACATGGCGGACGCGGTCGTGCTGGGAACCGGCGGATACGGAAACGTATTCTTCCTTTCTACAAACGCAAAAGGTTGTAACGTAACCGCGACTTGGAAGGCTCACAAAAAAGGAGCGTTCTTCGCTAACCCTTGTTATACGCAAATTCACCCGACTTGTATTCCGGTTTCAGGAGATCATCAGTCCAAACTGACTCTGATGTCCGAGTCTCTCAGAAACGACGGAAGAATCTGGGTTCCCAAAAATAAAGGGGATAAACGCAACGCTGCGGATATCCCCGAAGGGGAAAGAGATTATTACTTGGAAAGAAAGTATCCAAGTTACGGAAACCTTTCTCCGAGAGACATCGCCTCCCGCGCAGCCAAAGAAGCCTGCGACGCGGGACTCGGCGTGGGAGAATCCGGTCAGGGTGTGTATCTGGATTTTGCGGATTCAATCCGCAGACTCGGAGAACCTAAAATCCGCGATCGTTACGAAAACCTATTTCAGATGTATGAACAAATCACCGGTGAGAATCCATACAAACAACCGATGAGAATTTATCCCGCGGTCCACTATACGATGGGCGGACTTTGGGTGGATTACAATCTGATGAGCAACCTTCCGGGTCTTTTCGTAATCGGCGAAGCCAACTTCTCCGATCACGGAGCAAACCGACTCGGAGCTTCGGCGCTCATGCAAGGACTTGCGGATGGATATTTCATTCTTCCTTACACGATCGGAAACTATCTCGCGGGAGCGGGATTCGGTTCCCGTCCGAGCGAAGATCATCCCGAAGCAAAAAAAGCTTTGAACGACGCGGAAGAAACTACGAAAAAATTTCTTTCCATCAAAGGAAAAAGAACCGTGGATTCTTTTCATAGACAACTCGGAAAACTGATGTGGGACAAGTGCGGCATGGCGCGTAACGACAAAGGTCTGAAAGAAGCGTTAGCCGAAATTCCTAAGATCCGAGAAGAATTCTGGCAAAACGTAAACGTTCCGGGAAGCGGAGCCGAACTCAATCAGTCTCTTGAAAAAGCGGGAAGAGTCGCAGACTTTTTAGAATTCGGAGAACTTCTTTGTCTCGACGCTCTCACAAGAGAAGAATCCTGCGGGGGGCACTTCCGAGAAGAATACCAAGAAGAAGGGGAAGCGAAACGGAACGACGATAAATTCTGTCACGCGACCGCTTGGGAATTCAACGGGATCGGTAAAAAACCAACCGAACACAGGGAAAAACTGGAATTCGAAAACGTTCACCTCGCTACAAGGAGTTATAAATAATGGATCTGAAACTCAAAGTCTGGAGACAAAAAAGCGGAGAAAAAAAGGGAAAGATCGTAGACTACGACGCGAAAGATATTTCCCCAAACATGTCTTTCTTAGAGATGTTGGATGTGGTCAACGAAGAGATCATCACAAAGGGCGACGATCCGATCGCGTTCGAACACGACTGTCGGGAAGGGATCTGCGGTTCTTGTAACCTGATGATCAACGGACAAGCGCACGGACCTCACCAAGGGGTTACTTCTTGTCAGCTTCATATGCGCTCCTTCAAAGACGGTGACACCGTTTACGTGGAACCTTGGAGGGCAAAGGCTTTCCCCGTGATCAAGGATTTAGTCGTGGATCGAAGCGCGTTTGATCGAATCATCCAGTCCGGTGGTTTTATCAGCGTAAACACCGGAGGAGCGCCCGACGCAAACGCATTACCGATTCCTAAAGTAGACGCGGACATTTCTATGGATGCGGCGACTTGTATCGGATGCGGAGCCTGTGTCGCGTCTTGTAAGAATGCAAGCGCGATGCTTTTCGTTTCTGCAAAGATCACTCACCTCGGTCTTTTACCACAAGGAAAAGTGGAACAAAAAGAACGCGTGAAAAAAATGATCAACGCGATGGACGCGGAAGGTTTCGGAAATTGCACAAACCAATACGAGTGCGAGGCGGTTTGTCCAAAGTCGATCAAGAGAGATTTTATCCGTACGTTAAACCGGGATTATATTCTTTCTTAAAATTCTTTTTTCAAAGAGAAGAATGTAAAAAAGCCGCCCCTCAACAAGGCGGCTTTTTTAATCGGACGGATTCATACTACTCAAGAACTACATAATACAGTTTTCGGAATCTTGCCTTTAAATCGGGGGTTCGTTTCAAAATTCAGGAGAATCTATTATGTAGAGATCAGTAATATTCTTTTCGAAAGAGATTTTCTCGATATTTTCGGACGGATGCTATATCAAAATATTCTAATCTATAAAATAAAATCCTCTCTCCTTCGAACATTGAACCAAAATGGATTATTTTCCGAAAAAACGATCTTATTGATGTCCAACGTTCTTTGGCAAAATATTGGCCGAAGTCTTGGAAAAGAAAAAAATTTCAAAAACATTTTTTAACGCAAATTCTACGTAAGAAAAACAAATGAGCATCTTTTTACATTTAACTTCCTTACAAAATAAAAACCGGATCCTTAGGTCGGGTATCAAAACTTCTCCGGTTCATTATGAAAATATTCGTAGAGGGATTTTTTGTATGCCCGTAATTCCGGATTTTTCGATCACACATCAATGGTTGAGAGAAATCAAAAGATTTTCAAACGGTCCCGTGATCGGAGTTTATTTTCGAATTGCAGATTCGGAACTCGTTTGGTCGGGGAAATACAATGAAGAACTTTTATCGTCTTCCGCAGTCGAATCTTTTCAAACGTTAGGGTCGATTGAGGATCCATTCGGCTTTCAGGTTATTTTACCGCGAAAAGTCGCACGAAAAGAAATCGTAAAAATCAAAAATCTTCCACAAACGATCGGATGGAGATATTCTCCGGAGGCGCGTAAAAAACCGAGATGTCTTTGCCCCGCTTGTATACCCAAAGGTTGGCCCTTCGGAAATAAACTTAAAGAAAACAAATACTATTCTTTGATTTCAAAATTCAATCAGGCGCAAAACATATCGGATAAACTTTCCATCTTACAATCCATAAGCGATCTACTCAGCTTTCATCATCGAATCGACGATTTTGAACCTCTGCTTCGTTTTTTAAATACCGATGTAACGGAAATCCAAGAACAAGTCCTAAGAATTCTTTCCAGTTTTAAATCGACAAAACTATTTCCCATTCTTTCCGAATATCTGCATTCTAAAGAAGAACTGAAAGAAGCGGCTGCGGAAAGTCTTCTCAGAATGAAAGGAGAAGGAGCAAGGCCGTATTTAAAGAAATTTGAAAGTGATTCAAAGATTGATTTCCGATTATTTAGATTAAAATCGATTTTGAAGATGTGTTTTTTGAATTCACATTTAGATGAATTTCTATAATCCAGAATTACGACTGCTTTTGAACCGTTTGTTTAATACCGATCAAAACGAAACAAGATCCTTTCGAAGTTGCATTTTGATATAGAAAGAATCGGCAATATTGATTCCAACTAACGAATTCAATGATTATACTTTACTTAAAAAAGGATTTGAAATTCCTTCTAAAGCAGGAATGTACGCAGTTTCTCGCTTCAACATCGAAAGTGATAGACACAATTCGATTCTTACAATTCTTCTTGCCGCGCGATTAAAACATCCAAAAAATTCCAGAGACCGCCTTGATGGATGTACAAGGTTCTTCCTGTAAGTTCTCCACGATCCATCTTGTTTTGAATCGTATATAAAGATTTTCCGGAATAGATCGGTTCGATCGGAATTTTATACTTTTCATAAAACGACTTACAATATTCTAAAATTTGCATATTCCTTGAGCCAAATCCACCTCCGATGGTCGATTCTAAAATTTGATTTTCATCGATGATCATCGTTTTTAAATTTAAAGAGTCGCTCTTTTTACGCAACCAATCGACCATTTTCTTTTTTGGTAGGCCGACAGAAACGCCGACAACCTCGATACGATTCTGAAAAAAACGATTCGCCCCAAGCCAACTCGCGCCGGACCCGATGTCCAAAACGAGACGATCGTATTTTTCGACGGGAATTTGTTTCCAAAGAGAATCCAAACCGTCCAGCGCCGCGCGGCTCAGTCCGTATTCGGGAATCAAAACTCCTTCCACATCCGAATGCGTCGTTTTCACTTTGAGAAACCTTTGCGAACTCGTTGTTTCCGGTTTGGCATCGATCGATATCCGTTCGATTGCATTCTTCCATTTCGATCTGGAATCATATTCTTGGATGGAATAAGAATTTCTTTTTACAAAAATGGAATTGGCGCTACTTCGATTCCGATCCCTCGAGTAACAAAACGTATGAACGTGATACCCGAAGTTTTGAAATAAAAATGCAAAGGCGGCTAATGCGTTGCTGTGCGACTCTCCTTGCAAAATCACATTTAGAATATTTCTTTTTTCTAATGCAAAATGAATTCCTAAAAACTTTCGGAACTTGGTTCCCATTCCGAAGGCGAGACGATCGTCTCGAACCATGGAAAGTTCAGCTTGAGAATTGAAAACGATCGGCTGGATTTTTGTCCGATTAAGATCCGTTAGAAGTTGAGTTTTTAAGTCTTTCAATGGAAAAAAGTTGAGTTAGAGTAAAACGTCGAAGTTTCAAAACGCTCCAGCGCTTTTCTTGACCGCGTCCATTCGGTTTATCCAAGATTCCAGTTTAGAATGATATTTTAAACTTAAAAAATCCTTAAATAACCCTTCAAAGCAAATACCGAAAATAATGGAGATCGTGTCCTTAAAGTTTCGCACAAACGAGAACTTGAGAAATGATCTTTAAAAATCGGAATGAAACGGTCATCAGGCGTTTTTTGGTTTCATCGCATCCATTCTATCCGATGATTCTTTTTTAAAATGAAAATTCTAAAATCAATTATTAAGAAAACAGAATCAAAATCGGAAAACAAATCATCAATCTTTCAAACAATGAAATGAAAATCGCAAGAGCTTGTCCCAAAACCGTCCAATGTAGGAACTCCTACGAAAATGGAACGATTAGAATTGCTCGAAAACGCCGAATGCGACTTAATTTGTGGGAACTACTGCAAATTTCCTTTCAGGTTTTGGGACAAGCTCTAAGTACATAGGCGGAAACAATTTGAGAAACCGAATTTCAAAGATTGGAACAAAACAACCTTACTGTTAAAAACGATTTGAAAAATCGGATTTTAAAGACGAAACAAAACGATCACATAGGTTTTTGCGATGTCTTCTACAATTTTTTCAAGCTTTTAGATTTGAAAACCACGTTCCGGACGTAAACGAAAAGATCGTATTTTACGAACAATCTTAGAAACGATTTTGACTATTTACAAAACAAAGCACAGAGTTACCGCGTTTTAAAAACTCTAGTTGCTCGTTTTTAAAACCGCCAAGAATGCTTCTTGAGGAATTTCCACGTTCCCGATTTGTTTCATCCGTTTCTTCCCTTCTTTCTGTTTCTCTAAGAGTTTCTTCTTACGCGTAATATCCCCGCCGTAACACTTAGCGGTCACATTTTTACGAAGCGCGGAGATACTTTCCCGTGCGAGAATTTTTCCTCCGACGGCGGCTTGGATCGGAATCATAAACTGATGTCTTGGAATCAGATCTTTCAGTTTTTCAATAATTTCACGACCTCTTTGTTCCGCCTTGGTTCTGTGGACAATCATAGAAAGAGCATCCACGGGTTCTCCGTTGACCAAAATATCCATCTTGACGAGCTGCGAAACCTTATAACCGGATGGTTCGTAGTCCAAGGAAGCATAACCTCTCGTAAAAGACTTAAGTTTATCATAAAATTCGAATATAAGTTCCGCAAGAGGAAGTTCGTAAGTCAATTGACTTGTCCTGAGTGAGATAGACCGTATCCAACCCGATCCCGCGTTTGTCCATCGCGAGGGCCATGATATTGCCCACGTATTCGTTCGGAGTAATGATGGTGGCTTTTACATACGGTTCTTCCGTGGATTCCATTGCGATCGGATCCGGAAAACGAGACGGATTATCGACCTCTTCTACCTCGCCGTTCTTTTTACGAATGATGTATTTTACCGAAGGCGCCGTCGTGATCAGATCCAGATTGAATTCGCGTTCCAATCTTTCCTGAACGATTTCCATGTGAAGAAGTCCGAGATAACCCACACGAAATCCGAATCCCAGCGCCATCGAACTTTCTTTTTCAAACACAAGAGCGGCGTCGTTCAGTTTCAGTTTTTCGATCGCGTCCACGAGTTCGTCGAATTGTTCTCCGTTGATCGGATAAAGTCCGGAGAAAACCATCGGTTTTGCTTCTTTGTAACCGGGAATCGATTCTTTCGTAGGATTGGAAAATAAAGTGATCGTGTCCCCCGTCTTTGCGTCGGAAACTTTTTTGATTCCCGCGATAAGATACCCGACTTCTCCGGCTCCGAGACCTTCGGTCGGAGTCAATGTGATTCGGTTGATTCCGACTTCGTTTACGGTGAAATCCTTTCCCGTACTCATAATGAGAAAACGATCTCCCTTTTTGATACTTCCGTCAAAAACTCGGATCTTGATCACAACTCCCATATAAGGATCGAAATAAGAATCATAGATCAACGCTTTGAGAGGTCCTTTCGAATCTCCTTTAGGCGGGGAAATTTGTTTCGTGATCTGTTCGAGAACTTCCTTTACGTTCAGTCCGGTTTTTGCGGAAATCGCAACGGCCTTTTCCGCATCCAGGCCCAAACTTTCTTCGATTTGAATTTTCGTTTTTTCAATGTCGGCAGCGGGAAGATCGATCTTATTCATGACCGGAAGGATTTCCAAATCCTGTTCCATCGCGAGATAGAGGTTCGCAAGAGTCTGAGCTTCCACTCCCTGACTTGCGTCCACGATCAACAGAACGCCTTCACACGCTTTGAGAGATCGGGAAACTTCGTATGTAAAATCCACGTGGCCCGGCGTATCGAGCAGGTTCATCGTGTATGTATGGCCGTCGGCGGCGAGATAATCAAAGGTTGCGTTATTGGCCTTAATCGTAATTCCTCTTTCTCTTTCTATGTCCATGGAATCCAAGATCTGATCCTTTTTGGTTCGATCGTTTGTGACGTGACCGATCTCCAAAAGTCTGTCTGCCAAAGTGGATTTTCCGTGATCGATATGGGCGATGATGGAAAAGTTACGGATGTATTGCTGCTTATCACTCATGAGGGTTACACTTCAGATGATTTTCGCCGCGGGCCTACTCTGGAAAGCAAAATACTTTCGCCGTTTTTGCGCGAGAACTTGGATTTTTTCCAATTCGGTCGATTTCATAACCAACCCCACAAAGTTGAGAAGGATTTTGAAATTAGAAGGATCAAAAAGGCACGTTTCAAGTGGCGAGTGGTTAGGAACTAGGGATTAGGACTTTACAACCTGTTGTAACAATTTCCGTGAAAGCTCCGACAAGAGTGAGACTTTGTACTTGCAAAAAGTATGATTTTCTGATAGAGAAAAATCTCCCGAGCCCTCCCGCCTCCTATTTCGCGATCCGTAGAGAACGAAATAGAGTTTCTTCCCTGAATTGCGCCCCTGGAAACTCAATGCAACGCTTCCTAAGGGGCGCGTTGCAGGGCGTACGTTTCACGGAGGATTTGTCGTAATTCCGACAGATTTACCTTAAGATCCAAGTAATTGTGGGGTTGGGGTTATCGGTCGATCTAGGGTTCTGACGTTCTTTACGAGCGTTTACTAGGTTCAGATCTTTAAAAACAACTCCGCCGGATTTAGGAAAATGAAGGAAGGTTCCACTCCCAAAAACAACCAGGCGGTAAAACCCAAAACGAGAGCGGAAACCGCGGGAATCAAAAGATTATCGTCCACGATCCCGTTCCAGTACGTCCCGCAATAAAGTTCCGTAACCGCGGAAATCAAAATCGCAGGAATTAAGAAAATTAGATTATTATAAAATACAAAATCCTCGGTTTTCAAAAAACTTCTCTTACCGGAAGTTTCGGAAAGATAAATAAAAGCAAAACCTACGATCGCGCTGGCTACGATGAAAGCGACGATCCCTTCCACCGACTTGCCGTTGGAAAATCTGCGCCTACCGTAAAACGTACCGACCCAAGCCGCGGTCGGATCTCCGATCACTAAAAAAAGCATGGAAAGAATGGAAATTTCCGGAGGAAACAAAAACACTACGAACGTACAGGAAAGAAAATAAGGAACGGTACCGTTCAATCTCGTCTTTTCCTCCTCCTTCATCAAAATTCCTAGGATCGATAAAAAGAATTTTTGAAAAGCGGAATACCGAAAACGAAGATATTCGAATAATAAAATAATTCCGAGACAAAACACCAAAGAGGCGGAAACGACCGCGCGGGTCGCATTCAAAAGTCCGAATGCGCCTTGAAAAACGTCCAAGTAGTAACAGATAGGAACCGTCAACCCGAGAAGATGCCAGAATTTACGCGCGTAGTTGAAACTTGTCACTTATATCCTACCTATTTTTCATCGTCATTTTCAGGGCGGATTCCTCATCCGGAGCGATTAAAAAAAGTCCGTTGAGCGCGGCCATTTTGATCGCATTCCGAACCGATTCGGTCGGATGAATCAAGACCAATTTGTTACGAGAAGTAAAACTCAATTGATTCATTTCTTTCAAAGATTGAATTCCCCGGGAAGAAATCAAACTGACTTCTTCCAGATCCAAAATCACGGGACCGGAACGGATCGAAACCGAAAGCTGGTCCCTGAATTTTTTTTCAGTAAATGAGTTGATGGAACCCTGAAGTTTCATAATCTGAACGTTGTCGATTTTTTCCGTAGAAATAATGATTTCGTTTAGGATCATAATGCTCGGAAAGACAATCTATAAGCGTTTATTCCCTAAGACAAATGGTTTTTCTATTCTTATCCGTTCTATTTTTGATTTTAAGGTCTTATTCCTTTTTATCTCCGGGCGCCGTCGTCTTAAGTCTTGCCGTAATATTCTATCGTAAACAAGGGATCTCAAACAAAGTCGACGGTCTTGTACTTCCGCTTTCGGTTTTGACCTTGATTTTTCTCGCAATCGGCGGTTTGGACGGTTCCACACCCGGCGATCTTCTCGATCTCTTGTGCGTTCACTGCTGCGGAATTCTCTTCTTAAAGAGAGACAAGGACGATTTTCAAAAAATAGGACTCGGTTCGGAAACCGGATTTTTAAAAGATGAAACTCTATTCCAAAAAGGATTTCTCTTCTTATTTCTTTTGATTGCTGGATTTAAGGTTCAGTGGGACTTCCATTTCTGGAACAAAATCGGCTTTTTCTATCTTATCAAGTCCGGGATTTTGACCTGTGTTTTAGGATTTTTGCATTTGCGTACCGAAAAAAACCGCTTCAAAACTTTCTTCTTCGTTTTTCTCGTCCTTTGTATCTTGTTCGTGCAACCTTCCCAAGGAGTTCTGAATTTTTCCTACTTCCATTTATTTTCATTCTTGCAAACGGACATAGAATCCAAAAAGATCAACGTTGGGATTAAGGTATGAAGGTAAAGGTAGCGCATCTTTTTCGAAAGATTGAAGAAGTGGACCGAGACATACTCGAATTGGGAAAAATTCAGGAAAGAATTTCCTCGGATCGGGACTATTCGGAAATTCTAAAAGATTCCATCAGAAAGGAAATGACGAATTTAGAATCCGGGAAGGTCGAAATTCTCTCTTTAAAAATCAAAGAAGAACCCGGTAAAATCGGGCTCGTGAAAAACTCCGGAAAATCTTCCCCCGTCGAGATGAAAAACTTATACAGTTCCCGAGAAAAAAACCTAACTCGGGAAATCTCCGTGGAAATCCCGGATCCCAAACCTCAAACAACTCGAAAGACAATTCACAAATACTAAGACTTAAAAGACACAATTTCATGAAACAAAAAACTCTATCTCTAACCATTCTTTCCCTATTCGTAACCTTTGCGATCAACTGCAGCAGGGACTCGGACGTACTCGCTTCCTTTAAATCCGGAACCGTAACACGCGAAGAACTGAGAGCGTATTACAAACTCCGCGGCATAGAACCCGATCCGAACAGCGCTTCGATCGCAACTCAAGCGAAGATCGTGGAAGAAATCGGAATTCAAAAAATCGCCGAAGCCAATAATAGCAACACGAACGTAGTCACGAAAGACGAATACGCGAGAATCATGGGTTTCGTCGAACCTCAGGTCCTATTCAACGATTATAGAAAACAATTTTCCGAAAAACTGCTCAGCTCGGGAATGCTTCAGTTCGCCTTCGGGAGAATTCTTTTTGTAAAAGCGGGAACCGATGCGTCCACAAAGGCCAATTCCCTTCTCCAACAAATCCAAGGAATTAAATCCGATCGGGAAATCGCGGAGTTCATCTCAAAAAACACGGATGAAACGCAAAGAAAAGCGATCGGAGGAAGACTGGAACCGCATTGTATCAATTGTGGGGACGATCCGTTTACCGCGATTCTTAAGGAAGCCTCCGATAAAAAAGGAGAGTTCATTCTCAAAGAAGCACAAGGAAATTATTATATTCTCAGAGTGGAAAAGATCGAAAAGATTTATCCGAAGAAGATCGATAAATTTTTTCAAAACGAATTGGATAGGCTGAAGTCTCTCGCTTTAAAAAACGTTTCCAAAGAAGGAATTACGGAAGAGGAAAAAAACGCGGCGAAATTTTATTCCGACTTAGTCGTAAACGAAAGAGCGAATCAAACCGCCGAACACTACGGAAACCGTTTTTTAAAAGAAGCGTGGAAGAAGGAAATGGACGGCCTCAAAGCCAAAAGCGGTTTAAAAATCGTAGACTTAACTCCCGACTTTATCAAGGGTTTAAAATCCGATACGATTCTTTTTGAAGACGGAAGCGGAGCGAAATTCTCCTTTAAGGATCTTCTTGTGGAATTCAATAAAATCGCTCCGATCCTTCAAAAACGCAAAACTTCTCCGGAAGAGGAAAAAAACGATCAACTTTCGTTTTACACTCAAATCTATCTTCCGATCCGAATTTCTTCGGAATCCAAAGAAGTTCAATCTCTCAAAGATACGAAAGAATTTAAGAAAACTCTTCCCTTGCTCGGAAGATCCGTTCTTTTTATGCTGATCCGCAATCGTTCCATCGATTCGGATGTAAATATTTCCGAAAAGGAAATCAGAGATACTTATGAAGCCGGAAAACTCTACGCTTATTCCAAACCCTCTTCCACAAACCCAAACGAAAGAGTTCCGGAAGATTTCGGTAAAGTAAGGGACAGAATCAAACAAGAGTTAGTCGAATCCAAAAAGCAGTCCATCTTTCAAGACTACTTGGCAAAATTGAAGTCCGAAAACGAATTTAAAATCGCGTCCGAAAGTTTAAAACCCGGACAAATCTAAGAATTATTAAAACCCCGGCTAATAAAAAGCCAGGGTTTTTTAGTTATATATTGAACGCGAGTTCGATAAAGCCGTGTTAGGCGCCCGGCAACCGCAGATCGTCCGGATGAAAACGAGATCTTGAGACATTCCTCAAATACTTTCTTTGCAAGACAAACGATCCAGAGCCTAAAAAAATTCCCGCAAACATATTCAGAAAATTGAATTCATTATTTCGTTTCATTCGTTTTTCATAACGTAAGAAAATAACCGTCTTAGCATTCCATTACTTTCGTCTTTTATTCTGCTTATTTATCATAACCCTTTCGGCTTACTGATTAATGAATTCATAATCTTGTTAAGATGTGTTGGAAATTTTTTCTTGAATTTACGTTTAATCAAAATACCCTTGTCGATCGAGAGGGGAATTGAATGAAAAACCACATCTACATGCTCCGTAAAAAACGGGGTATAAAACAATACGATATGGCGAGAGCGCTCGGAGTTTCTCCAAGTTACCTTTCAAAGATCGAAACCGGCAGTCAGGATCCGACCGAGAAGTTCAAACAATCCTGCGTAAAATATTTGAAAACCACTCTTGAAAAATTGTTTAACGAGCAACCCGTTGAGGAGGTATATCCTGAATTTACGGAAGGGCTTACCAACAGACTCTGGGCAAAACGTAGGGAATTGGGAATTAAACAATACGATATGGCTAAAAAACTAAAGGTCTCCACTCCTTTTCTTTCTAAGGTGGAACTCGGGCTTTTAGAGCCGCCGGAAGATTTTAAAAATATGGCTTCTAAAGCCTTAAAGATGAAAAAGGAAGAATTATTTCTTCAAAAAGTTGAATATTAGAATAAAATAAAGTTAAGTTCCGTAAAAAAGGGAAGTAAACACTTCCCTTTTTTATGTACGGCGATTTATCGCATCAAAAAACCGAAGACAGAATGAAATTGATTAAAAATATAGATTTATTTTTATCAGAGGCGGCGAGACGGATAAATATTTTAATGCAAAGCGGAAACGATTTGCTAATTTAAAAAATATAGAAAAATATAAAACGGTCTACACGAATTGTTTTACAAATGACAACGACGCCTAACTTCTGCTTTTCGCTTTGTTAAGACGACGAGTTAAAATCATTATGGATGTATAAAATTGGAAAAGAAAATCATACTAGCGGGCGGATCAGGATTCTTGGGTAAATCCGCCGCACTCTTCTTTAAAAACCTTGGATATAATGTAATCGTTTTATCTCGATCGAATTCACACGAATCCGAAGGGCTAAAATATATCCAGTGGTATGCTTGTAATATAGGCGAATGGATAAATGAGTTGGAAAATAGCGTTGCCATCGTCAATTTCACCGGAAAAAGCGTTAATTGTATTTATACTGAAAAAAATAAAAAGGAAATTATCGATTCAAGAGTAAATTCAGTAAGGGTTTTAGACCAAGCCATTCTTAAATTAAAACATCCGCCGGAAGTCCTAATTCAAAGCGCTTCCTTAGCTATTTTTGGAAATAACAGAAATGAATGTTTTGAAGAATCTCCTCTCGGCGAGGGATTTTCGGTTGAAGTGTGTAAAATTTGGGAAGCCGAATTTAACAAGATTCAATTGCCTAAAACTAGAAAAGTAATATTAAGAATCGGATTTGTTTTGGGAAAAGACGGAGGAGCTTTGGAACCTCTCACTCAACTTGCTAAATGGTTTCTTGGCGGAACCGTCGGAAATGGAAAACAGTTTATCAGCTGGATACATATAGATGATATGAATGAGATGTTCAATTTTTGCATTCAAAATACAGTTTCGGGAGTTTTCAATGCAACCGGACCCGGTCCCGTGGAAAACCGGACTTTTATGAAATTTCTTAGACAAGCGGTTGGCAGGCCCTGGTCGCCTCCGGTGCCTACTTTATTTGTCAAATTAGGCGCATTTTTTATTATGAGAGCCGACTCTAGTTTGGCTTTGACCGGACGGAATTGTATCCCGAAAAGGTTTTTAGAATTGGGATTTAAATTTAAACATACCGACTTAGAAAAAACTTTGAGGATTTTAGCATAACTAAAACTTCGCCTAACATCGATTTCTTGTTTTGTTAGGCATGTTATATATTACGAAAATGAAAAAAGATTTAAATTCAATTATTGAAGAAATCAATAATACCGGCCTTGAGCAGTTAGAAGGCTTATCGCCGAAGCGGATGCACGATATTCTCTATGGGAAAGAACAAAACTCTTTTTACAAATTAAATCCGAACGATAAGTCCGTTAATGAAATCCCTTTGGTAAAACAAATTCGCTATTTTTTAAATCAAATCGAAACCGAAGTTAAACTAACGAAAGCCGGAAATCTGCCTCCGACTCTGGTTAAGGAATTGTATTCTCAGAAAATACTTGTCGATGAACTTATTGAAAATGGTTTTACGAAACTAACCAAAGAAACGGATGCAAATTGTATAGTTTTGACAAGAGTTCTCTGCGAACTGTCCGGAATATTGAAAAAAAGAAACGGAACCTTGTCCTTGACTTCGAAAGGAAAGGATATCTACAAAACCAACGGGATATTCCCACTTATATTCGATACATTCGCCAATACGTTTAATTGGTCTTATTTCGACGGATACCCCAATAAAATAGCGGGACAGATTGGTTATAAATTCAGTTTATTTTTAATTCACAAATATGGCGATGTGGAAAGGAATGCGGATTTTTACTCTGAAAAATATTTTAAAGCTTTTCCTCAATTGTTGGACAATCCGGAAGCAAATCAATTTTCAGTACCCTACGGATGTTATTCGGTTAGAACGTTTCGTCGTTTTCTTGATTATTTCGGATTCATTCGGTTAACCGGAAACCATTTTCAAAAATTGATGACCGTCCGGAAAACCGAAACTTTCGATCAATTTATCGTTTTTAAAGCGCACGGAGTCTAATCGCAGCTCCGTTAGGCGTCATTGAAGTTTAAATTTATGAATCACCGAATCATTTTAATCGTATTTTTAATATCGTTTTCGACGAATATTCTCTCTGCTAAGATAAAGGATTTTATTATATTACCGCTCATTCCGGACTTAAGGGATATGAAATGCCTCTCACAAATAAGACATTTGCTAAGTTAGATGATTGTTCCTTTGATCGAATTGTAAAAACAACTTGGTCTGGACGGGAAGAGCAATGGAAAAATCAAAGGAATTGAAGCCTAAAGTAGTAATCCAAATATTTAAAAGTCGGCTGATACTATCCAAAGGCGATCGTGGTTTTCAAAATAGACCCATTATAATATGGCCGGATCGTCTTGAGTCCACAACTGCTAAGATAGAAAATCAATGTATCCATTATTTCGGCTTGGATCTGAGTAACAACAAGTCCTTTTCGGATTCCGAGTTTTTCGTTATTTTAGATCATCATTCGTCCGCGAAGGCTCCTGAGAATGGTTTTTACGACGATAGGGACGAAATTACATTCAATTATTCGAAAGTGATTAGATTCGAGTTTGATATCTTTGAATTTGAGAAGATAAATCCGGAGGAAGTAAATTTATATTTTAACGGGAAAAATATCGGCGTTCCTAAAAGAAGACGCTTCCAAATAGCCCGCTTAAAACCCAATTTACCGGTTAGGGTAAGAATCAACTGGAAAAGCGATTTTTCTTTTTCTCGGGGAATAGAAAGGCGATTTTACGAGTTGGACTATATAGTAGAATTTAAAGGTATCTTTGAAAACTTCCTGAATGAACGCGCTAAAGATCGAACTTTTCAAAAATTTCTTCAGGTGTCGAATTGTAAGGAAGTGGATCTTAGGAAAATACTTAATTAAAACGGAATTAGTACATTTTATACTCCGATCCGAAATGTTAAGTCAAAAGGAAAATTTCCTCATCTTGGTAATGCAAAATAAAACACGGCTCCCCGCTCCAATTCTCCCTCCGCCCATACCCTGCCTCCGTGGCGCAGGACGATCCTTTGGACGATCGCAAGTCCGATTCCGATTCCTTCGAACTCGCTGTTTTCATGTAGTCTTTGAAACACTCCGAAAAGTTTGCCTACGTACTGCATACTAAAACCGGCGCCGTTGTCTTTTACGTAATAAGTAATTTCCTTTTCGTCCGCCAAAGCTCCGATTTCAACCTTCGGATTTTCTTTCTTAGAGGAATACTTAATCGCGTTGGATATGAGATTGATCAAAACTTGTTTGAGCAATTCCGGGTCACCCGAAACGGACGGAAGCTCCTGCACGTCCAAATCCGCTTTTCTGTCTTTCAGATCTCCTTGAAATTCTTTCAAAACCATGCCGACCAATTGATTCATATCGATCGGATTTTTCCTCATATCTTTTTTTCCCAACTTGGATAAAAGCAGAAGACTATCGATCAGACTGCTCATCTTAGCGGAACTATCGATGATCAAATCGAGGATACGTTCTCCTTCTTCGTCCAATTTTTCTTTATAATCCTCATTTAATATCTTTGTATAACCCCTTATGCCCCGCAGAGGCGCTTTTAAATCGTGAGAAACGGAATAACAAAATGCGTCCAACTCGCGGTTTGAATATTCCAATTCCAGATTTTTCTGCCTAAGGCTTTCGTTTAATTCGCGTAAGGCGATATCCTGAAGATATTTATCCACGAAAAATCGAACCTTATCTATCAAAATTTCGGGTTGAAACGGTTTCGTGATAAAACTAAACGCCCCTTTTTCATAACCCTTAAACACGTTCAGATTATCCGTATATACCGCTGAAATAAAAATGAAAGGTAAATGTGCGGTTTTGTCCTCTTCCCTCATGATACTTGCCAATTCGTATCCGTCCATCTCGGGCATTTGTATATCCAGCAAAGCCAAAGCGAACTCATGATGCAGAGTCGCCTTCAGCGCGTCGTTTCCACTCAAAGCTTTGACCAACTCCACGTCCAAATCCTTTAGTACGACTTCCAGAGCGATCAAATTTTCAGGCTTATCGTCCACAATCAATATTTTAGGTCTTATGTTCATGATCTCTAACAACCCGCTATTTGCTTAACCAAACCCTCATCAGAGAAAACAGTCGTTCCATGTCTACCGGTTTGGCTATATAATCGTTCGCACCCGCATTGATACATTTCTGTCTATCGTCGTTCATCGCCTTTGCCGTAAGCGCGATAATCGTAAGATTTTTATATTTTGAATCCGATCGGATCTTTTTCATCGCCTCGTATCCGTCCATCTCGGGCATCATAATGTCCATAAGAATCAGATCGACGTCCTCGTTTTCGGAAAGAATTTCCAAAGCGTTTTTTCCGTTTTCCGCCTTTAAAACGTTCATTCCTTTTTCATTTAACATTTTAGATAACGCGAATATGTTTCTCATGTCGTCGTCCACCAAAAGAATTTTCTTACGAAACAACACGGCGTCCTTATCATATAAACTATTGATAATATTCTGTTTCGATTCCGGAAGGTTGTCGATCATTCTATGGAGAAACAAAGCGGTTTCGTCCAAGAGTCTTTCTTCGGATTTGATACCTTTGATGATGATACTTTCCGAATATTTCTTAAGTTCTATGTCTTCCTCTTTTGTGAGTTCCCTACCCGTATAAATGATGATCGGAGGAATTTGTCCCTCTTTGATCTTTTCCATTTCGTAGATCAAATCGAAACCGCTCATATCGGGAAGACCGATGTCCAAAACGATACAATCGAAATAATTCTCTCCGTAAATCCGAAGCGCTTCCTTACCGGAATCCGCTTCGAAACATTTCACGTCCCCGTTTCCGATCAATTTTCGCATCATCTTTCTCGAACTTTCGTCGTCTTCAATGATCAAAAGATTCTTCATCTTCCTGCTTATAAAATGTTCGATGCGATTGAAAGCTTCGTCCAGCCGTTTCTTATTTACTGGTTTTCTAATATACTCCACCGCCCCGCCTCGAATGAGTTCTAGGGAATGTTCTTTCGCGGAAATTACGTGAACGGGAATATGTCTGATCGATTGATCCGTCTTTAATTCGTTCAATACGGAATGTCCGTCCATTCCGGGCAGATCCAAGTCCAAAAGAATCGCGTGCGGTTTGTATTTTCGGGTCAGAATCAATCCGTCTTCGCCCGTCGCCGCGGAAATACACTTGAACTCTTTTTCCTTGGCTTGTTTGATCAAAATCGAAGCGAATTTTAAATCGTCTTCTACGATCAAAAGAACTTTATCACCTTCCTCAATTTGATTCCTATCGTCGTCTAACGCAGGATAATCGATAAATTCGTTTCGATCTTGGTTCGCAAAAATTTCAAAACCGGTAGCGATTTTTTCTTTTTTTGGAATCTCAACTTCTTTCCTTTTGGTTTCGATCGGGAGCAGTAAGGAAAACGTGGAACCTTCGTTCACCTTACTTTTAAGAAAAATTTCGCCGCCCA
The DNA here is from genome assembly GCF_000347175.1 of Leptospira alstonii serovar Sichuan str. 79601. Classification (GTDB taxonomy): domain Bacteria; phylum Spirochaetota; class Leptospiria; order Leptospirales; family Leptospiraceae; genus Leptospira; species Leptospira alstonii. The sequence continues at coordinate 77,301 of NZ_ANIK01000071.1, forward strand.
GTAACTTGGCAAGTTCTTTGGAAATCGATAACCCGAGCCCGGTCCCACCGTACTTTCTACTCGTGCTTCCGTCCGCTTGTTGGAACGCTTCAAAGACCGCCGAATGTTTTTCCTCCGGGATTCCGATTCCGGAATCGATTACGGAAAAAAGAATTCCGTCCGGATCCTGTCTTTTAATCTCCAGTTGAACCTTACCTCGTTCCGTAAACTTCAGGGCGTTTGCGATTAAATTTTTAAGAATCTGACTCAGACGATTGGGATCGGTTCGTATTACCTCCGGCAAATCCGCGTCAAAAATCAAATCCAAGTCGAGTTTCTTTTCGACGGCTTCTCGTTTAAATCCGCCGATGATATCCTTTACGAGTTTTTTCAGTACGACCCTTTCCACTTGAATCGACATCTTGCCCGATTCTATCTTGGATAAATCCAGAACTTCGTTTATCAAAATCAGAAGATCGTGTCCGCTTTTATGAATAATGTTCGCACTTTCCACCTGCTCCTCGTCCAAATTTTTCTTTTTGTTGTCGGCCAGGTCTTTGGAAAGAATCAAAAGACTGTTTAAAGGAGTTCTCAATTCATGAGACATGTTCGCCAAAAACTCTGATTTGTATTTTCCGGAAAGCTCCAGTTGTTTCGTTTTCTGCTCGATATCGTTTTTCGCCGATTCCACTTCCTTATTCTTCATTTCCAAAATTCGAGTTTGCTCTTCCAACTCTTCATTAGAAACTCTTAATTCTTCTTGTTGTTGTCTTAAAATCTGAGTTTGTTCCTCCAACTCCTCGTTCATCTGTTTCAATTCTTCCTGCTGAGTTTGAAGTTCCTCGCTCTGAACACGCGTTTGTTCCAGAAGTTCTTGAACGCGTCTTCTCACTCTGGAAGAATTGAAACTGATCCCTATACTTTGAACGGAAACTTCCATAAACTCGATTTCGGAAGGTGAAAACGGATCCAACTTTCCCAACTCGATCACACCCTGAGTTTTTCCTTCGAATACAAACGGAGCGATCAGGATTTGATTCGGTTTAGTGTCGACTATCCCGGAAAGAATACGGATCGATTCTTCTTCTATGTTCGTTAAAAGAATCTGCTTTTGTTCGAATGCCGCTTGCCCGACCAAACCCTCGTTCATCTCGAATTTTTCATGAGACCGATCCGTCGAGGCGAAACCGTATTTCCCGAAAAGCGATAAAGTACATAACTGATCGTTACAAAGATAAATCGCTCCCACGCTTACCTTAAGATAATTGGATAAAAAAGTGATAACGTCGTTTGAAAGAACGGATTCGGATTTATCCCCTCTTAACTTTTCATTCAAAAGATTTTGCCCGTTTGTGATCCAATTGTGTTTTTCATTTTCCTGGGTTTTTTTTCGGAGAGAGGAGGTCATCGTACGCAGCGAATTTCCCAAAATATCCATTTTCGATTTTGGTACGAGGTCCACCAGATAATTTCCGGAGGCCACGTTATTCGCGCTATCCGTTATCTCCTTGAAACTTTCGCGGATTTTATTTAAGGATTCGTACACCTCTTGAAGTTCGTCTTTCGCAACTTCTTCCGATCGACTCTCCGAAAATTCCCGACTCGCGATTTTTTCCGCTTCCTTTGCAATAAACTGAATCCTCAAGCTGATCGTTTTTATGATCCAATAAGAAACCGTAACCTCGATCAAAAGACTCGCCAAAATCAAAAGGATCAACAAAAAGAGAGTTAAATAGTATCTCCTCTCGTTTTCTTGCTTATCCATTTGCATTCTTTCTTCGTTCTTTTTTACGAGATAAGTTAATGTTTTGATGATAGAGTCTCTTATAGTAAGACCTTTGCGAATGGAAATTTCGAACGCCTTATCGTTTTCATTCTTCAATGCGAGAAATACGATTTGAGATAGGTCGACCTTATACGTGCTCCACAAGGATTTAAAATCATCGAGTATCTTCAGACCGTCTTCGTCGGCGTATGCCTGCAATTCGATCGTCTTTTGATCGACCGAGTCCACCGCCTTATAGATCCTGTCCTTATAATAACCCATCTTCGTATAATCTTCTTCTATGATGATATTTTTCTCGTGACGCGACGCTTCCAGAACGTCGATTAAAATCTCGTGCGATAAACTCACTTTTTTTGCGGATAGGTCAACGATCCGTTTCAGTCTCTTGTTCGAATCGGAAATCATCTCGATAACGAATATAACGCTGATAAACAACATCACGAGAATGACGGAAAATCCGACGATCAGTTTTCCTCGAATAGTCATGTAGCCCCTCGGTCCGGATTATTTTGATCCAATCTTATCAATAGTTCCGCGATCTTTTCCAGGGAAAGAACGTAATCCACGGGTCCCGTTCCGATAGCGGACTCCGGCATCAAAGAGATCTCCGCGGTTGACGGATCTTGAACGATCGCCAAACCGCCGTTTTCCTTTATCCTTTTTAAACCCTTCGCACCGTCCGAGTTGGCGCCCGTTAAAACGATTCCGATCAGTTTATCTCCGTACACGTCGGAAGCGGATTCGAATAAAACGTCTACGGAAGGCCTCGAAAAATTCACTCTTTCGCCGATGGAAAGAGAAAGCGTCCTGTCTTTTTCAATCAACAAATGATAATTAGGCGGGGCTACGTAAACGGTTCCCGGTTCGATTTTCTCCTTTTCTTCCGCCTCTTTGATTTTGACGTTAGACAACTTTCCGAGGATTCGGAACCATTCTCCGTCGGAACGCGGACCGATATGTTGAACGATAATAAGCGGGATTCCGTATTGTACAGGCAAAGTCGGCAATATCGCTTTCAAAGCGTTTAAACCGCCCGCGGAAACTCCAATCACAATCGCCTCGTAGTTCATTCAAATTTTATAATACGAATTATTTAATACTTTTTTTTATATATTTTCTGTTTCGAATCCAACGTCTCGTATTTCTCCGATAAATTTCCGTAGGAGATTCCCTCTTTAGAACCCAAACAAAGAAGCCCCCCGTTTACGAGGCTCTCAAAAAAAAGAAGATGTACCTTGTTTTGCAGATCTCTCTTAAAATAGATCAAAACGTTTCTGCACAACACAAGATTCACTTCCGCAAAAACGCTGTCCGTCACTAAATTATGATTGGCCCATACTATATTCTTCTTCAACATCTGATTCATGATCACCATCTCCTGATCGGAAGTATAATAATCCGAAAAAGATCCCTTACCTCCCGAAAGTTGATAATTGGAAGTATATTCCTTCATGCTCTCGTTTTTAAAAACGCCGGCCCTTGCCGTTTTCAAGGCGCGTTCATTAAAATCTGTGGCATAGATAATCGTCCTTTCATACAAATCTTCTTCTTTAAGGATGATCGCCATAGAATACGCCTCTTCTCCGGTCGAACAACCCGCGTGCCAAATTTTTACGAACGGATACGTTTTTAAAATCGGGATTACCTTCTCCCGTAAACACGCATAAAAATCGGGATCGCGAAACATCTCCGTAACCGTGATCGATAAATCCTGCAACAACCTTCCGGCAAATGCCCCGTCGTGTAATACGTGATGTTGAATTTCGGAAATGCTCTTTAAACCCGAAAGCGCAAGTCGACTCATCAATCTTCTGCGTATATGAGCTTCGGAGTATTGCCTGAAATCATATCCGTATTTTTGAAAGATCGCTTCCAAAAGGAGGTCGATTTCAATATCTAACGTATCCTTAGACTTCATAATTTCTAAAAAACCTTCTTATCGAACCGCGAAAATATATTTTAATCAACAATTTATTTCAAATCGATTTAATTTTTAGGAACTTCCGCTATTGGTTATATGCTAATTTTCTCATTTATAAGAATTTCAAAAGAATATTCATGAATTTTAATCTTAAAGAATCGGCGGAACCGTTCTCCATTTTTCTGTGGAAATACCCGCCGTTTTCCGTTTTCAATCTGAAGCGCAACTCTTTACTGAACTCTTTATTCGCTTCCGATAAGAAGTGATTCGCCTAATTTTAAACGACTCGACTTGCGTCCTTCGTTTTGAGGAATGGGTTGGTAAGAAAGACGAGCAAACTCAATGCGCAACAACTTTCCTGGACGCCGATGCGTCACTTGAGTTTTAAAAGCCGATCCATAGGACTCAGAGGCTCGCGGACATTTCCGGATCGTCGTAGATAAACCCCATTGTAGATCGCTTTCGAAACGAAAAACAAAGACGTAAATTTCCGATTCCAAAAAAGAATTTCTTTTTTTTGCAACCCGTCCTTTTATTTTGGCTCAGAAGGAACGTATGAATTCTCAAAGAACCCGAGCGAGCGAAGAACAAAATAAAATCGATAACCGAGACGCGGAACCCGGCGTACATCCGGGAAGTTCCCTTCGAGTACGAAAAATTCTCCGTTGGTTCGGAAGAATCTACGGAAGTCTTTTTTATAAAACCGACTTGACCGGAATCGAAAACGTACCGAAAGAAGGTTCGGTTCTCGTTCTCGTCAAACACCAAAGAAACGACGATATTCCCATCGGACTTGCCAAGGGGTTGTACAAAGCGCGCTGGGATATCTGGGCGATTATGAAAGACTCGATGGCTTCCCCGATGTTTTTCGATTTCTTTTTAAAGTGCGGAGGAATCCCCCTCAATCGGCTTGAACCCCGTAAAAGCAAAAGAGATCTTCTGTTTGCGAGGAAAGTATTATACAACGGTAATATGTTGGTCATCTTTCCCGAACAAACCACGGTTCCCTATAAAATGGGAAGAGGAAGGCCGGGTGCGTTTCGTTTTATCGTGGGAAAACCCGAAAGCCCTCTTCCGGTTTTATGTTTGGGACTCGACTACCGTCCCCGAGGTTTTTTACGCAGGACCTTACTTTCTATCCGGATCGGAGAATTGAAATATTTGAATCCGAACCAGGACCCAGAGGATTTTTTACACGAACGTATGCATGAAATCGCAAGTCTTACCAATCTTATTTACCCATTTGAATTCAAAAAATCTAAATTAGAAAGTTTTGAAGAACTAGATACTACAAAGGTGGAATCGATCGTATGAAAATTCCGGCGGCCAAAGGAAGCAAACGGGCCCTTCTCGTGGAGGGCGGCGGTATGAAAGGGGCGTTTGCCGGAGGTGCATTACATTCTTTGCATACATTGGTTTCTCCGAAACATTTTGATTTAGTCGTCGCGGTTTCCTCGGGCGCCTGCTCGGCCGCCTACTACGTGACGATGCCCAAACCGGAACCCGAAAAAAGTTTAAAAACCCTCGCAATTTGGTACATGGAACTCGCCGGGAGAAAACTCATTTCTCCCTTTCATCCTTTTCAGGGAAAAACTTTTTTAGACCAAGAATATCTCGTGGACGATCTGTTCGGACAAAAGTATCCCCTACCGGCGGAAAATTTCGAAAAGTTCGGTCTGCCCGAATTGAGAATCGCGGTCAGCAATCTTCAAACTCGAACGATAGAATATGTGCAGGCGACTACCGCAAATATATTCGATCTTTTGAAAGCGGCAACTTCTCTTCCGATCGCAACCAGGGGAAGACACAAAGTGGACGGAAAATTGTATTCGGACGCGGCGGTGCTCAATCCGCTTCCGTTGGAAGATTTGATCGAAGCGGGTTATAAAGACATTACGGTTGTCTTAAATTCTCCCGTGGAAAGAATTTCTCCTCCGTTCGGAATGTTGACCAGCCTTCTGTCTTTTCCGAAAGACTGGAAAATGGCTAAACTGATGAACCGATGGCACCATCATCATTTTAACATCGCAAGAGCCGTTGCGCAAAAACCCCCGAAAGGAGTTCGAATTCATACGATCTCACCCGAAAATCCTTTGCCCGTAAGCCTCGTTACTACGAACGCCAATAAACTGAAAGAAACGGTAAATTTGGGAGTGTCCAAAGGAGAGGAAATCGGAAAACGCCTTTTGAAATTATTTTCGAAAGATAAGAACGGAAAAAAGGTTCAAGGCGGAAACGCTCAGATCAAAAAACAAGTTCGTTTAACAAATCCGAAAAAGAAATCGAACCCCAAGAGAAAAAAAACCAAATAAACTTTTTCGCTCGATCCTAATTCGTAAAAGATCGTCTTTCAACCGAATTTTACAATTCTATAAACCGATTATCGCCGGATAAAAAAATACCGGGAATCGTGATTCCCGGTAAGGTATAAGGTTCTGTATGCAAAATATATAATATGGATGAAAAAACTTATTTTGGATACGAGACGAGAAAACCCGCCCCTATCTCGTATCCGCATAACGTTACTTAACCGTATAGTAGAATCTTTCGTGAATGATTTTTCCGTCTTTCCAAGTTTGAACGCTTGCCTGTGTCGTTTTGATATGACCCCATTCATTATGAACGTAGTCGATTTCCCATTCCACGACGCTTCTGCCTTTTTCCTCGTCAACGATTGTGCCTAACACTTCCGCATGATTCCATTTCGCCTTGGACACGAAGTCTTTTTCCCGCGCGAGATTCGCTTCAAAACCCTTCGTAGGATTTAGGGTGTTTTCCTGCATCTCCACAAGCGGATGGTAAAATTCCTCAAAGGCTTTGATTACATCGCCCGCCAGAATCATTTCGTTCAACTTAGTGACGTTTTTTTTAATCAGTGTGCTCATTCTTCTTACTCCTTTTGAATTCTTGCCGGGTAAAATTCGGAAAGAATTTTAGTTGCAACTGCAACTATTACATATGACGAAAAAATGATTGCAAATGCAATCAAAAAAATCAATCTCTGCCTCCAATGAAAGAAAAAATATCGAAGACGTCGATCGACGCTTGGGCCGCGGGATTGAAATTTTATACGGCCTCCTCCTCCAAAATCGAATCCGATCTTACAAAAATGAAAACGATTTCCCTCACTTGGTACGATATACTCTATTCGGTTTATACAAAGTCGAAAAAAAGATCTAGAATGTCCGATATCGCGGAGGAAATCATCCTCAGCAAAAGCGCTTTGACGCGTTCCGTGGATAAACTCGTTGCGGAAGGTTTTTTAAAAAGGGAAAGAAGCGAAGAGGACGCGAGGGAATTTATCGTAGAGATCACATCTTCCGGAATCCAAGCCCTTAGAGAATCCTGGCCGATTTACGAGGAAGGAATTCGGGAACTTTTCTCTTCTAAACTTAACTCCAAGGAAACGAACGAACTCCTGAGAATTTTCAGAAAGTTGAATCGAACCTAAACGTTAAACGACGTCTTTTTATACGATTCAAAACATCGTAGATTTTCAAATCTCTATTCATTTCTTTTATACGATCGAATCTTAGATCCGAACTTAAAATGTCGATTCTATAGTATTAATTATCTTCGTCCTTATCAAACCATAACGAAGGGGAAATCCCGAAGTAGCTGTTCCATGTTTTTCCCTTATAAGTCGTTCTGCTAAAAACAAATTTCAAAACGGATGTTTTTCGAAAACCGGTCTCTTCTTCATACTCATGATTCCAAAGAAGGCCGCCCAGAAAGGGAACTCCCAAAACCCCGTAATTTTGAAAACCTCGAAGCGCCTTTTTTTCGGAGAAATAGACGAGACCTCCGAGAATTTTGGTCGATTCTTCCCGGGCAACGTCGGAGCGATTTCGATAGTAGATGATACCAAGGCCGCCTAACGTGAGACTTCCCTCCTGATCTTTCGAATGATACGTCAAAAGCGGAGGCGCCAAAAAGGAATAACCTTCCTGCGTTTCGCTATATCGATAGATCGGAAGGAAATTCTGAATTCTTTCCTGGGGAGAATTCAGATATCGAATCCACAAAAAGTTCCAATCCGTCATCTGTGGAGTCGATTCGTAACCGAGTAATACTCCTCCAAAAACTCCCCATCGGGTTCTGTCCTTTTCAAACTCGGCGTTAAACACTCCTAAAAAAAGAGTCAGCTCCTTTTTTTGTTCCCTGAGCGAGGATTCCAGATCGAACAGGTATAAAAAGTTATAACGATTGGATACGGAATTTTTTCTCTGATAATAACCCATAAAGAAAAACGAATATTGATCTTCGCCGACGGAGGAAGAATAAACGAACGGAAGAAAGAAAAAGGTTTTTTCTTTGTATCTTTGATCGTTAGAATAATAGACGGAAGGAAATAAAAAGAAACTTTTCGTTCCGAACTCGTCGTTCCGTTTGTAGTTCATAAGAATTCCGAAAAAATTCGTATGAGAGTTTATCTTTCCTTGTTTTTCGCTATAACTTCTGTAAAGTACGATCGGAATCAAAGTGGAAGAATTCGTGATCGTTCCGTTTTCCATCTCCGATTTTCTGAAAAACAGAGGTGATACATTCCAAGAAACGGATTCTTTCTGCGGTTCCGTAACGGAAGAATATCCGAAAATTCCGCCCAAAAGTATCTTAAAGTCATATTCATTTTTTTGAATATTAGGAGTTTTCCTGCGTTCCCAATTGGCTAAAAACAACCAATCCCAACCGCTCGTTTCTTGAATCATTCCGTCTCCATAGTCCGTAACCTTTTCATAAGTAAAAAACAGAGGAATCGGATAAAAATTCCTTTCGAAAGAGGTTTTCAGTTTCGACTCACCCGGAGTCATTTTACTTTGAAACCAAATCGGGCTGAAAAACGAAGTTTCGATCCGACCGAGCGAAGTTCTACTTTCTTCGGAATGGAAAAAAGGAATCGTGGTCGATTTGTATTTTTGAGCCCCTCCCTCGGTGATCCTCGTTTTAAAGTAAAACGGAAATACGTAGGAAGATTCGACGTATTCCTTATCCTTCTTTGTATCGCTCGAACCGAATAAAAAAAGAAAGTTCCAAGCCGATCGATCGGGGGCCGTAGAACCGTAATATCCCAAAATAAATTTATACGTTTCGTCCCCTTCGCGTCCCCAAACAAAAAGCGGAATCGGTAAGATCAGATTTAATTCGGAAACATGCGGTTTATTGAATATTATTCTTTCGTTGGACGAGGAGTAATAAAACGGACTCAATAGGAAGGAATCCTTCGATTTTAAAAAGATATCCTCCTTGTAGGAATACAAAAACAAAAGAGAATAAAAATTCCTTTCCTTATAGACTTGCCTTTCCCCGACAAAACGATCCGAGTAATCGCGATAATAAAAAGGAATCAGCGTGCCGTAACCGGAACCGGATATCGAATCTTTTTTCGTAAAAATTTCTTCGGAAGCCTGATACAAAGGAAACAAAATTCCATGAAAGGAGGATGTTTCGTAAGTTCCCGTCTTTTCCCGGGAACGATAGTAAAGGATACTTTTCGTTTCCAAACGTTCGGCGGTTTCCCGGTGCGTAAAAATCGGAAAGAACCGATACGAAACTTCCTCTTTCGATTTCGCATAACGTATGAGAGGCCAAAGGATCGAATATTCCTTCCTATCTTTTTCCTTTTCCATCACGAAAAGGAAAATTCCCAAGGATCGGATAAAATCGGAACCTTTCCTTTGCTCCGCATAAAGCGGAAATACGACTCGGTACGATTCGTCGCCGACGGTTCCCAAGAACGTCGGCAGAGGCAACGGAAACGCTAAGATATGATCGTCGTTGTTTTTTCCCCAAGTGAACCAACCCAACGGAAGAATCCGAAAGTGTTTTTTATCGTCCCCGGATTGATAACTTGCGATACCGAATAAAACTTCCCATGCGAAATAATTTCTTGAGTTTTCTCTCGCCAATTTTTTATACGAAGCGAAATCCGAACCTTGTTTCTGCGTGCTCTTCGGTACGTCCTCTTCCACGGTCGAGAGTCGGATCTCCTTTTTGATTTCCGAGTTTTTGGAATTTTGAATCTGCGGAAGTGTAACATCTTCCTTTTTTTCATCCGTAAAAAAAGTGAGAGGATTGGAAACTTCCTTTCGAAGAGAAACACTGAAGATATTGTAGATAAAGGAATAATCCAAATCCACGTAAAATTCCTTTCCAGACGCGCTCGACTGAAATGAAACGTCGAACTTTCCTCCGCTCTGAGAAACGGAAATCCCGCCGAAGTAAAGTTCTAAGTTCTTATTCTTTTCATAATATTTGAGATAGGCGGGAAGAAGGATGTCCCCTCTGGATTCCGGATTTTTCCACGCGAAATAAAAAGGAGCTACGACGAGCGAACTCGTTTTTTCTTTCCTGTTTTCGGAAGAATAATAGAGTAAGGCCCAATCCCGATCCACGTTAGACGATCTAAGTTTATAATGGATCGGACTGAACGAAACGTAATCCCGATCTTCTCCCCCGAACCGAAAGTAGAACGGAAGCCAAAGATTATATTCATTTTTTTGATAGTAGTGCAAAGGCAAAATCGTTCGAGTTGTTGTCTCACCTGCGGAATCCTTCCAACGATAAAAAAGACCCGCTAAACCTAAAAACGAAGATCCGTCTTTTTCGCGGGAAGAATAATAGAACGGATACAAACGAGTGAAAGAATTCGAATTCGAACCATAGTTGTGATAGGCTAAAAGAAAAAATTCGTTCACGTTCGGTGTGGAATATCGATAAAAGAAAGGAAGTAAAAACGTTTCTTTGTAACTCTCGCCTTCTTGAGTTTGGAAAAAGAGCAGGAACGGGATATGCAAATACGAATTTTTCTTATGAAAGTAAAACGGAAAAAAGGAAGAAGACAAATATTCCCCCTTTTCGTCCCGGCTCCAATACGCGTTTAAGACGAGCGTTTCGGATTCCATTTTTCGAATATGTCTGTACATAGGAATCGGTAAAAGAAAATACTGAGTAAAGTCGTCTCCTTCTATCGAATGATGATAGATTGGAAAGAGCGTAAGATAAGAGTCCCGTTTGTAAAAAACGAAAGGAAAACTCACGAGCTCCGTTAGGCCCTTTCCTCTTTCTCGTTTATAATACGTATTCAAATAATAATCCTGATGTACGTCCTGGGAACGATAGCGATAGAAGAGCGGACCCGCGAGGTTATCCGCTCTCTCATCGTCCTTCCAAGAAAAGAAAATCGGAAATAGATGTTTGTATTCGTTTTTTTTATAAAACCATAATGGAAGCAGAGTGAGGTAGGAATTCTCCTTATAGAAAACGAACGGAAAAAACGTGAACGTATTGTCGGTTTGATTTTTCGTTCCGGACCAATAAAACAAAGGTAAAAATCGAAAGAAACGATTGTCCTTTTCCTTTCCCCACTGAAATAAAAGTAAGTTTCGAAACTGAAAGTTATCCCCGTCGTTTTTGAAATAAAGAGCCAGAGGTCCGAAAAAATATTTTGTGGATTCTTCTCGGGCTGAAACCGTTTTCGATTTGTAAAAAAGAGGAATCGGTAAAAATAAAAAATCCGATTCCGAATCCGAAGTTTTCTCCGATTCGTGAAACCAAAGCGGCGAATAAGTCGCAAATTTTTGCGAGTTCGATCTGGATTGGTGATAAAGTGGAAATAAGGTAAAGGAATAATCCTCCTCGGTTTTATAATTCGTATAATGAAACAAAGGAAAGAAACTAAAAAATTTTTTCTCTACATCGTGTCCCCAATGAAACAAAGTAAAAGTCGTAGTGGATTCCGTCGACGATTCCCGATTCCAGTAGAGTAAAGGAAGAAACATCGTAAAACTCGATCCGACTCCGTGGATCGAATCCGTTTTCCGGACAAACAAAGGAAAAAAACCGGGAAACATCAAAAAACTTTTTTCAAATCCCGGACCGACAGAACTGGAATTATATCCCAGCCAGTAAAAGTTCGTAGACTCTTTGGTTCCTTCTCTTCCATCGACGGGTTGTACTGTGTTACGATAATAAATCGGCGAAAGAAAAGTTTTTTCTTCCATTCCGTTCGCTTCCACTCTGCGATAACTGAAAATAGGAAAAAGATAATCCAGACCGGCCTTTCCGGATTTAGCCTCGATAGAATTATAAAACGGGAATATTCTAAATTGCTTAAATTTAGGATAATCCGTTCTTCGTACAAACCAAAACGCGTGCCAGGATTTATGCCCGGGCCATTTTTCGACGTCTACAAAAAGCATTCTAACGGGATACTTTTCCTCTTTTTCGCTTCCGAAGATTTCCTTCTTCTCCTTAACGAGTTCGTCGAAAGGATCCTCCGATTGTGTCTGCGCCGTTAAAATTCCGGGAAGGAAAAGTAGAATTGTAAGTAAAATTTGATTTCTCATCATAGATGACGCTTAACGTTTATAGGTTGATTTCGATCGTTTTCTCTTTGCCTTTTTCGAATCCGGTTTCACGCGGACGGTCAACTTCCTATTTTCGCTCAAGCCAGCCGGTTTTTCCTGCGAAATTTCCCGACTAAAAGATATATCCCATCCACTCTAAAAACGAGACTGAAGACGAAAAAAATCAGGACCGCCGGAAGGATTACGACGCTCAGATTGATTCTCGCGGCCTGCACATAATCGATTCCAATCGATTCCAAATAATTTAGGAGAGGGGAATATAAGAATAATTGATGAAAGAAAAGATAACTTCCTAGTAACAAAAACGGAACCGACATCTTGGAAATTTTTTTTATAAGTTCCGTCCAAGGGAATCCGATCTTGTGTTTTTTCAAAAGTGTTCCCAAAAGAAAAAATGTGATCATCGCGGAAATTGCGGAAGAAAGAGCGATCGCGGAATGTTTTAAGAACCAGACCAGGGACAGATTCAGAATGATATTGATCGTAAACGATACGGACTGAATTCGCAGAGGCGTTTTCGTGTCTTGAAAAGCGTAATAAGAAGAAATCAATATCTTATTAACGCTGAAAAAAGGAATCGCAAGGGAATAAAAGATCAACGGCAGGGTCGCGGTATGAGTCGCCAGATGATCCCATTTTCCGCCGAAGTAAATCGAATCCAAAATCGGCCCGGCAAGAAGCGCCATTCCGATGGCCGCGGGAATCGTTAAAAATAATGCGAACTCGATTGCGGAGGCAAGTTCCCCGCTTACCGCGGACCATTCTTCTTTTTTTAAGGATTGTAAAAGCGCGGGAAGAATGGTGGTCGCAAGCGCGACTCCGATGATGCCGGTGGGTAATTGAACGAGTCTTTGGGAATAATCCAAACTCACGACCGCACCGAGTCCGGGGTTATGATTTTGTACCCAGTTTGCCAAAAAAATATCCACGAGAAGACTCAGTTGATAAAAACCTCCTCCGAGCGCGGCGGGAAGCATGAGTTTGAAAATCTTTCGAATGGAAGGATGTTTCCAATTCCAGTTGATCTTGGGCATGTCTTTCTTTTTCCAAACGTACCAAACCTGAACCGCAAGTTGTAAAAATCCTCCGGTTACGATCGCGGAACAAAGAAGAATCACTCGATCGTGCAAGTCGTCCACGAACGGAAACAAACAGATAAAAACGAAAAGATAACTCAGATTCAAAACGATGGGAGAAAGAGAAGGAACAAAAAAACGATTCTTGGAATTGGAAATCGCCATGAAGATGGCCGACAAACTCGCCGTAACGATTAAGAAAAAAAGAATATACGTAAGTTCTATCACCAAATCCGAATATTCTTTCGTTCCACCCACGAGCACAGGAAGAAAAAGAGGAGCAAAAAGAAAAACGATTCCCACAAGAAGCGATAAAACGAAAAACAAAAAGGACAAAACCGCCCCGCTCATCACCTTCGCTTCCTCTTCGCCGATCTTTCCCGACTCCGCGTAAAGAGGCAGAAAGGATTGGGAAAGAGTTCCTTCCGCGAGAAGGTTTCGAAACATGTTGGGAAGCCGATAGGCCACCGAAAACGCGGAAGCGATCATACCGGTTCCGAAGGAAACCGCCATAAAATGATCTCGAATCAGACCGAGAATTCTGGATAAGAACGTATAAAAAGAAAGTGCGATACTTCGCGATGCTGCGTTGGACAACTAAGGGCTTCCTAGAAGTTTTTCTAGGTATCGAACTCCGTCCATGGCATTTAGGTCAAACTGAATCTGACAGGCCGGACATTGGTATCTTCCCGGTTTCGAAATCCGAATTCTGGAAGAACAAGCCCCGCAATAGATGATTCTTTTGGGAAAATTCCTTTCGGTCCGAATCGCTTTTTCAAGTGCGGACTTTGCGGAATATTGATCGGAAACAGAAGACTTCGTCGTAGAAGACGTAGTATCGGACAAAGAAGAAATTTCGGAAGGATCCGATGTTCCCTTCCGAAGAGTAAGATCACTCTTCTCTTCCTTTTTTTTGTTCTCTTCGGTTAAGGGCTCCTGCGATTTAAGAGGCTCGCCTACAAATCCGTAAGAACTTACCGGTTCCGATTTTACTTCCGAAGTTTGGTCCGCTTCCTCCGGTTCGGGAACGGTTCGAATTTCGGGAACGTAAACGGAAGGAGAAACTCCCGAGCTCGTGCTTTTCAAAGAAGAGCCGGAAGAATAAAATTGTACCGGAGAATTTCTTTTGATCTTAGAGATCGGAGTCGATACGGATCTTTGATCTTGAATTTTGATCGCAGAAAGATATTCCTCGGCGCGATGCGGATCTTCAAAGAAGGCGATCGATCTTCCGAAACCTAAAAAACTCAAAAGTGTTTTACATTCTTCGTTGAACGCGCAATAGGCGGAAGAGGCACCCCTGTTTTTCAGGAAATTTTCGAACCTTGCCAACACGGCGATACCTTCGGATTCGATATATTCCAATTCTTCGCAAGAGAATAAGAATTTACGAATTCCCTCTTCCCATTTCGATTTCAGATAAGAATAAAAATCCTCGGCGCTCGCGGAGTCCAAACGTCCTCTGAGTTTGAGCCTGAGAATGTTTTCGGAAAGTTTGGATCTGATTTCCACTTCTGTATCTTATCCTAAGTAGATCGCGTCCAGGACTTCTTCTTGAGAAGGGGCGATCGTCGGATTTACTTGAGAAATGACCGGTTGAATTGGAATTGCAGCCGCTTCCACTTTCTCGGTCGATCCGGTAGCAACCGGAACGATTGGAGCCGGTTCGACCTGAGTTTGAGGAATTGTAGACGCAGTCAAGACGGGCGGCGTTTGTATCGACACGTCCTCGGTGTTTTGGGAAGAACTTTCCGGACTTCCGGGGAAAACGACCGAATCCAGCGGACTGGATTGTTTTGCAAGAACCGGAACGTGAGTTTCTTTGGAATGAGAAACCTTTTCCACAAAAGGTCTGGAACTCAAATCCGGAACCGATTCCTTTCTGGAATTTCCCAAGGTTAAAAGAAGGTAGATGAATTCCAAAAATAAAGCCGCACCCAGGGCGATCAGAGAATAATTGCGCAACAACCATTCCAAAAGTTCCGTCTGTCGGAAAACGAACTTACGAAAATTCCCCCGATCGTAGATCATGTGAATCGCAGCCACTCTCTCCAATTTTACGGGATGATAGACCGCCGCAGAAAGAAGAATTTCGGGTTCGTCTATTTCCGGAAAAAAACTTTCGAACTTGGAAAAGAAAACGCTCTTGGAAAGAACTTCTTTCTTTTGTCCTAAAAGAACCGGAATTCCGATCTGCCATTTACGAAGACGAAAGGCTCTCGTGTACAAAACGTCCTGATATAAGGCGACCGGTTTTCTTTTTTTCACGGTTTCCCCTAGATACTCGGGATTGGAATGAGCGAGAACGATTCCGTCCTCGGACGTGAGGAAAATTTCCCGGATCGTATAACCGTCCGTGTCCCTATCCGAAACCTTGGTCATTCTGGAAAAAACGAAATTCATGTCTTCGTAAGAACCGTCCACTCCGGAATTTTCCGCCGCCTTAGCAAGAGTGCCTAACGTGTCTCTCGCCCGGTTGTCCGAACCGATCTTCAAAAGTTCAAAAGAGGTCAAGGAAGATTCCAAGAAGGACCAGGCGACGGCTCCGAGTGCGATCGATTCGCAAACGATCAGCAGTAAAAGAAAATAGAATATACTTTTGAAAATCTTCACTACTCGAGACCTCTATCCTACAAATCGGTAAAAAGTGAGTTTTCTCTTGAGGAGAAAAACTCACCTTTCGCCGAAAACGAATGATTTTGAAGGATTTTAGAGTTATCTCAAAAATTATCTCGGAATATCAATAGAGCGCATTGTGAGTTGTTTTTGAAACAGGTCCTAGAAAAGAATTCAGATTTTCCCGAATGTGGAAAATCAATTCTTTCCTCTTTTCCCGATCACAGTCCAAACCTAGTTTTTTCACGCTCGTCATATCCGTCCAACTTCTACCGCAGGGATGGATACGTTGAAATGTGGTAAAATCGTTATCAAAATTGAATGCGATTCCGTGACTCGTAAAAAAGGACTTAAAGTTCACACCGATCGAACAGATCTTTTGGGAAAGATCGGACTCGAGATACAAACCGGGAGAATCGGCATCGGTGACAAGATGCAGATTCCAGGTCGCACGAGCCGCATCGATTACGGCCCCGAGCAAATTCTCCAGATAAGAACGGATCGATAGATTTCTCTTTTTTAAGTCCACGTGAGAATAAATGACGAGTTGGCCGGGTTCGTGAGCGGTGAAATCCCCTCCTCTTTGGATGAAGTGGAGCTGAATTCCCCGAGATTCCAGAAATTCCTTTCCAAAGAGAAGATTCTCAGGATTATAATTGATTCCGCCGGTGATTGTAGGAGCGTGTTCCAAAAAAAGAATACATTCCTTCCGGAACTTTCGCAGTTTTTCCTGCATTTCCAAGTAACGGAGGTACGGAATTTTTTTTCGAAATTCGATCATTCTCACAAGATTCTTTATATGGAAAAACTCTTAGAAGTCATCTCTTTTATCCTTCAAAAGTCTCCGAACGGGAGAGACCGCTTGTCCCTTTCCAAACTGATCTATTACGCGGACGGGGTTTACTTCCAAAAGAACGCAAAACTCATCACAAATCAAACTTACATCCATTCGGAGGATTCTCCGTGTGCCCTGGATTTTCAATCCGCCTTACTTCATTTGAGAAAAAACGGTCTAATTGATATCCAACCTAAACTGACGGAAAAGGGAATCTCCGGATTTCAAATCGTCTGGAAGGGAGAATCGGGAGAAGAAGCCGTCGACCTGAACCGACAAGAAAAAAGAATCATCCGGAAGATCTTGGAAAACTTCAAAAATGCGGTCTATGATGAAAGTCGCGTATATCCCAATCTCTACGAAAATTACATCATTTCCCCTCTTTTTGCGGAAATTCCGTTCAGTATGGATACCTTAAATACCAAAATTCATTTTTTTAAGAGGAAAACGCTTTTAAATATCTCCGGTAAAATTTTTAAGGTACTATTTAGCGAGTAAGCGGGGCCCTAAGATGCAAATAACCGTAATGAAAGGTAAAATCCACCGAGCTACGGTAACGGACGCGGATCTAAACTACGAAGGCAGTCTGACCGTGGATATGGATCTCGTGGACGCAGCCGGAATGCGCGTTTACGAAAAGGTTTCGGTGGTGAACGTAAACAACGGGGCTCGATTTGAAACCTATATCATAGAAGGAAAACGCGGTTCCGGAGATATCTGTCTGAACGGAGCGGCCGCAAGACTCGGGATGAAAGGCGACAAAGTCATCATCATCACTTACGCCCAAGTGGAGGAAAAAGAACTTCCTTCCGGCTACACTCCAAAAGTAGTTCACGTTGACGAAAATAACCGAAAACGTTAATTTTTACCAAAAAACGATTTTCCCAACCTAAGTTCCGGCTTCCAAAGGCCGATATAAATTAGTAAGAATTCCATCGGACCAGAATAACTATGAAATCTTTTTTAAGAATCTCTGTTTGCCTGCTACTTCTTTTCGTTGGCCAAACGACCTTTAGCCAGAACGCAGAAAAACCCGATCCGAACAAAAAGGACGGAGGAACAGAATACTATCCCTTATCCTACTACGACGAACGGCTCGCGGTTAAGAACATCTCCTTTTTTCGCAGACATTCGGACAACGGCAAAGGGGAATTTCTGGATGTAATGGTGGAGATGGAAAACCGAACTTTCGATCCCGCGAAGTTTTCCATTTACGTTTTAGCCATAAACGAAAGCAGTGCGGTCAATCCCGAAAAAAGGGATCTCGTTCCTTTTCCTAAGTGGAGAGGATACGACGTGGAAAACAGCACGTTTGTGATTAATTTTCAAAACTTAATGCCTCAAAAGTTGGAATCTAAATCCGTTTGGGGAGAGGAAAGATACAACAAGGCTAAAAAGGATTACGACGATCGGATCGCTCGCGGAGAAGCCGTAAAAATGTCGATTCCGGCTCTGACCGAAATCATTACCTACCTAACCAATCGCGCGGAGAACGCTCTTGAATTTACGATTTACGGGGAACAAGGTCCGAAAAAAGATCAAGTGCTCATCAGTAACTTCGTGGATCAAACCGAAGAGGAAAAAAAGAAACAAGCCCACGAATCCCTGAGCAAACATACTTATACGATCTACAGCGCGAAGTATAAAACGACTCTAATGTCTCACCACTATACGGAGTACAGACCCGGTTATGTAACGTATAATAAAGTCGTAATTTTGATCTTCAATCCTTTGAAAGAAAAGAATAAATTGGTTTATAGAAGATTTATCGACGTTGCCGGAATCAAACTTCTCAATTAAGAATTTTTTATAGGGCGGAGAATCTTCCGCCCGTCCTACCCGACTTCAGCCCTTTCCTTTTTCATGATCCAAAACTTCTTTCCAGCAGACGTTAAGAGCCACTGAATTAGAAATCGGAGCTTACACGTTTTCATAAGTGAGGTTTCTAGGATTCGATTTTAGTGCTTTCGAAACGGAGATTGCGGAAAGATTAGAACTTGATTCGATGGATTTCCTTCCATCGAACTCAAGTGAAACGTAAAAGACTATGAGAAATAAAAACGCGCTTTTTTAAGGAGATTTACGAGGCCGTCTTTGATAACGTTCGATACTCTCGGGAACATAACGTGTCGACCAATCGACCTCGTTCATATTCTTTTCAATCCAGCCGGTACCGTGATCCCAGCGCCCATCCGAAAGAAAATCGAAGAAATAGGAAGAATTCATATACCGATACGAATCCATGATATCAAGAATGTCCCGTTTTACCGGAAAACCCTGGATGTTTTCGCTTTCTGAAAAGAAGCTATTGTCCATTGGTTCAATCCTAAGAATTACTTCCAGGACTGTCCATCTTTTTATTATGTTCGCATATGGATCCGAGAATCCCATAACGTCAACTGAACCTCCTCTTTTAAGCCGTCGACTTGGGTTTTGTTCGTTTCTTCTTTTTCGTTTTTTTTAGGATGAAAGACTTCCTGGCGCCGTTTTTTTACTTTCCGAGCCTCATCCAAAATTCCTTCCAATTTTTCCTCTAAAAAATAACGAATTTGTCGATCGATTTCGTTTTGTGCTTCTCTGTTCAAAACCATCTTACCCTCCAACATCCGATCGGATACTTGGAAAAGAATACTCAGGACCCCGGACAAAGATTTTCGGAAAGACTGGATTTATTTGCGAAACGTGGAAAAAATTGTTCCGAAAACGGACAAAGTAAAATGCTAAACATATCGGAACTCACAGAAACTCTTCTCGGCGGAAAAGACATAGATATCGAATACAAATTCGTTTCGGAGGAAGATCATCAGCAACTCTATAATTTATTGCTCAATATTCTCGGAAAGATAGACAGACTGTTTCTAACGGAAGTCATTTCAACGGTCCTAAAAGAAATTCTGATGAACGCGAACAAAGCGAACGCAAAGCGGATTTTCTTTCTCAAAAAGAATTTAGACATTCATAATGCGGATCATTATACGAAAGGGATGAGAACCTTTCAAGAGGAGATAACGCATCATTGGGACGAGCAAAAGGAGATTTTGCTGAACAGCAGCTTTCAAATTCATTTTCGCGCAAAAATGGTGAATAACAGTCTCGCGATTTTGGTGGAAAACGACTCCTCCCTTCTCCCACAGGAATTGGATCGAATCAAAAAGAGGATCGAGTCCGCCAAAAAATACAACGATCTTTCCGACGCGTTCATGGACATATCCGATTCTCAGGAAAGCGCGGGGCTCGGTTTGGTACTCATCCAACTCCTTTTGAAAAACTCAGGGATAGGTTCCGATAAATTCAAAATCGATACGGACGGAAAATTGACGAGAGCCACCCTTGTTGTACCTCAACAAATCGTTCCGATCGAAATTACCACAAAACTCAAAGAAAAAATTCTGGCAGAAATCGAAGGACTTCCCCCTCTTCCGAACACTCTCACTAAAATCATTTCTTTATGCAACAATCCGGATTCCGATCTCGGAATCATTGCAAACGAAATCGAAAAAAATCCGGCGCTCAGTGTGGACTTGCTAAAACTCTCCAACTCGGCGGGTTTTGCGAGTAGAAACAAGGTCAACACGATCGTACAAGCGGTTAAGGTAGTCGGTCTGAAAAACGTCCGGAACCTTCTTTACGTTTCCGGAGTGAGAAAGATCATGGACGGACGTTATGCGAAATTGCAAGAGGTTTGGAATCACTCGAATATGTGCAGTTTTTTTATCCGCCAAATCGCGGGTAGAGGAGGAATGACGAGAGTCGCCGATATCGCGGCCGCCGGGGCGCTACTTCACGACCTCGGAAAATTCATTCTACTTTCGCTCAATCAGAGGTTGTTCATAAAACTCACGAACTACCAAAAAGACCGGGACTTCGGAAGTTCCACGATTTTGGAGGAAATTTCGATCGGAATTTCCCATCCTACGTTAGGCGCTCTTTTGGCGAAAAAATGGGATTTCCCTCCCGATCTCGTTCAGATGATCGAATTTCACCACAGGCCTTTTATGAGTGTGGATAGCGTATATCACGATTTGGTGGAACTCGTTTATCTCGCCAATATGATGATGGATTGTATCGATAAAAAAGCGTCCTTTTTCACGATAGACGAAACCGTACTTCGCAAGTACGATCTCTCGGATAAAAAGGTTTTCGGGGAAACCTGCGAGAAACTCAGAAAGTTGTATGACATCGCGAGAATCGAGAATTAAAATACCGTTTGAAAATCGATTCTTTATTATCCATCCAGGAAATCGGCTACAGACCAAACGGAAAAACGATTTTGGACTCGGTGAGTTTTGAAATCAAAGAGAACGAACACTGTGTTCTCTTAGGAAGAAACGGAGCCGGAAAAAGTACTCTTGTAAACCTGATCTACGGAATGATCTGGGCCACCTCGGGGAAAATCCGTTTGTTTCAAGAAACCTACGGAGAAACTCCAATTCAAGACCTGAGAAAACGAATCGGAATCCTCGACTCTTCCCAACTGGAAAATTCCCTTCAAAAAAAACTGACCGTGACGGATGTCGTATTAACGGGATTTTTTCATACGATCGGTTATTACCGAGACCCGTCCCCCGAAGAAAAATCCAAAACGCTCCGAATCTTAAAAGAGGCGGATTTGTTTTCCAAAAAAGATCAGTATTATACGACCCTTTCTTCCGGAGAAAAAAAGAAAATTCTATTCTTGCGAAGTCTTGTAAATGAACCGGACTTTCTCATTTTGGACGAACCCTGCTCCTCTTTGGATTTAACCGCGAGAGAAGACTTTTTAGGATTTCTAAAAGAGTACCATTCGAAAAAAAAATTCACCTCCCTCTACATCACGCATAAACCGGAAGAAATTCCGGAATTCTATTCCAAAGCGATTTTATTGAAGGAAGGAAAGGTGATCCGTTTCGGTCCGATCGAAGAATGTTTTACCGAAAAAAATCTGGAAAACCTCTACGAAATTCCGCTTCAAGTTCAAAAAATCAGCGGAACCTGGTCCGTGATTCCGAAACGAAAATAAAAACCGACTTTTGGGTTCGTCTCATCGAAAATAATTCCAATTCTTCGGAAACACTTTTACGAAATTTAATTTTTAGGTATATATAAATTGTAGAATATTCATTTTATTGAAATCGATTTTAAAAACTCTTTCTTCAAAAGAGTCGAAACATAAACTCGAAACACATTGGAGTTGTCTCAAAATCGATAACGCCTTATTGCAGAGTTTAGTAGCAAAATCTTCTATGCTAAAGACTGAGGAAGTTCGTAACTCACGTATTCACAATCCGGAAAACGACTGCATTGATAAAATTCTTTCTTTCGAGAAGTTTTCTTCTTTTGAAGAGAACCTTCCTTACAAAGAGGACAGATTCCCCAACCGGTTTCCTTTTTCTTTTGTAGAACCGTAGCCCATTCTTTACGAAACGCGGATTTGCTGCTCTGAATTTGAGTTTGTAGATCGGACCAAAGTCGGTTTAATATGGAAAGAGAATCGATTTCGTTTTTTTCGATCCTGTCCAAATCGGATTCGAGTTCCGCAGTAAACTTCTCCCGAAAGAGATCCCCGAAACCGGATTGAAGAAAAAAATTGACCTTTTCTCCCAAAGGAAGCGAATAAAAAAACTTCTTTTCCTGTTCTACGTATTTCCTTTTAACGAGAGTTTCCGAAACCGTCGCGTAAGTGGAAGGCCGACCGATTCCTTCCTTCTCCAATTTTGCGACGAGGGTTCCTTCAGAATAGCGAGAAGGAGGTTCGGTTTGTTTTTTATCACATTCCATTTTTTGAATGGATAAAAGTTCTCCTTTTTCCCAAATTGGGATCGGCTTTACATCCGTTTCGTTTAATATTTTAAAGCCTGAAAAAAGAGTTTTTTTGGTTTCAAGACAAAAAATCTCCCCCGCCGCTAAAATTGAATATTCGGTTTTTAGAAATTCTTCCGGCGGCATGAGCGACGAAATCGTTCGTTTCCAGATCAGTTCGTAGAGAGCCGCGTCTTCCTTTCCTAAAAACTTTTTCGCCTTTTCGGGGATTAAAAAAGGATTCGTGACTCGAATCGCTTCGTGAGCGTCCTGAATTTTCTTTCCGGACTTTCCAACCTTACGTTCCGATCGGTTCGTAAATTTCTCGCCGAACTCGGAAACGATCCAAGAGTTTGCGCGCTCTACAAAATCCGGACTTAGACGAACGGAATCCGTTCTCATGTATGTGATCAATCCTTCCCTTTTACCGTTTCCGGGATCCATTCCTTCGTAGAGTTTCTGAGCGATACTCATCGTTTTTTTAGAAGGAAATTGAAACCTTCGAAAGGCCTCCTGCTGTAAGCTGGCGGTTTGAAACGGAGGTGGAGACGAATTTTTTCCCAGGGATTCTTTTTTTCCGGAAATGCGGAGGTCCTTTTCGTTTTGTAGATTTTGTAAAATCAGATTCGCTTTTTCCTCCGAAAAGATCCGATCCCCCGTTCGTTGAAAAACGCCTTCGATTCCCTTTTTATCCCGCACATACAATAGTATATTATAATATACTTCCGATTTAAAATTTCGAATTTCCTCTTCCCTATCGCAGATCCATTTTAATGCGACGGACTGGACTCTTCCCGCGGACAAACCCGGACCGATTTCTTTCCAGAGAACGGGACTTATAAAATATCCGATCAACCTATCTCCGATCCTTCTCGTTTTTTGGGCGTTGACCAAGGATTCGTTGATCGTATCCGGATTTTGTAAAGAAGTAAGAATCGAACTTTGTGTGATTTCAGTAAAACGAATCCGATAGACATTCGATTTTTTTTTCAAACGATCTCGGATATAGGCGCTGATGAATTCTCCTTCTCGATCCGGATCGGTCGCAAGAAAAATCTTTTGAGATTCTTTTGCCGCCTTTACGATTTCGGAAAGAACCTTTTTTTTTCCGGGTAGAATTACGTATTCCGGTTCGAAATGATTTTTCAGATCCAATCCGAGGGTCGTCTTGGGAAGATCGGCGATGTGTCCGAGAGTTGCGAGAATTCTAAATTCTTTTCCTAAATAGCCGCCGATGGTTTTTGCTTTGGATGGAGATTCAACGATGATTAGCGAGGACACCGATCCTTACGGTTTAGTTTGGTCCCAAGTTTTCAATCAAATATCGTTTTTAAAGGTCCGGTTTTTTCGTTTTGTTGCCGGATACGGTTCAAGGGATTCATCGGCGAATAGTTCAGTGGATAGGAATCAGGGGACAAAAAAACCCGGATTTAATTCCGGGTTTTTAGAGGAAAAAATTTAGATTTAAAAACTTTTTATGCGTTTGCCGGAACCGGAAAGAGCCCTTCGATCGAAAGATATCTTTCTCCCGTATCATAAGAGAAAGTTAATATTTTCGAACCTTCGGGAATCTCCGGCAATTTTTTTGCAACTGCCGCAAGCGCCGCGCCGGAGGAAACTCCGATAAAAAGGCCTTCTTCTTTTGCGGCTCTTTGTGCGTATTCGAACGCTTCATCTTTACTGATTTGAATGGTTCCGTCCAAAAGTTCCGTGTGGAGGTTTTTAGGAATGAACCCGGCTCCGATTCCTTGAATCGGGTGTGGTCCCGGTTTTCCGCCCGAGATTACCGGAGAAGCTTCCGGCTCGACCGCGAACACTTTCAGTTTAGGAAATTTTTTTTTCAGAACCTGAGCGACGCCCGTGATATGTCCGCCGGTTCCTACTCCCGTAATTACGTAGTCGAGTCCGTCCGGAAAATCCTTTGCAATTTCTTGAGCGGTCGTTTCAACGTGAACTTTTATGTTTGCTTCGTTTTCGAACTGCTGCGGCATCCAAGCTTTCGGATTTTCCGCAACGATTTGTTTTGCCTTTTCGATCGCACCCGGCATTCCTTTTTCTCTCGGAGTCAGTTCGAATTCCGCTCCGTAAGCCGCCATGATTCTTCTTCTTTCAACACTCATGGATTCTGGCATAACTAAAAGTAATTTGTAACCCTTAACGGCGGCAACAAGCGCCAATCCGATTCCGGTATTTCCGGAAGTTGGTTCTACGATGATACTGTCTTTGGTGAGTTTTCCGGTTTTTTCCGCGTCTTCAATCATGGAAAGGGCAATACGATCCTTGATGGATCCGCCTGGATTCGATCTTTCTAACTTTGCATAAACCTCGCTCTTTGTGTTAAACAAGCGATTGATTTTTACATGAGGTGTGTTTCCGATCGTTTCTAAAATATTTTGAGCTTTCATTTCTGTTTTCCTGCCTCTTATAAGGGTTCTTTGAGTTTAGATGTTGTTATATTAGACATTTATTTCAATATAACAAATGGATTCAAGAAAAAAAATCCTTTTCAGTGGATTCTTTTTACAAAATCGAGGGCGATCCCTTCCATTCCAAGAAAATTCATAACGTGATCCGCAAGTTTTAAGATCGGAATTTAAAATCCATTTTGGGCTGAAAAAAACTTCACCTCTTCCGCTCGTTTTTCTTATGGAAAAAAATTCTCAAAGAATTCGTTTCATCCTTCTTTATGAAAAGAGTGATTGAGCGACAGAATAAACCTTTGGTATATTATATTCAATTTTAATTATATACTCTCGTCGTAAAACTTCGAGATGACAACCGCGTCGTGAATGAAACCTTTTATTTGGCTTTAGCGCCAATGTATAAATGGGATTCTTGGGGTTTGGGCAAAAGGAGCTCCGATAACTTTACTGATTCTTTCAAAATTTTCGTTTCTTTGAGAATTTTATAAAGGTTCTGGACAGACTCTGAATTGCTTGTTTTGACGGTTTAAAAAAACTTCCGGAAACCATTGCATTCATTTTTTATAAAATACTACTTCGACTCTGCATTTATTTCCTATAGTATGGAATTCTTTGAAATATACATTTCTTATAAAACAAGGTGAGCGACGATACACTCGTATACAAAATACAATTTTAGAATATAAATTTCTTATAAAACAAGGTGAGTGACGACACACTTACAGACAAAATATAATTTTAGAATATACATTTCTTATAAAACAAGGTAAGTGACGATACACTATAAACTAAAAATAATTTTTAAAAAAAAGTATGCAATCATAATCTACGCATGCTATTCGTTTATCAATAATCCAATGTTCATTAAGTCAGAGTGAAGGTACAACTATGAAACGATTTACAAAAACCATCTTAATTCTATTTTTACTCGCGGTCTCTAATTGTGTAAACGGTAACAACAGTAAAAGTCCTCTCTTAGCTTTTATCGGCGGTAGAAGCGCAGACGTCTCTTTCGGGGCTTCTCAGATCACACCGGGCGCCGACGTGACGGGAGTTCCTGCCAATACTTCCATTCAAGTAGGGTTTAATCGGGAATTGGATTCTTCTACGATATCCGCTACTTCGTTTCGTGTAACTCAAGGTACAACTCCGATTGCCGGAACGTTTCAAACAACTGCAAAAGGAGCCGTATTTAAACCTTCTTCCGCACTGGCCTTCAACACCGTTTATACGGTAACTCTCACTAAAGATCTCAAAGCAAACGACGGCTCTGCGTTTGAAGCTGATTTCACTTGGAATTTTACAACGGCTTCCATCCTAGACGCGGTCGCGCCTACGGTTTCCCTGGTCACACCTGCAAATACTCTTGCGGGAGCAGGAATCAATACCAGCGTGAACGCAGTCTTTAGTGAAGTTATGAACTGTGCGACTCTAACAAACGTTACGTTCACTCTCGAACAAACAGCTCCTGTTGTAGCGGTAGCAGGGAACGTAAACTGCGCTGGAACGGCAGTCACTCTCACTCCGCCAGCCAACCTGACCCCGCTCACAAACTATACCGCAAAGATCACGACTGGAGCAAAGGATCTTGCGGGCAACGCGCTTGGGACAAACTACGCTTGGAGCTTTACGACCGGCGCCGCAGCGGATGCGACTCCTCCAACCGTTTCTTTTGTGACTCCTGCAGATGGAGCCGGAGGAATAGGAGTCAACACTTCTGTTGCGGTCGCTTTCAGCGAAACGATGAACTGTTCGACTCTGACCGCTGGAACCTTTACAGTAAATAAAACAGCATTCCCATTTACATCTATAAATGGGAGCATCAATTGTACTGGCGCGACTGCTACGTTTACTCCAAACACTCTTCTTACTCCTCTTCTACCAGGAACAAACTACACGGTTACGGTTACTACGGGAGCAAAGGATCTCGCGGGCCTTGCGATTGGAGCAAACTACGACTGGGACTTTACAACCGGAGCCATAGTGGATTCCACTCCGCCTGCCGTTTCTTTTATCAGCCCTTCTATCGGCGAAGCTGCAGTTGGAATCAATGCCAAGATCACCGTGGCATTCAACGAGACAGTGGACTGCGCGACTCTGACGACCGGCGCCGGCGGAATCGGAACCTTTACTCTTGTAAAAACGGGACCACCGCCTACTGCTCCGATTCCCGGAGGATCCGTTATTAATTGTACCGGCACAACTGCTGCCTTGAGTCCTTCGGCTACTCTAGCCCCAATGGCAAATTATACCGCAACCATAAAGGCGGGAGTCAAAGATATCGCTGGAAATCCAACAACTACTGACTATGCATGGAATTTTACTACAGGAGCTGCAATCGACGCCACTCCACCAACGATCTCTTTTAGAAGCCCTGCAATTGGCGCTGCAGGCGTTGGAACCAATTCGAGCGTAGTCGTAGCATTCAGTGAAACAATAGATTGTTCTACAATTACAACGGGCACATTTACACTCGGCGGAATCACAGGAACTGTAAGTTGTACGGGAAGTACCGCTACGTTTACTCCAACGGCTCCTACTGCTACTCTTGCACCTACAACAACCTACACTGCTACCATCTCTGGCGCTGTAACAGACTCTGTAGGAAATGCAATCGCTGCTGCCACCTCCTGGACCTTTACAACCGGAGCCGGACTGGACACGACTCCTCCAGCTGTTTCTTTTGCCAGCCCTGCAAACGGCGCAACAGGCGTTGGAACCAACACTACTGCGATTACTGTAGCTTTCAGTGAAACGATGGACTGTGCAACTTTAACAGCGCCTGGAACATTTACTTTGGACAACGGTATGGGTGGAGCTGTAACTTCTTGTTCAGGAGCAATCGCTACATTTACTCCAGCCACAACCCTTACTGCGGGAACAACCTATACAGCAACGATCTCCACAGCTGCAAAAGATGCTGCAGGAAATGCGATTGCCGCTTCTACCACAAGCTTTACGACGGGACCAGCGCCGGATGCAACACCACCTACAGTAGCCATCCAGAACTTGAGAACAAATAGTATCGTTGAGTCCGGATTTGTAATCGGCACGGCTGCCGATCCAGGTGGATCGGTAGCCAAGGTTGAAGTGTGGTTGGATGGAGCCTACTATGCCGATGCAACCGGAACGACCAATTGGAAACTCCAATTGCCCACGGGCCTCAATACTTGGAAGCCAGGATCGCAACATACGATCAGTGCAAAAGCAATCGACTCTGCGAACTTGAGTGCAACGACAGGTATTCCTATCACTGTAAAAAAAGGAACCAACAAGGATATCAACGGGGATGGATATGTAGATTTAGCAATGGGTGGTGGTGTAGGAGTTGCTATTTTTTACTCCGCTGGAACAGCAGGTATTACCACTACGAATTTAGGTGCGGCAAATCATTTCATCATCAGTTCCGTTGCTGGTGGTGGCTTACCCTCTAGCGGAGGAATCGGAAAATTCCTTGGAGGTGGATCCCAGACAACCCAGACAATCACGATGGGGGATATCAACGGGGATGGTTACTCAGATTTAGCAGTGGGTGGGCTGAACGCCGTCTATATTTTCCACTCTGCAGGAAATCAGGGTATGACAATTTCCCTATCAGCCTTGGCTTCTCGGATCATTGGCGACGCAGCTGGGACTAGTTTTGGTAACTCACTCGCCACCGGAGATATCAACGGAGACGGATATGCAGATTTAGTCGTGGGGGCGCCAACTGCAAATGCTGGAGCTGCTAACCAAGGAAAAGTGTATATTTTCCATTCCGATAATACTGGGGCTGGAATTAACGCCACAACCACAGCAGCAGCCTCAACTACGATCAATGGAGAGGCTTTAAACAACCTATTCGGCGCTTCAGTTGCAACCGGAAACATCAACGGGGATGGCGCCGTTGACATATATGATGATGTCGTAATTGCCGCTCCATTTTACAACACCGGAAAAGGTCGAGTTTATATATACCACGGTGCAAACGGTGGCGTGAACCCAGTTGCAGCGAATGCTACGCGTACGCACGCTACTGCGAATGAGTATTTTGGATATTCCATCGCAACCGGTTACCTGAATAGTGACAATTTCGCAGATATTGTCGTTGGGGCAGCAGGAGCCAACGGAAACAAGGGTAAAATATTCACCTTTAACTCGGCTGGAGCGGGCGGAATCGCTACCGGAACTAGCGCAGGAATTGCTACAGTAGACGGGCTCACCGCGAGTGATGGGCTGGGAAGCTATTTGGCTCTGAGAGATTTGGACAGTGACGGAAGGTCGGATGTGATAGCGGTTGCAATGCAAACAGGTGGTGCCAACACAGACCAAGGATTACTTTATGTTTTTATGAATCCTGCCGGGACACCCTTTACGGGCGCTGTTGCGGCGAACGCCTGTACGATCTGTATGACTGGAGGCGCGCAGGATCGGTTTGGGATGGGCCTGAGTACGGGGGATTTCAACGGAGATGGCTATGCAGATCTATTGGTCGGTTCTCCAGCCACAACGACGAATCAAGGTCGCCTCTTTATCTTTCATTCTTCGGCGGCAGGTCTTATCGCGAACACTCCTGGTACTGCTTCAAGAATCATTGACAGTATTAACACTGGGTTAAATAGTTTTGGATCTGTTTTCTACTGAGAAAAGGAAGTCAGAGGTCGATTCGGGGAACGTTTTTCCTGATTGCGTTTCACTCGTTCGCTAAAGATATGAGTGAGATTTCAATTCTTATGGATTTGCGAGCTTATAGAGTCTAATCCGGTTTTGATCAAACCGGATTGGAAGAGAAACCGCTATGGCGTATAATGCTGCCCAGAAACGGGAATTGAACAAAGAAAACCTCTTCTTCCAAAAAGAGAGGTTTTAGTTCGATTTGTAAGAGTTCCTACGTTCTAGTGGGTAGGTTTGAGTGAATAGGAGTCAGGAAGTTTTTTTGTAAAACGAAGTGGGAGATCCTACTTTTCTTTGTCTTAAAAAAGTACTTCTTTGAAACGGTGAGTTCCTACTTTTACAAAAAAACACCTACCCAATATTTCCTAATCACTGACATCTAAAATGGGAGTTCCCACATATTTGTGAGTAAAATAAGCGATGGCTAAAAGCCGGCCTGGAATCTAAATCACGAAAAAAGGACAATTCATTGTTCCAACGGAACATAGGTTGAAAAATTAGTTTCAACTTCTTTCTATTTTGAACTTGTCCGACGACTTGATTTTCATTTCGAATACGAATGTAGAAAACGCCAGGATCTTATTGTTCCGACAAAATGTTTCGCCGAAAAAATGCTTGATACCGGACTTCAAGTTCATTCCCACTAAAATTACGGCAAAGAATTGTATTATCTCAAAAAACTTTTTGTGGCAACCATTCAAGTAAAGTAATGAACTTTTTCAGGAACGTCTCTCTACTTTTGAGAAAAGCACTCCATCTCAAAGCAGACTTTTATGAAGAATTCTCAGATTTCTTGTAAAACAATACTCTGCAAAAAAGATTCCGCTTCCGGTCCGAACGCAATTCCCAGTCCGCAAAAAACCGCGTAGATCGTCGAAATATGAACGTTGGAATCTCCGGGGGTCGCCGCATAACCTCGAATCTCTTTTTCCAAAACTTCCAGAGAGCCGAGAGGAATCACAGCATGAGAAAAAATTCTTCCATAAAGACCGCGATCTCTTCCCGAAGAAAAAATAGAGTTGGTGGAAATCAATTCGGTCGTGGACAAATACGGATCGTTTTGCAATCGCCTTAGTATGATTTCTTTCGGAATCGTTTTTTTCAACCGAAAACGAAATCGAACCAGGTGCATATAAGGCGAATTGATCGTAACCGAGGAAGAAGTCAGAGGCAGTTTAATCCGAATCTGAGAATAGAGTTCGTTTAACAATCGGCTGTGATGGGTTCCCCACTCCGCCTCGGGTTTGACAAGCAGCGGCCCGGTTACGTGCGGATCGTCCTTTGCCATGTCCGCGTCCCTTCGGATCACTAAAAAGTCCGCCTCTTCCAAGATCGATTCCAATTCTTTCGGAGAATCCTCGATCAATAATCGAAGCGACCCCGCCAAAGTATGCGTATTGCAGGTGGAAACGTGCAAGAACCTCGGAAGTTCTTTTTTTTCCAAAAACGTTCTCGCATCCGGATACAAAAACTGAGGTCCGAATTTGTGTTCGCTTCCCTGAGCGATAAGCATACGAATTTTAGAATATTCTGAAGTACTGTATTCTTCGATTCTCGAATCGGCAACTCCCGAGGGGGAACAATCACAAAGAACCTCCGAACGATCCAACGCTTCTTTTTTTGCGATAAACTCGGGGAAGAATTCTGCGACTCCGTTGTCTCCCGTATCGACTACGATTCCCCCCTTTTCCACAAGGGAAAGGATCGCCGGAATTTCGGATTTTTTAAGCTTATACGGCTCGATGTAAACCTGAAATTTTCCGAGTTTTTCTTGGAGTAAAAGCAACAAAGACGCAAGAGGCCAACCGATGACCCCGATTCCTCGAACGTATACGCCGGGAAGGGTTTTCTGATTCATTCGCAAATCCTTTTTGTACGAGAGAGTCTTGTCGGAGGTACGACAAAAATTTCAGTCGGAATTTGCGATTGCAAATAGAATGTTTTTCTGATATAGGTGGATTTGCCGTTTTCTTCCCACCACCTCACCCCCCACCCAAGAACAGGGCGGGGCGCACATTTTTTACGGAAGATCGTCGGAACTACTACATCATCTTGAATCACGATTTTCAAATCCTAAACTCGTGTATAAAACGGGTCTTGCAGATAATTTTCCTTGTATTTGATGTAATTTCCGGTCGTTCGAGTGATGATTTCTCTTTCCTTATCGGTAATATCTCGAACGATTTTACCGGGCGATCCCATAACAAGAACTCCGGGAGGAATTTTTTTTCCGGGTGTGACCAAGGCCCCCGCTCCTATAAAAGCGAATTCCCCGACTTCCACGTCGTCCATCAAAGTCGCACACATTCCTACGAATGCGTTGTCTTTGAGTTTACATCCGTGAATCGTCGCCCTATGTCCGATCGATACGTTATTTCCGATCTCAACCGGATACATATCCCTTGCGACATGGATGATCGTAAGATCTTGAATGTTCACATTTTCCCCGATCCGTATGTAGTTGACGTCCCCTCGGACCAAAGTCTGAAACCAAACGGAAGAATTTTTTCCGATCACAACGTCTCCGACTACTTGAGAACCCGGAGCCAAAAAAACGGACTCATGAATTTGAGGTTTTTTTCCCATATACTCCAGGATTTGATAATTTGATTTCATGAATTCTTCTCTCTTTCTTCTTTCAGATCTTTTTCCTTAGAGACTTCAAAACAAGTCTAAAAAAAAGATTTTCTTTTGACCCAATTTCGATCGGAAAAAGAATGCACGCATGGGTAGAAGCTCTTCCAACCAAGAAAAAGAAAAAAGGGAAAAAATAAAATCTCTCCTCAAACAAGTCGGAGTGGGACTTTTGATCGGTTTGACTACGGCGACCCTGATTCGATTTTTTCTTTTTTTCCCTTTCACGTTGGAAACGAAAGAGATGCTTCCCACCTACTCTCTCGGCAAAAGAATTTACTTTTCGCGTTTCGTAAATCGATCCAATCTTTATCTTGGCGATTTGGTTTTGGTAAAACATCCGACTCAAGAAGGTAAGGTCGTTTTTTCAAGAATCTCCGGTAAACCGGGCGACACGGTTCAAATGAAAAATAAGATTCTCTATCGCAATCACAATCACAATCCGGAAGATTTTTCAGGAGTCGGAAACGGATTCGTTCTTCAGTTCGAAGATAAACGAGGACCGTTTCCCTCAAGTTTTTCCGGTCGGGACAATAGCGAACCCTTGATCCTCAAGGACAGGGATTACTTTCTTCTCTGCGACAATCGGGATTCTTGTTCGGATTCCAGGGACTTCGGTCCGGTTCCTATCGAAAATATTTTGGGAAAGGCCTTCTAAAATACCTCTAAAAACCCGAATTTTCTGAAAATCTATATTATAGAATGCTTTTAGAAGAGGGTTTTACTCTTATCCAAATAACGAAACGAAAGTTTTTAGAGGTTCCCTAAATTTTCTTTCGAATTTCGGATTTTTTCCTTTTCGATTTCCAATCTCGTCTTTTCTATGTCCAATTGCTTCAATATTGTAAATTCGAATATTCTAATTTACGATTTGACACGAATTTATCATTGTGATACTTTTATCCAATTCTATTTGTTTTTTAACGTTCTTGCTAGGGTCCATTGAATAAACAAAAAAATCATATAATGATGAAACATTCGGAACTTACATTCCAGTTGATGGTCGAATCGGTTCCAAATGCGATTTTATTGCTGAATCGGGACGGAAAAATCGTTTATATCAATAATCAGGCCGAAAAGTTATTCGGGTACGAACGAACCGAATTGATCGGACAGGTCGTGGAAGAATTGCTTCCGTTTCGATACCGCCAAAGTCATCCCGCGTTTAGAGATTCTTTTTTTCTTTCTCCGAAAGTTCGGCCTATGGGCGCAGGCAGGGAACTTTTCGGTCTCAAAAAAGACAATTCCGAGTTTCCGATCGAGATCGGATTGAATCCCCTCGTTACCGCGGACGGAACCCTTGTCTTAGCTTCCATCATCGACATCACGGAAAGAAAAAAGGCGGAACAAAGATTTCGTCTCGTCGTCGAATCCGCGCCGAACGCAATGGTTCTCGTAAACGAAGAAGGTACAATTTCCCTCGTAAACGCACAAACCGAAAAACTTTTCGGCTACGAAAGAGAAGAGTTGATCGGAGTGAAACTGGAAGTCCTATTACCGGAACGTTTTCGAGAGGCACACCCCGATCGAAGAGATCAATTCTTTCAATCTCCTTCCGTTCGATCTATGGGTGCGGGCCGAGACTTATTCGCGCGCAGAAAGAACGGAACCGAAATTCAAGTCGAAATCGGTTTGAATCCGATCGATACGGACGAAGGTATGATGGTTCTCGCTTCCATCATAGACATTACCGAAAGAAAAAATCAAGAAACCACGTTAATCCGAAAAAACGAATTGGAAGTCAAGAATAAGGAATTGGAACAGTTCGCGTTTCTCGCCTCTCACGATCTACAGGAACCTCTGAGAACCGTTTCCAACTACATTCAAATTTTGGAAGAGGATTACGGAAGCACATTCGACGTAAACGCGAATCATCACCTGAAAACGATCGATCAAGCCACCAAACGAATGAGCGTTCTCGTAAAAGCGCTTCTGATGTATGCAAGAATCGGAAGGGATCAAAAATTAGCTCTTACGGATTTAAACCGAATTCTTTCGGAAGTTCTTTCCGATCTCGAAAATCTGATTATCAATTCCAATGCTAAAATCTTTTCCGATCCGCTTCCGAGTCTGAACGTTTACGAGGTGGAATTCAGACAACTTCTTCAGAATTTGATTTCCAATGCGATCAAGTTTTCTAAAAAAGGAATCGATCCTGAAGTTAGAATTCGCTGCGAAAAAGTGGATGATTACTGCCATTTTTCAGTACAAGACAATGGGATCGGAATCGATCTCAAATATCTAGATAGAATTTTCTTTATCTTTCAAAGACTTCATCTCAAAGAGGAATACGAAGGTCATGGAATCGGATTGGCTCACTGTAAAAAAATCATCGAATTGCACAATGGTCGTATTTGGGTCGAATCCGACCCGGAAGTTGGAAGTACGTTTCACTTTATCATTCCTAATTTAGACTTATGAAATATCGAAAATTGAAATGTATCCTTCTCATTGACGATAACAGGGATGATAATTTTTTTCATGAAAGAGTGATCCATAAGGGCGGGTATGCCGAAACCGTAATCGCAAAACAATCCGGTCGGGAAGCCCTGGACTTTTTAAAAAATAAATCGAAAAACGAACTCCCCTATCCCGATCTCATTTTCCTAGATATCAATATGCCCGGAATGAACGGTTGGGAATTTTTGGATGAATATAAAAATTTGGACCCTGAATTCCAAACTAGCACGATCATTGTCATGCTGACTACTTCGGACAACCCGGACGATAAAAATAAATTCAGTCAATTCGGTTCCACATCGGATTTTAAAACAAAACCTCTTACGAATGCGATGATGGATGAAATTTTAGTAAGATACTTTGCCGAATCCGGTTCCACAAGCGCATAGTCTTCCTAAATCGATATAAAATCGATCCTGGGTTTTGTGAAAATTTTTAAAACCCAAAGCTTACGTTTCTCAATCAAATCAGAAAGAAAAAGCTTGGGACACAGCGGCTTATCGAACTGCTAAAAACCAACAAACAACTTCCGCGGAAAAAACGACCCGCATTTTTGAAAGTTTCATTGTGAAATCGAAAGTTGTGGGAGTTCCCACATCCGGATTTAGGAACAAATTTTAAAATGTAGTAGTTCCTACAATTTTCTCCTCATCATCTTCAAATCTGCGGTTTGAGAAAATTTTATTTTTAACGCACCTTTCCCAAGTAAGAATTTCCGACGCTATTATACGGGCTAACCCCAAATCGAATTTTTAATAAAAATCCCGGGTTCATTCCCAAATTCTCCCCAAAAAACGGATTTTCAAGAGAGTTGTCCGTGAAAATACTGTATTCAATTCTTAAAGGATTCTCCTTTCAATCCGGGTATAACCCGCCATAGAAAAGGATCTACTGATAAGAACCTCGTCCTATAGGGCGAAATCTTGCGGCTTAGTATCGATTCGAGTTTTAAGACGAGCTGCAAATCTAAATTAACGAAGGGAAAAAAATGACCAGAATAGCCATCAACGGATTTGGAAGAATCGGAAGACTCGTTTTCCGCGCGGGAATCAAAGACCCCAATTTGGAATTTGTCGCAATCAATGATTTAGTTACTCCCGACAATCTGGCCTACTTACTCAAATACGATTCTACCCACGGAAGATTTCAAGGAACCGTTGAACATACCGAAAAAGAACTCATCGTGGACGGAAAAAAAATTCTCTGCGTTTCGGAAAGGGATCCCGAAAAACTCCCTTGGAAAGATCTGAAAGTGGACTACGTGATCGAATCCACGGGACTTTTTACCGACCGAGTCGGCGCCGAAAAACATATCAAAGCAGGCGCCAAAAAAGTGGTCATCTCAGCCCCCGCAAAAGACAAAGACATCCCTACTTTTGTTATGGGAGTCAACAACGAAAAATACAACGCGGCGTCCGATCACATTGTGTCTAACGCGTCCTGCACCACAAACTGTCTCGCTCCGATCGTAAAAGTCGTTCTGGATAACTTTGGAATCGAAGAAGGTCTGATGACGACAATTCATGCGACAACCGCTACACAACCGACCGTAGACGGACCTTCTAAAAAGGACTTCCGAGGTGGTAGAGGAGCTATGCAGAATATCATTCCCGCGTCGACCGGAGCCGCCAAAGCGGTGGGACTTTGTATTCCCGAAGTTAACGGAAAACTCACCGGTATGTCCTTTCGAATTCCGACTCCGGACGTTTCCGTAGTAGACTTAACGGTAAGAACGACAAAAGAAACTTCCCTCAAAGAAATTTCCGCGAAGATGAAAGCGGCTTCCGAAGGTGCGATGAAAGGAATTCTCGGTTATACCGAAGACATGGTCGTATCCAACGACTTCATTGGTTCCACTCTTTCTTCCATCTTCGATATGGACGCTTGTATCGAACTCAATTCCAGATTTTTCAAATTGGTTTCCTGGTACGATAACGAGATGGGATACTCCAACCGAGTTCTCGACCTGATCCGCTTTATGGCGAAGAAAGGTTAATTCATGGAATTACCCAGACTTGAAAACGTCGACCTCTCGGGAAAACGCGTTTTCCTGAGAGTGGACTTTAACGTTCCCATCGAAAACGGAAAAGTAACCGACAAAACCAGAATCGAAAAAACACTTCCTACGATCGAACTGCTTCTGAAAAAAGGGGCGCGGATCGTCATAGCAAGTCACCTCGGAAGACCGAAAGGACAAGTTAATCCCGAATTCTCACTTGCGCCCGTTGTGGAAGTATTCAAAGGATTTGTAAAGGCAAACGTTCGCTTCTCTAAAACCGTGATCGGAGACGAGGCGGTCAAACTCTCCAAGGAACTGAAAAACGGGGAAATCTTAGTCGTCGAAAACGTACGTTTTCATAAGGAAGAAGAGGAGAACGATCCGGGTTTTTCCAAAAAACTCGCAGCCCTTGCAGACGTCTATGTGAACGACGCTTTTGGAGCGGCCCACAGAGCGCACGCCTCCACGGAAGGAATCGCTCACCTTCTTCCATCATATGCAGGACTTCTAATGCATAAGGAAATCATGGAACTTTCGGCGCTTCTTTCCAAACCCGCGCGTCCTTTCGTTGCGATCATAGGCGGTTCCAAGGTTTCCTCCAAGATCAAGGTTCTTACCAATCTCTTCGATAAGGTAAATCACCTTCTCATCGGTGGGGGAATGGCTTACACATTCTTAAAATCCAGAGCGGTT
The DNA here is from genome assembly GCF_000347175.1 of Leptospira alstonii serovar Sichuan str. 79601. Lineage (GTDB taxonomy): Bacteria > Spirochaetota > Leptospiria > Leptospirales > Leptospiraceae > Leptospira > Leptospira alstonii. The sequence goes on from NZ_ANIK01000071.1 coordinate 114,520, forward strand.
CCCGTAGGAAATTCTCTCGTGGAAAAAGAATTCGAAGTACAAGCGTTTCAGTTGATCGAAAAAGCCGGAGTTGCTGGAGTCGATCTTCAACTTCCAGTGGATCATATCATCGCGGATCAGTTCAGCGAAAAAGCTAAAACGAAGTCAGTGGACAAGATGGGAATCTTAGACGGTTGGATGGGAATGGACATCGGTTCCAAAACCGTTTCCAATTACGAAAAGATCATCAAGAACGCGGGAACGATTTTTTGGAACGGTCCGATGGGAGTTTTTGAAATGGATAAATTCGCGGGCGGCACGATGGCTCTTGCCAAGGCGATCGCGAAGTCCAAAGCCAAAACCGTCGTAGGCGGCGGGGATTCCATCGCTGCGATCAACAAGGCCGGAGTCGCGGACAAGATCACTCATATCTCTACCGGCGGCGGCGCGTCTTTAGAATTTATGGAAGGTAGAAAACTCCCCGGCGTGGAAGCGCTCAAGAGAAAAGATTCCGAGTAAACTCGGATTCAACGTTTCTTGCACCTTATGAACCGGGCATTCGCTCGGTTTTTTGCTTTAAGAACAATGTAACCGCGATAAAAGTTTCCATGAACGAAAAACGACCCAAATTCGAGATGCGACCGCCGTGGATCGAGTATCCCGAGAGCTACCCAAGTTGGAGCGGATGGAGACAAGGCGAGAGCGAAAGTTGGTTACGTAATGTCTGGTTGCCTTTTTGGGAAGGATTAGGGTCGGAGGAACGAAGTCGATATCTCGAAGATTGGGCGCCTCCGGATGGCGATTGGAATCTTTATTTGACTCATTACTGGAAGTGAGGTTCTTCTCCACCAATTCCGCGCCTTGAATTGGGCTGGAGAGTATTTGAGAAATCACATATAATCGCGATACTTTATAAGCTTCGCGAACGTTACCTCTTTTACTGTAAATCTGTACAAGAGCCTTTCTCATAAAGAATTCCTCCAACAATTTACCTCTTAAATATCATAATAGAGTTGTTGAAAAATTAATTCTCCATTTGTTTCCGTTGCATTGAAATGGACGATTGAAGCAGTTTTGTTAATCGCGACTATTGAATTTTTCAACAACTCTAATATAAAATTATGCATGAATTTAAGAACAAGAACGCGGCTCAAAAACTCAAATCCAGGCTTGGAATTCAAAATCAAATCAACCGCATAGAACTTTCAAAATTCAAAATATTCTAAAATCAATATATTATTCAGTCCTATAACTTTTTGTTCCCCGCCGCCTTCTCATTTACCGAATCGTCTATCGATACAAAGGCCCATCCACATCGTAAGTACATCTTAAAATATCCGGAAATTCCGCTCCGAACTGAAAACGGTTTACTCTTTTACCGGACCGGCCAGAGAAATGCTCCGGATTCAATTCTTTTATTTGATAATCGTTTTTCCCTAAATCAAAACAAGTTAGGTTACGCCTCCCCCAAAAAAAGAACTTCCGATTTTCCGGCACGCTCATCTCAAAAGTAAGATGAAAATTTTTAGAGATCCATTCCTTGGCCGGCCAAAGATCGTATTCGATCACCCCCCAAAAATCGGAATCTCCGAAAGATAAATATCCAAAACCGGTTTCATTCTGCCCAGGACGCATAACGTATCTGATTTCGATTTCTTGAATTCCTTTTTCCAAATTCAATTGAAACTCGGCAACATGAGGTGTGTCATAGACCTTATGCTCCGGATATTTCTTTTGTTCTTTCATAGAATCGGCGAGTTCTTTCAGATAAGGAGAAAGTTCTTTTATGGATTTTTCCGCTTTGGATACGGTCGAAATTCCATTTCGATTGTGAAGAACTTCCAAAGTAGCGGATGCGGGAAGAACAAAGGAAAAAAGATAACTTCCTTTTTGTTCCGAATGAATCCGATATACCGCCTTGATCGAACATAGGTTCTCGCAGTGTATGAATAATTTTTCCTCTTCTAAACGGACTTCTTTCGATTTGGAAAAGAGCACGCTTCCCGGTGCCGCGTTAACCGCTCTCGGAGCCCTACTGTTTGAATAAGTGGAAAAAATCGGGATCAGAAAACACGATAAAAGAATTCCTTTGATCCATTTGAAATGGGAAATTAAATTCGAATCGAGTCGTTCCATGTTCATTCTGAATTTTTTGATCTACAAAACTGTCTTTAAAAATCGAAACCTTCTGAAGAATCAAATTTTTGAAATCAAAGAAAATAACGATATAAAAACAAAACTCCTACCAAATTCTCAAACACCCAAAAACGAAACATTCTGTGTCTCGGAAAAAATTTTAAATTCATAGGAGTTCCCACATTCTGAGGACAAAGGACGAGGCAGCTTTGAAACAAAAATCATCGTAGGAGTTCCCACATTCTGAGAAAATCAGGTTTATCGATCGTCTTTAGATCAAAGTAAAACTTCAATTTTCTGCAAAATCTTTCCGTCTTCCACCGCCTATCCTCTGAATGCGAAAAAATCCTTGTAGCCATTTCCCTTTCCCCCAAACTCTTCCCATCTTTCATGAAATCATCAACGAGGAACGCATGCGTAAGACAGTGATCGCCGGAAATTGGAAAATGAATCTCTCCGAAAAGGAAGCGGTTTCCCTGGCACAATCGATCAAAGAAAAAATCCCGTCCATCTCCAAAAACAAGATCTCGATGGTCTTTCCTTCCACCCTCCATTTAACGAAAGTTGCAAGTATTCTCGAAGGAAGCGGGGTCATCGTCGGAGCGCAAAACTGTTATCACTCCGGATTTGCCGCTTTTACGGGAGAAACCTCTCCCGATCAACTGAGAGAAGTCGGCGTAAAAGTGGTGATGATCGGTCACTCCGAAAGAAGACAATTTTTAGGAGAATCCAGTTTTTTCTGTAACGAAAAGATCCGTTTTCTTTTAAAAAACGGTTTCACGGCTCTTTACTGCGTAGGGGAAACTCTTTTGGAAAGAGAATCCGGAAAAACATTCGAGATCATTTCTTCTCAAATCAAAGAGGGTCTCAAAGAAATCGAAAGCAGCTCATTCTCCAATTTAATCCTGGCTTACGAACCCGTTTGGGCGATCGGAACCGGAAAAGTTGCCACTCCCGCCGAGGCCCAGGAAGTGCACGCTTTCATTCGTAAAGAAGTTGCGGAACTTTTTGTGGGAGCGTCTTCCGTGGCCGAATCTCTTTCGATCCTTTACGGAGGTTCGGTAAAACCCGACAATATTCAAGATCTCCTAAAACAAAAAGACATAGACGGCGGTCTCGTAGGCGGAGCCAGCCAGAAAATCGATTCGTATGCGGGACTTTTTTAAAACGACTCGGACCAATCAGTAGGCCCTTAAGATGAGTATTTTAATTGTCAACCCTCACAGGCTCCATAATCTGGCAAAGGATTCAATTTTTTTTCAGGAACTGATATGTTAAACGGAGTGATTCTAACCCTTTTTGTTTTTGTTTCTCTCTTTCTGGTTCTGCTCGTTATGATTCAGACCGGCAAAGGAGGAGGACTTTTAGGAGGAGGCTCCAGCCAATCCGTTTTCGGTTCTTCCACTGCGGATGTTCTTACCAAGGCGACGCGTGTAACGGCGATTTTATTCATCGCCCTTTCTCTTGTTCTTTCTTTCCTTTTTGCTAAAAAAGAAGATAGACTGATGCCGGAAGCAACTCCGAATCTGACCGCACCGCCTGAGGAGACCAAAAGTGAAACGACCGCACCTACTACGACTCCCGTTCCTGCGACGCCAACCCCTACGACCAATCCTTAATCTTAGATCGGAACCAATCGAAGAAGAATTTTCCTTTCACCCGGAAAACTCTTCTTCGAGTCGAAAATCGGTTTCCTTTTTTTTAAACTTCCTGATTCTTCTTCTCGTATTCACAAACTTTTCCGTATTTTCCCAGAACGACGACAAACATCCGAACAAGTCCTCGGATACGGCTTCTATTTTAAACCGAAGAATCTTGAAAATCTACGAAGAACTGGGAGTCGCTAGAGAGTTGTTGAAATTGGAAAAAATGGAATCCGTTCCGAGCGGGACCTATGTTAGTTTCCTCGGAACCTACCCGAATCGAAAGGGAATTAAGATCGTAAAACATTCGATTCAGGAAGGAAAAAACGGAATCGAAAAAGCGGAAAGCAAATCGATTCTTTTGGAATTTACCGGAACCACTCTTTCCAAAATTGTAACGGAAGTAAAAGCCGAAAATGCGGACGGTTCCGATTCGACTCTGATCCGGTTAACGGACGAAACTCCCCTGGATCAGAATGTGGACGATATTCTTCTACAAGCGGATCGAAACGGAAAGGAAGTTCGATATCCGATTCAACTTCTTCCGGATGATCGAGAGAGGTCCGACTTTAAGCAGGGATTTTACTTAAAACTTCTGGAAGATTTTCTGATCCAACTCTTAAGACTTCAAGAGATGCAAAGCCAGGAATCGGCAAAAAATAAAAAAAAGTTACTGCAAACTTTTAAAGATTCTCTACAATATTGAATCTTCATGTCCTCGTTGCAGGAAAATCTCTTAGAAAGAGCCGGTGAACTTCAATCCATCTTGGATGGGATTACCGAGCCGTTGGTATTGATCGATCCGGGATTTCGTATACGCCGTGTCAATCGGTCTACTCTTGAATTTTCCGGTCAATCTTCGTTTTCTTCCATTATAGGAAAAAAATGTTACGAGGTTCTCTACAATCGCGGCGACGTTTGTCCCTATTGTCCGATGAAAGAAATGCAACCGGAAGAGGAGAATTTCAATCGATACTTTGAATATCCGAAATCGGACGTGAATCGGGAAATTTTTCATTCCGTCAAAGGCCAGAAAGAAACTTTTTATTTGGACTTTTATCCGATTGAGAAGGACGGGATTATCGGTTCCGTTCTCGAAAAGGTAAACAATATCACTCGAATCAAAGAAAAGGAAGAGGAAAATTTGAGGATTCGTAACCTCGCCTCTTTGGGAATTTTTATTTCCGGAATCGCACACGAACTCAACAATCCTCTCACCGGAATGAGTTTAACCCTTCAGAGCCTTTTGAACAACCTGACTTCGATCGACCCCGAATTTTTTCGTAAACGTTTGGACATGATGAAAGAGGATCTAACGCGGGCTGCGATGATTGTTACGGACATCATCAGTTTTGCCAAACCGGATCGATTGGCGACCACAACCGCCGACATTTACGAAACCATTCAAAAAGCGAAAGAGAACGTGATCTGGGTATACCCGGTCCTTTCTAAAAACATCACCTGGGAAATTCTCTGCGAACCCGGAACTATGTTTCAATTTAATCCAGTGAAGATGGAACGCCTTTTTATCAATTTGTTTAAAAATTCCCTGCAAGCCTTCGACTACGGAGAAGGAAAAATCCGTGTGGAAGTCCGTAAAACAAGAAACATGTTGCATATCATCGTGGAAGATAACGCGGGAGGAATCCCGGACAATCTGATCGATAAGATCTTTTCTCCTTTTTTTACGAAGAATAAAACCGGAACCGGACTCGGACTTTCCATCTGTCATTCGATTGTCAGGGAACACAGCGGCGAATTATCGGTGAAGTCTTTCGAAAAAAAAACCAGATTTCGAGTATCTCTTCCCTTCACACAAAATCACGGATATTCCTCCTGATGTATCATATTCTTATTGTTGAAGACATTCATTCGATCCGAGAGGCGATCAAGGATTTACTTTCCGCTCAATATAAAATCTTCGACGCGGAGAATTACGACGAGGCGATTCGTATATTAAAAAACGAAAAGATTCATTTAGTCATCACGGATATTCGGATGCCGGGAAAAACAGGACTCGATCTGATCAAAACGATCCAACACGAATTTCCGCACATACTTTATACTCTGATGACGGCTTACAACATCAACGACTATATCAACTTTGCCTACAAACACGGAATTTGGAATATCATCCCTAAATATTCTTTTCTGGATATAAAATTGATCTCCGTGATGGTTCACAAACTTCTCACCGGAGATATTTTCGGAGTGGAAAAATATTTCGGACCCGACTTTGCCATCGAAGAATCCGGAGCGGGAGATAAGGACTTCTCGGTTCCTCGCGCGGAAGGAATCGCCTTCAAAAGGATCTATTCGGACGAACAAAGAAACTTTCTCTGCAATCGAATCGCTAAATTTCTGGTGGAAAAAGGAGCTCCTAACGCGATCAATCAAATCCTGGAAGAATTGACTTCCAACGCGATGATCCGGGCCCCGCGGGATTCCAAGGGAAATTATAAATACCAGTACGAACTTCCTTCCCGAGATCTTGTCATCCCTTTGGAAAACATCCAACTCGCGGAATCGGATTTTTTCGAGATCGGTTATGGAATCGCCGAAAATACGTTCATCATCGTGATTCGGGATCATTTCGGTTCCTTGGACAAGAAGGAAATTCTAAAACGTTTGGACCGTCATATCACGGTGGATGAAAACACCGGATTTCCTCCCGGACTTGCCGACTCTCACGGTAGAGGTTTGTATATTTGTAGAGAGATTTCGGATCAGTTGATCTTTAATATCGAAAAAGAGAAAAGGACCGAAATCATCGCTCTCCTCGATAAACAGGGGAACAAAAGTTATAAATCCCTTTCGATTTACGAAGTTTAAACGAATCGAAAAAATATACGTAACGAAAGTTGTGAACATTACTCAAAGGCCGTCTGCACGTTAAGCGCCTTTTACCTTGGACATACCAATTCCATTACTTAAAGAATACAAATTGAACTACATTCACGTATATTATAATAGGTTAAATTACCCTATTTCTAGTTAAATTCCTATCTCAAATATCTCCCGCAGTTTTAGTAGGTCGTGAAACGTTGGGAAAAAATATCGTGAACCGCTTTTCCATTCTGGTTTTTATTTTGCTTTCGGCTTGTGCCCCGGCTCGGATATTCAACGTCGCAGATCCGGGAACCGGCGATTTTTGGATTCAATTTTTACTTCGAGGAAGCGCCGATCACGATCCGTCATTACACGATACATTCCGCGAGGATTCGCCACACTCCTTGGAGCTGGATTGGACCTTAGCAATCGGATCGCCGAACAGTATGGTTAACGGCCAAGATCTTGTGGTCGATCAAAACGGTTTTATCTATGTTCTCGCAGGCACCGACGGGGGCATTTACATTCCGCAGGCAATCGGAACCGAGGACATTATTGTCGGAAAGTACGATTCTCAGAGGAATGAAATCTGGACACAACAACTCGGAGCCGCAAACGCGAGGTTGGAGTCGGTAGGCTTAACCGTCGATTCGAATGGAAACGTATATGTAACCGGCAACACGTATGATGACGGTTTTTTAATACGTCCCGTCGCGAGTTCGCTAGATATGTTCATAATCAAATTCAACGCCGACGGAACGCGAGGTTGGACGGCTCAGACAGGCGCGATCGGTCCCGATTTCCTAACAAATCCTAGGGGTATTTGCGTAGATACATTTGGAAATACTTACGTAGTCGGTGAATCGAACGGTCCCTTCGGAGGTCCGGAAGTCGGTGGTGACAACGGATTTATCGTTAAGTTTGACTCGAACGGAAATCAGGTTTGGGCTCGTCAACTTTCAATTCGAAACGCCCTCATTCAGCCGAAAGCAGTAGCCTTTGACGGATTTAGCGGCGATATCTATATGGTTGGCACGAGTGCGAGGGTAAATTTTGAGACGTATACGGCAGCGGGTATCGGACTAAGCGATCTTTTTATTCTCAAATACGACGGTGACAACGGAAATAGAAGTTTTTTTGCTCAACTCGGCTTTCCTTTAAAAAACGTCGAGGGAAACTTTATAACTGTGGATCCGATGGGAAACGTTTTTGTGGGCGGACAGAGCAACGCAGATTTCGGATCGGGAGCGGACGGGACGGCGAATCTTGGAACCTTAGTGAAATACAATTCCTTAGGCGTCCGTCAATGGATCCGACAATTCGGTCCTAAACGCGGACTTCAGATTAAGACGGGAATCAACAAATTAACAACGGACGTACATGGAAACGTTTATTCTACGGGTATAACGAACGCGAATATTCTGGACGAAAACAAAGCCGCTTTGTCGCAGAACGAAGTTTTTTTAACAAAACACGATCCCTTTGGACGAATAGAATGGGCGCGGCAGTTCGGTACTCCCGTAGTAGGAATAATATGGCCCGCCGGAATCGGAGTTGACCTTAAAGGAAATCTTTATTTTGCCGGAAATACCGACAGGGGTCTAGATTGGCTTCCTCGCGTAGGAATGGTCGACCTATTCATATCCAAATACAAATGAATGTTTATTATTTTTTTAGAATATTCGGGATTTATTAAATCAAAGATTCCGATAAAGAAACAATTCCTTTCCCGTTTCCAATACGACCGAACCGTTTTTACCGGAAGGAAAAAAACGAGCGGGTAATTCGGAACCTCGAATCTTCTCCTTTTTTAAGATTTTTCCGTTTTCATCGATAAAAAGAATTTCCTGATTTAACTCCGCGATAAACCAACTTCCGTTGTGATATGCGGTTTGATAAACGCCGTTGTTCGAAGTTCGCTTTAGATCCAGAATTTTCTTACCGGTAATATCGCGGAACTCGATCCGATTCGGAGCCGCCACGAGCACTTCTCCCGTATTAGAAATCGCTAAATAAAGTTTATGAGGATAAATCGTATCCAAATCGAAAGTGGAAATCTCCTCACCCTTCTCCCCTAAAACGAGAATCTTGTCCTTATTCGCATTCAAAAGATGAACGGCGGTTTTGGTTCCGTCGGGAGAAATCGTAACACTCTTTGCAAATACGGGATTTTTTTCGGAGCCGAGACCTTTTTTGATTTGAATCGCCCCTTTTGCGTCGAGAACGAACAATTCTCCTCCCGAAAAAAGAACTCCCGTTATGAGCGAGGATGAAGCGAACGTATAATCGGTCAAAAATCGTCCGTCTATTTTTACGGCCCCGGTTGTGTTCCCGTTGATATCGGATAAAATTACCTGATTATGATCTCCGGCGATAAGAAGCACAAGATTTCCGGAAGGGGAAATGCGAGGATAACTTCTGTATTCTTTCGTCCAAAACATCTCTCCGGAAGGAGAATAAAAATTCACTTCGGAGCCTATCTTTTTGTATTCGAGATATCCTTTAGCGTTCAGCGGATATTCGATTCTCCTTGTGTCGTCTAACGCGATTCCGTTTGAAGAATGGATCGTATAATACGAATTTTCGAATTTATACCCGTTGATCGTGTCTTCCGGATTCCAGGAAAATCTGGGATCGGGCGCCATTCCGGCGTGTGCCGATTTGGAAAAGGCCCATACTTTTTGGATTCCGATCGCGGTAGGATACGGATTCCCCAGAAAATAAAAAAACAACACGGAAAAAAATAAACCGAATCCCGCTATGGAAATGAGTTTCATACCGACCTCTTCAAACGATTGTATAACAAATAAATTCCCGTATGAGCCGCAAATTCACGGAAAGAACTTCGAGGAAACGGAAAGTAATGTTCGTGAATTTCGGTTTCCCCGTTTTTTTGTCCGATTCCGAAATAGACAAGTCCCACTTTTTTTTGGGGAGTTCCACCTCCCGGTCCCGCGATTCCGGTAACGCTGATCGAATAGTCGACTCCAAGAGCGACTAACGCACCCTCTGCCATTTCTTTCGCCGTTTCCGCGCTCACGGCTCCGAACTCGTCCAACGTGCCGCGTTTGACTCCGAGAAGTCCTGACTTTACGCCGTTATCGTAGGAGACCACTCCCCCGTAAAAATACGCGGAGGAACCGGGAACATCCGTAAACGTTTTGGCGATCAATCCGCCGGTACAACTTTCAGCCGTCCCTACTTTGATTTTTCTTTCCACCAATAATTTGGGAAGTTCCTCGAATACGTCAGCCGTGGATTTGGGTCCATAAACTTTATCCAATTTTTGGAGCAGATCCTCGACTAACACGCGTTCGGCGGATTGAAAACTGACTCGGATATATCCCCTTTTTGCCGCGACTCCCCATATCACTTTACCGGTTGAGATCGTTTCCTCTTTAGAAATAAATTCTTTCTGAAACTGGGACTCGCTCATCCACCAGATAAACCGGAATCCGGAATACAATTCCTGCGCGGAAAATGTCTTTGTTATCCAAGGCGCCAGTTCGTCCCGAAACATTTCGGTCATTTCTCCCGGAACTCCCGGCATACAGACTAAGTGCGCGTTTTCTCGTAGGGAAACGATAAAACCCGGAGCGATCCCGACGTTGTTATTTAGGATCGTAGAACCTTCCGGAACGGATACTTGACGGATTGCGGTTTGCATCGCTTCCTGAAAATTTTTTCCGCGAAGTCTGTACAGTGTTTCGATCCTTTTCCTTGCGACCGAACTTTCTACGGAAACGACTTCTTTTAATTTACAGACAACTTCCAGAGTATAATCGTCTTCCGTGGGTCCGAGTCCGCCCGTCATCACTATTAGAACCGGGGTTTCCTTCGTTGCGAGAGCGGCTAACGTTCTTAATTCCTCGTCGATCGCGACCGGATCGTCCGGTAAAACTACGAACTTGGAAACCGTAAATCCCATCCCGAAAAGTTCGTTTGCGATCCAGGAAGAATTCGTATCCCGGCTTCTTCCGGCCGTAAGTTCCGAACCGGTGGACAAAACGACAATCCTAGGCAAAAACATCAGCTTTCCTTTTCCATTCTCTCCGGTGCGGAAACCCCGATCAATCCGAGACCTTCCGCAAGCACGTTCCTAGTCGCCAGACAAATTCTTGCAAGTCCTAGTCGCACGTCCGGAGTCGCGTCCTTTAGTTTATTATTCTTTCCTAAATAAAAACCGGTAAAGGCTTTTGCAAAACTCTGCAGATAATTGGTGACACGATGCGGTTCCATAGCATTTGCAGAATCGAATATTTCCTCCGGGAACCTGGCGATCCAAAATAATAGCCGTTTCCTTTCTTCAGACATTTCTAATGTAGCGGCCGCCTCTTTTGAGGTTTGGTTTCCTACTTCCCGAAAAATGGAACAGATCCTTGCGTGTGCGTATTGCAAATAAAAGACGGGGTTTTTATCCGATTCGTCCTTTGCAAGATCGAGATCAAAGTCCAAAGGTGCGTCGAGTGACCGCATTACAAAAAAGTAACGTCCCACGTCCTTTCCGTGTTTTCCCAAATATCCGATGAGATCACTCATCGTTTGAAAGGAACCGGCGCGTTTGCTCATCTTTACTTTCTGTCCCGATTCGAGGAGGTTGACTTGTTGTGCTATAAGCACTTTAAAATTCTCTTTTTTATATCCCAAAGATTGCACCGCTCCGGAAAGCCTCGCGATATAACCGTGATGATCGGGTCCCCAAATATCGTAGATTCTATCATATCCGCGTTCGATCTTATCCTTATGATAGGCGATATCCGCCAAAAGATACGTGGGTCTTCCGTCGTCGCGAACGACAACCCTATCTTTGTCGTCTCCGTATTCCGTGGAACGAAATACTTTTTTTCCTTCCTCTTCGAAGATCTTTCCGGATTTTTCCAAATCCTTCATCACCGCGAGAACCTTGTCGGTCTCGTGTAACGTGCGTTCGCTGAAATAATTGTCGAACTCGACTCCGAACGAATCCAAATCCCTTCTTTGCCAAACGAGATTGTTTTCCACGGTCCACACCGAACAAAGTTCCGCAAGTTCGCGGTATTTTTTTTCCTTCAATAACGTTTCGATTTTATGGGATTTCGCCGGATCTTTTAAAAGAGTATTTGCAATATCTTTAATATACTCGCCTCGGTAACCCTCCGCCGGAAGGATATTCTTTTCCAGAATCGTCTCGATCGGTGTGGAATCGTCCGTTTCCTGCTGAGTCCCGGATTCGCCTTTCAATTCACGGATCCGAACCAAGGTCGAGACACCGAGCAGAAAAACCTGATTTCCATAATCGTTTATGTAAAATTCCTTATCCACATTATGACCGATCGCTTTCAATAGGGAAGCCATAGCATCTCCGTTGGCGGCTGCGCGCGCAGATACGATGTTGAGCGGACCCGTCGGATTTGCGGACACGAACTCTAAATTGATTTTGAGAGGACGATCGACTTTCGGATAATAATTTCCTAATAGAATAGACGATTCGATAAATCTTAAAAGAAACGCCGACGAGATCCGAAAATTCACAAAACCGGGAGGAGTAAAATCCACCGTTTCAAATAAATCCGTTCGTTTTTGCATAATGGCGACCAAATCACCGGAAACCTGAATCGGATTCTTCTTTAGAATTTTAGAATTTTCTAATGCAAAGGAGGTGGAGTAATCCCCAAATTTTTCCTCTCTGGAATATTCGATTTTTATCCGGAGCGATTTTTTTTCAACTTCCGGAAAAGAGGTTATCAGGGCATCCACCCCTTCTTCCAATGCTTTTAGTACGACTTGTTTGAGCGTTTCATTTTCTTTCATATGTCAAACGATCCATAGAAAGCGAGGCTGAGTTTAGCGTTGTTTCTCAGCGTAGCTGAAATTCGAGATCTTCTGTAAAATGTGGGAACTCCCACGAAATTCGAAATCTTCCGTAAAATGTGGGAACTCCCACAAGAATCACTGCATTTAATCATTCTATCCTCTCAACTTGCGGGGTTTTATGATAGGAAACGAGACACTGCGTTTAACCGGAGAACTCGCGTTTGGCGTGAGAAATCATACGAATCGTTTTTGTCGTCAACTCCGGAAGGAACAGTCGATTTCATTTCCTTTCGTAGAACACGTTTTTCTTTCGAGACGTTTCCCAACTGATTTCCAATTCCTCAAAAACCATTTTTTTTAAATTCATCATGGAAACAAGTATTGATCTTTTCCCTCTTTCTTTCGTTTCCGCAACAACCGGAATTTGCACCGGGGTTTTTTGATCCCATCGGATATCTAAGATTACGAGAAAAAGTAAAACGCAGAAATAGAACGTAAAAAGTATCGTTTTAAGAAAATTTTCCAAGATTTTCTCCCAAAGCCTCGTAGAGCGTAAGCGCCGATTTCAACTTCTTTCTTAAGATGGGTTCGAGCATTCGATTACAAATTCTGTCCAGGTCCAGGATGTTTTCAACGGATATTTTTTTTTCCTTTAACTCCCGAAACCGGAGCATCAAAAACGTCTGAATCCATTGCACAAAACCCAGATCGTTCCGATCTCCATGAAGACAATTTCCGCAGACGAGTTCCAAAGGAGAAGTTTGTAAAGTGACGGACGTCATCTCTTTCAACTCCGTCCCGCAGGAATGACAAAGAAGTTCCTTGGAAAGGAATCCTCCGGAAACGAGAAGACGCAATTTGAAAAAAGGAAGAAGCAAAGCGGATGGCCCGTTTTCCTCCAATTCTTCCAGAGCCCCGGAAAGAAGACGAAATTCTCCGGGATGTTCCCCTCCGTCCGGAGTAAAGGAAGAAGCCAACTCTACAAGATACGATACGAGCACGGTCCCCAAGTAACCCGACTTCGCTTTATCGAAACGATTGATAAGCGAAATCTCCTTTACGTTATGCGTCTCTTTATTTTTGGAATGATAATAGTCCACGTCGGAAAGGGAACCCGGTTCCACGGATGCCATCGGTCTCGTTTTGCTTTTTTTTATTCCTCTAACGCGAAAATTCTCCACCTGCCCCGTCTCCGGTAAAAGCCGAATGATTGCGTCGCCGTCTTGAATCGTCTTCGATTCCAAAACAATTCCCCGTATTTTTCTCAAAGCCCCCGGAGCATTTCCAGACATTCGTCTTCCTTCGATTTCATGATTTTTTCCTCTTCCTCTCCCCGTTCGTGATCGTAGCCGAGAAGATGTAAAAACCCGTGAACTAGAAGTCGATAAAACTCTTCCTTAGGCGAATGTCCGATCTCGACGGCCTGTCTTTCGAGAGTATCAACGGAGATGATAATTTCGCCTAACGCAATCGGCGGAGAAGAATCGGAATCGGGACGTTTTATACCTTGAAGGACGTTTCGTAAAGGGGAAAAATCGAACTCCAACGGAAAGGAAAGTACGTCCGTCGTTTTATCCCTTCCTCTTCTCAAAAGATTGATTTCCTTCATATCGAAATCGTCCACGAGCAAAAGACTGAGTTCGCAGTGTGCGTTTTTGAATTCTTTGCGGAAAAGAATTCCGCAGTTCAAAAGAACCTCCTCTTCCTTCCACCAGGAAATATTCCCGTAGTCGTTCGAAATGGAAACGGAATCCGCGATCAGTTTCCTTTCCCCGATGCGGTTCTGGTTTGTTTGTGTCCGTTTGCGAAGTTTAATGCATTCTTTTTTTCTAATGCTTTGGTTGCTTCCATACTCGGATATTTCGGTCTGGAATGAAGGCTGGACAACAAAACTTCCTTAAACGAAGCCTTGATTACTTCAAGGTCGCCTAACGTAAGTCCGCATTCGTCCAATTGATTTTCGGCGAGTTTGATTCCTATGATCTTCGTGATCAAATTGTCCAGGGATTCCTGATTGATCTCCTCTAAAGAACGGGAAGCGGCTTCGAGAGAATCCGCGATCATCACGATGGCCGTTTCCTTTCTCTGCGGTTTCGGACCAGGATATTGAAAATCCTGCTTTTTAAGTTTTTTCTTTTGTGTCGGAGAAAGTTCGGACAACGCTTTATGATAGAAGAAAGCCATCGTGGAAGTTCCGTGGTGTTCCGGAATGAAGTCGATCACCTCTCTCGGCAGTCTGGCTTTTTTCGCCATTTCGATTCCGTCTAACACGTGATCAATGACGATCTTTGCGGCAAGAGCCGGATTATTCTTATCGATGTTTTCTTTTTTGGGAATCAAATGCTGATTCTCCACAAAAAAACCCGCGTTCGGAATTTTACCGATATCGTGAAAATAAACCCCGACCCTGGTCAAAAGCCAATCGAGTCCCAGATTTTGGCACGCGCGTTCCGAAAGCGCCGCAACTAAAAACGTATGTGTGTATGTGGAAGGAGCCTTTGTTAAAAGATCTTGCAACAACGGATGCCCCGTATCCGCGAGCTCCATCAGTTTAAAACGAGTCGGAACGTTAAAAAGATATTCGTAGATCGGAAGTAAAAACTGAGCCGCGGTCGAACAAGCAAACCCGTTGATCAAACAAAGAACGTATAACTTAAAGATATTGGATTCGATCAAGTCCTTGAGCCAGGAACCGCTCGGAATTGCGACCCAATAATTGCGGGAATCGAAAAGATAACCGCTGGAAGCGATGATAATCTGGACGCCCGCGATATACAAACCCGCTTTGATGAAATCGATTCGTTTCCTGAGATTTCTTCCGTAACTCGCCGAAACGATACAGGAAACAAATCCGAGCATAAACGAAGTCGGATTGTAATGCGAAGCCATAAATACGAAAAAGGAAAGATAAAATCCGATCGCAATGGAAAGTTGTTCGTCGTAGATAAAACTGATGATCAGACAGACCATTCCCACGGGAACGAACAAGGCGAAGTAAAAAATGGAATCGTATTTGGTTTCGAAATTGAAAAAGATCCTGGAAGCAATCGTACAACTTAAAACCAAAAACCAGATCAAAGAGAACACGATCACGTTACTCGAAACGTCGTTCAATCGTTTCGGATTGTATTTTTTCAAAAAAATATAAATGATGACCACAAAAACGGTCTGGATGAGCAGAATCGAAACGATGGACGCGATGTTCGCGCGGGTCGCGTACGTGTTTACAATTTGCAATTTTTTGAATATTTCGGGAGTGATGATCTCTCCTGATTTTACGATGTTCTCCCCCGCTAAAATCCGCGAATTGATCGGTTCGGCCCGATCCGCCGCAAACTTCTTAGCCGCAAGAGTCTCGTCCGCATTATATGAGCAGGAAGGATTGGAATAAATATAACTTAAGGAGATCTTCTGAATGATAGGAAGAACCGCCGGATCCATTCGGGAAAGTTTTTCCTGAGCCATCCGATTGAGAATATTGACCGTATCCGGATCCCGATACAGAAACGATCTCGGAACGATATAGCCGCCTTCCAAATTGGAGATCTGTTCCTTGATTCCCTGATTTCGGACCCGCGCCCCGGACGTTTTCAGAGTCGCGTAATCGGGCGGCAAGTCCCGTAATATGCAAAAAGAAGAAAATACTAAATTAGAATATTGTTGAACGAGATCCTTGAGTTTTCCCTTTCCCGGGGTTTTGTATAAAAGTTCGATCTCTTCTTTGGAACGATTCTTCCATCGGGGAACGACGCCCAAAAGTTCCGGATAAGCTCTTCCCTCCGCGCTCGGTTTGAAGGAACGAAAATTTTCCATATCCTCTTGAATGGCGTTATTGATCTGATCTTGTAGCGGTGTATAGTCGCGGTCGAAAACGAAAGGAGCGGATTGATAAGCGGCGAGTTTTTTGGCTTTGGTCTTATCCTCGTCTTCGTAGACGATCTCTTTTGCCGAAACGATTTTTTCGGGAGCGGTCTTACCTTCGGAATACAATCCGTCGGGAGAAAGATCCATTTTATCCTGACCGAAAAAAGGGATGGCGAGCATCCAAATCACCATGAATAAAGTGATGACGACTAGAACGACCTGAAATCTACGAACGAATAAAATCGGACGGACTCTTGTCAGAGTATCCGTAATCCAAGCCATAGCGGATTCGATCTGTTCTCCCGGACTGGGCATACGATCACAACTCCTCGAACTTACGAACGATTACTTCCACAAGCGGGTGTCTCGTAATATCTTCTTTGCCGAAAAACACCATTCCGATTTGATCCGTGTTTTTGAATAAAGTCACCACTTTTTCAAGTCCCGAACGTCCGTGATCCAAGTCGATCTGAGTCGAGTCGCCGGAAATACACATTCTCGAATTGCGACCCAAACGAGTCATAATCATCTTGAGTTGCGCCAAGGTGCAATTTTGCGCCTCGTCCAAAATGATAAACGCATTGGAAAGAGTTCGACCTCGCATAAACGCAACGGGAGCGATTTCGATTTTTGTAAGCGCGATATATTCCTGCGTTTTTTCGGCGCCTATACATTCGTTCAAAGCGTCGTAAACCGGACGCAGATAAGGATCCACCTTTTGGTTGAGATCCCCCGGTAGAAAACCCAGATTTTCTCCCGCCTCGACCGCAGGTCTTGTAAGAATGATTTTATCGATCGTGCCGCTCTGCAAAAGACGACAAGCGGTCGCCACGGAAAGGAACGTCTTTCCGGTTCCGGCGGGACCGAGTGCGAACGTGATCAGATTCTCTTGAAAGGATCGAAAATAAATTTCCTGATTTCTGGTCCGAGGAAAGATCTGTTTTCCCCGGTATGTGGTGAGAATTTTTTCGCTCGGTTTCCAAGGAGTAATTCGTTCCGGTTCGGTTTCCCTCGCCCTCTTTTTGCGAAGTTCCTTACCTGCGTCTTTTAGAATATAAGAAAAATCGAATGAATCGATAAAATCCCGGTCCGGACGTTCTCTATAGTTCGCCTCGAGTTTTTTAAAGAAGTCTAACGCGAATTCCACTTTGGTGGAATCGCCCTCGATCTGAAAACCGTTTCCCCTCGGGATGATGTCCATTTCGAGTTGTTTTTCGAGAATTTTGACCCCGTCGTCGTTGATGCCGCAGATCTTACGATACAGATCCTGATTCTCGAAGTTAAACTGTTCTTTGCGCAATTTAAACCTTTACGAGTTTGATCTTCAACTCTTGAAGCTGTTTTTCCTCGACGGGAGAAGGACATTCGCTCATGAGACAAAGGCCTTTTTGCGTTTTCGGGAAAGCGATCACGTCCCGGATCGATTTTCCTCCGGTGAGTAGCATGAGCATTCTGTCGATTCCGAACGCCAAACCTCCGTGAGGCGGGGCGCCGAACTCCAGTGCTTCGAGTAAAAATCCGAATTTTTCCTTGGCTTCTTCTTCCTCGATTCCGAGAACCTTAAAAACTTGATTTTGAATATCGCGGGAATGAATCCGGATCGAACCTCCTCCGATTTCGACTCCGTTCATCACGAGGTCGTACGCTTTCGCAGTCGCGAACCCCGCGTTCTTTTGAAGGGTTTCCATAGATTCAAAATACGGAATACTATCGTCAGACGGAGATGTGAACGGGTGATGCAAAGCGTCCCAACGTTTGTGGTCCTTGTTCCACTCGAACATGGGAAAGTCGACGATCCAAGTGATGTTGATCTCCCCTTCCTTCGGAGTTTCAAATCGTTCGGAAAGTTTGAGACGAAGTGCGCCTAACGAGTGATTGACGATTTCCCTTTCGTCCGCGCCGAAGAACAACATGTCCCCTTCTTTCGAACCGCAGGCCTTGGAGATCGCGTCCAACTCTTCTTTTTTAAAACGTTTTGTGATCGTGGATTCGAGACCTTCGGTTCCGTGTTTCATATACGCGAGACCCTTTGCTTTGTAGTCCCGGTTCAACCACGCCGTGTAGTCTTCGATTTCCTTTCTGGAAATTGACGAACCTCCGGGAACACAAACGACCTTTACTTTTCCACCGCCTTTAACGGCTCCGGAAAATACGTTGAAGTCGCAGTCCTTTACGATTTCGGAAACGTCCACGAGTTTCATACCGAAACGAAGATCCGGTTTGTCCGAGCCGTATTCTTCCATCGCGGTTTTATAAGTCATTCTCGGAAACGGAGTCGTCAGAGGAATATTAAAAACTTCTTTATAAATAGAGGAGATGAGCCCTTCCATTTCAGCGAGAATTTCCTCCTGACTGACAAAGGAGAATTCCATATCGAGCTGAGTGAACTCGGGTTGTCTGTCCGCGCGTAAGTCCTCGTCCCGGAAACACTTTACAATCTGGAAGTAACGTTCCATTCCTCCGACCATCAGAATCTGTTTGAAGATCTGAGGAGACTGAGGAAGCGCGTAAAACTGATTCGGATTGAGACGGGAAGGAACTAAAAAGTCTCTCGCTCCTTCCGGAGTGGATTTGTTCAAGATCGGAGTTTCAATTTCCACGAACTTACGTTTGTTAAGATAATTACGAATTGCGAATATGAACTCGTGACGTTTGAGCATCCGGTTCTTAAGTTCTTCCCTTCTGAAATCCAGATAACGGTATTTTAACCTTAACTCTTCGGAAACCTCGTCGAACTCGTCCAAAGAAAACGGAGGGGTTTTCGCAACATTCAAAATTTCTAATTTATCCAGAACAACTTCGATCGTTCCGGTCTGCATTCTAGGATTGATGGATTCCGAATCTCTTTTTTTGAGGGTTCCGCTGACTGCCAAAACATATTCGGAACGAACCTTCTCGGCGAGGATAAACGCGTCGCCCAAAAGTTCTTTGCGTGCAACAACTTGAACGATTCCGGTTCTGTCCCTAAGATCGATGAAGATCACTCCGCCTTGATCTCTAAAACGAAACGACCAACCGTAGAGAACGATCCTTTTGTCCACTTGGGACTCGTTCAATTCTCCGGCCCAAGAACGATGTTTATAATTTTCCTGAATCCACTGTTCCAATGATTTCCGTTTCCTATAAAAGACCTTAAAACCGGTCTATGATTAATCTATATTATCAAATCTGCTAAGCTCGGGCCTAAAGGCAAGATGAAAAGAACCGATAGGACCGGAGCGGTTTTTGGCGATGATGATTTCCGCCTTACCTCTCATCTCCGGACTGATCTCGTCTTCTCCTTTTACCTTTTCTTCCCGATAAATAAACGAAACGATATCGGCATCCTGCTCGATCGCACCCGATTCCCTAAGGTCGGAGAGTTGCGGCTTTTGATCCTTGGATCTTTGTTCCACCGCGCGGGACATCTGAGAAAGTGCGATAATCGGACATCGCGCTTCTTTTGCCATTTGTTTGAGAGAACGGGAAATCGAAGCGACCTCTTGCTGACGACCCCCGTCCTTGTTTTTCGGATCGCTCATGAGCTGAAGATAATCCACGACGATCAGACCGATCTTTTCGGTTGTGAGAAGTTTACGCACACGACCTTTGAAATCGTCAATCGTCAAACCTCCGGAGTCGTCGATGTAGATCGGAGCCGCGGTAACCCGAACGATGGACTCCAAAAGTTTGGGAGCGTCCGCACGGGTGAGTTCGGATTTTTTGAGCTTCATCGATTCCACTTGAGAATCGGCGCAGACCATCTTGAGAAGAAGTTCGATCCGGCTCATCTCGAGAGAGAAAATGACCACGGGTTGGTTGTAAACCAAGGCCACGTTAGACGCTATGTTAAGAGCGAACGTGGTCTTACCGTTTCCGGGACGAGCCGCGAGGATCATAAGTTCGTGTTCTTTGAGACCGGAAGTCGCCTCGTCGAGTTTGGTGAAGTTGGTGCGAAGACCGGTGATCTGTCCCCGATTCTTCATGATCTCCATGATGTAATCGGAAAGCGCGACCTTGTCCGAAGAAACGGGAAGTAGCCCTTTTGCGTCTATGTTTCTCGAAATTTCGGTGAGATTTTTTTCTACCGTGTTGAAGACGGATTCGTTGTCTCCGGGTTCCTTGCGGATGAGTTCCAAGGATTCCTGAAGAATCTTGGCGTACATTCTCCGTTCCGAAAAACGTTTGATCCGAGTCGCGTAATACGCGAGAGGTTGAGTGACTACCGTATCGCGGTAAAGAGAATAGATATAATTGAATTCTTTTTCCTCGTCTTTGAGGAGAGAATTTTCTTTGAGAAAGTTCAGGACGGAAACCGGATCGATGGTGATCCGTTTGTCCACAAGATCGGCGATCCCCCGATAGACCCTTCTGTGGAGATCCACATAAAAATCTTCGGGAGCGACCGGAATATCGATAAGATTGTCCGCTCCTTTGAGAAGCAGGAATCCTAAAAAGGCCCTTTCGGATTCCGGTTCGTATAAGGAGTCGGACTGCATGTCCCTTAAAGGAAAATCACTCTTCTTCTTTTTTGACGTGGAGAGTAATTACGGGCTGAATTCCTTCCGCGAGACGAATCTTGATTTTGTAAGAACCCAAACTGCGGATCGGCTCCGCGATTTCGATTTTTCTTTTATCCAATTCGAAACCGTTCTTTTTCAGGATGGAAGCGACATCCATCGGAGTCACGGCTCCGAATAATTTTTCACCCCCGCCGGTTTTTACGAGGATATCGTATTCTTTCCCGTTCAGGCTTGAAGAAAAACCTTCCATTACTTTCTTACGTTTTTCTTTTTTGAGCTCACCCAATTTCTTTTGGTGAAGAGCGGCTTTTGTGTTTCCTTCGTTGGCTCGAACCGCAAGTCGTTTCGGAAAAAGAAAATTTCTCGCATAACCGTCGGCTACTTCCTTCAGATCTCCCGCGTCTCCGAGATTAATTACGTCTTTTTGTAAGATCACTCTCATGTTAGTTCACCTTGTAAGGAAGAAGACCGATACTTCTCGCTTTGCGGATTTCACGTGCGAGAACTCTTTGATAACGAGCGCTGGTTCCCGTAATTCTTCTCGGGATGATTTTACCACGGTTGGTGATAAATCTTTCCAAAAGTTCGATGTTCTTATAATTGATTTGTTTTGCAAGTTCCGGGTCGGCCGTAAAACGGCAGACTTTTTTCTTGTATTTGTTCTGTTTTCTCTGCGGCTTACCTTCCATTTCTCCGGAAGATGATTCGCTCGGTTCCGGTCTTTCGGAACGTTCTTCTTTTACTTCATTCTCGCTCATAAATTACCTCATTAAAACGGTATATCGTCGTCGCCATCCGGTGCAGGGCTGTAGTATTCCGGAGAGGATGGATAAGAGTTTCCTCCGGAAGAAGAAGATTCTCTCGGAGAGGAAGAAGAATCGTCTCTCGAACCGAGGAGTTGGAAATTCTCCACGACGATTCGAATCCGAGACGCTTTTTTTCCTTCCGGCGTTTCCCATGTATCCTGTTTCAATCTTCCTTCAATGGCAATCTGCTTTCCTTTTTTGCAGTATTGTTGAATGATATCGGCCGGTTTTCCCCAAACTTCGCAATCGAAGAAATGAGACTCTTCCCTTTTTTCTCCGTTAGACACATAGGTCCGACCGTTGGCCAAGGAGAAGTTTACGAGAGAAGTCCCGTTGATCGATTTGAACTCCGGATCCCGCGTTAGGCGGCCGACCAGAGTTACTCTGTTGATATCATTAGCCATTGAGGCGAACAACCATGGAACGCAGAATGTTCTGGTTGATTAGAAATTCCTTTTCCACTTTTTCAATGGAGCCCGGATCCGCGCTACATTTGTAATGATGGAAGATTCCCTGCTCTTCGTGTTTGATCGGATGCCAGAGTTTTCTTTGGCCCCAGTCTTCGTCGGAGGTGACACTCACGGAAAATTTCTTCAAAGTATCCTGAACTTCGGACTTTGCAATTTCCCTAGAGCTCACGCGTGTAATGGTGGTGAGTTCGTAATTTCTCAAAAGTTTCCCCTATGGTTAAAGCCCGTCTGCGATTTTGCGACGAGCAGAAGAACCGATAATTAGCCTATTTTTTGCTCTGATAGGCCGGGGTCAAGGGAGAATTTGTAGGAAGATCGAGAAAGGCCCGATCCCCTTCGACTCGGAGTTTGGTACCGAGTTCAGCGGAAAGAACCGCAACTTCGCGTAGGAAATCCTGCGCCTCTTGGCCCGTTACAGGCCGGATTTTATGATCTTCTTTTTGGAACTTTCCGAAAATCGGAACCAATTCCAATCGTTCCAAACGATTACGGCGGATATGGAGAATGGCGATCAGGTTGTGATTGAGATAGGAGTTCCTACTTCCGAAAATCAGATTCCCTAAAGAATAGAGAATCACACCTCCTCTGTAAATCTCCACACCCTGTGGAATGTGAGGATGGTGACCGATCACGATCTTTACGCCGGAATCGATGAGCGCCCTTGCGATCTTTCTCTGATCGTCGGTCGGCACGGGAGAATATTCCACCCCCCAGTGTAAAGAAACGATTCGAACGGGAGGGAAATTATTTTTAGAACGGAAGAGGCGTTTTTCAAAAAACGCAGCCTGCAAAGAGGGAAGCAAAAAAGGAGCCACGCCGGACTTCGTCGGAGTCGCATAATGAGCCTGTTCCGCAATCGCCGTTACGGAATGGATCCGTAAGTCGGTGCCTTTCAGGTTTAAATTCAGAGAATCCAAAACATCCGGAAGTTTTTTTCCCGCACCCACGTTTAGAATATTATTTTTATTTAATATATCCAATGTCTCGTTCATTCCCTGATGTCCGTGATCGAAGGAATGATTGTTTCCGAGAAAAACCATATCCACTCCCAAAAACTTGAGAGAGTCCAAATCCTTTTCGTGAGCGGTAAAGATATAAGCCTTTTTGGATTCTTCCGTTTTGGAAGCTACGACGGGAGTTTCGAGATTGACCATTCGAAAATCCGCTTCTTCGAAAAGAGATTTCAGACCTTCCACGGGTGCGATTTCTCCGTGTTTGGCGATCGTATCCCGAATTCCCCAATTGAACATAACGTCCCCACCCGCGAGAACCTTGAGTAGCTCCGGATCGTGATTGTGTTCGGGATGTAAAACGGAATCGATCTTGTCTTGAAGAATCGCAAAAGCCGATAAAGACTCGGGCTTCGAACCTTCTGAATCCTTTAAAAATCCGGGAAGACAGCCCGCAAAAATATAAAAAAGACATATAATCCCGAACGTAGAAAAACGTCCCCTCTGAAACAAGGACCTACGACGAAAACGAAAGTTTGTTTCGTAAAAACGAAATATAGGACTGAAGTTTAAATAAGAACGACAAGGATTTTTTCTTGATAAGACTCGTTTTAAAAACGGGAAATAAGACACGAAGGTAGGTTACGAATTCCAATCCGAATTGGAAAGGTTTTTTTAGGACTTTACGGAGCTTAATGAATAAAGTTCCCTACACATACGCAAACAAGGGTAGTAAGAGTATGGAGAATTCGATCATCCATTCGTTGACATCAATCTCGTGGCAAGGCGCTTTTTTAGTCTTTCTTATTGAAAACGTTGTTATATTCATTCTCGTGATAGTGATTGGCAATCTCATAACCTCTCGCTTTTCCTTACGCCCCGTTTGTTTGCCTCCACCCGCCTTAACTCCGGCTGAGATATCCGTTTGGCTAATCAATGTCTGTTTAAATACGCTAATCACGTTGGCAGGTTGGCATCTGTGGAAGAATGGAATCATACAATTTCGAGACGGTATCAATCTTCGGTCATTGATTGACGTTATCGTGTTACTATTGGTCATGGACGGTTTGATGTATGCACTGCATCGGCTCGCTCATATATCATTCCTTTTTCCTTATATTCATCGCTATCACCACCGTTTTGAACGACCTCGACCGGGAACGTTATTCTCGCTTAATCCCGTCGAGAATATCGGATTTGGCGCCCTTTGGTTATTTGTTATCGCCGTTTACTCGACTTCATGGTTCGGTATGTCGGCTTATCTTTTTCTTAACGTAGCATTCGGCACGATCGGTCACCTTGGCGTAGAACCATTACCAAAGTCTTGGGCGCGGATCCCGGTTATCAACTATATTGCAGGAAGTTCATTTCATGCGCAACATCATCGGGATATGAATCACAATTTTGGTTTTTATTCAATTGTATGGGATCGTTTATTTGGCACGTTGCGCAAGGGTTACCACAAACAATTCGGCAAAATACCATACGACGAAATCTAGTATAACGCGTGTTTGGCGAAAGAAAACTCGAAAAATCATCCTACATCCATTTATCCGGTAAGCTCGATCATTGTTTTTAACTTCTTAAATAGTCGGTCTTGAGACCGGCCCTAAGCAGCGATCAATTCCAAATGTTCCTTTCCTCGGTCGATCGCATCGTAAGGAATTTTAGAATCGAAGGTGGCGAATTTTACCTTATGGTTGGCGCTCAAAGCCAAAAGATAAATGTCCGTAAGTTGTTTGGAACTCACGGAAACGACGTTGAGATAAAACAAAGGAGAATCGATCGAAATATTATCCGGAATAAATCGATGACCTTTTACTTTTAAGAGAGAATGTAAAATCGCCGAAGTGACTTCGACCCCTCCCGGACTTCCCGGATAGGAGGAATGACTCATAATTCGAACCAAAGCGTTTTGAGTGATCGGACAAGTCGACCAACCCTTCTTCGCCTTTCGATCGAACCATTGCCAGGCCTTTTCATGAAAGGTATGATTGGAATCGCTCAACGCGATCAAAACGTTTACGTCCAAAAGATATCCCATTCTAATTTTCTTCCTCCATGATCGTATTGATGATTTCGTTGGTTACTTTTACTCCTTTCTTTTTGGAAAGCACGGGCCATCCGAAACTGTTGGTTGCGAGTTTAGACGCCGCCTTTTCTCTTTTGACCGCCTCTTCCACTTTTAGATTGTGTTCCAAAGCCTCAATAAACAAGGCTCTCATGGAAATTCCCCTTTCTGCGGCCTTTACCTTCGCTTTCTTATACAATATATCCGGTATTTCCAACGTAGTTTTCATTACATCTTTATTGTCCCGTAAATATGGGATTTTTCAAGCAAATTTTTCCGGCTTTTTGACTTTTTAAGGTCCGATTTTAAAAGATTTTCATTCCAAAACCGATCGAATTACGGTCGATTTTGGAAAAGTTTTGAGTAGAGAGAAAGGTGAGGATTTAAAGGAAAGATTTGGAATAAATTAAGGAAAAATAAATTACAAAAATGTGAAATACGCCGATAGGACGACAATCAAGCCGAAAATTCCGACGGGCAGACCGGCCCGAATCATATCCTTGATTTCAAAACCCCCAACCGCATAAGCGATCGCGTTAGGAGGAGTACTCACCGGAAGAGACATGGCAAGAGAGGCGGAAAGGGCGATTCCCAGACAAACCTCCAAGAGATAAACGTTCGATCCGGGAAGAACAACCGTTGAAAGCGGAAACGCCAACGGAACGAGTAGATTGGTGGCCGCGGTATTGGACATGAACGTGCTCAAAAGGAGCGCTAAAATACAGAGAAGGAACAACATACTTACTGCATATTCCGGTTTTGTAATAGGTTTCAAAATTTCGGAAAACCAGAGACTCAACCCGCTTTGTTGAAAACCGATACCGATTCCGATCCCACCCGCGATCAAAAGTAAAACCGACCAATCCAAGGAATTGATGTCCTTCTCGTTCAAAATTCCGAATGCGGGAAATAGAATCAAAGGTAATAACGCAGTTACTCCCGCGGGAATCCCGTGTAAATTTTCGGTGAACCAAAGAACGACGGTTCCTAAAAAAATCGCGGAAGTCGTCCTGAACGGAAAGGACTTACTTCCACCTTCCGGTTCCGGAAATTCTACGATCAAATCCAAGGAACCGTTTTCAGGAAAAAGTTTTAAAAGAAGAACCCAAGCGAACCATATCAATACGACTACGAGAGGAACCGCAAAAAGCATCCAAGTTCCGAAAGAAACGACAATTCCCTGTTGTCTAAGAATTCCCATCGCAATGATATTCGGCGGAGAACCGATCGGCGTTCCGATTCCTCCTATGTTCGCCGCAAATGGAATTCCTAATATCAAAGCCTTCCGAAACGGTTCTTTTTCCGGCAAGATCTGAAACAGCGGAAAGGAAAGTGCAATCATCATCGAAGTGGTCGCGGTGTTGCTCATCCACATGGAAATGAAGGCGGTAGTAATCATAAAGCCGAGAAGCACCCGATGACTTTTGACTCCGAACTTACGAATGATCCGATTGGCGAGAAATCGATCCAAACCTGTTTTTACGCAGGCCTTCGCCAATATAAAACCGCCTAAAAAAAGAATAATCGAAGAGTCCGCCAAGGAAGAAAAAAAAACGGCGGGGGCGGGATTTTTACCTGGAGAAAACGTTAGATCCGCAATACCGATCGGATTCGCAAAAAAAAGAATTTCAAGGAAAATAACGAGGATCGAGGTGGCGTAACCCGGAATCGGTTCGGTCACCCAGAAAACGGCGGCCAAAACGAAAATACAAATCATAATAGCGACGTTCAAAGGAACCGAAAAGCGAATTTGAATTAAAAGTAAAATTCCGATAAAAAGCGACGTCCATAAAATCGAGATTAAATTACGCGCCATTTTGACTTCCGATATTTCGCATAATTTTATAATATTCTAAATCAACTTCCAACCGAATTTCATAAAAAAGCGAAACGCGGAGGCGATAAAAAGTCTGACGTGTAAAAAACCTTTTTTGGAGGAATTTCCGCCCTTATGAAAGATCTTAATTTTCGGAAAATAATCCTTACGATTCAAACGCATCGAAAGATCGAAATCCTCGAAATACAAAAAGAATTCTTCGTCGAACCCTCCGATTTTCTTTAAGGATTCCGTTCTTGCAAAGATAAAACAACCGCTCACCAAAGGAACGGATTCTTGAATTTGATTCCAATCTTTTTCTTTGAGATCGTATCTGTCCAAATGTTTCCGAAACGTTTTTTTAAGAATATTCGGGGCAAAAGATCTCAGAAAAAGAACGGAAACCGTCGGATAGGATTTAACCAAAAACTGCATGTTTCCTTCCTCGTTGTCCCAGCCCCAAACGGAAGGAACAACCGCGTCACAATCCGGATGTTCGTCCAGATAACGAGCGCATAACGTCAAGGTTTCCGGAATCATCTTAATATCCGGATTAAGAACCAGATGAAAAACCGTCTCCGATCTTAAAATGGAACGATTATTGGCCGCTCCATAACCCGGATTTTCGGGAAAATGTAAATATTGAAATTCGACGCGTTTATCGAACGTAAACTTCTTCGCCAAATCGTCCAGGATCGCCTTTACCTCCTCTCCGCAAAAAGGGGAATTATCCAATACGTCGATTTTATATCGAATCGATTGCGAAGTATGGGAAATTTGATAAGCGACGGAATCCAAAAGAGACTCAAAGGATTCTTTAAAAATTGGTAAATTAGGTTTATATAATACAATGGATACGGTGACGCCGAAATTCAAAATACGATCCCCTTATTTTCAATCAATGTAAGGAAAAATTCCATCTCTACTTAGGCTGAAAACCGAGCAATTTTTTATAAAAAGAAGATTGTTTTTTTACGATTCCGTCCCTGATTCCCCATAAAATATGACGATAGGTTTGATAAATCGAATTCGAAAAAAAAGGTAGAATCAGAAAGCGAAAACCCGTTTTTAAAATCACCTCCAATTTAAATCGAAAAGGGATATGGGACATTCCACAGATATAAATCGCGTTCCTAAAAAGGAAATACCAACGAAACGGGGAATGAATCGCTACTTTAAAAAGTCCTAATATATTTCTGGAATCGTTTCCGATCGAATGATCCATCTTGGCTTCGGAGACGATTTTGTGAACGTAACCTTTGCGATTTG
This sequence comes from Leptospira alstonii serovar Sichuan str. 79601, assembly GCF_000347175.1. Classification (GTDB taxonomy): domain Bacteria; phylum Spirochaetota; class Leptospiria; order Leptospirales; family Leptospiraceae; genus Leptospira; species Leptospira alstonii. The sequence continues at coordinate 142,648 of NZ_ANIK01000071.1, forward strand.
CCCGAAAACACCATTCGTAATCCAGATAATCGATAAAAAAATCCTGGTAGATCGGACCTACGTCGTTCAAAACCCTCAGCGAATAAAAGCTTCCGGACGTAATGATGAATTCGGCGTTCAAAATTCCGTTTTCATTTTCTTGAATACCGTAAATATTACGATTTTTGATTATATCAAAAATATTCGGACCGAAGGAAGCCACTTTCTCCGTATCGGTTTTTTCGGACTCGTACCTTTCGGTTCTTTGCGAGTGATATTCTTTGACTTTTTGTAAAAAAACGCGTATCGCGGACGATGCCAAAAGGCTGTCCTGATCGAACAACCAAACGTGAGAATATCGATTTACTTTCGCGTATTCGATTCCTTCGTTGAGCGCGGCTCCCAATCCGAAATTTCCGTTATTCTCCAAGAGAACATTTTGTTTTTCGATTTCGGAACGAATTTCGGATACGTTCTTAGAATGATTGTCCACGATCAAAACGGGAACGTCGTTTGAATTCAAATTTCTAATATTTTTCAGAGTTGCGGAAAAATTCGGATTGAACGTTACAATGACGGCTAACGGAGAAAAGTTTTCGGGCATGAGCTTTATTTTCTACGGAAAGGAGAGAACCATTCCCGATCCATCAACGGTACGATTTCCTCAAACCGACCCGCGCGAATTTTACCGATCTCCCGTCTTTTGCGAATCAATCCCGGCAACATCCGTAAAAATCCGAAAGGAACTCCCAATATTTTCGGACTGGTAAAGAACGAATGAAAACAAATGCTCGCTCCGAAAAAAATAAAATGATGAAAGAAGTAACGCAAGCTATAATACAAGGGCATATTTTTCCAATAAACGACTAACGCGTTTCTTAAACCGAAATAGAGGGAGAAAGAACTTCGTTCTTTCGTGGACCCGAATCCGTGATGATAAACCCTTATATTCGGCGTAAAAAGAACTTTTTCTCCAATCAGCCTCGCGCGAAAACTTAGGTCCACGTCTTCCATGTAACAAAAAAAATCGGAATCGAAACCGCCTAACCTTTCAAAAACGGAGGTCTTAATCGCCATCGCACCGCCGCACGCGGAAAAGATTTCCTTTTCTTTCAAATATTCTTCCGAAAGAGTTTGTTTGTAACCTCTTCTCCAAGCGGCTCCGGAAACGTGATACACATCCCCCGCTCCGTCGATAAGCTCCTCTTGATTTTCTTTGAGCATCAAAAACGATACGATGGAATATTCCTTTCCTTTGGACTCCAAAGTCCGCTCGCATTCTTTGAAGAAATCGCCGCTCAAACGGGAATCAGGATTGATCAATAGAATCCAATCCGACTTAGGAGCGATCTTTACGGCCTCGTTGTTTCCACCCGCAAAACCCAGATTTTTTGCGCTAAAATGGATCGACTTTCGATTCTCTTCGGTAAGCCGTTTGAGAAAATCCCTCGTATTATCCTTTGAATCGTTGTCCCAAATCACCCAAGTCCAATTGGGAGAAAGTCTCATGGAATCGTTCAACGCGCGAATATGTCTTTCGGAATTATACGTGATTGTTATAATATTATAATACTGCATTGAATAAGTTCAATAGATCTTTTCATGAAGTACCTTGGTCAGATATTCTCCGTAGCCGTTCTTGCTAAGAGGAGCGATCAATCGTTCAAGTTGGGTTTCGTTGATAAATCCCTTTCGAAAGGCGATTTCTTCGGGACACGCCACCTTAAGTCCCTGTCTTTTTTCGATCGTTTCTATGAAAACCGAGGCCTCTAAAAGGGATTCGTGAGTTCCCGTATCCAACCAAGCAAACCCGCGACCCATCACTTGAACGTTCAACATTCCGCGTTCCAGATAAACTTTGTTTACATCCGTGATTTCCAATTCCCCGCGCGCGGAGGGTTGTATGGACTTGGCTATACTTACGACTTCTTCGTCATAAAAATACAGTCCGGTGACGGCGTAATTGGATTTCGGTTTAACGGGTTTCTCTTCGATAGAAATCGCACGACGATCGGAATTAAATTCGACGACTCCGTATCGCTGCGGGTCTTGAACGGGATACGCAAATACGGTCGAACCGGAGGTTTTCTCCGAGGCGGATTTTAAAAGAGGCGAAAGATCGTGACCGAAATAAATATTATCTCCGAGAATCAAAACGGAAGGATGTCCGTTCACAAATTGTTCTCCGATCCAGTACGCTTGCGCCAATCCTCCCGGATTGGGTTGGACCGCATATTCTATGTCGATTCCCCACTGTCTTCCGTCCCCCAAAAGTTCCTTATACATAGGAGTCGCCTGAGGAGTTGAGATCAGCAATATCTCGCGAATACCCGCTAGCATAAGCGTTGTTAGTGGGTAATAGATCATCGGTTTATCGTAAACCGGTAAAAGTTGTTTGGAAACGACGTGTGTAACCGGATAAAGTCTGGTTCCGGAACCGCCTGCGAGTATGATTCCTTTTCTAGATTTCATTTAACGTTTCTCGTACTGAGTTTCATAATATTCTTTATATTGGCCGGAAAGAATTTCCTTCCACCAGGATTCGTTGTTCAAATACCACCGAATGGTTTCCCTGAGGGCCGATTCGAAAGCGAATTTCGGTTTCCAACCGAGTTCTTTTTCGATTTTGGAAGGATCGATCGCATAACGAAAATCGTGACCCGGTCTGTCCTTTACGTATTGAATCAATCGGGAATGAGGTGTTCCGGAAGGATGCAACTCGTCCATAATCGAACAAATGGAATTTACGATGTCAATATTCTTCTTCTCGTTTCGTGTTCCGATATTATACGTTTCCCCGGGAGTTCCGTGGAACAAAGCGACACGTAAGGCGTCACAGTGATCCTTAACGTACAACCAATCTCTAATATTCTTTCCGTCCCCGTAGATCGGAAGGGGTTTCCCGTGCAAACAATTCAAAATCATTAGGGGAATCAACTTTTCCGGAAAATGGTAAGGACCGTAGTTATTGGAACAATTCGTCGTTACGACCGGCATATGATACGTATGAAAATACGATCGTACGATATGATCGCTACCGGCCTTGGATGCAGAATAGGGAGAGTTGGGCGCATAGGGAGTTTCTTCGGTGAAATATCCGGTATCGCCTAATGTGCCAAATACTTCATCCGTTGAAACGTGGAGAAATTTCTTTCCTTCATATGAACCGTTCCATTGCAAACGAGCCGCGTCCAAAAGATAAAAAGTGCCGAGAACGTTCGTCTTGATAAATTCTTCCGGGCCGAGGATGGAACGATCAACGTGACTTTCAGCGGCAAAATGCGCAACGTAATCGAATGTATGTTCTTTAAAGATCGAAAATACTTCTTCTTTGTTTGCGATATCCGCCCTTACAAAAATAAATCGAGGATCCTTTTTCCAAACGTCCAAACTTTTCAAATTTCCCGCATAAGTAAGCTTATCGAATACGATTACCTGATATTCTTCCGTATCGTTTAAGATAAGATGCGCGAAATTGGAACCGATAAAACCGGCGCCGCCGGTGACTAAAATTTTCTTCATACTTTTTTTCCGGAAATTGCAGCGAGTTCTTTCAGACAAAACATTAGATCTTCCTTCCAATGCGGAATAGGACCGAAAATTTTTCGAGTTTCATCCAAATCTAAAATCGAATACCTAGGTCTTGGTGCGGGTGTGGGATAACTTTCAGTAGGGATGGGAAAGATCGGTTTTAAATTTTCAATCAACGACAAGGAAAACGAAATATCCCGGACAGCAATCGCAAAATCATACCAGCTCGCGACTCCCGAATTCGAAAAGTGCAGGACTTGAGGATACGACTCCCCTTTTAGAATTCCATGAATTAGGAATATTATAAAATCGGCAAGTCTTCCGGCCCAGGTAGGTCTTCCGAGTTGATCCTCGATCACCTTCAATTCGGGTCGATCGGGATCTTTCAAAAGTCTTAGGATCGTTTTCGGAAAATTATTTCCGTGTGCGGAATACACCCAGCTCGTGCGAATGATGTTCGCTTGCTCGGTAAAGTTTTTTCGAATCCATTCTTCCCCTTCCGCCTTTGATAAACCGTAAACACCTTTGGGAGAAAGGAGCGAATTCGGTTTCCAAAAACCGATCGGGTCTCCGATCGTTTTAGGATTCGCATCGAACACGAAATCGGTGGATATATAAATCAGATGAATCTTTCTTTTATGGCATTCTTCCGCGATCCTTTTTACCGATAAGGAATTGATCTTGTACGCGTTTTCAGAATCGGACTCGGCCTTGTCCACGGCGGTATAAGCTCCGCAATGAATCAGGATTTTAGGAGCTTTTTCCAAAATCCGTTCCACCGCGTCCGGATCTCCGAGATCCCATTCTTCCCGACCGAAACCCAGCGATTCCATCGGAACGGATTTGAGACGTTTGGCTAACTCCCAACCTACCTGTCCGTTTTTTCCGGTGTAATAAATCATATTCTAATATACGAATGGACTTTTGAAATCCGCAAAAAGAGGGGTTTCTTGATCCCTTCCGGATAAGATAAATTCCCCGTCCGGCAACCATGTTTTCCAAGGAATGCTTAACGCGGGATCGTTCCAACGAATTCCCACTTCCTTTCCCGGATTGTATTCGCTCGTTACTTTATATAAAAAATCAGTTTTATCTTCCAAGGTGATAAAGCCGTGAGCAAATCCGGGCGGAACCCAAAAGATGTTTTTATTTTCTTCGGAAAGTTCTACGGAAATCCATTTTCCGTAATTTGGAGAGCCGACACGAATGTCGATCACCACGTCGACGACTTTACCTCTGACCACACGTACCAATTTGCCTTGTTCGTAAGGAGGAATCTGCATATGCATTCCTCTCAAAACTCCGCGAGAGGATCTGGAATGATTGTCTTGGGAAAAGTGAGTCGGTATGTTTTCCCTTTCAAAAACGGAGGACTTGAAAGTTTCAAAGAAGAAACCCCGTTCGTCTCCATATACTTTCGGTTCGATCAGAACCGGGCCTTCGATTGGAAATCTCTTAAATAACATGGGTCTTTAATTTTAAGGAAAACGGGAAAACTACCATTCAAACTCTATGATTACCACAAAATCTTACTTTCGAATGTCCGCGATCAAAATTTTATCGCTCTCATAGAGATACGAGAAATTCAAATGGATCGAGCTTTCATAGTAAATTCTTCTTCTAACTCTACTTCCATCTCTTCCGCCAAATCTTGTACTCAAAAAAATGAATTAGATTCCTAGGCCTCATATCACGACCAATCAAATCACTATGGGGAGAATAAAATCGATCCGATTCCAAAACATTTCCCCATTTTTTTATTAGGAGCTCACGATCCGATCGACCGGCTTTATACTTGGGATCATATTCTTGAAAGGATTTTTTAGGCGGGAAGGAGGAAAGAAAATTCGAGAAAGGATTACTTACGATTCTAAGACCTCGCTCTAAAAGCCTTAAAGAAAGATCCACGTCCCAATAATCGTTTCTAAAGGATTCATCCAGTCCGTTCAATGAATCCCAGTTTTTTCGGGAGATCAGAAACACGTTACGCGAAATCGAGGAAACGTTCTTTTCGATAAATTCCCCCGACCAAATTTTAGACTCGGCCGCGGTGATTCCGTTACCCGCAACGCCGACGAATCCTTTTTTTCCAAGAAGTAAGGAGGAATAGATAAGTTCATTCTTTTGATTCAAAATGATCGGACAAACCGCTCCTACTCCCGCAGACTGCGCGTGTTGCAGCAACTCGTACAACCAGTTTTCGTTCTTCGGTTTAAAAAGAGGATTCCAAAATAAAATATAGGAGCCTTTCGTATCGGACACGATCGAATTGATATTCTTAGTCGAAAAATCGAAATCGTTTCGTTCCAGGATCTTAAATTGAACGCGACCTTGAAATTCCTTCAAAACGGATTCAGAAATTCCAAGGTTCCATCGATCTCTTTCAGCATACAAAAGAATCTCCAGTCGAAAATCCGGAACCGATCGAATCATATTATAAATATCTTCAAAACTGTTTTCTAATATACCTTCTATATCGAACACAACGACAGAGATCAGTTTAACCGGTTTCAATTTCCGAATCGGATGATAGGTGAACGGATAATAACCCGGAACGATTTTTTCCAAAACCTCGGAAGACTCCTTATAAAATTCCGCGATCGCTTTTTTCGAACTTCCCTCGCAAATTTCGGCTTTTGTTCTGGAAAAACTTTCCCCATGCAATCTCCATTCGTATAAAAAATAAGGAATCCTTTGAATCCGATCTGTATGTCTACACGCACGAAGCGCAAACTCATGGTCCTGACTTCCGTCATAACCTTCCCGATACCCACCCATCTTTCGAATCAAATTTCTTGAGACAACTACGAAATGACAGATATAATTGTGGGAAATCAATTTCTCCACGGAAAAATCCGGTTTTGTGGAGAGGGAAAATATGCCGGGAATTTTAGATTGAAAAATCTCGTCGGAATAAAGAAATTCCGGTCGATTCTTTTCCTCTTGCAAAGAATCGACAATCGCGGTTAACGCATCCCTTGTGAGAGTATCGTCATGATCTAAAAAACCGATATAATCTCCGGTCGCATATTCCAAAGCCCTACTAGTCGCGATACTAATCCCTCCGTTCTTCTCGGTTCGAAAATAACGAATTTTAGGATTGATCTTACTTATCTGTTTTAAGAATTTACCGGGTTCAAGTTTCGGAGAAGCGTCGTCAAGAAGGATCAGCTCCCAGTGTTCGTAAGTCTGGCTCAAAACGGAGCGGACCATCTCCTTCAAATGTTTTATCTTTGTGTTATAAACGGGTACGATTACGCTTATCAGAGGTTGATAAGTATATTTTGATTTTTGAATATCCTTTCTTAAAGAATAGAGAAAAAAATAATATTGATACTGCCTGAGCAAATAAAAGATTTTTTGAATCAATATCTTCATGTAAACTTTATCGAAGTTTTAGAGTTACCCGGTCCCGCAAATTACGAGAAACGCAAAACATCCGCCACGTTTTCTCCAAAGAACTCTTTCTTGGATCCGCCGATTCTACCCGTAAAAGCAGTTCTTATCCTAGAGTCAAATCATCTCCGGAACTGGAGATTCAAAACAAAATGGACGGTCATGGAACTTGAATTCCTTTCGAATTAGGCTCCGAAAAATTTATTCTTGAGTAAAGAGAAATATCTAAGCAAGCTAATCAATACTTTTGTAAAACCGTAAACGAAAGGATTTCCGGTTAAAATTGAGAATTCATCCTCCAATTGTTTTGCCTTCAAGTGCCTTTGAAATAAAAATTGAATATTATCGGAATATAATTCCTTATGATTCTCATATAACTGCATATACAACGGTAAAAAATGATCCACGGATCTCTGGGAACGGGACGAATGTCCGATCCGATAATAAAATAAAACCTTGGGAATTCTATAAACTTTGCGTCCTCTTTCGATTAGAGACAGCCAAAAATCGAAATCTTCCCACTCGTTCTTCATATTCGGATTAAATCCGCCCGCTTCTTTCCAATCCGATTTTCTAAAGACCGCGGACACGAAGATACAATTGTCCAAAAGTATTTCCGGAAACCGATACTCGGGAAGATTCCATTTCCCTTTTACGGAACCGAAAAATTCGGCTTCGCAATATACGATTCCGAAAGAAGGATCCTTCGCGTAAACCGACATTACTTCCAAAAGATAATCCTTATCAATGATATCGTCGGAATCAAGAGGAAGTATAAACTCTCCCTTGGCCCTACCGATTCCCACATTTCTCGCCGCGGCTGGCCCCGACCGTTCGATTCTGATTACGGTATATGTTTTTTCGAGTTTTTTAAGGATATCAATCGTGAACTCGTCGTTCGATCCGTCGTCCACGATAATGATTTCCAAATTCTTATAACTTTGTTCGAGAATACTTTTGATCGTTTGATCGATGTATTTTCCATAATTGTAACATGGGATTACGATAGAAATCAGCGGATTCATTTTATTATAAAAAATATTCAAACGATCTTTTTCAAAACGCCTTTAGAAATAGCTCATACAGTAAATCTTACACTTCATCTCAAGACAACATTCACCGTTCTATAAGTAATTCTTGAGATAGATTCTTAATGAAGGTTATGCGGTCTTGAGTTTCAAAAGAACGAGTATTTTTCTTAAAAGAAACTTTCCCAAAAGAAACGAAGATCGGATTGTCCCCAAAATATCTCTATATAAGAATAAAGTTATACGATTAAAATAAAGAGACTGGGCCTTTTTTCTCTCTTGGAGAAGAGAATTTTGATTTTGAGGCGCGGAACTCAATCCTTCCAAATTAAATCGAGAGAATGGCACCGAAATATGTTCCGTCGAAACACCGAAAGAAAAAACTTTCAGCCAAAATTCATAATCCGCAGCAATTCTAAAATTAAGATCGTATAATCCATATCGTTCGAATAGCTCCTTTTTTATTAAACAAGCTGGATGCCAAATCGTATCCAGCAAAAGATGTCTTACCGTCATTGTAGAAGGTTGTTTACCCAAACGATAACGACCGTCCTTGGATTCAATATACATATCTCCGTAAATTAAGTCGGAATTTAATTCGTATGAAAGGATTTTAGAAAGAGTATGCTCGTCGGCAAGAACGTCTCCTGAGTTTATAAAAAGAATATATTCACCTTTTGAATTTAGAATTCCCTTATTTTGACCGTCGTAAACGCCTCGATCCGACTCACTGCTCCAAAATGAAAATTGGTCGGCATATTTTAAAATCACATCCAAACTCCCGTCCTTGGAAGCTGCGTCTATTATAATATGCTCGCATTGATCTAAAGATGTTTGACCGCGTACGGATAGGATGGTTTTTTCTAAACCGACACGGTCGTTATAATTAATGGTGATAATCGAAATCTTCGGTTCTTTTTTAGTCATTTATCAAAGTTTATTAAAAAGTTTTTGAACTCTCTTCTGAAATATTCAAAATTTAGAAAGTAGTTACCTTGCAAAATTAAAACTCTCGTTTTGTAACGATGTTTTCTTCGTTTTTCATCGAAACCTTTCTTAAATCTTTTTTCTATATTAGAATTCGTTCATAATCTCTACGACTTTATGAATCTCATCCGCAGTGTGAAAGGATGAAATCGGAAGGCTTAACGTCGTTTTATGAATTTCCTCGGATATGGGAAATTCTACTTCTTCAAATACTCCCCGCATCGCAACTTGCCTATGAGGCGGAATCGGATAATGGATCTCCGTTTTAACTCCGCTCTTCAGCAAGTATTCCCTTAAAACGTCGCGTTTCGTATGGCGAATATTAAAGATATGATATACATCGTACGTATCTTTCGTTACGAACGGTTTGATAAAATCTTCCTTTAAATTTTCGAGATAAATCCGAGCCAAAGTCCTTTTATGTTCGTTCATTGTATCCAAATACTTAATTTTGATACTAAGGATTGCCGCTTGTAATTCGTCCAAACGGGAATTATATCCCGGCAAATCATTTTTATATTTGATCGAAGAACCGTAGTTCCTCAGTTTTTTAATCGCTTCCGCGTATTGGTCGTTATCCGTCACAACGGCGCCGGCGTCGCCGATCGCTCCTAAATTTTTAGTAGGATAAAAACTAAATCCGCTCATTTCCCCGAAAGTTCCCGTTTTCCTGCCTTTATACAAAGATCCGTGCGCCTGCGCGCAATCCTCGATTAAAAATAAATTATTTCTTTCCTTTATCGTTAAAATCGAATCCATTTCACACGGCTTGCCGTACAAATGGACGATCAAAATCCCTCTCGTTCTTGCATTGATTTTTTCTTCTATCCTTTTAGGATCGATATTATAAGTTTTAATATCGGGTTCGACTAAAATCGGTTTCAAACCCGCGTGTAAGATCGCCAAGATCGAAGCGATGTAAGTATTCGATGGTACGATGATTTCGGAACCTTCCTCTAAGTTCAAAGCTTTCAAAGAGAGTATCAGCGCATCCAGTCCGTTCCCGACTCCGATACAATGTCGATTTCCGTTGTATTGGGTGAATTGATTTTCAAAATTGGAAACTTCCTGCCCTAATACATACCACCCGCTTTCGATGACTTTCAAAAGCCGCGTTTTATATTCTTCAAAGTACGGCGCATTCGCCAAACGCAAATTTTCGTACTCGATCATACCGAACTTTTGCCGACTAATTGAATAAAATCGGAATAATCTCGAATATAATCGTCTTCCCTGTAATAATCGGAAGCCACAACCAAAAGAACACAACCCGAGGAAAATCCCTCCATGGAATGCCAAAGCATCTTTCCCAAAATCACTCCCATATTATCGTTATTCATAAAAATTTTTTGTTTCGTCAGTCCGTCATCCAGTTTCAAAGTAAAACTTCCACTAACGCAAAAAATGACCTGCTCAATTTCTTTATGAGCATGAAGACCTCGAATGCTCACTGAATTTTCCAGATTATTAATATAATATATACGTTTGATCTCGAAAGGAATATCACGCAAGGATTCCATGATGACTAAGTTCCCGTCCCGATCATCATGAATTTTTTTCAAATGAACGTAGCCGGAATTTTTTACTGTGATTTCATCCATACAAATTTAAAAAGTATAATCCTTAATTATCCGTCCGTTCTCGCGAAAGAACAAAAAAAATTTAAATCATTACGAGCCTTTACCTTTACTTAACGTGAATTCGTGGAGCAAGTTTGGGCGAATCCAGCCCTGCATGCAAGGGCTGGACCGCGCTCTTCGCTCCAATCTGCAAAGCAACATGTTATTTTTTAGTATCTTCCAAAGTAGTCATTCTTGGAATCATGTTGCATTGCAGGATTTTCACTACGATCGCTTTCGCGTTTGAACTCACATTACTTAACGTTTGCCGAATATCCGGCGCGAATCGAACTCCAGGAAATTTATCAATCTACCCGTCTACAAAATCCAGTCATTGTAAAAGTTTACGCTGAATTTTTCGGAGACAATTCCAACTTAACAAAAACGATTTTTTTCCAAACACAAGGCCGAAAAAGAAAATTTTCCAAAAAAATTCGATCCGATTGGAGGAAGAGTAAAAATTCCTTGCCTCCACCATATTATAAATTTCCATAATATTCAGACTTTTTAATTTTAAATCAAAACGAAGAACGACATCCGTCAATTGAGCTACGTATGCGTCATATATTGTTTTTAACTTTGTATAGTCCAAATTGTAAGCGGAAATTCCGGTTCCGTAAATTCGTCCCGAATAGAACTTAAACATGTGAAAATGATAAAATATAAGCGAACTTCCATTGATTTGAATCTTTCCTTCTCTAGATTGAACCGTATATTTTTCCACGTTCCAAAGAGCGACCCCGGATTGTTCGTTTTTTAACACACACACGTTTTCATACGTCCGAGGCCAAACATCCAGATATTTTTGATCCCCCAAACGACCATCCTCGACTCGATTATAACACCACTCCAGACATTGCTCCCTCCAACGACTGAGGCATTTCATTCCGATTGTGTCCCGATTAAAATAAACCATCTGCACGTTGTAAATTCCGTTCGCCTCGAGATGTTTGAGACGATCCGGAAATCGGTGCGGTATGATCATTATCGAATGTTTTCCGATTTCATCGTAGATCGGAGTTACATCGGAAAAAAAATATATATCCGAATCCAAATAAGTGATGTGATCGATGTTCGGATTTTTAGCCAAAACATAAGACGGTAAAACCGGAGAAAGCGTCCAACAATATTCCTGCCATGTTCGATTTCCTTTCGCAACCAAAACATCTCCCGACTCGACTTCCTTCAACGAAAGCGTCGTAACATGTTCAAGTTGATACGTTTTAAGAAAGTCGTAAGTTTTATCGTCCATCGCAAGAATCCAAAGATGAAAATCACCGAAATGGCGACCGATAGATTCGTACAAAGATAATCCCAAAGGTAGATAATTAAAATCGAATAGAGTGCAAAGATATTTCATTTTTTGATATTATTGATTTCAAAAATCATTCCCATTTCTCTAGTCGCGGTCCCGTCTAACGTATCAACGGCTTGCAGATAACTGTTAAAGTCAGCGATCAGCCTATATTTTTTTTCGAACAAGGAAACAAATTCCTCGAAATTAAAAAACCAAGCCGGATACGACGCTTCGTAAATTTCAGGCGGAACTCGTTGTGCGGACACGATAGACTTCGGTAAATCGATAAAATAAGTTCTATCTATTATAATATAAGGAAAATCGTATTTAGTTATTTTTTCGATTAACGCGAACGGATCCTCGATATACGGAAAGGAACTCGATGCTAAAAATACGTTAATTTTTCGATCTCTTACGCAAGTCTCGATAGAATCGTAAAAATAAAGGATATCGTCCTTAAAGAACGTATTACCCACTTGTACAAAATTCGATTGTTCCACGATGTTCCAGGACAACCGTTTGATCCCTTGCAAGAAAATTCGATTCTGATAGTAGCTGCTGCCTAAAGCGCCTCCGAAATCCAAAACGTTCAATTCGCCGTTTGTTATCGTTTCCGCGTAAAGTAATCCGGATGTTAAGGGCCAAGAATATTGGATCTTATCGAATAAGACCGAGTCCCTCTCGTAAGCGGCAAGACCTTGTTTCACTTTTAAAGTAGACTGTTTACACTTTTCGATGATTTTTTCCGAATCGTAAGAGCCGCATAATTTCGCGGCCTCCTCCCAAGTCTCATATACACCGTTAAAACCAATGCGCAGCGATTCGATTCGTTTCCCGAATTTTACTCGTGTATTCAATCGTGTTCGGGCAAACTTTAATAAATCAAAAAGAATCGGCGGTAGAAGTTTATAGATCAACCTTTTAAAGTATATTCGTAAATTTGAATTCATAGGGGATATTTAAAAACTTGCTTTGAACGATAGCTTATATGTTTTTAGGACTCAACAAATCCGCTTCCATTCAAGAAACCGTCGAAAACGAACGTTAAATCAATAACATTCAAAAACCTTTTAGTAGTCGCATGATTCGATTGAGAATTCGATTTTTAAGACCAGATCGTCGTAGCTTACGAAAATGATCCCGATACAAATCCCTCGCTTTTCTGTTTTCTTCGATTTCAATTTTTTCGATTCTGATCGGCGACGAACTCAAATCGACGTCGTATTCATTCGTGGTATCGCAATGTGTCCCCGAAGCATCCAATCCGATATTGTGCACAAGGGATCTCGCGGGATATAACGTCAATCGATTCAGTAAAAACGCGGAAGCATGCCATCGGATCGCCCAAGAATCGTTCTTGGAGGCAACCTGATCCATTAGCATTTGTGTGTACGGATACGATCCTTGCATATCGAATTCATACGTTAGTTTTCTTGATCTCAAACCGTTCAAAAGTTTTTGTCCATCCGGCTCGAATAAGTCCCACGCCCTTTTCCAAGTCGCCCATCCCCAACAATCCGCCCCTCTTAGAAAATATGTCTCGGGGATTTTAGCGTCAAACGGAAGACGATAAGCGTGTATGGAAACGACTCGATCAACCTTTTCATAATATTCTAAAGCTTGATTTAGATACGTTAAAAAATATTTCGAGGTGATCATATCGTCTTCTAGGACGACGATTCTGCCGTATTCGGCTACAAGTTCTGTCACTCCCGAAACGATGGAGTTTGCCAAACCTAAATTCGTTTCCCTTTCCCGGATCGTAACCTTTTTGAATCCTACGGTTTTTTTGGCGATCGACCTGACTTCGTCGATCTTATCCGAATTCATATTCGTTTTAGGTCCGTCGCAAAATACGAATAATTCGGATTGATCCGCATAATCATTCTTTAATAAAGAATCGATGGTCTTTCTTGTATGTTCCGGTCTATTATAAACAAAAAGTGCGATTGGGGCCAAGTTCATCGTAAATCCCTTAAGTAATCGACTTCCGAAAATCGTTAAACCGATATAACAATCTCCAAAAACGAACGGATTCCAATTGTATAAAAAATATTTCGCGCGTGCGCTTAAAGAAAAGATTAAATAAAGTACTGGCGATAAACTGTGAAATCACGGTCGCAATGGCTGCGCCCTTGATCCCATAAAGCGGAATTAGAAAAAAATTCAGAAATATATTCGTCAAACAGCCGGATATACTTTTATACAATTCACCCCTCGGTAAATTTTCCGTTAAATAATAACGACTACTCGCCACGCCTAAAAAAACAAAAATTCCGGCCCAAATATGAATTGCTAATATGGCGCCCGCCTCCGAAAACTTATCGCCGAAAAATAAACGGATAATCGGATCGGATAAGAATGTCATCGGTATCGCTATCATTAGCGCCAATAAAAACATAAAGGAATGAAGAAGACTCAAACGTTCTAAATACAATTTTTGACTGAATTCTTTCGCTTTTAAAATCGCCGGAAAGATCGACGAAGCGATCGTCATCGGAATAAAATACCAAACCTCGCTGATTTTGACCGCGGCCGTATAAACTCCAACCGCCTCGTCTCCCAACATTTGTCCGATCATAATCTGATCGATCCGCATATAAACGATGACGGCAAGCCCCGAAAGCAACAACATCCAACTGTCCCTCAACAACGCGCGAGCCCTCTTCCAATTGGCATGGATTACGGATAACGTTCCATCATGATACTTATATAATAAATAATATCCGAATAAACTAATAAATGATTCGACGAGACCGACCCAAATGAACGCGAATACTCCCAAACCATTCAGTATCAACAGGATCCTTATTCCGGAAAATATAAAGAACAGCCCGTTTTCAAGCCATACGAAGTATTTGGAAAGTACCTGAGCTTCGTACCAATACTTTACGACGCCGAAGGCCCGGAAAACCAGCGTAAATCCTACGAGAAAGACCATCCAGAATAAGTCCGGCTCATCGGGTCGAAGAAACGGTATTAAAATGATCGCACTTCCGAAAGCAAAAACTCCGGCGATGAACTGCAGTAAAAAAGAGGTTGAAATGATTTCTTCTTTATGAGTTTTTTCTTTGATTAGCTCTCTAACGGCCACTCCGTCGAGGCCGAGATTCGTAAAACTACCGATCAATGCAGTGTATGCGATCACGTAATTTAGTTTTCCGTAATTGTCCGGACCTAAATATCGGGCGATCCATACCCCTAAAAACATTCCCATTCCCATTCGAAAAATTCTATCGAAAAACAACCAACCGCTGTTATGCAATATGTTTTTCAGATTCGGATAACGGACGTATAATTTATTGAGCATTTTGAGTCGTTTGATCGTAGGATTTTGTAATCGAAAAATTACAAAATGATGAAACTTGTTCAGCAAAGATCTTCCGTATTTTCATTATCGGTCGCCGTCGTAATCAAAGCCCCCAATCCCGAGAACAATGCCATCATCTGCGGTTCCGAAGATTCCCAAGGAATCGTTGTAATCAAATAAGGAATCAAACAAACGTAGAAATGAAAATATCGAATGGATCTATGATTTCCTCTAAATGAGTTTATACACACGATGACAAAAATGAAAAACGAATAAACGTAGAGTATTAACGCCGTAATAGGTCCTGACGTTTTATGCGAGTCAAAAAACACGTTGTGATACCAAAAAGTTCCATTGTTTTCAATTGAAATCTTCGGATAAATAAAAAAACCGTCTTTAACCGCATTCCAATAGTCAATATAATGCTTGAGTTTTATGGAATATTCGCCATGTAGAATTCTTTGACCTATTTGTGTATCTTGTAAAAATATATAAAAAATGAAGCTTAGAAAAGATACACTTAACAGAGCGACGATAACCTTATAAACTTTGTTTAAAGACGAAGTAAAAAATAACTTCCATAGTTGAATTGCCGTTATAAAAAATACATTAAGAATGATAATATAAAAGAAGGTCCGCGCATTGAATAAAAATGAAATTGAAATACTAACGGATAAAATTATTAAAAAAAATAGGTGTTTCCACCTTGATTTTTTCTTTATATCAAAAAGATAACCGTTGAGACAAAACAGAACTATAGGAAGTATACTAGCAAGAATGGTAATCCCGGGAGAATTATATTCCGCTTTATTAAAAAAGTGAAACGCTTTCCCGTAATACGGAGGATCCAAATAAACAAAGGTTGCAATTGAATTTATGATCGCGAACAAAAACATACCAAAAGCTATTCCTATAAAAAAAAACTCTTTTTGTTTTGCATTCGGAAGCGCGAAAATAATAAAAAATGAAAATAGAACGGGAAACGCCTTAAATGCGTAACTGATCGGATACAATTTACCGTCTATATGTTCGGGCATAACCGGGGTTCTATAAAAAAAGAAATAGGCTAATAAAAAAGAAATTATCAAAGCCAAGGCCAAAGCCGAAGAAACGCTCCATTTAGCCTGTCTCATCAATAAAATACTGATTATAAAACATAACCCGATCGTCAGTAAGGAAAGACGCCCGTTTACTGTCCCAAGACCTATTGAAATCGAGCAAATCCAAAGAACTATGGAAAAGGAAGAAACTCGGAACTTAAACAAATGATCAATCACCATCAATGCCTTTTTTAAATAAAAAACAGATCCAATATGATCTCTTCGATTATAAAAAATAACAACCTACCTCGCATCCCTATAGAGCCATAACCTTACCCACAAGTTAGGTTTTCGTGAGTAATTTAAACATAAACCCGATTTCCATAGCTCTCATGAGGCCTTTAAAAATGGTAAGGGGGCCCGGAGGAGCATCGGAATTGCGAGCCAAGTGCCCGCCTAATTTAGCAATCCACAGTAAGACGGTTCCTAACTCGGGTTCTTCCTTAGGAGGTTTCGGAGTTTCAAAAAGTCGACAATAAATGCCTTTCCATTCAAAAGACTCGAATAGGATGGATGCTTTTAAACCTGGAATATTTCTACCTAAGAATGTTAACATCATAACTCTCCAAGCAACAATAGCGCAGACAGCAATACAAGCTTTGAATCGATTCCCAAATTTAAATTGAGTAGATTCAATATTACATCCAGACTTTAAAACCTTGAAGAAAACTTCAATACCCCAGCGGCTTTTGTAATAGGCGATCATACTTTTTGCATCGTCCGAATTGTGAATAGGAATTGTGGTTAGAAATTTCCAATCGATAGATTCTTCCGGAGGTCCGCCTACCTCGGTTGCGGTTAACGCATACATATCAATATTTTCTAATTTCTTGTATTGAGGAGGTTTTATCGTTAGCTTTTCAAATCGAAGTTCGATTGTTGCTTCCCTCGCCTCCTTTCCTTTTTTCCTA